>NC_019936.1:2880000-3480000 GCF_000327065.1 Stutzerimonas stutzeri RCH2 | reverse complement strand
GGCTGCAGCACGAGCATGCAGGCCGAGTTTGTTGATGATGGTTACTTCGCGGGCGGGCATGGATACAGGTATTCCTAGGCGAGGTCCCGATGACGGACCTGCAGGTTCTTCAGCGGCTCTCTGAGGGCCTGACCCAGCCGTTCGGCGAGGTAGACCGAGCGGTGATGCCCGCCGGTGCAGCCAATGGCGATGGTGACGTAGGCTCGGTTGCTGGCGGCAAACCGCGGCAACCATTTGCTCAGATAGGCGTGGATGTCCTGGAACATTTCCTCCACATCGGCCTGAGCGGCGAGATAGTCGATCACCGGTTGGTCGAGGCCTGAGAAGTCGCGCAGTTCTGCCTTCCAGTACGGATTGGGCAGGCAGCGCACGTCGAATACCAGGTCGGCGTCGACGGGCATGCCCCGCTTGAATCCAAATGACTCGATCAGAAAAGCCGTGCCCGGCTCTGGCTTGTTGAGCAGGCGCAGCTTGAGCACGTCACGCAGCTGGTAGAGGTTTAGATGCGTGGTATCGATCTTCAGATCGGCGTGATCGATGATCGCAGCCAGCAGCAGTTCCTCATCGTGGATCGCCTCGGCCAGCGAGCGGTTTTCGTTGGTCAGTGGGTGACGGCGACGGGTTTCCGAGAAGCGCTTGAGCAGGGTCTCGTCATCGGCGTCCAGATAGAGCACATCGCAGAGGATATGCCGGGCGCGGACTTCTTCGAGCAGCTCCGGGAAGCGCTTGAGCTGGCTGGGCAGGTTGCGCGCATCGATCGATACGGCGACCTGCGGGTGCAGTAGCTCGGTATGCAACAGGGCGCGCTCGGCAAGCTCCGGCAGCAGCCCGGCAGGCAGGTTGTCGATGCAGTAGAAGCCATTGTCTTCGAGTACGTTCAGCGCGGTGCTTTTACCCGAGCCCGAGCGCCCACTTACGATGATCAGCCGCATCGATTGCCCATTTCGTCAGGCCCCGTTCTGCACGTCGACTACGACCTGATAGAGGCTTTGGTTGGTTGGCGCCTCGCGCAGCCTTTGGCGTACGTCCTCGCGGTCGAGCATGCTGGCGATCTGGCGCAGCAGCTCCAGGTGCTCGTCGGTCGCCGCTTGAGGTACCAGTAGAACGAACAGCAAGTCTACCGGTGCACCGTCGATGGCATCGAAATCCACGGGGGTTTCCAGGCGCAGCACGGCGCTGAGCGGCGCGCTGCAGCCGACCATGCGGCAATGCGGAATGGCGATGCCATTACCAAACCCGGTCGAGCCGAGTTTTTCCCGGGCGATCAGGCTTTCGAAAATGGTCTGGGAATCGAGATCGATAAGGTCCTGGGCGATCACCTTGGCGATCTGCTCCAGGACGCGTTTCTTGCTACCGCCCGGGACGTTCACCAGGGAACGTCCGGGGGTGAGGATGTTTTCGAGTCGGATCATATTGAAGTCAGCGGGTGACAGCGCCCTGAGTGTGGTCTAGCTGCTTCTCCTTGTGCTTGATCAGTTGGCGATCGAGCTTGTCGACCAGCAGGTCGACTGCAGCGTACATGTCTTCGTGATCGGCAATGGCCACGACTTCGCGGCCGGCGACGTGCAGGGTCGCTTCGGCTTTCTGCTTGAGCTTCTCGACCTGCAGGATCACCTGAACACTGATGATGCGGTCGAAGTGGCGAGCAAGCCGGTCGAATTTCTCCTCGATGTAGTCACGCAGGGCGTCGGTTACTTCCAGATGAACACCGCTGATGTTGACTTGCATACTGCTATCTCCTTTGCCTTGAGCGAAGAGCAGGGTGGTAGGCCTGCCGCCGATACAGTTCGACCAGGGGCCGATCACAGCAAACGCTTGCGCTCGCTGGACGGTGCGATACCGAGTGACTCACGGTATTTCGCAACTGTACGGCGGGCCACCTGGATGCCCTGCGCCTCCAGTAAACCAGCGATCTTGCTGTCACTCAACGGCTTTTTCTGGTTTTCCGCGGCGACTAGCTTTTTGATGATCGCGCGGATCGCAGTGGACGAACATTCGCCGCCTTCGGCAGTGCTGACGTGGCTGGAGAAGAAGTATTTGAGTTCGTAGATGCCGCGCGGCGTGTGCATGTATTTCTGCGTCGTCACACGGGAAATGGTCGACTCATGCATGCCTACCGCTTCGGCAATATCATGCAGCACCAGCGGCTTCATTGCCTCGTCACCGTGCTCGAGAAAGGCGCGCTGATGCTCGACGATCTGGGTGGCGACCTTCATCAGCGTTTCGTTGCGGCTGAGCAGGCTCTTGATGAACCAGCGCGCCTCCTGCAGCTGATTGCGCATAAAGGTGTTGTCGGCGCTGGAGTCGGCGCGTTTGACGAAGCCTGCGTATTGCGCGTTGACCCGCAGACGCGGCATGGCTTCCTGATTCAGCTCGACCAGCCAGCGGTCGTTGTGCTTGCGCACGATTACGTCAGGCACCACGTATTCCGGTTCGCTCGCCTCGATCTGCGAGCCGGGGCGGGGGTTCAAGCTCTGGATCAGCTCGATGACCTGGCGCAGTTCGTCTTCCTTGAGCTTCATCCGGCGCATCAGCAGGCTGTAGTCGCGGCTGCCCAGGATATCCAGGTAGTCGCTGACCAGACGCTGGGCCTCGCTCAGCCAAGGCGTTCTTTCGGATAGCTGACGCAGTTGCAGTAGCAGGCATTCGCGCAAATCACGCGCGCCGATGCCGGCCGGTTCGAACTGCTGGATGCGACGCAGGACGACCTCGACCTCATCGAGTTCGATTTCCAGCTCCGGGTCGAAGGAGTCGACGATTTCCTGCAGTGTCTCTTCGAGATAGCCCTGATCGTTGATGCAGTCGATCAGTGTGGTCGCGATCAGGCGGTCGGTGTCGCTCATCGGTGCCAGGTTGAGCTGCCACAGCAAATGGCTCTGCAGGCTGATGCCGTTGGATGTGCGGCTGGTGAAGTCCCACTCGTCGTCATCGTTGCTGGGCAGGCTGCTGGCGCTGGTCTGGTAGATGTCTTCCCAGGCCGTGTCGACCGGAAGCTCGCTGGGGATTCGCTCGCCCCAATCGCCATCGTCCGCACTTTCGCCGCTGTGCGAGGGCTCCTCGTAAGTGCTTTCCTGGCTGCTGCTTTTCTCGGTGCCGGTGTCACCCGGCCGATCGGCAGCTTCGGCCATGGGGTCGGAGCTGTCGAAGTCGTCGCCGTCTTCTTCGCGCTCGAGCATGGGATTGGAATCCAGCGCCTCTTGGATCTCCTGTTGTAGATCGAGGGTGGATAGCTGGAGGAGCCGTATGGCCTGTTGCAGCTGCGGTGTCATCGTCAGCTGCTGGCCCATCTTCAGGACTAGCGATGGTTTCATGGCAGAGGACTTCGAACCTTGTATGCCGGCGCAACCGCGCCCATTCCGACATGCCGCGCCCAGGGCGCCAGCGAAAGCAAATTATATGCCTGCCGACGAAGCCTTTGCCTAGAGCCGATTTGCCGAGCCGAGCAAAAAATCCGCGTTACAGCCGGAATTCGTGGCCCAGGTAGACTTCCTTGACCAGCTGGTTGCTGAGGATGGTCTGTGCATCGCCTTCGGCGATCAGTTGCCCGTCATTGACGATGTAGGCGGTTTCGCAGATATCCAGCGTTTCACGGACATTGTGATCGGTGATCAGCACGCCGATGCCCTTGGCCTTGAGGTGATGGATGATCTGTTTGATATCGCCCACCGAGATCGGGTCCACGCCAGCGAAGGGCTCATCAAGCAGGATGAACTTCGGCGCGGTAGCCAGGGCGCGGGCGATTTCCACCCGGCGGCGCTCGCCGCCGGACAGGCTCATGCCGAGGCTGTCACGGATATGGTTGATGTGGAACTCCTGCAGCAGACCTTCCAGCGCCTGCTGGCGGCCGCTGCGGTCCAGATCTTTGCGCGTCTCGAGAATGGCCATGATGTTGTCGGCCACCGAGAGTTTGCGAAAGATCGACGCTTCCTGCGGCAGGTAGCCAATGCCAGCGCGCGCGCGGCCGTGCATCGGCAGGTGGGTGACGTCGTTCTGATCGATCAGCACGCGGCCCTGATCGGCATTCACCAGGCCGACGATCATGTAGAAGCAGGTGGTCTTGCCAGCGCCATTCGGGCCGAGCAGGCCAACGATCTGCCCGCTCTCGATGGACAGGCTGACGTCGCGCACGACCTGACGACTCTTGTAGCTCTTGGCCAGATGCTGGGCTTTGAGAACGGCCATTACTCCGGCTGCTCCGTGGCTTGGTCGCGTTTGCGCGGCTGGATCACCATGTCGACGCGCGGGCGCGGCGTGGTCACATCGGCATTGGTGGCGCGACCGGCATTGACGATCTGGCGACGGGTGTCATAGACAATCTTTTCGCCTTCGAATGTGTTGCCTTCCTGAACGACCTTGGCCTGGTCGATGAGGACGATGCGCTCATTGGCGGCGAAGTACTGGATGGTCAGGCCGTAGGCCTTGACGATCTCCTTGTCCACCGCCGGTTTCTGCTCGTAATAGGCCGGCTTGCCGATGGAAGTGAAGACCTCGACATCGCCATTGCCATCCTGGGTGATGGTCACCGTGTCACCGGTGATCTTCATCGTGCCCTGGGTGATGACCACGTCGCCGCGATATACCGCTACGCCCTGTCGGTCGTCGAGTTCGGCGGAATCGGCCTGTACGCGGATTGGCTGTTCACGATCCTCGGGAAGCGCCCAGGCGCTGGCGCCGAGCCAGAAGGCGCTCAAACCGAGCAGGAGGGGGAGAGTCTTAACGCAGCTCATGCTGGCCTCTTACGTTGGACAGCAGGAGCATCCTGCCGTCATCCATGTACGCTTTCATGCCGGTTGCGGTGGTCACGCCATTGGCGGCCTCGATTCTAACGGCTTGGTTGGTCTCGGCATAATCCTTGTCCGGCCACACCGTCAGGCGGCTGGTGGTAAGGATCGTCGGGCGGCCTTTGGCATCAGTGCGCTCGACCCGAACCTTGTCGATCAGCAGGACCTCGTCGCCCTCGGCCGATACTTCGCCGCGCTCGCTGCGCACGTGCCAGGGCAGCTCGGTACCGCGATAGGACATCAGGTCGGGTTTGGTCAGCAGGCTGACATCGCTGGCCTTGATGTGCTCGAGCTTGTCTGCCGTCAGTTCGTAGTTGCGCTTGCCGTCGGGCTGGTACTGAACCGTGCGCGAGTTGATCACGTAGAAATCGACATCAGGCGTCTCGGCAGTGGCGGCCGGAGGCTGTTGCATGAAGCTTTCCGGACGGATATTCCAGTAGCCGATCGCTACCAACAGCGCAGCGATCAAGGTCAGCAGGGCGGCGAAGCGCAGTTTGCGAAGCATCCAGACCTCTACAGATAAGCGTTTTGCGCGGCGGCCAGGGTGCCCTGGGCGCGCATAATCAGTTCGCAGAACTCGCGCGCCGCACCTTCACCGCCGCGTGCTTGCGTCACGCCGTGCGAATGCTCACGGACAAACGAGTCGGCGCTGGCGACTGCCATGCCGAGGCCGACACGGCGTATCACGGGCAGGTCCGGCAAATCGTCGCCGAGATAGGCCACCTCAGAGTAGCTCAGGCCAAGTTCGGCGAGCAGCTCGTCGAGCACGACCAGCTTGTCTTCGCGGCCCTGGTAAAGATGTTGGATGCCCAGATTCTGCGCGCGACGTTCCACTACCGGCGTCTTGCGGCCGCTGATGATTGCGGTGCGCACGCCGGAATTGATCAGCATCTTGATGCCATGGCCATCCAGCGTGTTGAAGGTTTTGAACTCGCTACCGTCGGTAAGAAAATACAGGCGACCGTCGGTCAGAACGCCATCCACATCGAAGATCGCCAGGCGGATGTCGCGGGCGCGTTGCAGCAGGTGCTCGTGCATTACATCACCCCCGCGCGCAGCAGGTCGTGCATGTTCAGCGCGCCGACCGGCAGCTCGCTATCGTCGATCACCACCAGTGAACTGATCTTGTGGTCTTCCATAATCTTCAGCGCCTCGGCAGCAAGCATTTCCGCGTTGGCAGTCTTGCCGTGAACGGTCATGACCTCGTCGATGCTGGTCTGGCGTACATCCACTCCCTTGTCCAGCGCGCGGCGTAGATCGCCGTCGGTGAAGATTCCAGCCAGCCGTCCGTCCGTTTCGACGATAACGGTCATGCCCAGACCTTTTTGCGTCATCTCCAGCAGGGCGTCGCGCAGCGAGGTCCCGCGCGGCACTCTGGGCAGGCGCTCGCCTGTGTGCATCACATGCTCGACCTTGAGCAGCAGCCGGCGGCCCAGTGCGCCGCCTGGGTGAGAAAAGGCAAAATCTTCGGCGGTGAAACCGCGGGCTTCCAGCAGCGCGATGGCCAGTGCATCGCCCAGCACCAGGCTCGCGGTAGTGGATGAGGTCGGTGCCAGATTCAGGGGGCAGGCTTCGATGCTGACGCTGGCATCCAGATTTACCGCGGCGGCCTTGGCCAGTACCGAGTTTGGATTGCCGGTCATGCTGATCAGCGTGATGCCGAGGCGCTTGATCAGCGGCAGCAGGGTGACGATCTCGCTGGTAGTGCCGGAATTGGACAGGGCCAGTACCACGTCATCCTGCGTGATCATGCCCATGTCGCCATGGCTGGCTTCGGCCGGGTGCACGAAAAAGGCGGCGGTGCCGGTGCTGGCAAGGGTCGCGGCGATCTTGCGGCCGATGTGCCCGGATTTGCCCATGCCGACCACGACTACACGGCCCTTGCACGCCAGGATCAGTTCGCATGCGCTGACGAAGCTTGCGTCGATTCTGGCGTTCAGCTGTTCAACTGCCTCGATTTCCAGGCGGATGGTGCGTTGCGCGGTTTCGATCAACTGGCTGCTCTGGCTCATGGCTGGCGAGGTCGTCCGATTAAAAGGCGCGGATTATAGCGAGAAACGGGCTGCCGCTGATGGAAAATGTCGGCGGGTCAGGCTGGGTGCGACTGATGGATTTGATCACTGCCAGCTGAACCCAGGCTGAACGGGCGTGTCGCTAGTCATCTGCTGAAACGCTCATTGGTTGGGCGGCCATAGGGGCGGTGCTATAGTGCGCGCCCGAAAACGGTCAGGCAGAAAGTATCCCGGCGCCAACGGGAACCGTCTGTTTCGCAGACTGCATGCAAGGAGACCAGATGAGCGCCAGCAACGACTACGCGGTCGAGCTGAAGGGAGTGACCTTCATGCGAGGCGAGCGCAGTATCTTCAATAATGTCGACATCGCGATCCCGCGAGGGAAGGTCACGGCCATCATGGGGCCGTCCGGGTGCGGCAAGACGACTCTGCTGCGGCTGATCGCCGCTCAGCTGATGCCGTCGCGAGGTGAGGTGTGGGTAGCCGGTAATAACCTGCCGAGCCTTTCGCGTAGCGAGCTGTTCGACATGCGCAAGCAGATGGGCGTGCTCTTTCAGAGCGGCGCACTTTTTACCGATCTGGACGTGTTCGAAAACGTCGCCTTCCCCCTGCGCGTGCACACCAAGCTGCCGGACGAGATGATCCGCGACATCGTGCTGATGAAGTTGGAAGCAGTCGGCCTGCGCGGCGCCATCGAGCTGATGCCCGACGAACTCTCCGGTGGTATGAAACGGCGAGTCGCGCTCGCACGGGCGATTGCGCTTGACCCGCAAATTCTTATGTACGACGAGCCTTTCGCCGGGCAGGACCCGATCGCGATGGGCGTGCTGGTGCGCCTGATCCGGTTGCTCAACGATGCGTTGGGTATCACCAGTATCGTGGTGTCCCACGACCTGGCCGAAACCGCTTCCATCGCTGATTACATCTATGTGGTGGGTGATTCCCAGGTGCTCGGGCAGGGCACGCCGGCCGAATTGATGGAGTCGGATAATCCGCGTATTCGACAATTCATGAAGGGTTCGGCTGATGGGCCGGTGCCGTTCCATTTTCCCGCGCCGGCTTACGCCGACGATTTGCTGGGAGGCACCGATGCGTAAGCGTTCCTTGTTGGATCGAGTCGCGTTGCTGGGGCGCGCCGGTCTGGATGTGCTGGCGGCCCTCGGGCGCTCGACCATTTTTCTGGTGCATGCCCTGTTTGGCCGCAGCGGCCTGCGCAATGGCTTCTCGCTGCTGGTCAAGCAACTTTATTCGGTCGGTGTGCTGTCGCTGGCGATCGTCGTGGTGTCCGGCATTTTCATTGGCATGGTGCTGGCGCTGCAGGGCTACAACATCCTCAGCAGCTACGGGTCCGAGCAGGCGGTCGGGCAGATGGTCGCCTTGACCCTGTTGCGGGAGCTCGGGCCGGTAGTGACCGCGCTGCTGTTCGCCGGACGTGCCGGCTCGGCCCTGGCGGCTGAGATCGGCAACATGAAATCCACCGAGCAGCTCTCGAGTCTGGAAATGATTGGTGTCGATCCGCTCAAGTACATCATCGCGCCGCGCCTGTGGGCGGGCTTCATTTCGCTGCCGCTGCTGACATTGATCTTCAATGTAGTCGGCATCTGGGGCGGGGCGATGGTCGCGGTGGACTGGCTGGGTGTCTATGAAGGTTCGTTCTGGGCCAACATGCAGAACAGTGTCAACTTCCACTCGGATGTGCTCAACGGCGTGATCAAGAGCGTGGTGTTTGCGCTGGTGGTCACCTGGATTGCCGTGTTTCAGGGCTACGACTGCGAGCCCACTTCTGAAGGTATCAGTCGTGCCACCACCCGGACCGTGGTGTATGCCTCGCTGGCAGTGCTCGGCCTCGATTTCATTTTGACCGCGTTGATGTTTGGAGATTTCTGATGCGTATCCGCACACTGGAAATGGGTGTCGGGCTGTTCCTGCTTGCCGGCCTGCTGGCCTTGTTGCTGCTGTCGCTGCGCGTCAGCGGGTTGAGTGTGGGCAGCGCCGACACGTACAAGTTGTACGCCTATTTCGACAACATTGCCGGTTTGACGGTCCGATCCAAGGTGACCATGGCCGGTGTGACGATCGGCAAGGTCACGGCGATCGACCTGGATCGTGATAGCTACACCGGTCGGGTGACCCTGGAAATCCAGCAGGACGTGAACATCCTGCCGGCGGACTCTACCGCTTCGATCCTGACTGCCGGCCTGCTCGGCGAGAAGTACGTCGGCATCAGCGTGGGTGGCGATGACGAGTTGCTGAAGGATGGTGACACCATTCAGGACACCCAGTCCTCGCTGGTACTAGAGGATCTGATCGGCAAATTCCTGCTCAATTCGGTAAATAGAGACTGAAGGATATGAACATGATGACTGCCTTGCGTCGCGGCCTGCTGATTCTGCTGGCCATATTGCCCATGTATTCCCAGGCCGCGCTGACTGCGCATCAGGTGATTCAGAAGACCACCGATGAGTTGCTGGCTGATCTCAAGGCCAACAAGGAGCAGTACCGCAGCGATCCAGCGGCCTTCTACGATTCGCTCAATGAGATCCTGGGTCCGGTGGTCGATGCTGATGGCATCTCGCGCAGCATCATGACCGTCAAATACTCGCGCAACGCTTCTCCCGAGCAGATGCAGCGTTTCCAGGAAAACTTCAAGCGCAGCCTGATGCAGTTCTATGGCAACGCTCTGCTGGAGTACAACAATCAGCAGATCCGCGTATTGCCGCCCAGCGGCAAGCAGGACCCCAAGCGCACCAGTGTTGGTATGGAAGTGGTGGGGCGTCAGGGCGAGATCTATCCGGTGTCCTACACCATGGTCAACGATGGCGAATGGCGCGTGCGCAACGTCATCATCAATGGCATCAATATCGGCAAGCTGTTCCGCGATCAGTTCGCCGACTCCATGCAGCGTAACGGCAACGATCTGGACAAGACCATTAATGGTTGGGCCGAGGTGGTAGCGCGCGCCAAGGATACCGAGGCTGGTCAGCAGGCGGTTGGCGATGAGTGAGGCGCGGATCGAGCCGGGTGCCGAAGGTGAGTTATGCCTGGCCGGCGTGCTGGACTACCGTACAGGTCCGGCTCTTCGCGAGGCCGGGCGGGCGCTGATCAGTGGCAGCCGTGTTCCGCTTACCTTGGATTGCTCGGCGGTCGAGCGCTCCAGCAGCGTCGGGCTTTCCTTGTTGCTGGCTTTCATGCGTGACGCCAAGGCCGCCGGGGTCGGGTTGCGTGTCGCGGCGTTGCCGGCCGATATGCTGAAGATCGCCAAGGTGTCCGGATTGTTGGATATTCTCCCGCTGGAAACATCCCAGGCTTGAAAGGAATCGTCGTATGAAGCTGCGTTGGGCCGAAACCTTGCGTGACAGCTTGCATGAGCTGGCCGAGTCGCTGGGCAACCTGCTGGTCGAGAGCTTTCACTATCTGGCGTTGTTCGCGATTGGCGCCGTCACAGCCTGGGCGGCAGTCATGGCGTTTCTCGGCATGGTCGAGAAGGGCCACATCACCGTTGATGACATCCTGCTGCTGTTCATCTACCTCGAGCTTGGCGCGATGGTTGGGATCTATTTCAAGACCAATCATATGCCGGTGCGTTTCCTGATCTATGTGGCCATCACCGCGCTGACCCGTTTGCTGATTTCCGACATCTCGCATCATCACCGGCCCGATATGGGCGTGGTCTACGTTTCCGGCGCGATCCTGCTGCTGGCGTTGGCAATCCTGGTCGTGCGCTTTGCATCCTCGCGTTTCCCCGCCGTGCAGAGCGATAGCGGTCGTTCGCGGCATCGCTCCAGTCGCGATCAGGGTGCCGAGACGCTTGATTGAGATATCTCCGTCGGTTCGGCAAGGTTCGGGGTTCGCAGCTTCCAGGCTTTTTTGTATGATGACCGGCCCGTGCGCGTGCTGCGCCGATCGAGGTTGAACATGCAGGCCCAAGAAGTGAAGAGTTTCCTGGAAGAGAAGATTCCAGGTGCCCAGGTAGAAGTGGAAGGTGAAGGCTGCAATTTCCAGCTCAACGTGATCAGTGACGAGCTGGCCGGTCTGAGCCCGGTGAAGCGTCAGCAGCAGATCTACGCACACCTCAATCCCTGGATCGCTGATGGCAGCATTCATGCCGTCACCATGAAGTTCTTCAGTCGCGCCGACTGGGCCGGGCGCGCCTGATCGCCGCCGGCTAACGCCACCAATCATTCCAGGCAGAGCGCGTCTCGTTGACTGCGCCGCCTCCTTTGGCAGTGCTTCCAGCCTGCGGCTTATGGGATTATCCATGGACAAATTGATCATTACCGGCGGCATTCGCCTCGATGGCGAAATCCGCATTTCCGGTGCGAAGAACTCCGCCCTGCCGATCCTGGCCGCCACGTTGCTGGCCGACACTCCGGTCACGGTGTGCAATCTGCCGCACCTGCACGACATCACCACGATGATCGAGCTGTTCGGCCGTATGGGCGTGCAGCCGGTCATTGACGAGAAGCTCAGCGTCGAGGTTGATGCCAGCAGCATCAAGACGCTGGTTGCTCCTTATGAGCTGGTTAAAACCATGCGTGCCTCGATTCTGGTGCTCGGCCCGATGGTGGCGCGTTTCGGTGAAGCCGAAGTGGCTCTGCCCGGCGGCTGCGCGATCGGTTCGCGACCGGTTGACCTGCACATCCGTGGCCTGGAAGCCATGGGCGCACAGATCGACGTCGAAGGCGGCTACATCAAGGCCAAGGCGCCTGCTGGTGGTCTGCGTGGTGCGCACTTCTTCTTCGACACGGTCAGCGTGACCGGTACCGAGAACATCATGATGGCCGCCGCGCTGGCCAACGGCCGCAGCGTGCTGGAAAACGCCGCACGCGAGCCTGAAGTGGTCGATCTCGCCAATTTCCTCAATGCCATGGGCGCCAAGGTTTCCGGTGCCGGCACTGACACCATCACCATCGATGGCGTCAAACGCCTCGGCGGCGGGCGCTATAGCGTCATGCCTGACCGTATCGAGACCGGCACTTACCTCGTTGCAGCCGCCGCTACTGGCGGTCGGGTTCGTCTGAAGGACACCGACGCGACGCTGCTCGAAGCCGTATTGCACAAGTTGGTCGAAGCGGGTGCACATATCGATACCGGCAGCGACTGGATCGAGCTGGACATGAAAGGCAAGCGGCCCAAGGCAGTCAACGTTCGCACGGCACCGTACCCGGCGTTCCCGACCGACATGCAGGCGCAGTTCATTGCCCTGAACGCCATTGCCGAAGGCACTGGTACCGTGATCGAGACCGTCTTCGAGAACCGCTTCATGCACGTCTATGAGATGAATCGCATGGGTGCGCAGATTCTGGTGGAGGGCAACACGGCCATCGTCACCGGTGTCGAGCGCCTCAAGGGCGCACCAGTCATGGCAACCGACCTGCGCGCTTCGGCAAGTCTGGTGATCGCTGGCCTGGTCGCCGAAGGCGATACGCTGATCGATCGCATCTACCACATCGACCGTGGTTACGAGTGCATCGAAGAGAAGCTGCAGTTGCTGGGGGCGAAGATTCGCCGCGTTCCCGGCTGATAGCGATCTGCTGCGCGTCGGTCCTGCTGCGTTAAAAACAGGCTCGGAATGCTCATTTACAGCTAGTAAACTCCGCTTCCTCGCCTGTTTTTGCCTTGCATGACTCTAGCTCGCGAAATCGCAGTTGGTCATGTGGTCGCCCCCAAGGTTGGCCGTTGCCGTTCAAGGAAAACGCTCCATGCTCACCATCGCCCTGTCCAAAGGCCGCATCCTCGACGACACCCTGCCGTTGCTCGCCGCGGCCGGTATCGTACCCACCGAGAATCCGGACAAGAGCCGCAAGCTGATCATTCCGACTACCCAGGATGACGTTCGTCTGCTGATCGTTCGTGCTACCGATGTGCCTACCTATGTCGAGCATGGCGCAGCCGATCTTGGCGTCGCCGGCAAGGACGTGTTGATGGAGTACGGTGGACAGGGGCTATACGAGCCGCTGGATCTGCGTATCGCCAACTGCAAACTGATGACTGCCGGCAAGGTCGGTGCGCCAGAGCCCAAGGGCCGTCTGCGGGTTGCAACCAAGTTCGTCAACGTCGCCAAGCGCTACTACGCCGAGCAGGGCCGTCAGGTCGACATCATCAAGCTGTACGGCTCCATGGAACTCGCGCCGCTGGTGGGGCTGGCGGACAAGATCATCGACGTGGTCGACACTGGCAATACGTTGCGCGCCAACGGGCTGGAACCCCAGGAGCTGATCGCTCACATCAGTTCCCGCCTGGTAGTGAACAAGGCCTCCATGAAAATGCAGCACGCGCGTATCCAGGCGCTGATCGACATCCTGCACGCGGCAGTCCAGCAGCATCAGCATTGATGAATCTCGCGGTGACCACCGCGCCTGCCTATCCGTGTCATAGCTGAAATTCTCAGGTGCCCGCACGGTGGGCTTGATATTCTAGCGGCGCCTGAGAGCCCGGCCTGCGCTTCGTGCCGTTGCAATGAAGCCGGCCGCTTCCGATGCCTAGCCAACCATGAGGCCCGCTATGACCGCTCCCTCCGCCATTCGCCGACTCAACGCTGCCGATGCCGATTTCGCTCGTCATCTGGATCATCTGCTGAGCTGGGAAAGCGTTTCCGACGAAGGCGTGAACGAGAGGGTGTTGGAGATCATCAAGGCTGTACGCGAGCGCGGCGATGCGGCGCTGGTCGAACTGACCCAGCGCTTCGATGGGCTGCAGGTTGCCTCCATGGCCGATCTGATCCTGCCGCGCGCGCGCCTGGAGCAGGCTCTGGAGCGCATCACGCCAGCGCAGCGCGAGGCCCTGGAGATCGCCGCCGAGCGCGTGAGCAGCTATCACGAGCGGCAGAAGCAGGACTCCTGGACCTATACCGAAGCCGACGGCACGGTACTTGGGCAGAAAGTCACCCCGCTGGATCGCGCCGGGCTCTACGTGCCCGGCGGCAAGGCGTCCTATCCGTCGTCGGTATTGATGAACGCCATTCCGGCCAAGGTCGCCGGTGTGCCTGAAGTCGTCATGGTCGTGCCGACTCCACGTGGCGAACTCAACGAGCTGGTGCTTGCTGCAGCCTGCATCGCCGGCGTCGATCGGGTGTTCACCATTGGCGGAGCGCAGGCCGTTGCTGCTCTGGCATACGGCACCGAGAGCGTGCCGCCGGTGGACAAGATTGTGGGCCCGGGGAACATCTACGTGGCGACCGCCAAGCGTCACGTGTTCGGCAAGGTTGGTATCGACATGATTGCCGGTCCATCGGAAATCCTGGTGGTCTGCGACGGACAGACCGACCCCGACTGGATTGCGATGGACCTGTTTTCCCAGGCCGAGCATGACGAGGACGCCCAGTCCATCCTGGTCAGCCCGGATGCCGAATTTCTCGATCGAGTCGCCGAAAGCATTGCTCGCTTGCTGCCCACCCTGGAGCGTGCCGATATCGCCCGTACTTCTATCGAGGGGCGTGGCGCGCTGATCCTCGTCGCCGATATGCAGCAGGCGATCGAAGTTGCCAATCGCATCGCGCCGGAGCATCTGGAGCTGTCGGTCGCTGAGCCTGAGCAGTGGCTGCCGCAGATTCGTCATGCCGGGGCGATCTTCATGGGTCGCTACACCGCAGAGGCGCTGGGCGACTACTGCGCCGGACCAAACCACGTACTGCCAACCTCGGGCACCGCGCGCTTCTCCTCGCCACTGGGGGTGTACGACTTCCAGAAGCGTTCGTCGATCATCAATTGCTCGGCCGAGGGAGCCTCGACGCTGGGCAAGGTGGCGTCGGTGCTGGCCCGTGGTGAATCGCTCACTGCTCACGCCCGCAGCGCCGAGTACCGCATCAAGGGCTGATAACGTTGGCGCAGGGCGAACAGCGTGCCGCTTGTCCGCCTTGCAAACGCCAAGACTTCGCCATTTATCGCCCCCACGGCAAACCGATCACATTCAAGGAGAGAAGGGCAGATGAGCAAATTCTGGAGCCCCTTCGTCAAAGACCTGGTGCCCTACGTGCCGGGTGAGCAGCCGAAGCTGAGCAAGCTGGTCAAGCTCAACACCAACGAAAACCCCTACGGGCCGTCGCCGCGTGCAATCGCCGCGATGCAGGCGGAGCTTAACGACAGTCTGCGGCTGTACCCCGATCCCAATGGCGAACGGTTGAAGCAGGCGGTAGCCGATTATTACGGTGTGCAGCCGGCTCAGGTATTTGTCGGCAATGGCTCGGATGAGGTGCTTGCGCATGCTTTTCATGGGTTGTTCCAGCATGCCGGCCCATTGCTGTTCCCGGATATCAGCTACAGCTTCTATCCGGTCTACTGCGGGCTGTACGGCATCGCCTACGAAACCGTTGCGCTCGATGAGCAGTTCCAGATCGATGTGGCCGACTACAACCGCCCGAATGGCGGCATCATCTTCCCTAATCCCAATGCTCCGACTGGCTGTCTGCTTGCGCTAGAGGCAATCGAGCGGCTGCTTCAGGCAAACACGGAAACGGTGGTGCTGGTCGATGAAGCCTATGTGGATTTTGGCGGTGAGTCCGCCATCGCGCTGGTCGATCGTTACCCGAATCTACTGGTGACGCAGACGCTGTCCAAGTCGCGCTCGCTGGCCGGGCTACGCGTAGGGTTGGCGGTTGGTCATCCCGATCTGATCGAGGCCTTGGAGCGGATCAAGAATAGCTTCAACTCCTATCCGCTGGATCGCATCGCCATTGCCGGGGCCGCTGCAGCTTTCGAGGATCGCGCGTATTTCCAGCAGACCTGCCAGCAGGTCATCGACAGCCGCGAAGCGGTGGTGGCGGCAATGCAGGGGTTGGGTTTCGAGGTGCTGCCGTCGGCGGCCAACTTCATCTTCGCCCGTCACCCGCAGCGGGATGCGGCCACCATCGCCGCCAGCCTGCGTGAGCAAGGCGTCATCGTTCGACACTTCAAACAGCGCCGTATCGAGCAGTTCCTGCGTATCACCATTGGTACGCCGGAGCAGAATCAGGCGCTGTTGGAGGCGCTCGGCTAACGCTGGGCGAGACGGGCAGCGGCCGGCCTGAGACCTGCCGCGGCCGCTACAGCGCGTCGCGCTTGGGTGGCTCTGGCGCAGGGCTGCGGCCGCGCTATTTCGGAGCCGTACTCACAGGGGCGCGCATGCCCACTTCTGCGGTCAGCGTTAGCGGCTTGCCGTTGCGCAAGATATCGATGTCGATCTTGTCGCCTGGGCGGGCGCGGGCGACTTGGTTCATCGAGCTGCGGCCGTCGGCTGACTGCACCCCGTCGATGCTCAAAATCAAATCTCCAGGCTGCAGCCCCGCGCGGGCGGCTGGGCCGTCGCGGTAGACGCCAGCCACGACAATCCCGGGGCGGCCTTCCTGACCAAAGGATTCCGCCAGCTCCTGGGTAAGCGATTGCACCTCCACGCCCAGCCAGCCACGGATGACCTGGCCGTGGTCGATGATCGACTTCATCACCTCCAGTGCGAGTTTCACCGGAATCGCGAAACCAATGCCCTGCGAGCCGCCCGACTCGGAGATGATCGCGGTGTTGATGCCGATCAGGTTGCCCTCGGCATCCACCAATGCGCCACCGGAGTTGCCGCGGTTGATCGCTGCGTCGGTCTGGATGAAGTCTTCATAGGTGTTCAGGCCCAGCTGGTTGCGGCCGGTGGCGCTGATGATGCCCATGGTGACCGTCTGGCCGACTCCGAACGGGTTGCCGATCGCCAGCGTGACGTCGCCGACGCGTATGCGGTCAGAATGGCCGACGGTGATGGCCGGCAGGTCCGCCAGGTCGATCTTCAATACCGCGAGGTCGGTTTCCGGGTCGCTGCCGATTACCCGAGCCAGCGTTTCCCGCCCATCCTTGAGCGCCACTACGATCTGCTCGGCGTTCGCCGTTACATGGTTGTTGGTCAGCAGATAGCCTTCCGGGCTCATGATCACCGCTGAGCCGAGACTCGACTCCATCCGCCGCTGCCTCGGCAGGTTGTCGTTGAAGAAGCGTTGAAACAGCGGGTCTTTCGACAGCGGCGCCTGCTGCTCGGTCTTCTCGATGACCTTGGTGGTATAGAGGTTGGCAACTGCCGGAGCGGCGCCTGCGACCGCGTTGGCATAGGAATACGGACCCTGTTGCGGCGTGGTGGCAACCAACGGCGCCTGCCGCAAACCGATGTCGCGCTCTTTGATGCCGACCAGTTGCGGGTATCGCTGGATGATCAGCAGAGCTACGAGCAGGCCGACCAGCAACGGCCAGCCGAGGAAACGTAGGGCATTGAACATCGCGCAGGGGTCCGGGCAGAGTTGCGGGCGCGCAAAGCGGCCCTTAAGGTGGCGGCATTATACGAAGCTGCAACTGAAATGCAGCTTCATGCGTGCATGATTTGCCGTGGCGGTTCGACGAGTACCAGTCGCGCCCGCCGCGCCATCAAGAGGTATCCCCATGTCAGTTGCGCTTACCACTCTGGTTCAGGAGGCAGACCGCTATCTGGATGCCGCGAGGATTGCCGACTATTGCCCTAATGGTTTGCAAGTCGAGGGGCGTTCACAGGTAGCGCGGATCGTCAGCGGCGTGACGGCCAGCCAGGCACTGCTGGATGCGGCAGTCGAGGCGAAAGCCGATGTGGTACTGGTGCATCACGGTTATTTCTGGAAGAACGAGGACGTGCGCATCATCGGCATGAAACAGCGCCGCCTGAAGACGCTGCTGGTCAACGGGATCAGTCTGCTGGCCTATCACCTTCCGCTCGATGTGCATCCCGAAGTCGGTAACAACGTGCGATTGGGCGCGCTGCTCGGTCTGCAAGTCGAGGGGCCGCTGGATCCGAGCAATCCCCGTTCGGTGGGCCTGGTTGGTTCCCTGGAGAAATCCCTGACTGCAAGCGAGTTCCGGCAGCGGATACAGGATGTGCTAGGCCGCGCGCCACTGATGGTCGAGGGCAATGGCCCGATCAAGCGCGTAGCCTGGTGCACCGGTGGTGCTCAGGGGTACATCGAACAGGCTGTAGCGGCTGGCGTGGACGCCTATCTCACCGGGGAAATATCCGAGCCGACGGCACATGTCGCGCGTGAGAATGGCCTGAGCTTCTTTGCCGCAGGGCATCACGCCACCGAGCGCTATGGTGTCCAAGCGCTCGGTGAATACCTTGCCGGCCGGTTCGGCGTCGAGCACCAGTTCGTCGACTGCCCTAACCCTGCGTGAGCCCCAGCTTGCGCGGCTCGGCGTATTTGAATGGACAGGTAGATCGCTATTTGGCGCGCCTGCGAGTCGATATAAATCTATAGCTTTTAGGTCTAAATGGCGGCCTGATTAGAATCTAAGGCCGTGTTAGAGTTGCGCCCAATCAACGGCCCGCCGGCCGTCCACCTGCTAAATCGTGAGTAGCCATGGTCGACAAACTGACGCATCTGAAACAGCTGGAGGCGGAAAGCATCCACATTATCCGTGAGGTTGCAGCCGAATTCGGCAACCCGGTGATGCTTTATTCCATTGGCAAGGATTCGGCCGTGATGCTGCACCTGGCGCGCAAGGCCTTCTTCCCAGGCAAGCTGCCGTTCCCGGTTCTGCATGTCGATACACGCTGGAAGTTTCAGGAGATGTACAGCTTCCGCGCAAAAATGGTCGAGGAGATGGGGCTTGAGCTAATCACCCACATCAATCCCGATGGCGTCGCGCAGGATATGAATCCCTTCACCTACGGCAGTGCCAAGCACACCGACGTGATGAAGACCGAAGGCCTCAAGCAGGCGCTGGACAAGTACGGCTTCGACGCCGCTTTTGGCGGTGCTCGGCGCGATGAGGAAAAATCCCGCGCCAAGGAACGTGTCTACTCCTTCCGCGACAGCAAGCATCGCTGGGACCCGAAGAACCAGCGCCCCGAGCTGTGGAATCTCTACAACGGCAAGGTCAAGAAGGGCGAGTCGATCCGCGTCTTCCCGCTCTCGAACTGGACCGAGCTGGACATCTGGCAGTACATCTACCTTGAGCAGATCCCGATCGTACCGCTGTACTTCGCGGCCGAGCGGGAAGTTGTCGAGCTCAACGGCACGCTGGTGATGATCGATGACGAGCGCATCCTGCAACACCTGACGCCAGAGCAGAAGGCCAGCATCCACAAGAAGATGGTGCGCTTCCGCACCCTGGGCTGCTACCCATTGACCGGTGCCGTCGAATCAACCGCAACCAGCTTGCCGGAGATTATTCAGGAGATGCTCCTGACCCGTACTTCCGAGCGTCAGGGGCGCGTCATCGACCATGACGCCACCGGCTCGATGGAAGAAAAGAAACGCCAGGGTTACTTCTAAGGAAACGCATCATGAGTCACCAATCCGAACTGATCAGCGAGGACATCCTCGCCTACCTGGCGCAACACGAGCGCAAGGAACTCCTGCGTTTCCTTACCTGCGGCAACGTCGATGACGGCAAGAGCACGCTGATCGGCCGTCTGCTGCACGACTCGAAGATGATCTACGAGGACCACCTCGAGGCCATCACCCGCGATTCGAAGAAGGTCGGCACCACGGGTGAAGACGTCGACTTGGCACTGCTGGTCGACGGCCTGCAGGCCGAGCGCGAGCAGGGCATCACCATCGACGTCGCGTACCGCTATTTCTCGACGGCCAAGCGCAAGTTCATCATTGCCGACACCCCTGGCCATGAGCAGTACACGCGCAACATGGCGACTGGCGCATCCACCTGTGACCTGGCGATCATTCTGGTCGATGCCCGTTACGGCGTGCAGACCCAGACCAAGCGCCACAGCTTCATCACCTCGCTGCTCGGCATCAAGCACATCGTCGTCGCCATCAACAAGATGGACCTGATGAACTTCGATCAGGAGGTCTTTGAGCGGATCAAGGCCGACTACCTCGCATTCGCCGATCGCATCGAACTCAAGCCGTCGTCCCTGCACTTCGTGCCGATGTCGGCGCTGAAGGGCGACAACGTGGTCAATCGCAGCGAGCGCGCACCCTGGTATGAAGGGCAGTCGCTGATGGAGATTCTCGAGAGCGTCGAGATCGCTGGTGATCGCAACTTCGATGACCTGCGTTTCCCCGTGCAGTACGTCAACCGTCCGAACCTGAACTTCCGCGGTTTCGCCGGTACCTTGGCCAGCGGCATCGTGCGCAAGGGCGACGAGATCGCCGTGCTGCCGTCCGGCAAAATCAGCCGCGTGAAATCCATCGTCACATTCGACGGTGAGCTGGAGCAGGCGACCCCAGGTGAAGCCGTCACCCTGACGCTGGAAGACGAGATCGACGTCTCGCGCGGCGACATGCTGGTGCATGCCGACAGCCGCCCGCGTATCGCCGACAGCTTCGATGCGATGCTCGTCTGGATGGGCGAAGAGCCGATGCTGCCGGGCAAGAAATACGACATCAAGCGGGCCACCAGCTACGTGCCGGGCTCCATTGCCAGCATCGCCCACAAGATTGACGTGAATACCTTGGAGCAGGGCGCTGCGAGCAGCCTGCAGCTCAACGAGATCGGCAAGGTCAAGGTCAGCCTAGATGCGCCGATCGCGCTCGATGGCTACGCGCAGAACCGCACGACCGGCGCTTTCATCGTCATTGATCGTCTCACCAATGGCACCGTCGGCGCCGGCATGATCATCGCCGAGCCGGTTGCCCATGGCTCGGGCGGTCATCACGGTGCGCTGGCGCATGTGTCTACCGAAGAACGCGCAACTCGCTTCGGCCAGCAGCCGGCTACCGTGCTGTTCACCGGCCTGTCCGGTGCCGGCAAGAGCACGCTTGCCTATGCCGTGGAGCGCAAGCTGTTCGACATGGGCCGCGCGGTTTACGTGCTTGACGGCCAGAACCTACGCCACGACCTGAACAAAGACCTACCGCAGGACCGCGCCGGCCGCACTGAAAACTGGCGCCGCGCCGCCCACGTCGCTCGGCAATTCAATGAAGCAGGCCTGATCACCCTGGCCGCGTTCGTCGCACCTGACGCAGAAGGGCGCGAACAGGCCAAGGCATTGATCGGTACTGAGCGCCTGATCACTGTCTATGTCCAGGCATCCCCGCAGGCTTGCCGCCAGCGTGATCCGCAGGGGTTGTATGCGGCCGGTGGCGATAACATTCCAGGTGAGTCCTTCCCTTACGATGTGCCGCTTAATGCGGATCTGGTTGTCGATACCGAATCTGTTGATATCGCAGAGGGGGTGAAGCAGGTGATCGACCTGATACGTCAGCGGGACGCGATCTAGGCTGAGGTGACAAGAAAACGCCCTGCAAATGCAGGGCGTTTCTTTCTGGCATCAGGGCGGTTGGTGCTGTGTCGCTTCGATCTGGTCCACCCAACGAGACTTCGAGAGATCCTGGCCTGCCCCAGTGTCTCGGTTTTTAGTTCCATGGATGAGCATCGACGATAGCTATAACCTCGCCACTGTTTTCTTTCAGCAACACCACCATGTCTTTCCGATTGGCTTTTAAGGGCAGCCAAGCGCCTGCGTTAGGGTAGATTTCAAGGATGGCCGCGACCGCCTCGGGGGTGTTGTATTTCTCAAGCAATGCTAAGGGTTTTCCTGCTTTTTGTATGGCAGATTCGGCAATGCTCAGCGATTGATAAAGCTCGGGATGTTGTGAAATGTCGACACCGGCGAAAACAGACTCAAAAAGCAAGTTGCTTTTTTCGTCGGCGCTTTCAGGCTCCAGTACAGAAACCCACCTTGGCCCCATCCATGGGGGGGTTCGATATTCCATTTCCGCTTGACCCACCCTGCGCCCATCGATCTCATTAGCGCGCACCAACTGGAAACGCTCATCAGCGAAAACCAGCCATGCAGGTCGGCCATCGGCCACAGCGTGCAATCCATACAACAACGCGCCAAGTTGTAGAGCACAAATTATGGAGAGGTCCATGGCCAAGGTCTTTTTTCCTTGCTTGTAAACCATCAGAGTAAGACAGGGGCCAAGAACTACATCAATCGCTATTAGCATGAGGAATATCTTGGTCACGCCTACGGCAGTGTGTAGCGGACTGGGATGCCAAATAAAGAAGACCAAGTACAAAACCGCAAGCGCCAGGCCAGCAGAGATCAGCAAGTGAATATAAAAAGCTCTGATGCGTGGATTAAACATATATAGCCTCACATCGGAATCCAGCCCTGATCCCAGAACCTGGGAGGGCTGCCTATACCGTGTTCCTTATAGAACTTCATGGATGTTTCATGCAGCACGGGAACATCCAAAATCAAAATGCGCCCAATGATGGTTATTGCTAGCAGCAAAAGTACGAAAAACATTCCCTGTCGTATCGGGCTGTTCATCGCGGCAGCGCCTGAAGGGCTTCTCCAGCGCGCCAGAGCCAGCCCGGCAATAACCGCCAGCCAGCCTTCGGTATAAGGCATAGCGAATACGCCATCGACCTGAGCCAGCGTCAACGAAGCCAGCAGAGCCATCCATAATGCTGCGTCAAGTACATCTGTATTGTTGCGAATTATACTCGCTCCTCGCAACATGCCGGTAATTATACTGAACAGAAAGAGCAACGTAGCCGGTATGCCCCATTCAGCAAGGAACTGCAATGTGGCCTGATGCGGATGTGCGCCGATATGGTTCCATACAGCCGAGTAGTGCAGGGGGCCTACGCCAAGAAACGGGTTGGCCTTGATCATTTTCCATGCGCCTTGCCAAAGAACATCTCGTTTAGATAGGTCAAACCTCAGGCCCGAGGGTGTATCTCTGGCTAGCCCTGCCCACTCCGGAAAGCAAAAGAAAAGTAGAAAATAGAGTGCCAAACCGGCCAAGGCGAATGCTACAGCCTGTAAGAGCAATGCCTTGTAGCGAACGCCGGTGGCAAGCAGCGTGGCCACGCTTGCTATGCAGAGGCCCAGCAAAACACCACGCCCAGCTAGCGCCCAGACGATGCACCACTGCAATAAAAGAGTTAATTGGATGGCGTTCTGGTTAAACAACTTCTTGTGCCAGCCCTGCTGGAGTGAAAGGCCATGCAAAATAGGGATAAGTATTATTTGAAACTGACCATAGAAGCGAGGGTTATCGAACCCTGGATACATCAAGTAGGGGTTGACGTCACGTGTCCCGGTAAAGAACGAAGCTATGTAAAAGGCGAGAAATTGTACTGCCAGCAATGCTGATGTGACAAAGAGGATGAACAGCACCACTTGCTGAGCGGCTGCTTGGCGAAGAAGATGTCCGAGATACACAATCAATGCGAAGCTGGATGCATATTTTGCCCATTCTTTCAACGCCCATTGCGGGTGTTGAGATAGCAGCGCCGAAGCCAAACCCAAGATAAACGCCAATAACACTGTATTGTTGGGCGGGACAAAGGCGCCAGGGCGGCGCCAATAGCCCAGCTGAAGCGCCGCTGAGGCAGCAACTAAAAGCATTAGTTGGGTAATTCTTTGTTGTTCCAGCCAGCTGTAATCAAGTAGCCAATAACTGAGGCTAGTGCTCGAAAAAACAAGCAGAAAAAAAGCCGCAATAAATACTTCTTTATTTTTTAAGAAGGGCATCTGGCGTAGTTCGTTGATTGCTGCTTTAAAGGCATTTTCCCGGCTTATATTGGCTGTCCAGATCACTGGTACAGCTCCACAAGCCCTCCGCCGTGCGGTTAAGGGTAATGATTTTGCCATTGAACCGCCCTGGCATTCCGTTCCGAGCGGTGCAGGTGATCGATCCCGTCGCCGCTGCTATTAGCGTTACCGTGCAGTAGTTTGTGCTCGCGCCGATACCGATAAATCCCGGCAAGCTGGACACCAGTGAAGGCGTGCGATTTTCGCTAATGGCGTGCTCGAACGCGGCTTTTGCCGGAGTGATTTCGGCCAAGGCGGCTGCAGCTGTCGAGCGCACGGTGTAGTTCTGATAGGCGGGAAATGCAATGGCCGCAAGAATGCCGATGATTGATAGCGCGGTCATCAATTCAATCAGAGAAAAGCCGCGGTACGACTTTTTCACGGGCTTCGTCCTCCAATTTAGGCGAAAAAAAAGAGCGGTCTAAGCCGCTCTTTCCTGAACAGGCTAGATTAGGAACACTTGCCTGGCTTGTACTTGGCGTCCAAGGTGCTTGCACAAGACCATGCGCCCTCGGCTGTACGGTTAAGCGTGATTGTTTTGCTGTTGAACTTGCCAGCGTTACCGCCAGTAGTTGCACAAGCGATGGAACCAACACCGGTTGCCTGTGTGAAGGTGACGGTTACGCCACAATAAGATGTCGTGGCGCCGACGCCGATGTAGCCCGGATCGGCCGCAGTGGTCGACGGGGTTTTACCTTCGTTAACCGCTTGCTCAAAACCGATCTTGCCAGGGGTGATTTCGGCCAGCGCGGCGGCAGCGTTGGAGCGAACGGTGTAGTCCTGATACGCCGGCAGCGCAATGGCGGCCAGAATACCAATGATCGCAACCACGATCATCAGTTCGATCAACGTAAAGCCCTTTTGCATTTGAGTTTTCATCTGTTTTTTCTCCTTGAGTGTTAGGCAACCGCCTGCCAGCGATAGAGCAGTTTGTGTGCCAGCTTTCCCGAAAGAGTTCTGAAGACGGTTGGTTTGTGATGTGGCGCAAGTTTCCTGCCGCCTAGTGTCCCTCGCGAGGCAGTTGGCGAAGCAAAAGCGGCAGCAAGGCTATTTTGGGGACGGTATTCCTTTCGTTGTTGTGTTCGCTAGGAGCTCGTTGCGATGGCATTAAGTGACGTGTTTCGTCACTTAAGATGGTGTGTATTTGCACGGCTTGGCAACTAGGCTATAAGGCGGGCTTGGAACTAGGCGAGACCCTTATGAGCGAAAATATTTCTCTATCCGGGCTGGCTCGGCAGGTGGTCGGTGCCGGGGTGCTAGACGAGAGAACGGCACAGCAGGCCCAAGCCCAGGCGCTTCGCAGCAAAACGCCCTTCGTTACCTATGCCGTTCAGAACCGGCTGGTCAATGGGCGAGTCATAGCCGAGCTTGCGTCCGAGCAGTTTGGCGTCGCATTGCTGGATCTGGGAGCGCTGGATAAGGAGCTGCTGCCCAAGGATCTGATTAGTGAGAAACTTGCCAAGCAGCATCGTGTGCTCCCCCTTTCCAAACGTGGAACCAAGCTGTTCATCGCTATTTCCGACCCTGCGAATCATCAGTCGATTGCCGATATCCAGTTCAGTACCGGGCTTTCGATTGAGCCGATATTGGTGGAAGACGATAAGCTCGGCGAGGCAATCGACAAACTATACGACAACGGTTCTACCGGACTGGAGGATCTAGGTGACGTTGACCTGGATGGCGTAGATGTCGAATCGGTTAGTGATGATGGCAAGGGTGACGAGGCCGGAGAGACTGCAGACGATGCGCCAGTGGTTCGTTTCGTCAACAAAATGCTGCTCGACGCCATTCGTGGGGGCTCTTCCGACCTGCATTTCGAGCCTTATGAGAAGGCGTTTCGCGTGCGGCTGCGTACCGATGGCATCCTGCATGAGGTGGCACGTCCGCCGATACAGCTGGCGCCTAGGATTTCCGCGCGCCTCAAAGTGATGGCGGGCTTGGATATTTCCGAGCGTCGTAGACCTCAGGATGGCCGCATCAAGATGAAGCTGTCCAAGAACAAGGCGATTGATTTTCGCGTCAATACGCTGCCTACGCTGTGGGGCGAGAAGATCGTGATGCGAATCCTCGATCCGTCCAGCGCACAGATGGGTATTGATGCATTGGGTTATGAAGAGGATCAGAAAGAGCTTTATATGAATGCCCTGAAGCAACCACAGGGCATGATTTTGGTCACCGGCCCGACTGGCTCTGGTAAGACTGTGTCCCTCTATACGGGGTTGAACATCCTTAATACGGTCGATGTGAATATCTCTACCGCAGAAGATCCTGTGGAGATCAATCTGGAAGGCATCAATCAAGTCAACGTCAATCCCCGCCAGGGGATGGATTTTTCGCAGGCGCTACGCGCGTTTCTGCGTCAGGATCCGGACATCATTATGGTGGGTGAGATCCGTGATCTGGAGACCGCTGAGATTGCCATCAAGGCGGCGCAGACCGGTCACATGGTCATGTCTACTCTCCATACCAACAGCGCAGCAGAAACCCTCACGCGACTTCGTAACATGGGGGTGGCCGCGTTCAATATCGCGACATCGGTCAACCTGATCATCGCGCAGCGACTGGCACGCAAGCTTTGCAACAGCTGCAAGAAAGAGGTTGAGCTGCCGCGCGAGGCGCTGCTGGGCGAAGGTTTTCCTGCCGACAAGATTGGGGCATTCAAAATTTATGGCCCGGTCGGCTGCGATAATTGCAAAGGCGGTTACAAAGGTCGTGTCGGTATTTATGAAGTGGTTAAAAACACGCCGGCTCTCGCGAGGATTATCATGGAGGACGGCAATTCCATCGACATTTCCACCCAGATGCGTAAAGACGGCTTTAACGATCTGCGTACTTCGGCTCTAGTTAAAGCCATGCAGGGCGTGACCAGCCTGGAAGAAGTCAACCGGGTGACCAAGGACTAACATGGCGCAGAAAGCGATAAAGACCAGTGTGTTCACCTGGGAAGGCACAAACAGGCAAGGCGCAAAGATAAAGGGTGAGCTTAGCGGCGTTAGCCCCGCGCTGGTCAAGGCGCAGCTGCGCAAGCAGGGTGTCAACCCGCAGAAGGTGCGCAAGAAGTCGGTTTCATTGTTTGGTGCTGGCAAGAAGATCAAACCGATGGATATTGCCCTGTTCACTCGGCAGATGGCGACCATGATGAAGGCGGGCGTTCCGCTCTTGCAGTCCTTCGACATCATTGGTGAGGGCTTTGATAATCCGAATATGCGCAAACTGGTGGATGATTTGAAGCAGGAAGTCGCTGCGGGCAATAGCTTCGCAACCGCACTGCGAAAGAAGCCTCAGTACTTCGATGATCTTTATTGCAATCTAGTGGATTCTGGTGAGCAATCCGGCTCGCTGGAAACGCTCCTTGATAGGGTGGCGACCTACAAGGAAAAGACCGAGGCCCTGAAGGCCAAGATCAAGAAGGCGATGAACTACCCAATCGCGGTAGTGCTGGTTGCGATCATTGTGTCCGCGATCCTGTTGATCAAGGTGGTTCCGCAGTTTCAGGATGTTTTCGCAAACTTCGGCGCGGAGCTTCCGGCGTTCACATTGATGGTGATTGGCTTGTCCGAAGCACTGCAGGCCTGGTGGCATGTGGTGCTGTTCGTTATGTTTGGGGTGGCTTATGCCTTCAAAACAGCCCACGGCAAATCGGAACGTTTTCGCAACGGGTTTGACCGCTTTTTGCTCAGAATTCCCGTCGTCGGCGATATTCTCTACAAGTCTGCAGTGGCACGCTTTGCGCGCACGCTGGCTACTACCTTTGCTGCTGGTGTGCCGTTGGTTGATGCGTTGGATTCAGTCGCCGGCGCCACTGGCAATGTGGTGTTCCGCAATGCAACGATGAAAGTGAAGAGTGACGTTTCGAGTGGTATGCAGCTCAACTTCTCCATGCGTACAACTGGCACCTTCCCTACCATGGCGGTTCAGATGACCGCCATTGGCGAAGAGTCCGGCGCGCTCGATGAGATGCTGGGGAAAGTCGCGACGTTTTACGAGGACGAAGTTGACAATATGGTCGATGGCCTGACAAGTCTCATGGAGCCAATGATTATGGCTGTGCTGGGTGTTTTGGTTGGCGGCTTGATTATCGCTATGTACCTTCCGATTTTTCAGCTTGGTTCTGTTGTTTAAGCATGATTCTGCTCGATTATTTGGCCAGCCACGTGCTGGCCTTTGTTTTATCTGCTGCCGTGCTCGGCTTATTGGTCGGCAGCTTTCTAAATGTCGTAATTTACCGCCTCCCGATTATGATGCAGCGCGATTGGCGTATGCAGGCGCTTGAATATCTCGAGAGCCCGGCGGAGCCAGTCGGCGAGCGCTTCAATCTGCTGCTGCCAAACTCCCGTTGTCCGCATTGCAATCACCAAATCCGCTCTTGGGAAAATATCCCCCTAGTCAGCTGGTTGGCCCTGCGTGGCAAGTGCTCATCCTGCCGTGCGCCGATCAGTTGTCGTTATCCGTTGGTGGAGTTGGCTTGCGGGCTGTTGTCCGGCTATGTCGCCTGGCATTTCGGCTTCTCCTGGCAGGCCGGCGCAATGCTGTTGCTGACCTGGGGCCTGTTGGCGATGAGCATGATCGATGTCGATCACCAGTTGTTGCCTGACGTTTTGGTGCTGCCGCTATTGTGGCTCGGCCTTATCCTCAATAACTTCGGTTTGTTCGTATCGTTGGAAAGTGCGCTATGGGGAGCAGTAGCGGGGTACCTGAGTCTTTGGTCGGTGTACTGGCTGTTCAAGGTGGTCACCGGTAAAGAGGGTATGGGCTACGGTGACTTCAAGCTGCTGGCCATGCTTGGCGCCTGGGGCGGGTGGCAGGTGCTGCCGCTGACGATCCTGTTGTCTTCGGTGGTCGGCGCTGTGCTTGGTAGCATCCTCTTGCGGATGCAGCGTGCGGAAAGCAATACGCCGATTCCTTTCGGCCCATACCTGGCTATCGCAGGCTGGATTGCATTGCTTTGGGGCGATTGGATTACGGAAAGCTACCTGCAGTTTGTGCGCTTCTGAGCCAATCATGTTGGGTGGCTCATGGCGGCCGGTTTGTATGAGTCAGGCTACCGTCTTTATCGCCTACCCATAAGCTTGCGCTTCGTGCTCTGAGTGGTTACTACTGCTCGTCCTGTTTTTTTGGCTAGGGTGCGGTTGACGGATGAAACCCTGGATTCTTGGATTGACTGGCGGTATCGGTAGCGGAAAGACTGCCGTTGCAGATCGGTTCGCCAGCTTGGGTGTGCATGTGGTCGATGCCGACCAGGCTGCACGCTGGGTGGTTGAGCCTGGGCGGCCGGCCCTGCAGCAGATCGTTGAGCGCTTTGGTGGAGAGGTCTTACTGCGGAGCGGTGAGCTGGACCGCGCCGGGTTGCGTCAGAAAGTATTCGTTGATCCGGCCGAGCGGCAGTGGCTCGAAAAGCTCCTACATCCATTGATTCGCACCGAGGTCGCCCGGCATCTCGCACTGGCCGAATCGCCTTACGCCATCATGGTCTCGCCGTTGCTTGTCGAGTCTGGGCAGTATCGTCAGGTCGGTCGAGTACTGGTCGTGGATGTGCCAGAGGTGCTCCAGATTGCACGCACGACGGCTCGTGATCAGGCCAGCGAGGAGCAGGTGCGTGCCATTCTCAAGGCTCAGGTTCAGCGTGAAGAGCGCCTGAAGCGTGCCGATGATGTGCTTGTGAATGATCGCGATCTATCTTGGCTCGGAGCTGAGGTCGAGCGTTTGCACCGTTTTTATCTGACATTGCAAGGAGGTCAGAAATGACCGCAACAGTTGAGTGCCCCACTTGCAGGGCGCCAGTAGAGTGGGGGCCGCAGAGCCCGAATCGGCCATTTTGCTCTGAACGCTGCAAGCTCATCGATCTCGGCGCATGGGCTTCCGAAGCACATGCCATTCCGGGAAACGAACTGGAGGATGATCTGTTTTCGGGTGACATGCCTCCGCGCGAGCACTAGGTTTCCTTTGCAGGGTTTGCCTGCGGCCCTTCGTTACTCCTCCTTCCAGGGCGCCTGCAAGTAGCGGCTCTGGTTGAAGCTCTCCATCCAGTCTGGGTAGAAGACCACCAGTGCTGTGATCGCCGTGCCGTTGATAAAGGCCTCGGGGAACATTACCAGCCAGATATACCCCGCGAAGTCTTCCAGCCATGGCGGCATCGGAAAGCGGCCATCGAATAGCAGTACGCCAAGCGATGCGAGAATGCACGCCAGCGCAGCGAGTGCCGCCGGAAAAAAACCTGCAAAGAATATGAACACGAATAGGTTGCGTGGCTGGGCGCGCTCCACCATGCGCGCGCAAATGACCGTAACCATGACCGGGATCAGCACCAGCAGAATGCCGTTTATGCCGAGTGCAGTGAGGTGTTGATGGCCGGTTAGTGTCAATCCGAGCTGTGCGGCGAGGGCGGCCAGAATGGCTAGCGGCCAGTCCAGCAACAGCGTAACTGCTGTCAGACCTATAAAGTGAAAGGATAGGCCTGAGTCGAAATCCCGTCGGACGAGCCAGAGCAAAAAAATGGACAGCATTGCGCCGCACAGAAGATGCTGCCGGCGCGTATCGCTGAATAATTCCACCCATGGTGCTCGCCATACGGCCCATATCAGCGCAGCTGCGTAGATTGTCCAGCCTATTGAGAGCGTGGCGGGGGCAAGCAGGTGAGCGGCAATCATCCTTACGGTCCTTTGCGCTGATGTTCGTGTGTCGGGTGTTTTGGTGGTGATTCTGATTAGGTGAGCGGGTCAGGGCGCTGGATTTGGATGCTCCATGTGAATGCTCTCTATTTCGGACAGCACTTCGCTCGAAAGCTTTAGTTTGGAGCTAATGATGTTCGACTCAAGCTGCTCCATTGTCGTTGCGCCAATGATGTTGCTGGTCACGAAGGGCTGCGCTGTCACGTAGGCGAGTGCCATTTGTGCTGGATCCAGCCCGTGTTTTCGGGCGACTGCTATATAGCGGGAACAGGCTGCGCGCGCTTGAGCGTTGTTATAGCGAGCAAAGCGCTGAAAAAGCGTGAGGCGCGCATTGGCGGGGCGTGCGCCGTCCTCGTATTTGCCGCTGAGCATGCCGAACGCCAGCGGTGAGTACGCGAGCAGGCCGCACTGCTCACGAATGCTGATTTCTGCCAGGCCAACCTCGAAGCTGCGATTTAGCAGGTTGTAAGGGTTCTGTATCGAGACTGCACGCGGCCAGCCGCGAGCTTCGGCTAGTTGCAGATACTTTGTCAGACCCCAGGGGGTTTCATTGGACAAGCCGATGTGGCGAATCCTGCCGGCTCTAACTTCGTCATCCAGCGCTTCCAGTGTTTCTTCGATCGGGGTGAAGTCGTCTTCCTGGTGGCGATAGCCCAGCTGTCCGAAGAAATTGGTGCTGCGTTCAGGCCAGTGCAGTTGGTAAAGATCGATCCAGTCGGTCTGTAGTCGGCGGAGGCTCTCGTCCAGTGCGGCGCGTATATGTGCGCGATTGAACTTGAGGCGTCCGTAGCGAATGTGGCTTATACCGTTACCAGGGCCGGCTATCTTCGTGGCGAGGACCCAGTCGGATCGGCCGCCGTGTGTCTTGAAATAGTTGCCAATATAGTGCTCGGTGGTGGCATAGGTTTCACGGCGAGGTGGCACCGGGTACATCTCGGCCGTATCTATGAAGTTTATGCCAGCGGCTTTTGCTTGGTCGATCTGGGCGAATGCATCGCTTTGGGCGTTCTGCTCGCCCCATGTCATTGTGCCCAGGCAAAGCGAGCTGACTTTCAGGTCCGTGCGGCCTAGTGGACGAAATTCCATCGGATACCTCGTGCAGAAGAATGCGAGTGCGCAAAGCTTAACGAAGACAAGCTGGTTCTGGTCATGAGATTAGCGGGGCGCATCGAAGTGCCAGGGGCTGTGAAGTGTTTGCTCGGGTTGGCCCGTTGCGAGTGAGCCCGTAGCAGCTTACTCGCGAAGTCCGTAATGCCTGCTCGACGAACCGCAAATGTTGGTTGCTATTTTTCTGCCAATCAGGATAATTCCGCAGCCTGTCGCCGGGGATGCCTAGCCTGTCGACGCAAGTCAAAGGTAGGGGATGCCTAGCCTACCGATCATTGCCGTAGCGGACGCGCTGACCCGAGCCCCCGATAGCGTCTGTTTCCGGCTGCCCTGGTCTTGCCAGGGCGAGCACCATTCAGTAAGATTCGCCGTCTTATTTTCAGGGCGGCCCCTGAGGCTATAACGAATGAAGACATTTACTGCTAAACCGGAAACCGTCAAGCGCGACTGGTTCGTCGTCGACGCTGCCGGCCAGACCCTGGGTCGTCTGGCAACCGAAATCGCTAGCCGCCTGCGTGGCAAGCACAAGCCCGAATACACCCCTCACGTAGATACCGGCGATTACATCGTTGTGATCAATGCTGAGCAAGTGCGTGTTACCGGTGCCAAGACCACCGACAAGATGTACTACTCTCACTCCGGTTTCCCGGGTGGCATCAAGTCGATCAACTTCGAGAAGTTGATCGCCAAGGCGCCCGAGCGTGTGATCGAGACTGCGGTCAAAGGCATGCTGCCGAAGAACCCGCTGGGTCGCGACATGTATCGTAAGCTGAAGGTGTACAAGGGTGCCAATCACCCGCATACCGCTCAGCAGCCCCAAGAACTGAAGATTTAACGGAATAGTTCATTATGTCGGCGACTCAAAATTACGGCACTGGCCGTCGCAAGACTGCAACCGCGCGCGTTTTCCTGCGTCCGGGCACTGGCAAGATCTCCATCAACAACCGTGAGCTGGATAACTTCTTCGGTCGCGAAACTGCCCGCATGGTCGTTCGCCAGCCGCTGGAGCTGACCGAGACTGTCGAGAAGTTCGATATCTACGTCACCGTTCTGGGTGGTGGTGTCAGTGGTCAGGCTGGTGCGATCCGTCACGGTATCACTCGCGCTCTGATCTCGTATGACGAGACTCTGCGTAGCCCGCTGCGCAAGGCTGGATTCGTCACTCGCGATGCTCGTGAAGTTGAACGTAAGAAGGTCGGTCTGCGCAAAGCGCGCAAGCGTCCGCAGTACTCCAAGCGCTAATTCGCGCTTTAAAAAGAAACGCCCAGTTTCGTTCGGAGCTGGGCGTTTTTTTTTGCTGTGATTTATGGTGGTGCGACAGTGTGTCGCGCATTGGAAGGCCTGGTCTGTCTAGGTGTTAGAGGCTTTGTGGCTGCCTATTACCTTGTCAGAAGAGGGTCTTTTCTTTACCATTTGGCGAATTTTTCGCGGCCCAATTTTACGTAGTACATGCCTGCTTTAGGGCAGGCCATAAGAAGCTGATGGGAGACGACTGAATGAGCAATGACGGCGTGAATGCAGGCCGGCGTCGCTTCCTTGTGGCCGCCACTTCGGTGGTGGGCGCAGCAGGAGCGGTGGGTGCCGCGGTCCCGTTCGTGGGATCGTGGTTCCCGAGTGCCAAGGCCAAGGCTGCCGGTGCGCCGGTAAGGGTAAATATCAGCAAGATCGAGCCGGGGCAGCAGATGGTCGCCGAATGGCGCGGTCAGCCGGTATTTATCGTGCGTCGGACTGAAGAGATTCTCGGAAATCTGGAAAAGGTCGCCGGCCAGGTAGCTGATCCGGAATCCAAGGCATCTGAGCAGCCTGCTTATGTCGACCCGAAGACTCGGGCTATCAAGCCGGAGCTTCTGGTGGTGGTTGGTCTGTGTACTCACCTTGGCTGCGCGCCGTCCTTCCGTCCTGAGGTGGCTGCGGCCGATCTCGGCGCTGACTGGCTCGGTGGTTACTTCTGCCCCTGCCACGGCTCCAAATACGATATGGCCGGTCGTGTCTACAAGGCACAGCCAGCTCCCTTGAACCTGCCGGTGCCCCCGCACTCGTACGAGACCGATAGTGTAATCATCATCGGTGTGGACCAGGAGAACGCCTGATGAGCAAGTTCATGGAATGGGTTGACGCCCGCTTCCCGGCTACAAAAATGTGGGAAGACCATCTTTCCAAGTATTACGCGCCCAAGAACTTCAATGTGCTGTACTTCTTCGGTTCGCTGGCGCTGCTGGTTCTGGTCAATCAGATCCTGACCGGTATCTGGCTGACCATGAGCTATGAGCCGTCCGCTGAAGGTGCTTTCGCCTCCGTCGAATACATCATGCGCGACGTCGAGTACGGCTGGATTCTGCGCTACCTGCACTCCACCGGTGCCTCGGCATTCTTCGTGGTGGTCTACCTGCACATGTTCCGCGGCATCCTCTACGGCTCCTACCAGAAGCCGCGTGAGCTGGTGTGGATCTTCGGCATGATGATCTACCTGGCGCTGATGGCCGAAGCCTTCATGGGCTACCTGCTGCCGTGGGGCCAGATGTCCTACTGGGGCGCCCAGGTGATCATCTCGCTGTTCGGTGCCATCCCGGTTATCGGTGGGGACCTGACCCAGTGGATCCGTGGTGACTACCTGATCTCGGGCATCACCCTGAACCGCTTCTTCGCCTTGCATGTCGTTGCACTGCCGATCGTCATCCTCGGCCTGGTCGTGCTGCACATCCTGGCACTGCACGAGGTTGGCTCGAACAACCCGCTGGGGGTGGACATCAAGAAGTCCAAGGATGAAAACGGCGTACCGCTGGACGGCATCCCGTTCCACCCGTACTACACCGTGAAGGACATTGTCGGTGTCGTAGTGTTCCTGTTCGTCTTCTGCGCCGTGGTGTTCTTCTTCCCTGAGATGGGTGGCTATTTCCTTGAAAAGCCGAACTTCGAAGAAGCGAATGCGCTGAAAACCCCTGCACACATCGCTCCTGTTTGGTATTTCACGCCGTTCTACGCGATTCTGCGCGCAGTACCCGACAAGCTGCTCGGCGTGATCGCCATGGGTGCTGCCATCGCCGTGCTGTTCGTTCTGCCCTGGCTGGACCGTAGCCCGGTCAAGTCCATGAAGTACAAGGGCTGGATGAGCAAGGTCGCGTTGCTGTTGTTCTGCATCTCGTTCGTCATCCTGGGCGTGCTGGGCGTGCTGTCTCCGACTCCGGGTCGCACCCTGCTGTCGCAGATCTGTACGGCAATCTACTTCGGATACTTCATCCTGATGCCGTTCTACACCAAGCTCGAGAAGACCAAAGTGGTTCCGCAAAGGGTGGATGGCTGATGAAAAAGCAATTTGCTGCATTGATTCTTGCAATTTTGCCGGTCTTTACCTTCGCGGCCGGTCCGGAAGTTCCGCTGGATAAGGTCGATATCGACCTGACCGACAAGGCAGCCATGCAGGATGGCCTGAAGACTTTCGCCAACTACTGCATGGGCTGCCATAGTGCCAAGTTCCAGCGCTACGAGCGGGTCGCGACCGATCTGGGGATTTCGGAAGAAGTGATGATGGATAACATCGTCTTCGCCGATGCCAAGTTTGGTGACCACATGAGCATCGGCATGAAGGCCGAGGATGCCAAGGTCTGGTTCGGCGCTGCGCCCCCTGACCTGACGCTGGTTGCGCGCGTTCGTGGCAATGACTGGCTGTACTCGTATATGCGTAGCTTCTACGAAGACCCGGCTCGTCCCTATGGCGTGAACAATACGGTCTTCCCGAATGTGGGTATGCCTCACGTACTGGCTCCTCTCCAGGGTCGTCGCGTGGTTGGCTGTAAGCAGGTTCAGGTCGTCGAGAACGGTCGCAAGCAGTTCGATCCGCTGACCGGCACGCCAATTACCCAGGAGGCGTGCGATCAGATGGTGGTCGAGCCTGGCACTGGCTCATTGTCCGAGGCGGAGTACGACGAGAAGATCAAGAATCTAGTGACCTTCCTCGCTTATTCGGCTAATCCGGTCAAGCTGCAAAGCCAGCGTATCGGCACCTATGTGCTGTTGTTCCTGGCGGTGTTCTTCGTGTTCGCTTACATGCTCAAGCGCGAGTACTGGAAAGACGTTCACTAAGCGCTTCGTTTCAATTCGCTGTACCTTGCGCGCGCCCCATGGGCGCGCGTGTTTTTTCTGCCTCAGATAAAAGAGTGAGGAAGGACCTATGGCTACAACCAATCGGTTGGGCTGCTATTCCGATCCTGCCGACCACTACTCCCACCGTGTTCGTCTCGTGCTCGCCGAGAAGGGCGTCAGCGTCGACATCCTCGATGTCGAGGCGGGGCAGTGTCCAGTCAAGCTGGCGGAAGTGAATCCATATGCCACTGTTCCGACGCTGGTGGATCGCGATCTGGCGCTCTACGAGCCGGGAGTGATCCTGGAGTATCTGGAGGAGCGTTATCCGCATCCTCCATTGCTGCCGGTGTATCCAGTTGCACGGGCGAATACTCGTTTGTTGATGCATCGCATTCAGCGTGATTGGTGTTCGCTGGCCGATCGAATTCTTGATCAGCGTACAGCGGAAACAGGGCGTGTGCAGGCGCGCAAGGAGCTTCGCGAAAGCCTTACCGGCGTGTCGCCGATATTCGCGGAGAAAGCGTACTTCATGAGTGACGAGATGAGTCTCGTAGACTGCTGCCTGTTGCCTATCCTCTGGCGTTTGCCCAGACTCGGTATCGAGTTGCCGCGAGCTGCCAAGCCGCTGCTGGATTACATGGAGCGCAATTTCGCCCGCGAGGCCTTCCAGGCCAGTCTTTCCACGGTCGAGCGCAGCATGCGTTGAGAGAGGATGTGTTCATGAATTCAAGTCGCCCGTATCTGGTCAGAGCGCTCTACGAGTGGATCGTCGACAATGATTGCACGCCGCACTTGCTGGTCAATGTCGACTATCCCGGGGTGCAGGTACCCGCCGGTTTTGCGAGTGACGGGCAGATAGTGTTGAACGTTGCGCCAAGTGCGGTTCGCCACCTGCACATGGATAATGAGGCTATTAGCTTCGAGGGCCGCTTCGGCGGTATTTCGCATTCACTGAACGTGCCGTCTGCGGCAGTGATGGCTATTTATGCCAGAGAGAATGGCCAGGGTATGGTGTTCGAGATCGAGCCGACCCCGCCGGAGGACGATTCGCCGACCAATAACGGTGGTTCGGATGATGAGGGGCCGCGACCGGGCGGCCGTCCGAGTCTGAAGGTCGTTAAGTAAGCGGTCGACGCCCGGACGCTATCCTGCTGTCCGGGCGTGGGGGCGGATTCAGTCGATGTATTCGAACAGCTTGACGATTCGCTGCACGCCAGCAACGCCCTGAACGAGATTGGTCGCGCGGTTGCCTTCCTGGCGAGTAACCAATCCCAGCAGGTAGACAATCCCGTTTTCCGTGATCACTTTGATTCTCGAGCCCGGCACGCTGTTATCAGCGAGCATCTGGGTCTTGATCTTGGTGGTTAGCCAGGAATCGTTACTGCGTGCCAATGCCGAGGAGGGTGGCAGGATCTGCAGTTCGTTATGAACGCGCTTGACCCGTTGCACGCCGCTCGCAGCCCGTTCAGCCGTCTCCTTTAGTTCTGCTCGTGGTGTTTGTCCGGCAAGGAGTACCACACCGTTATAACTGGCGACCACCACATGCGAGCCCTGATCGAGATCGGGATGGGCCTTGGCAATATTGACGGCGGCTTTGGTCTCGATCAGAGAGTCATCAATCTTGCTGCCAATAGTGCGCGTGCCCCGATTATCGGCTATTGGGTCATCGCGGGTTGCCGTCAGCACCGAGCTGCAGCCACTGACAGCGATGCACAGCCCTAGGGTGAAAGCCAAGCGGAACGCGTTCATTCCTCACTCCCGAATAGTTGGTTGTCGATCAGGTCGCACAGGCAGTGAATGGTCAGCAGGTGTACTTCCTGGATGCGGGCGGTGACTTTGGCAGGTACGCGGATCTCCACGTCTTCTGGCAGTAGCAGGGAGGCCATTCCGCCGCCGTCTCGGCCGGTAAGCGCGACCACCACCATCTCGCGATCATGAGCTGCCTGAATGGCCTGGATCACGTTGGCCGAGTTGCCACTGGTAGAGATGGCCAGCAGCACGTCACCGGGTTGGCCGAGGGCGCGAATCTGTTTGGAAAATACTTCGTTGTAGCTGTAGTCGTTGGCGATCGAGGTGATCGTTGAGCTATCAGTGGTCAGGGCAATGGCGGGCAGGCTCGGGCGCTCGCGCTCGAAGCGATTGAGCAGCTCGGAGGAAAAATGCTGCGCATCGCCGGCGGAGCCGCCGTTACCGCAGGTGAGGATCTTGCCTTCACTCAGTAGCGCGTTGACCATCACCTGACCGGCCTGCTCGATACTTGGCGCTAGCACTTCCATGGCATGTTGCTTGGTTTCAATGCTGGCCTGGAATAGCTGGCGGATTCGGGTTTGCATGTCCATCGGTGATTGACCTTCAAGTGGCAGGCGCGTCCGATGCCAATCGGACGTTACGCTTGCGGTTCGCTAGGGCTGGGCGGATCCAGCAGCTGTCGCTGCGTCATGACCGTTCAGCTGTCAAATGCGTTGCGGATCCAGTTCAGGTCCTCGGTTTTTCCGGTTGCGGCGATCGCGACGACGTCAAAGCGACAAGGGCTCCGCGCCCAGCGGCTTTCCTTCTGCAGAAACAGTTGGGCGGTCTTGATCAGCTTGTGCTGCTTGCGCATATCGACGCTTTCGAGAGCTCCACCCCAGGCGGTGTGGCGCCTGTAGCGGACCTCGACGAATACTACTGTATCGCCGTCGAGCATGACCAGATCAAGCTCGCCGCTGCGACAGGACCAGTTGCGCTCGAGCAGGCGAAGCCCTTTGCTGCTGAGGTGGTGCAACGCAAGGCTTTCGGCAGAGCGTCCGCTGCTCTGGCTATCACTCATTACTGAGCATCTTCCAGGCGCTCGACCGCGCCATCACGAAATTGAGCCCACGGGAGGTGGCGTTCGATGCGTTGCTGGGGATTCAGGCTGAGGGTCCCGGAAAGTCCGTCCAGCTGCGTGTCTGGCAGTGCGAGCAGTTGATTCAGGCGTGGCGCCAGAAGATAGGCATCTGCGCCCATCGCGTACAGGCGGCCAAGACTCCCGCCCGCCTGGGGCCATTTCTGTTCGACTTCCTGGCGCAGCGGTAGCTGGTCGTCCAGCAGCCAGGGTGTCTCTGCGAAGCGTATGCCTTCGAGGTCCAGGTACTGGGTGCGGTCGTGGCTGGCTGAGTGCAGGTGCGAGGTGCCGTACACCGGAAGGTCGCCTGCATACTGGAAGATCAGTGTGGGTCTGACCTGCTGGGCCTGCTGCGGAGTTGCGGCAAGAAAAATGAAATCGACGTCCTGGCGGCGGGTCGGTTGGCTGGCAGTGGAGGCGTCGGTAATGCTACTGACTCGGCCGGCACGGCTCTCGCTGTTGCGAAGTTGCAGCAGGTCAGCGATCTGATTGGCAAGCTGCACGGGTTCGGCCAACGGCTCGGCGGCTACCAGTGTTCCGCCGGCTTCCTGCCAGCTCTGGCGGAATGCATCGAGAATTCGGCCGCCCCAGTCGCCCCGTGGCGCCAGCGCAATCGCGCGGCGATGGCCGTCCGCCCAGGCGCGGCGGGCGACCTCGCGGGCTTCGTCTTCGGCGGCGAGCCCGAATTGGAAGAGCTGCGGTGGTGTGTGCTGCCCGGCGTCGCTGTAGTTCAGTGCCAATGTGGTGATCGGTAGCTGATCTCGCTCGGCGAGCTGACGAACCAGATCCTTTTCCAGTGGGCCGATTACTAATTGCACACCGGCGGCCTGGGCTTGGCGATAGAAGTCGTCGATGGAAACCATACGGCTACTGTCGTAAAGCTCGATATTCAGTGCCTGCCCAGCTTGTTGTGCGTGCAGATGGGCCGCCAGAAACCCGTCGCGTAGCGCGCGGGCTACGCTCGCCAACTGCCCTTCCATGGGGAGTAGAAGGGCGACGTGATTCAAGGGCTGATCGGCCAGTTCGCGTAGTTTCTGCAGTGGCTCTGGCAGCTGCTGTGCTGCAGGGTGCTGGGGATTCTGCGCGATCCAGTCGTCCATTGCTCGCTGCTGCTGAGCAACCGTACCGGCCCGCTTCAGTGAAAGTGCGAGTGCTTGCCAGCCTGCGAGGTCTGCCTCCGCTGCGCTCTGCAGTTGTTTTTCAGGCAGGGCGGAGACGAGTTTCCAGATGCTTTCGTGGTTTGCTCGGGCTTGCTCGCCACTCAGCAAGGGTGCCGTGAAGACTCGTTCGCGCGCAGCGGCGAGAGGCTTGTTGGTTGCCTCCAGTGCTTCGGCGCGTACCAGTTGGCTGCGAATCTGCTGTTCCACGGGGAGTTCGCCCAGGCGCTCGAACGATGGGTGTCGGAGTGCCTGCACGGCTTGCTCGGGCTCTGCATTCGCAAGTGCAATTTCGGCCTGCAGTGTCAGTGCAAAAATCTGCTGCGCTGGCTTCAGCGCCTCCACCTGCACCTGTTCAAGAATGCTGCGGGCCTGAGCGTGTTTGCCCTGCTGCACGCTCTGGTCTGCTGCGGCCAGGCGCAGTTGAGCGGCTTGTTCGGGGTCGCTCTGGTCGGCCTTCTGTAGCAGTTGCTGGGTCGAGGCCTGCGGAGTGCGAGGCAGTTCACCAAGCGACGACGAGGGTGAACCGGCGCAGGCCGCGAGCATGGCAGCGAGGCAGAGAAGGAGGAGTGGGCGTAAGCAGGCCATTGGTTGTTCGTTCCTGAAAGCACTGGCGGTGGATTGTACCCAAGCACTGGAGTGGCCGCGATGCTGCGGCGGTGAATCGGGCTACAATGCGCATTTCCGTGACGGAGGTAAGCCCTTGTGACTGCCAGTGATGGTGCGAATTCCGGGGTAGGCACGCTTTATGTCGTCGCTACGCCAATTGGCAATCTTGAAGACATCAGCGCCCGGGCGCTGCGCGTACTGAAAGAGGTGTCATTGATTGCTGCGGAAGACACCCGGCACTCGTCCCGTTTGCTTGCGCATTTTGGCATCCAAACGCCTTTGGCCGCCTGTCACGAGCACAACGAGCGTGAAGAGGGCGGGCGATTCCTCGGTCGGCTACAGGCCGGGGAGAATATTGCGCTGATTTCCGATGCAGGTACGCCCTTGATATCTGATCCGGGCTATCACCTAGTGCGTCAGGCGCGTGCTGCGGGTGTTGCCGTGGTTCCCGTACCGGGCGCTTGCGCGCTGATCGCCGCGTTATCGGCGGCTGGCTTGCCGTCGGATCGGTTCATTTTCGAAGGCTTCCTGCCTGCCAAGGCCGCTGCTCGCCGCGCTCGTCTGGAGACGCTGAAGGAAGAGCCGCGCACACTGATTTTCTATGAGGCGCCGCACCGGATACTCGAATCGCTCCGCGATTTCGAGGATGTGTTTGGCGGTGGCCGAGTCGCTGTGCTGGGGCGTGAGTTGACCAAAACGTTCGAAACGCTGAAAGGCCTGCCGTTGGGCCAACTGCGAGCTTGGGTCGAGGCTGACAGTAACCAGCAGCGTGGCGAGTGTGTCGTGCTGGTCGAGGGTTGGCATGCACCGCAGGATGAAAGTGCGGTGAGCGCAGAATCACTTCGAGTGCTTGATCTGCTCTTGGCTGAAATGCCGCTCAAGCGGGCGGCAGCCATAGCGGCGGAGATCACCGGTGTGCGCAAGAACCTGCTCTACCAGGCAGCGCTGGAGCGAAAATAGATCGCGGCTGGCCTTGTACTTTCGGGCAGTGAGCTTGCAGGTGGCGGCTTGCGACGATACTCTGGCGCCTGGAGAGTCGATCGGACAGTCGCTGTCTCTTTTTGTTCCGGCAAGAAGGGAGGGAGGAAAGTCCGGGCTCCATAGGGCGAAGTGCCAGGTAACGCCTGGGAGGCGTGAGCCTACGGAAAGTGCCACAGAAAATAACCGCCTAAGCGTTTCGGCGCCGGTAAGGGTGAAAAGGTGTGGTAAGAGCGCACCGCACGGCTGGCAACAGTCCGTGGCTAGGTAAACCCCACTTGGAGCAAGACCAAATAGGGATCCATTGGCGTGGCCCGCGCTGGATCCGGGTAGGTTGCTAGAGGCAGTCAGCGATGGCTGTCGTAGAGGAATGGCTGTCCTCGACAGAACCCGGCTTACAGATCGACTCTCCTTCTTTACTTCCCCTCCGTAAGACCCGTTTTTAATTCCGAAAGATTCTTGCTCTTAACAAAGCACTTTAACTTTGTTCGGTAAGCGCTTGCGCATCATGACAAGCATCTTTCTGACTTCCCGTAGTTCTGTCCGCATCTCCCATTAGCGTCGCTAAATTGCCGCTCCGTAAGGCTTTTTCCCTTCCGGCTCGCCTTGACGGTGGGGCGGCTGCGTTTCTATAGTGCGCACAAGTGGTAGGAAGTGGCAGAAAGTGGGTAAATATGGGCATGGATAGCTAATTTAGGGGAAGCGCAGCCGTGTTTCGCGGAGCTAACGCCATCAGTCTCGACGCCAAAGGCCGGCTAGCCATGCCCAGCCGGTATCGCGACGAGCTGAATTCCCGTGGTGATGGCCAGCTGATTATCACGATCGATGCCGTAGACCGCTGCCTTTGTATCTATCCCCTGCCCGAGTGGGAGCTCATCGAAGCGAAGCTTCGCGAATTGCCGTCTCTTCGTGAGGAGGCGCGTCGTCTGCAGCGGCTGCTGATCGGCAATGCGGTCGATCTGGAGATGGACGGCAGCGGTCGCGTAGTGGTGCCGCCGCGTCTTCGTGAATACGCCCGGCTGGACAAGCGCGCGATGCTCGTCGGGCAACTGAACAAGTTTCAACTGTGGAACGAGGACGACTGGAGCGCGATTTCTGACGCGGACCTGGCGGCTATCAAGCAACCCGGCGGTCTGCCGGAAGAACTACGTGACCTTATCCTGTGAACCAGATCAGCAGCCTGCGACATATCACCGTGTTGCTCGACGAAGCCGTCGCGGCGCTGAGCGTGCGTCCGGATGGGCGCTATCTGGATGGAACATTCGGTCGCGGCGGCCACAGCCGCTTGCTACTGCAGCAGCTCGGCCCTGATGGCCAATTGCTGGGCTTCGACAAGGACCCGTTAGCCATCGCTACGGGGCAAGCACTGGCGGCCGAGGACGGCCGCTTTGTCGTTGTGCAGAGAAGTTTTGCCGAGCTGGGCGAGGAAGTCTCGCAACGCGGCTGGGCCGGGACTGTCAGCGGCGTTTTGCTGGATCTTGGTGTCTCGTCGCCGCAGCTGGATGATGCGGAGCGTGGGTTCAGTTTCCTCAATGATGGTCCGCTGGACATGCGTATGGACCCCAGTCGTGGTCTCAGCGCCGCGGAATGGATCGCCCAGGCGGACGAGGAAGAAATCGCGCGGGTATTCAAAGAATACGGCGAAGAGCGTTTTGCCAAGCGCATGGCGCGTGCTGTGGTACAGCGCCGCGCAGAAGCGCCGTTCGAACGTACAGCTGATCTTGCCAAGGTGCTGACCGAGGCCAATCCCGCCTGGGAGAAGGGCAAGAATCCGGCAACGCGGGCCTTTCAGGGGTTGCGCATCTACATCAACAACGAGCTGGGCGATCTGGAGCGCGGCCTCGATGCTGCGCTGGAAGCGCTGGAGGTGGGCGGTCGGCTGGTCGTCATCAGCTTCCATTCGCTGGAAGATCGTATCGTCAAGCAGTTCATGCGCCGTCACGCAAAGGGTGAGGCGGACAAGTTGCCGCGCGATCTGCCGATCATCCCGAAGGCGTTCGAGCCACGGCTGAAGCTGCTCGGCAAGCCCCAGTATGCTTCGGACGCCGAGGTCAAGGCCAACCCGCGTTCCCGCAGCGCCGTGATGCGCGTGGCGGAGAAGCTACGGTGAGCCGTATGTTGCGATCCATGCCCAACGGCAGCCTGCTGATGCTGGTGCTGTTCGTTGGCGTTTTGCTGTCGGCGATTGCTGTCGCTTACTGTGCGCATTGGAATCGCCAGCTGCTCAACGAGCTTTACGGTGAGCTCAGCGTGCGAGACAAGGCGCAGGCAGAGTGGGGGCGCTTGATCCTCGAGCAGAGCACCTGGACGGCTCACAGCCGCATCGAAACGCTGGCGACCGAGCAGCTGCGCATGCATATCCCCGCGGCTGCAGACGTCAGGCTGGTGAAGCCATGATGAATCTTCAGGGCGCGCTCTATCCATGGCGTTTTCGCATCGTACTGACGCTGCTGGCGCTGCTCGTGGGGGCGATCTCCTGGCGTATCGTGGACCTTCAGGTGATGGACCAAGGCTTCCTCAAGGGGCAGGGGGATGCGCGCAGCGTTCGGCATATCCCGATTCCGGCGCACCGTGGCCTGATCACCGACCGTAACGGCGAGCCTCTTGCGGTGAGCACGCCGGTGACAACGCTCTGGGGTAATCCGAAAGAGCTGCAGGCGGCACGCGCGCGCTGGCCCGAGCTGGCCAAGGCGCTGGGGCAGGATGCCGCGACTCTTAGCGAGCGTCTGCAGGCGCAGGCGTCCCGTGAGTTCATCTATCTGGTACGCGGCCTGACCCCTGAGCAGGGGCAGGACATACTCGACCTGAAGATCCCGGGGGTTTATGCCCAGGAAGAGTTCCGTCGTTTCTATCCGGCTGGCGAAGTGGCCGCGCATGTAGTGGGCTTCACCGACATCGATGATCGTGGGCGCGAAGGCATGGAGCTCGCCTATGACGAGTGGCTTGCTGGCGTGCCGGGCAAGCGTCAGGTGCTCAAGGACCGCCGCGGACGCCTGATCAAGGATGTCCAGGTAACGAAGAACGCCAAGGCGGGCAAGGCCATGGCGTTGTCGATCGACCTTCGACTGCAGTACCTCGCGCATAGCGAGCTGCGCAATGTCGTACATGAGTACGGAGCCAAGGCCGCCAGCCTGGTGATGGTCGACGTCAAGACCGGCGAAATCCTCGCCATGGCCAACCAGCCCACCTACAACCCGAACAATCGTCGCAACTTGCAGCCGGCTGCCATGCGCAATCGCGCCATGATCGACGTCTTCGAGCCGGGCTCGACGGTCAAGCCGTTCAGCATTGCCGCCGCGCTGGGCACTGGCAAATATCAGCCGGATTCAGTCGTCAACACGCTACCCGGCTGGATGCGCATTGGCCGTTACACCATCCGCGACGTTTCCCGCGGCGGCATGCTTTCGTTGACCGGCATCCTGATGAAGTCGAGCAACGTGGGTATCAGCAAGATCGCCCTGGATATCGGCGCCGAGCCTGTATATGCCGTGATGCAGCAGGCTGGTTTCGGCCAGGATACCGGGCTCGGCTTCCCAGGCGAGCGGGTGGGCAACCTGCCCAATCACCGCAAATGGCGAGACGCCGAGACCGCATCGTTGGCCTATGGCTATGGCTTGTCGGTGACGGCTGTTCAGCTCGCCCATGCCTATGCGGTGCTGGGTAACCAGGGCTCCAATGTGCCGCTTTCTCTATTGCGCCTGGATCGGGCTCAGGATGGTGTGCAGGTCATCGACAAGCACATTTCCGGCATTGTTCTGCAGATGCTGCGCGCCGTCGTCGAAGAGGAAGGTGGCGGTGGCGCGCGTGCCAAGGTGCCTGGCTATCAGGTAGGCGGCAAGAGCGGTACCGCGAAGAAGATCTCCGGCACCGGCGGCTATACCAAGGACGCCTATCGCTCGTTCTTTGCTGGGGTTGCGCCGCTTTCCAATCCGCGGATCGCCGCGGTGGTCGTCGTGGATGAGCCAAGCAAGGGTCAGTACTACGGCGGTCTGGTTGCGGCGCCGGTATTCGGCAAGGTCATGGCCCGTGCCCTGCGGCTGATGAACGTTGCACCGGACAATCTGCCGCCGCCTGCCGAGCTGCAGACTGCCGAAGCGGCAAAAGGCAAGGGAGGGCGCATCTGATGCCGATGCCATTGAATCACCTGCTGCCTCAGGCTGGCAGCGATGTGCTGATCCGCGAACTCACGCTCGACAGTCGCAAGGTCCGCGGCGGCGATCTGTTCCTGGCGGTACCGGGCTTGCAGTTCGACGGCCGAGATCACGCGCAGGATGCCATCGCTCGCGGTGCTGCTGCGGTTGCATATGAGGCGGAAGGCCTCGTTCAGCCCTTGGTCGGCGAGGCTGTGATGGTGCCCGTGCAGCATCTGGCCAGCCAGCTGTCGGCAATTGCCGGACGCTTTTACGGCGAGCCGAGCCGCAACATGCGCCTGGTCGGCGTCACCGGGACCAACGGCAAGACCAGCGTCAGTCAGCTGATCGCCCAGGCGCTCGACCGTCTCGGTGAGCCCTGCGGCATCATCGGTACGCTGGGCACCGGCTTCCATGGTCAGCTGGAGTTGGGACGACATACCACTCCGGACGCGATCGGCGTGCAGGCGACATTGGCCAACCTGAAGCAGGAAGGCGCGCGTGCGGTGGCGATGGAGGTGTCGTCCCATGGTTTGGATCAGGGGCGCGTCGCTGCACTGGATTTCGATGTCGCCGTGTTCACCAACCTGTCGCGTGATCACCTCGATTACCACGGCACCATGGAGGCCTACGGGGCCGCCAAGGCGCGCCTGTTCAACGTGCCCGGCCTGCGCTGCCGGGTCATCAATCTCGACGATGGCTTCGGTCGTGCGCTGGCCGGCGAAGATCGCGAGTCGCGGCTGATTACCTACAGCCTGGAGGACCCCTCGGCGTACCTCTACTGCGCCGAGGCCCGGCTCGATGACGACGGCATCCATGCGCGTCTGATCACGCCGCAGGGCGAGCGCTCCATGCGCAGCCCGTTGCTGGGGCGCTTCAATGTGAGCAATGTGCTGGCTGCCGTTGGGGCTCTGCTCGGGATGGACTATGCGCTGGATGAAATCCTCGCGGTGCTGCCAGAGCTGGAGGGCCCTGCTGGACGCATGCAGCGCCTCGGCGGCGGCGACCATCCGCTGATCGTCGTCGACTATGCGCATACGCCCGATGCCCTTGAAAAAGTCCTGACTGCGCTGCGTCCGCATGCGCGTGGCCGGCTGCTCTGCCTGTTCGGTTGTGGTGGCGACCGTGACACCGGCAAGCGGCCACTGATGGCCGAGGTGGCCGAGCGGCTGGCCGATGGCATCGTGGTTACCGATGACAATCCGCGCAACGAGGCGCCGGAACGCATTGTCGAGGATATCCGGTCAGGTTTCGTCAATCCTGCGGCGGCGACGTTCGCTCATGGCCGCGCTCAGGCGATTGCCGGCCTGATAGCGACAGCCCACGCCGAGGATGTCGTGGTTCTCGCTGGCAAAGGCCATGAGGACTATCAGGAGATCCGCGGCGAGCGCCTGCCGTTCTCCGACATAGAAGAAGCCTGCAAGGCACTTTCCATCTGGGAGAAACCCAATGCTTGACGCGATGCGCCTGAGCGAGCTGCAGCAGCCGTTGTCTGGCCGCCTGGTTGGGGCGGATGTCAGCTTCGCAGCGGTCAGTACCGATAGCCGGGCGATCGAGCCGGGCCAGCTGTTCATCGCATTGACCGGGCCCCGTTTCGATGGACACGCCTATCTGGCAGATGTCGCTGCAAAAGGTGCCGTCGCTGCGCTCGTCGAGCGTGAAATCGAGACCTCAACGCTGCCTCAGTTGGTCGTCGCCGATACCCGTCTGGCGCTCGGACTGCTGGGTGCCAGCAATCGCAACGCCTTCAACGGGCCGGTTGCCGCGATCACCGGCTCCAGCGGCAAGACCAGCGTCAAGGAAATGCTCGCCAGCATTCTGCGTAGCGCGTACGGACAGAACGCCGTGCTGGCGACTCGCGGCAATCTCAATAACGATCTGGGCGCGCCACTGACGCTGCTCGAGCTGTGCGACGAGCACCGTGCTGCGGTTATCGAACTCGGCGCGTCGCGGCCAGGTGACATCGCCTACACCGTGAAGCTGGTGCGTCCGGATGTCAGTCTGATCACCAACGCCGGGAGCGCCCATGTCGGTGAGTTCGGTGGCCCGCACAAGATCGTCGAAGCCAAAGGCGAGATTCTCGACGGTTTGAGTGAAAGCGGCATTGCCGTGCTGAATCGTGATGACAAGGCCTACCCGATCTGGGCCGAGCGTGTCGCCGGCAAGCGCATCGTTTCGTTTGGTCTGGACAACCCGCTTGCCGATTTCTCCGCCGGTTCGATCGCCTACGATCAGCGCGGTTGCCCGAGCTTCGTGCTGACTGGCCCGCTGGGCAATCTTCGCATCCAGCTCAATCTGCTCGGCCGGCACAACGTCGCCAACGCCTTGGCGGCAGCCGCGGCGGCTTATGCGCTGGGTGTCGACGCCGATGCCGTGGTTGCCGGGTTGCAGCAGCTGCAGCCGGTAAAGGGCCGCGCTGTGGCGCAGATGCTGGCCAATGGCGTGCGTCTGATCGACGACAGCTACAACGCCAATCCGGCATCAATCTGCGCCGCGATCGACGTGCTGGCCAGCTTCGCCGGGCGCACCATCCTGGTATTGGGTGACATGGGCGAGCTGGGCGAGTGGGCTGAACAGGGCCATCGCGAAGTAGGCGCGTACGCGGTAGGCAAGGTCGACACCCTCTATGCGGTAGGGCCGCTGATGGCTCATGCGGTTCAGGCGTTCGGTCCCGGGGCGCGGCATTTTGCCGACCAGGCCAGCCTCATCGACAGCCTGCGTGCCGAACAGGGCAGCGGCACCACCATTCTGATCAAGGGCTCGCGTAGCGCGGCGATGGACAAAGTCGTCGATGCGCTCGCCGGGCCATCCATGGAGAAACACTGATGCTGCTGCTGCTCGCCGAGTATCTGCAACAGTTCCACAAGGGCTTCGCGGTCTTCCAGTACCTGTCGCTGCGTGGAATTCTCGGCGTACTCACTGCGCTCGTGCTGTCGCTGTGGATGGGCCCCTGGCTGATCCGCACGCTGCAGCTGCGCCAGATCGGGCAGTCGGTGCGTACCGATGGGCCACAGTCTCACCTGTCGAAATCCGGCACGCCAACCATGGGCGGCGCGCTGATCCTCAGCGCCATCGGCATCAGTACGTTGCTATGGGCCGACCTGTCCAACCGCTACGTGTGGGTCGTGCTGGCGGTGACCTTGCTGTTCGGTGCCATCGGCTGGGTCGATGACTACCGCAAGGTGATCGAGAAGAATTCCCGCGGGCTGCCTAGTCGCTGGAAGTACTTCTGGCAGTCGGTGTTCGGTCTTGGCGCCGCCGTCTTCCTTTATATGACCGCGCAGACCCCGGTCGAAACCACGCTGATCCTGCCGCTGCTGAAGAATATCGAGATCCCGCTGGGAATCGGCTTCGTGGTGCTGACCTATTTCGTCATCGTCGGTTCGAGCAATGCGGTCAATCTCACCGACGGACTGGATGGTCTGGCGATCATGCCGACGGTGATGGTCGGCGGCGGCCTGGGCATCTTCTGCTATCTGTCCGGCAACGTGAATTTCGCCGAGTACCTGTTGATCCCGTATATCCCGGGCGCTGGCGAACTGATCGTGTTCTGCGGCGCGCTGATCGGTGCCGGCCTTGGCTTCCTCTGGTTCAACACCTATCCGGCACAGGTTTTCATGGGCGATGTCGGCGCACTGGCGCTGGGCGCCGCGTTGGGCACCATTGCGGTGATCGTTCGCCAGGAAGTGGTGCTGTTCATCATGGGCGGTGTGTTCGTGATGGAAACCCTGTCGGTGATGATCCAGGTCGCCAGCTTCAAGCTGACCGGCAAGCGTGTGTTCCGCATGGCGCCGATCCATCACCATTTCGAACTCAAAGGCTGGCCCGAACCTCGGGTAATCGTGCGCTTCTGGATCATTACCGTGATTCTGGTGCTCGTTGGCCTCGCCACCCTGAAGTTGAGGTAATCAAGAGTGCTCATCGCTTCCGACCAGTTCCGCATCGTTGTCGGCCTCGGCAAGAGCGGCATGTCCCTGGTACGCCATCTGGCGCGCCGCGGCCTGCCGTTTGCCGTTGCCGATACTCGTGCGAACCCACCGGAACTGGCGACGCTCAAGGCCGAATACCCGGACGTGCAGGTGCGCTGTGGCGAGCTGGATGTAGAGTTCCTCTGCGCTGCCAGCGAGTTGCTGGTGAGCCCGGGGCTCGCGGTCAGCACTCCGGCACTGCAGGAAGCGGCCGCCCGCGGCGTCAAGCTGTCAGGCGATATCGAACTGTTCGCCCGCGAAGCCAAAGCCCCGATCATTGCGATCACCGGTTCCAATGCCAAGAGCACTGTGACCACGCTGGTCGGCGAGATGGCCGCAGCGGCCGGCCGCAAGGTGGCGGTCGGCGGTAACCTCGGTACACCGGCACTCGACCTGCTTGCTGATGATGTCGAACTCTATGTCCTGGAACTGTCCAGCTTCCAGTTGGAAACCACCGGGCAGCTCAACGCTGAGGTGGCGACCTGCCTGAATATCAGCGAAGACCACATGGATCGCTACAGCGGGCTGCCGGCTTACCATCAGGCCAAGCATCGGATCTTCCGCGGCGCTCGGCAGGTGGTGGTCAATCGCGACGATCGCCTTAGCCGTCCACTGATAGGCGACGAAGTGCCTACCTGGACGTTCGGCCTTGGCAAGCCTGATTTCAAGGGCTTCGGACTGTTCGAAGAGAAGGGCGAAAAGTACCTGGCATTCCAGTTCGAAGCGCTGATGCCGGTTCGCGAACTGAAGATGCGTGGCGCGCACAATCAATCCAACGCGCTGGCCGCGCTGGCGCTGGGGCATGCGGTTGGTCTGCCGTTCGCGCCAATGCTCGAAACCCTGCGTCGGTTCACCGGGTTGCCGCACCGCTGCCAATGGGTGGGACAGCGTGGCGACGTCAGCTACTACGACGATTCCAAGGCGACCAATGTCGGCGCGGCGCTGGCCGCGATCGAAGGCCTGGGCGCCGATATCGACGGCAAGCTGGTGCTGATTGCCGGTGGCGACGGCAAGGGTGCGGATTTCTCAGGATTGCGCGCACCGGTCGCACGTTACTGCCGTGCCGTGGTGTTGCTCGGCCGCGACGCGCAGCGTCTGGCCGACACGCTGGACGATGCGACGACGCTACTGCATGTGGCCAGTCTGGAAGAAGCGGTGCGGCGTGCCGCCGACTGCGCCGAGGCGGGCGATGCGGTACTGCTCTCGCCGGCTTGTGCCAGCCTGGACATGTTCAAGAATTTCGAAGAGCGCGGCCGTTTGTTTGCCGCTGCGGTGGAGGCGCTCAGCTGATGCTCGCCTTCCTGCGCAACGCACCTTCACCCTTGTTTGGCCGCCGTGGCGTGGATCTGGACTTCCCCATGCTTGCCGGTTGCCTGGCGTTGCTCGGTCTGGGGCTGGTGATGATCACCTCGGCTTCCTCCGAGGTCGCCGCGGTCAATTCCGGCAGTCCGCTGTACCACATGATTCGTCACCTGATCTATGTGCTGCTCGGCCTCGGTGCCGCTGCCGCGATGTTGCTCGTGCCGCTTTCGGTCTGGCAGCGGCTGGACTGGATGCTGTTGCTGGCGGCATTCGGGCTGTTGATCCTGGTGCTGCTGCCAGGGATCGGCCGCGAGGTGAACGGCTCCATGCGCTGGATCGGTTTCGGTGCATTCAACGTGCAACCGTCAGAACTGGCCAAGGTTTTCGTGGTGATCTACCTGGCCGGATATCTGGTGCGTCGCCAGGAGGAAGTTCGCGAGAGCCTGTGGGGCTTCGCCAAGCCGTTCCTGGTGCTGCTGCCGATGGCGTTCCTGCTACTGATGGAGCCGGACTTCGGCGCCACGGTGGTGATGATGGGCGCTGCAGTGGCCATGCTGTTTCTTGGTGGCGTAGGCATGATCCGCTTCAGCCTGCTGGTGATCGCCGCGGTCGGAGCGGTGGTAGTGCTGGTGCAGACCCAGGAGTATCGCCTGCAGCGTCTGATCACCTTCACTGACCCCTGGGCCGATCAGTACGGTGCCGGCTACCAGCTGACCCAGGCGCTGATCGCCTTCGGGCGTGGCGAGTGGTTCGGCGTCGGCCTCGGTAACAGCGTGCAGAAGCAGTTCTACCTGCCGGAAGCGCATACCGACTTCGTCTTCTCGGTGCTGGCCGAGGAGCTGGGCATGGTCGGTGCGCTGGCGACCATCGCCCTGTTTGCCTTCGTCGGCGTGCGAGCCCTCTACATCGGCCTCTGGGCAGAGAAGGCCCGACAGTTCTTCGCCGCCTATGTCGCCTGGGGCCTGGCGTTCCTCTGGCTCGGTCAGTTCCTCATCAATGTCGGGGTGAATGTCGGCCTGCTACCGACCAAGGGCCTGACGCTGCCATTCCTCAGCTACGGCGGTAGTTCGCTGGTGGTGACCTGCGCCAGCATGGCGCTGCTGCTGCGTATCGAGTGGGAGAGTCGCACCGTGCTCGGCAGCGAGGACACCGAGTTCGATGAAGCGGATTTTGCCGAGCCGCCGAGCAAGGAGGTCGCTCATGGCCGCTAATGTGCTGATCATGGCGGGCGGCACCGGTGGTCACGTCTTCCCGGCACTGGCCTGCGCGCGCGAGTTCCAGGCGCGTGGCTATTCCGTGCATTGGCTCGGCACCCCACGCGGCATCGAAAACGAGCTGGTCCCGGCCGCGGGGCTGCCACTGCATCTGATTCAGATCAGCGGCTTGCGCGGCAAGAACCTCGCCTCGCTGATCAAGGCACCGCTGCAGCTGGTCCGCTCGCTGTTCCAGGCTCGCCGCATTATTCGCGAGCTGCGTCCGGTGTGCGTGCTGGGGCTGGGCGGCTACGTCACCGGTCCGGGTGGTCTGGCGGCCAAGCTGGCCGGTGTGCCACTGGTGATTCACGAGCAGAACGCGGTGGCCGGCACCGCCAACCGCAGCCTGGTGCCGCTGGCGAGTCGTGTCTGCGAAGCCTTTCCGGATACCTTCAAGGCCAGCGCCAAGCGCCGCACCACCGGCAATCCTGTACGTGAAGAGCTTTTTCTGGAAACCCCTCGCGACACCCTTATTGGTCGCCGGCCCCGTCTGTTGGTGCTGGGCGGCAGCCTGGGTGCCGAACCGTTGAACAAGCTGTTGCCTGCCGCGTTGGCCCAACTGCCGGTGGAGCTGCGTCCGGAAGTGTTCCATCAGGCCGGGAAGCAGCACGCCGAGCTGACTACGCAGCGCTACGCAGAAGCTGCGGTCGAGGCCGAGGTCGCACCTTTCATCAAGGATATGGCGCGCGCCTATGCCTGGGCCGATCTGGTGATCTGCCGTGCCGGTGCGCTCACCGTCTGCGAGCTGGCCGCCGCTGGCCTGCCGTCGTTCCTGGTGCCGTTGCCCCACGCGATCGACGATCACCAGACACGCAATGCCGAATATCTGGCGAAGGAGGGCGCTGCCGTTCTTCTGCCACAAGCCAAGACTGATGCGGCCGCGCTCGCCGCTCAGCTGACCGAGGTAATGATGCAGCCGGAAAAACTCAAGGCCATGGGGGCCACTGCGCGCCGCCTGGCCCGGCCCGACGCCACCCGCAGCGTGGTCGAAATCTGCCTGGAGGTGGCCCATGGCTAAGTCTCCCGCCGCGGTGAAAGCGGAAGTACGCCGCATGCGCCGCATTCGCCGCATCCACTTCGTCGGTATCGGCGGGGTTGGCATGTGCGGCATCGCCGAGGTGTTGCTCAATCTCGGCTACGAGGTTTCCGGTTCCGATCTCAAGGAATCTGCCAGTACCGACCGCCTGCAGAGTTTCGGGGCGCAGATCTTCATCGGCCATCAGGCCGGTAATGTCGCTGGCGCTGACGTGCTGGTAGTGTCCAGCGCCGTCAACTCGGCCAACCCGGAAGTCGCCCTGGCGCTCGAGCAGCGCATCCCGGTCGTACCGCGCGCGGAGATGCTGGCCGAGCTGATGCGCTATCGCCACGGCATTGCCGTTGCCGGCACTCATGGCAAGACCACCACTACCAGCCTGCTGGCTTCGGTATTTGCTGCCGGCGGGCTTGATCCAACCTTCGTCATCGGCGGTCGCCTGACCGCGGCCGGGACCAACGCCCAGCTGGGTAGCAGCCGTTACCTTATCGCCGAGGCGGACGAGAGCGATGCCAGCTTCCTCCACCTGCAGCCGATGGTGGCGGTGGTGACCAACATCGACGCCGACCATATGAGCACCTATGGCGGCGACTTCGGCAAGCTGAAGAAGACCTTCGTCGAGTTCCTGCACAACCTGCCGTTCTACGGGCTGGCCGTGCTTTGTGTCGACGATCCGGTGGTGCGCGAGATCATTCCGCAGATCGGCCGGCCCACCACTACCTACGGTTTCAGCGAAGATGCGGACGTGCGCGCCATCAACGTTCGCCAGGAAGGCATGCGTACCTACTTCACCGTGCTGCGCGACGGCTGCGAGCCGCTGGACGTGTCGGTGCACATGCCTGGCAATCACAACGTGCTCAACGCCCTGGCGACGATCGCCATTGCCACCGACGAAGGCATCGACGACGAGGCCATCATCCAGGGCCTGGCCGAGTTCGCTGGCGTCGGCCGTCGCTTTCAGGTCTATGGTGACCTGCCGGTCGAGAATGGCAGCGTGATGCTGGTCGACGACTACGGCCACCATCCGCGTGAGGTGGCTGCGGTGATCAAGGCCGTACGTGGCGGCTGGCCGGAGCGGCGCCTGGTGATGGTCTACCAGCCTCATCGTTACAGCCGTACTCGTGACCTCTACGACGATTTCGTGCAGGTACTGGGCGAATCCAACGTGCTGCTGCTGATGGAGGTCTACCCGGCCGGTGAAGACCCGATTCCCGGCGCCGACAGCCGCCAGCTGTGCCACAGCATCCGCCAGCGCGGGCAGCTCGATCCGATCTATGTCGAGCGTGGCGTCGACCTGGCGCCGCTGGTCAAGCCGCTGCTGCGCGCTGGCGACATCCTGCTCTGCCAGGGCGCCGGCGATATCGGCGGACTGGCGCCGCAACTGCTGAGAAGCCCGCTGTTCGGTGGCGATGGCTCCACGAGGAAACCCCAATGAGCGCCCTGCATTCGATTCGTGATCCGAAAACGTTCGGCCGCGTCGCCGTACTCTTCGGCGGCAAGAGCGCCGAACGCGAAGTCTCCCTGAAATCCGGCGCCGCAGTGCTTGCCGCCTTGCAGGAAGCAGGTGTGGACGCCTTTGGCATCGATGCGGGTGACGATCTGCTGCAGCGCCTGAGCAACGAACCGATCGATCGTGCCTTCATCGTCCTGCACGGCCGTGGCGGTGAGGACGGCAGCATGCAGGGACTGCTGGAGTGCGCGGGCATTCCCTACACCGGCAGCGGCATCCTGGCCTCGGCGCTGGCCATGGACAAGCTGCGCACCAAACAGGTCTGGCAGAGCCTTGGCCTGCCAACGCCGCAACATGCCGTGCTGGCTAGCGAGGGCGATTGCCGGGCTGCGGCCGAAACGCTCGGCTTTCCACTGATCGTCAAGCCGGCGCATGAAGGCTCGAGCATTGGCATGGCCAAGGTTGGTGCACTCGCCGAACTGATTGACGCGTGGCGTGCTGCCAGTAGCTACGACTCGCAAGTGCTGGTCGAGCAGTGGATCCAGGGCCCGGAGTTCACCGTGGCCGTGTTGCATGGCCAGGTGCTGCCGCCGATTGGCCTGGGCACACCGCACAGCTTCTACGACTACGACGCCAAGTACCTCGCGTCCGATACCCAATACCGGATTCCCTGCGGCCTGGACGCCGCGCGTGAAGACGAGCTCAAGGCTCTCTCGGCCCGCGCCTGTGAGGCGGTCGGTATCCGCGGTTGGGCGCGGGTCGATGTCATGCAGGACGCCGCCGGAAATTTCTGGCTGCTGGAAGTGAATACCGTGCCCGGCATGACCGATCACAGCCTGGTGCCGATGGCGGCACGCGCTGCTGGGCTGGATTTCCAGCAGCTGGTTCTGAGCATTCTCGATGACAGCCTCGAGGCGGGGAGCTAGCCATGATCGCCACGCTGCGCCATTCGCAACCCGCTAGCGGCCGCGCTTCACGCAAGCCCGCGCAACGGGGTGCGAGCCGCCTGGTGCAACCGCAGCCGCTGTCGCAGCGCCTGCCAAAGCTGAACTTCGCCGGGCTTAAGCGTTTCGTCTGGCCGGTGCTGCTGGTCGGGCTGGCGGTCGGTTTGTACGAGCTGGGTGAGCGCCTGCTGCCCTACGCCGATCGGCCGATCGCCAAGGTCAGCGTGCAGGGCGAGCTGGGCTATGTCAGTCGTGAGGCGGTCCAGCAGCGCATCGCGCCTTTCGTCGAGCAGAGCTTCTTCAAGGTTGATCTGAACGGCATGCGTCACCAACTCGAACAGATGCCATGGATCGCTCATGTCGAAGTTCGCCGCGTCTGGCCGGACCAGGTGATGGTGCGTCTGGATGAGCAATTGCCGATCGCCCGTTGGGGCGGTGAAGCATTGCTTAACAATAAAGGACAGGCTTTCTCGCCGGATGACCTGAGCCGATATGAACACTTGCCACATTTATATGGTCCGAAGCGGGCCCAGCAGCGGGTCATGCAGCAGTACCAGATGCTCAGCCAGATGCTGCGTCCGCTGGGGTTCTCCATCTCCCGTCTCGAGTTGCGTGAGCGCGGGAGCTGGTTTCTGACCACCAACCAGGGCATCGAGTTGCTGTTGGGCAGGGACCAGGTTGTAGAAAAAATGCGTCGTTTCACTGCCATCTATCAAAAGGCACTGGAGCAGGAAAGCGAGAAAATCGCACGGATCGATCTGCGCTACGCGAACGGCCTGGCCGTCGCCTGGCATGAGCCGGTCCCGACTGCGACGGATACGACCGTCGCTGCGAGGAATTGAGGAATGAAACACATGTCGAGCGTGCAAAGCGGCAAGATGATCGTCGGCCTGGACATTGGCACCTCCAAGGTAGTGGCACTGGTGGGTGAAGTGACCGCGGACGGCGAGCTGGAGATCGTGGGTATCGGTACCCATCCTTCACGCGGTTTGAAGAAGGGCGTAGTGGTCAATATCGAGTCCACCGTTCAGTCGATCCAGCGCGCTATCGAAGAAGCCCAGCTGATGGCTGGCTGCCGTATCCATTCGGCCTTTGTCGGTCTGGCCGGTAACCATATCCGCAGTCTGAACTCCCACGGCATCGTGGCGATCCGTGATCGCGAGGTCAGCAGCGCCGACCTGGAACGCGTCCTCGATGCCGCCCAGGCCGTGGCAATCCCCGCCGACCAGCGTGTGCTGCACACCCTGCCGCAGGATTATGTGATCGACAATCAGGAAGGCGTACGTGAGCCCCTGGGCATGTCCGGCGTGCGTCTGGAAGCCAAAGTCCACGTGGTCACCTGTGCGGTGAACGCCGCGCAGAATGTCGAGAAGTGCGTGCGTCGCTGCGGCCTCGAGGTCGACGACATCATTCTCGAACAGTTGGCTTCGGCGCATGCCGTGCTGACCGATGACGAGAAAGAGCTGGGCGTCTGCCTGGTGGATATCGGCGGTGGCACCACCGATATCTGCATCTTCACCGAAGGCGCGATCCGCCACACGGCGGTCATCCCGATTGCTGGCGACCAGGTCACCAATGACATCGCCATGGCTCTGCGTACCCCGACCCAGTATGCCGAGGAGATCAAGATTCGCTATGCTTGCGCGCTTGCCAAGCTGGCCGGCGCGGGCGAGACCATCAAGGTCCCCAGCGTAGGCGATCGCCCGCCGCGCGAACTCTCGCGGCAGGCTCTGGCAGAGGTCGTTGAGCCACGTTATGACGAGCTCTTCACCCTGATCCAGGCCGAACTGCGGCGCAGCGGTTATGAGGATCTGGTCCCGGCCGGGATCGTTCTCACCGGCGGTACAGCGAAGATGGAAGGAGCCGTCGACCTGGCCGAGGAAATCTTTCACATGCCGGTGCGCCTTGGCGTGCCGCACAGCGTCAAGGGACTGAGCGACGTAGTACGTAACCCAATCTATTCGACCGGCGTGGGCCTGCTGTTGTACGGACTGCACAAGCAGGCCGACGGCATTCCCGTACCCGGTATCGGCAGTTTCGCCGAAGAATCAAAGACATCTGTTCTGGATCGGCTCAAAGGCTGGATTCAGGGCAATTTTTAAGCAGTGCGCTGTAAAACCAAAACTAGAAAGCTGGAAGGAGAGAGGGAAATGTTCGAACTCGTAGATCATACCCCGCAAAGTGCAGTCATCAAGGTCATCGGTGTCGGTGGCGGTGGCGGCAATGCCGTGAACCATATGGTTCGCAACAACGTCGAAGGCGTCGAATTCATCTGCGCCAACACCGACGCCCAGGCGCTGAAGAAGGTCGAAGCGCGCACCGTGCTGCAGCTCGGCTCCGCCATCACCAAGGGCCTCGGCGCTGGTACCAATCCTGACATCGGCCGCCAGGCCGCGATGGAAGACCGTGAGCGCATCGCCGAAGTGCTGGAAGGTGCGGACATGGTGTTCATCACCACCGGCATGGGCGGCGGTACCGGTACCGGTGCTGCCCCGATCATCGCTTCGGTCGCCAAGGAAATGGGCATCCTGACCGTGGCCGTGGTCACCCGTCCGTTCCCCTTCGAAGGCCGTCGCCGCATGCAGGTTGCCGATGAGGGCATCCGTGCGCTGTCCGAGTGTGTTGACTCGCTGATCACCATTCCCAACGAGAAGCTGCTGACCATTCTCGGCAAGGACGCCAGCCTGCTGGCAGCCTTCGCCAAGGCGGACGACGTGCTGGCTGGTGCGGTCCGTGGCATCTCCGACATCATGCAGCGTCCAGGCCTGATGAACGTCGACTTCGCTGACGTGAAAACTGTCATGGGCGAAATGGGCATGGCGATGATGGGCACCGGTTGCTCGACCGGCCCCAACCGTGCTCGCGAAGCGACCGAAGCCGCTATCCGCAACCCGCTGCTGGAAGACGTCAACCTGCAGGGCGCACGTGGCATTCTGGTCAATATCACGGCTGGTCTGGACCTGTCGCTGGGCGAATACGCCGCAGTGGGTGAAATCATCGAAGCCTTCGCGTCCGATGAAGCCACCGTCAAGGTCGGTGCTGTCATCGATCCGGACATGGCCGATGAGCTGCATGTCACCGTTGTCGCCACCGGTCTCGGCCCGCGCAACGAAAAGCCGGTCAAGGTCGTCGACAATACCGTGCAGACCACCGTTGCCACTTCCGCCGCTCCGGCCCCGCGTCAGCATGAGCAGGCCGCAGTGAACTATCGGGACCTGGAGCGCCCGACCGTGATGCGTAATCAGGCGCATGCAGCTGCTACTGCAGCCAAGCTGAACCCTCAGGAAGATCTGGATTATCTGGATATTCCTGCGTTTCTGCGTCGTCAGGCCGATTGATTGAAGTTATCAGGAGTATTGTTGTGATTGGTGTTCAGCAAAGTGGGCTTCTGCTATTATCGCCCCCAATTGTTGAAAACTATTCGCAACTAGTGCTATAGCGAAGCAAAAGGCCATGATCAGACAACGCACCCTGAAGAACATCATTCGCGCCACCGGCGTCGGCTTGCATTCGGGAGAGAAGGTTTATCTCACCCTGAAACCGGCACCGGTGGACACCGGAATCGTGTTCTGTCGCACCGACCTCAACCCGCCCGTGGAGATTCCCGCGCGGGCCGAGAACGTTGGCGAAACCACCATGTCCACGACGCTGGTCAATGGTGACGTCAAGGTCGACACAGTGGAGCATCTGCTGTCGGCAATGGCCGGCCTGGGGATCGACAATGCCTACGTCGAACTCTCCGCGTCGGAAGTGCCGATCATGGACGGCAGCGCCGGGCCATTCGTATTCCTGATTCAATCCGCCGGCCTGCAGGAGCAGGACGCCCACAAGAAGTTCATCCGTATCAAGCGTGAAGTGACGGTCGAGGAGGGTGACAAGCGCGCTACCTTCCTGCCCTTCGACGGCTTCAAGGTGAGCTTCGAGATCGATTTCGATCACCCGGTTTTCAAGGGTCGCACCCAGACTGCCAGTGTGGATTTCTCGAGCACTTCCTTCGTCAAGGAAGTCAGCCGTGCACGTACCTTCGGGTTCATGCGCGACATCGAGTTCCTCCGCTCGCACAATCTGGCGCTCGGCGGCAGTGTTGAGAACGCCATCGTGGTGGACGAAACCAGTGTGCTCAACGAAGACGGTCTGCGTTATGAAGACGAATTCGTGAAGCACAAGATTCTCGATGCCATCGGTGATCTGTACTTGCTGGGCACCAGTCTGATCGGCGAATTCCGCGGCTATAAATCCGGACACGCGTTGAACAACCGCTTACTACGTACCCTGATGGAACAAAAGGATGCGTGGGAACTGGTGACCTTCGATGACCCGCAGACCGCACCGATCTCCTACATGCGTCCGGTGGCAGCCGGCTAAGCTGTACCTCTCTTCCTAAATTTAAGGCCACCCTCGGGTGGCCTTTTTTTATCTCTGTTTCAACCGTTTATACGCCGGTACTGGAGCGTTAAGCGCTCCGCTGTGCAGCCGGTCAGTTCATGCCGTCAAGCAGGCCCGCCAGATCGTCGGCGTGCTCTTCTTCCTGAGCAAGGATGTCCTCGAAGATGCGGCGAGTCGTTGGGTCCTTGTCACCGATGTACTGGACGATCTCGCGGTAGCTATCGATCGCAATGCGCTCGGCGACCAGGTTCTCGAAGACCATGTCACGCAGGCCGTTGCCTTCGGCATATTGCGCGTGAGCGCGCTCGGTGAGGTTGTCCGGATTGAAATCGGGTGCGCCACCGAGTTGCACGATACGCTCGGCGAGCCGGTCGGCGTGTTCCTGTTCCTCGTTGGCGTGCTCGAGGAATTCGGCGGCGGCTACGCTGGATTTGAGGCCGGTGGCCATGTAGTAGTGGCGCTTGTAGCGCAGGTAGCAGACCAGCTCGGTCGCCAGTGCTTCGTTGAGCAGATTGATCACGACTTCGCGGTCGGCGGAATAGCTCTCGGTGACGGCGCCATTCTCGACATGTTGGCGGGCCCGTTCACGCAGGCTCTGTTTGTCGCTCAGTTGTACATAACTCATCGCCATCTCCTGGTCTGGTTTGGCCGCTGTCGCGGTTCTTCACGGTTCGCCATTTGAGATCGGGATGCCGGCGAAAAGTTTAGCCGGCGACGTTTTCCGGCGGCGGAGATTCTGGCTGCGATTGGCCGGGGGCATGATCGTCGATCGGCACCGGCTTGTCCGGGTCTTCACGTTTGGGATTGCTGGGTGACGGCGGCTGCTGATTGGTCATGGTTGTATCTCAGCTGAGAGCCTTCAGTAGCTCATCCTTACGCATCTTCGAGCGGCCGCGAATGTCACGCTCGCGGGCCTTGTCCATTAGCTGGTCGCGGGTCATATCGGTAAGACTTGTACTGGATGACTTCGAGCTGCGCGCTGAGCCCTTGTTGGGCGACTTGCTCTTGCGCGCATCGGCGGCGCGATGGGCCGAATCCTTGCGGTCGGCGCGTTTGGCCGTCTCGCTCTTGCTTTTGCCAGAACCGCCCTTGCGTTCGCCGCCACCGGATTGTTTGTTGACCGTGGCCCAGGCGCGTGCTTCGGCCTCCTTCTCGGGTACGCCACGTTCTTCGTAGCTTTGCTCGATGTGCTCGGCCTTACGCTGTTGTGTGTCGGTGTACTTGGTTTTGTCCCCACGTGGCATGGCGGTCTCCTTTCTAGCGGGCGCGGAGCTCTGACGCGCTCGCGACGCTGCTTTCTGGTCAACCGCGATTATTGACCTGGTTTTCTTCGAGCTGCTTGCAGGTCAGGAAACCCTGGCCGTCCACCCGCCCTGTTCCATCGAAGCTGACGTAGTAGGGCTGCTGCTTGCCGTCATGATTGAGAATGTAGTCGTGGCAGAGGCCGGGCATTGCGGTTCGAGCACTGGTCCTGGAGGGCTCGCCGCCGATCGTCAGCACCCGTGCCTGGGACATACCGTTTTCCACATCGCGAACCAGAGGTTCATCACGGAACGTGATCCGGTCCAGCGGGTTCTGTACGTTGCCGGAACAGCCGACGAGCAACAATGTCGGGACGATGGCGTAAATGGTGCGATTGAACATTTGGAAGCCCTCGGAACGGATAGACGTACCTTTTATGGCCACATGGCGGCCGGCAAGGTTCAATCCGTACGGGGTTAGCCCTCAGATCGGCCAGCCTGGCGCATAGGGTCGTCAGTCACTGTTCAGTCGGGCGTACGCGCCAGATGACGTTGCCCACGTCATCTGCAACCAGCAGTGCGCCTGTCCGGTCAACTGCAACCCCAACCGGTCTGCCCAGAGCTTCGCCCGCCTCGTTGACGAAGCCGGTCAGCACATCTTCTGCCTGGCCGTCGGGCATGCCGTCGCGGAAGGGGACGAAGACCACCTTGTAACCGCTGCGCGGCCTGCGGTTCCAAGAGCCATGCTGACCGACGAAGGCACCATTTCTGTAGCGCTGCGGTAGCAAGCTCCCTTCATAGAACGCCAGGCCGAGCGAAGCGGTGTGTGCACCGAGGGCGTAGTCCGGTACCAGGGCGCGCTCGACCAGATCCGGGCGCTGAGGTTTCACGCGCGTGTCGACGTGCTGGCCGAAGTAGCTGTACGGCCAGCCATAGAATCCGCCGTCCCGGACCGACGTCATGTAGTCGGGTACCAGATCGCTGCCGATCTCGTCGCGTTCGTTGACGGTCGTCCACAGCGAGCCGCTCTCAGGCTGCCAGGCCAGCCCGTTGGGATTGCGCAGGCCTGATGCGAACAGGCGCATGGTCTTGCGCTGCGGGTCGACTTCCAGAATCGCCGCGCGGTTCTCTTCGGCCTGCATGCCGTTCTCGGCTACGTTGCTGTTCGAGCCGCTGGTGACGTACAAGCGCGATCCGTCCGGTCTGGCGACGACATTCTTGGTCCAGTGGTGATTGATCGGCCCGGCAGGTAGATCGATCACCTTCTCGCCGCTAGCGGTGATGCGGATTGCGCCTTGCTCATACGGGAAACGAAGGAGCGCATCGGTGTTGGCTACGTAGAAATCGTTACCGACCAACGCCATGCCGAAAGGGGAGTTGAGGTTGTCCAGAAAAACGGATCGCTGCTCCGGTACGCCGTCGCCATCGCCGTCGCGCAACAGGGTGATGCGGTTGGCGCTGGGGCCACCTGAGCCGGCGCGCGCCATGACTTTCCTGGCGACCCAGCCGCGCAGGCCCTGACTCTGCTCCTTGGGTGGCGCATCACTCTCGGCTACCAGCACATCGCCATTGGGCAGGACATGAAGCCAGCGAGGGTGGTCCAGGCCGCTGGCAAAAGCGTCTACGCGCAAACCTGGCGCTGCTTGTGGCTTTCCACCCTGCGGCCAGCCTTTGGCCGGGGCGATATGCACTGTCGGCAACAGGGTCCGGTTCGGCTCCGGCAGTGTCGGCGCAGGACCATAGCCGGACTCCACCGGGAGCTTTGCGGTTTCGCTGCAACCGGTCAGTGCAAGCAGACCGAAACCTAAGCAGAGAGCCAGAACGCTGCGCATGTTTTCCCCCAGGATCATCGATCCGCAGTCTGCTATGGCGAGCGACCAGCCTGACGGTGCTTGCGTGCGGCGCGCAGTGCCGTGTGACGCTCCAGGCGTGGCATCAGTACGAAGATGGCCAGGGCCAGCAACGTGCTCAGTACGGCGGTGGCTTCGTGTCCAAGGCCGACGGCCACACCGATCGCAGCAGTGAGCCAGATGCCGGCGGCGGTGGTCAGCCCTTTGACGTCCTCCGCGGTGTTGCCTTTGAGGATAGTCCCAGCGCCGAGAAAACCGATGCCGGTTACCAGCCCTTGAATCACGCGCGAAATGTCTTCCGGGGTCATTCCGGCCTGCACCGGCACCAGCACGAACAGAGCGGCCCCGAGCGCCACCAGCATGTGGGTGCGCAGGCCCGCTGCCTTGCGCCGGCGTTCGCGCTCGTAACCGAGCAAGCCACCCAGAACCGATGCGATCAGCAGGCGGCTGCTGACCCGTGTCGCATCTTCCAGGTCGGTGATGTCGGAAAACTCCGAGGCGACGGTGCTGGAAATGATCGCCCACCACTCCATGTCGTTCTCCACGCTGCATTTGTTCTGATATGGAGTGATTGTGGGCAGCCGAGGTTCGCTAGTCGGTGACGCGGAAGCGCAGCATCCCGATCATCTGGCCTGCCTCGGTGACGACGCGCACACGCCAGCGGCCGGAGGGCTCTGCCGGAAAGTTACGCTTGTGGGTCCAGGCACGATAGCCGGCTTCGCGGCCGCCGCTGATGTCCAGCGCGATTCGATCGACGCGTCGACCGTTATGCGTCCACTCATGGTAGATCCGCTCTTTCAGGCCGCGGGGTGCATTGATCGCGGTGTAGGCGTAAAGGCCATTGGCCTGCAGCTCCGCACTACTGAGTTCGCGCAGGCCCTTGCCGGGTTTGCGCTGGCGATCGTCGAGACTCATGGTCACCGCGACGTCGGTAAGCCAAAGCGTGGCCGGCGGCACCCAGGTTCGGCCAAGCCAGCCTGCACCGGCAAGCGCGATAGCCAGGAGCGCGATGCCGGGCACCGTGCGCCAGTTCCCGCGCGGGAACAAGCCACTGAGGCTTGGCAGCGCCAGAACCACGGCGATTACCAGCGCCAGCTGATAACTCTGCGGGGTAGACAGATGAAAGATGATCGGCAGCGCGGTCAGCAGCACGGCGAACAGCGTCAGCGCATGAAAACCGAGATAGACCCAGCGTCGCGGCGCCAGCCATCGGTAATACAGCGGATCAATCAGCGAAACGAGTGCCGCCACGCCAAGCAGCCCGGTGAAAAGGGCCTGGCCGCTGTTCCAGGTGGTGGTGATGGCGAAGAACGGAATGATGAAGAACAGGCTTTCCTGATGCACCATCTGCGTCGCGTAGCGCAGCAGCGGTGGCGGTATCTGCCAGCCGAACCAGCGCTGCAGGGCGCGGCGCAGGCTGGATTCGAGGACCAGCCAGAGCCAACTGACGAGCATCACCAGGGCAACGACCTTGGCCAGACCGGCATGGCGTTCCACCAGAACGAAGCTGGCGACGCCGGATGCGAACCCGAACAGCGCCACAGTGCCCGGGTAACGGCGAATCAGCCGGCTTACCAGCTCGAACAGGCGCGACAGCAGCGGTTTGAGAGACATATGGGTCCAGTCCGAGTACGGCGTGCCAGTTTGCAGTATCGAGCACGCCAGACCGGGCGCAAGCTTGTTGTGATGAAGATTTGCTCGCAGGGCCGGCGTCGGTGCATTCGCTGTCAGGTTTGGACGGCCGCTGCGGCTGCCGGCAGCGCCGTGGTGGAGAGCGTTCAGACTTCCACTCAAGGCAGCTTTTGCGACGGCGCCGGTTGCGGCATCGCCGATGAGTGATGGCTGGTGATAAGCCACTGGCCGGCGTCATCGAACCACTTGTAGGTGAAGGTATAGCGCGCTGGGACTGTGTTGCCATCGCCCAGCTTGAAGCTGTAGAGCCCGGTGTCGAGCGCGCTGTTGCAATCGATCATGATCATCCGTTCGACAATCTCACCTTTCGGTTTCAGCGCCAGGAAATGCTCGAAGTAATCCAGCTTGGCTTCCGGCGTCTGCCTTGGGGTGTTGGACACCGTCGGCAACAGCATTGAATCAGGCGCATAGTTTTCCACGACCCGTTGCGGTTCGCCCGATTGCACATCGGCATTCCAGCGGTCGAACAAGGCGCTGATCTGGGCTTCGTCGGTCTTCTGGCAGACTTGGTCATCCGCCAGTGCGGCGAGCGGGGTGAGGGAGAGAAGTAGGGGGAGGGCGTATTTCATGCTGTCACTCGTAGCCGGTGGTCGATTTGCGGTCTGATACCGCAGCGGTACTGCATATCGTGGATACGTCATGCAGCCTTGTGACCACCCGCTACCGCGGTCATTCCCACCAGTGGTCGATCAATGGCGAAGGGCGGACTCGATGGCCTCGCGGACATCCGTATAGGATCGGGCTGCCTGTGCCGTCAGGCGCACCTGAGGCAAGCGGACGGTTTCACAGAGGCGATCGACGAAATCCTGCTCGGCTTCCGGATCGTCCAGATTGATCACGCAAACCGGTGTCAGATCGTTCTTCTCGCATAGCAGGAAGTCAAAGCGCGTCGCAGCGATGCGGTTGTGGGCTTGGTACCAGTAGGCGCGCCGAGGCACCGCCGTGATCTCGACGACATCGGCGACGCTTACCTTCGCCAGGATGAGGTAGCGCTCAGCGAATGTCCGTTCCAGCATGTCCAGCAGCTCGCGCTCTGCTGGAGAGAACAACGGGACCTTCAGGCTGTAGGGGTACTGCAGGGCGGGATGGTTCAGCTGGCGATTCTTGATGAAGAAAACCAGCACGAAGCAGACGAATGCCACCAGCGTCAGGGCGAGCCAGCTCATGAGTCAGTTCCCTGGCGTAACGGCACATGGCGAAGACATCTCAACTGGTGCATGTATAAGCCTCCCGCATCATCGAACCTAAAGGTTGTGAGTGTGAGCCGATTGATTCGTTCGTTTGAGTGCTTATCCACGATAGTTGTGTGTCGTCCTGTGGATAACGGCTGTAACAGTTTCTATAGGCGCCGCGGCACTAGAGTTTCGAGCAGTTGATCAAAATTTGTGCTTTTGCTCTCCTGCGACACGAAAGGGCTAAAAAATCGACTTTCGCGACGGCTTTGCCAGCGCTCTAGAGCTTTATCCACGCCAGCTGTGCATTCCTATGTGGATAACATGGGGGCGCAACGCTGCAGGCCTGATCACGTACGGCCTGCGGCGAGTTGGATGCTTTTTGATCGGTGTCTTCAGGATTTACTGCGGCGCCGTTTTATCCCAACGACTATGCGCCGGCGGCTGCCAGGCATCGAGCAACTTGATGAGCGCCTGCGGCTGGTCGCTACGCTGCAGCATCTGCCTATGTTGAGGCCGCACGAAGCCCTCATCGACGAGGTGGTCGAGGAAGTGGCTGAGCTTGCTATAGAAATGATTGATATCCAGCAACCCGAGCGGCTTGGGGTGGTAGCCGAGCTGACCCCATGTCCAGACCTCGAACAGCTCCTCCAGCGTACCCAGCCCGCCGGGCAGGGCGATAAAGGCATCCGCCAGTTCTGCCATACGCGCCTTGCGCGCGTGCATCCCATCTACCACCTCAAGGCGAGTGAGGCCGGTATGGCCGACCTCGGCATCTTTCAGGCTCTGTGGGATTATTCCAATCACCTCACCGCCTGCAGCCATGGTGGCGTCTGCCACCACGCCCATCAGCCCGACAGCTCCGCCGCCGTAGATTAGACGGATGCCATTGGCGGCCAGCGTGCGGCCGAGGTCCTGGGCAGCTTGTTCATAGATCGGATTGGTGCCGCGGCTGGCGCCGCAAAAAACGCAAATGGAACGCAAGGTCATCGTTTACTCCGCTCGTTGGGCTCGCGGAAGGGTACGCCGGGCCGCGCCAGTGGCCAAGCGGGTTCCGTGCGGCTAGCGCTCGGCCAATGCGCCACTGGCGGCACAGGCGTAATTGGCGAACAGGCGTTCGATCAGGTTAAGGCTGGACATGGGCACTCTCCGTGAGAAGCGATGGCTCAATGCTAAAGGGAGCATAGATTCAGTTCCCTTAGATTCTTGGCATTGCCGCAATAGCACTCGGCTATGTGCAAGGGGGCTTTGTTATCCCCGGGAGCTGTGTGCGCCTTTGTGGATAACCTTGGGAGCAACGTCTGCAAGCGAAGCGGCACGTGCCTTTGCGCAGAGTGCTCATTTTTTACTCAATATCTTGGATGCGACTCCAGGCCGCATGGTAGAAGGCTTTGCAAAACTTTTGTCGCTGAGGTAGGGCGGCACAGCCAGTTGCTTCACGTGCTCCTTTATCCACCGGTGCTGTGGAAAACTCTGTGAGTTGTTTGGGTACATGCCATTGCAGGCTCGTGATGGCGCGGCCGCGCTTCAGATGATCGAAATTCGATCAGCGGGGGCGTACCTCCGCCGGGGCGCATCCCCGCCCCTTATGCCCAGGCATTCATTTCTGGTCGGTTGGTTGTGACGCGCTGGCACCTGATCGAAACTCGCTGCACTTTTTCATTCCAACAAGAACGAGGGAATTCCGCATGACTGATGCCATCCGCTTCGAAGACAAGGTAGTGATCGTTACCGGGGCCGGCGGTGGGCTCGGCCGGGCGCATGCCCTGTTGTTCGCTCGTCACGGTGCGAAGGTTGTGGTCAACGATCTGGGCGGCAGCACCCAGGGTGAGGGCGCCAACAGTTCGGCAGCCGATCGGGTGGTCGAAGAGATTCGTCAGGCAGGCGGCACGGCCATCGCCAATCATGATTCGGTCACCGATGGCGACCGAATCGTGCAGCAGGCTCTGGACACCTACGGCCGCATCGATGTGGTGGTCAACAACGCCGGCATCCTGCGCGACAAGACCTTCCACAAGATGGAAGACGCCGACTGGGATCTGGTTTATCGCGTGCATGTCGAAGGTGCCTACAAGGTTACCCGTGCCGCCTGGCCGCATATGCGCGAGCAGAACTACGGACGGGTAATCTTCACCGCGTCGACCTCCGGTATCTACGGCAACTTCGGCCAGTCCAATTACGGCATGGCCAAGCTCGGGCTGTACGGACTGACTCGCACGCTGGCGCTGGAAGGGCGCAAGAACAATGTGCTGGTCAACGCCATTGCGCCCACCGGCGGCACGCGGATGACCGAGGGGCTGATTCCGCCGCAGGTATTCGAGCAGCTCAAGCCGGAGTTGGTCAGCCCGCTGGTGGTCTATCTGGCCAGCGAGCAGTGCCAGGAGACCTCAGGCCTGTTCGAAGTGGGCGGCGGCTGGATGGGCAAGGTGCGCTGGGAGCGCAGTCTCGGTGCCGGTTTCGACCCGAAGGCCGGTTTCGATGCCGAGGACGTCGCCGCGCAGTGGCAGCAGATCTGTAATTTCGAGAACGCGGCGCACCCGGCCGACAACATGGAAGCCTTGAAGGAAATGATGGCCAACCTGCAGAAGCATGCTGGTTGACCGTCTCTGGCTCGATTTGCGCTGCCGCTTGATCCTGCGTCGCTCAGCCGGTAGCCGCCCCAGGCTCCGGGCGTAGCAGGCGCAGCGCCTTTTCGCGGGCCTGGCTCAGGTCGCGCACATAGAGCAGATGCCCTTGCAGTCGATGGATGCCCGCGCGGCGCAGCTTCAAGCGCACGCGGGCATTACTGCCGCTCAGGATCAGCGTCACGCCCAGTCGCCGGTAATCCACCAGGACGTTCTCCAGCGCCGCCAGTGCCGTCATGTCCAGCATCGGCACCGCGCTGATGTCGACGATCACCACCTTGACCTCTGGATTGAAGCGCCGCAGTGCACCCAGTGCCTTTTCCGCCGCACCGAAGAACAGTGGTCCGCGGATCGCGTAGGTTGCGACATGCTCGGGCATGTCCTGCAGCAGCCGTCGTTGATCGCGCGATAGCGCTGTGGTGTCGGTCAGCTCGCTCATGCGTTTGATGAACAGCCCCGCCGCCAGTAGCAGCCCGACGCCCACCGCCAGCACCATGTCGAACAGCACGGTGAGAATCAGGCAGGTCAGCAGCACCAGTACGTCGCTGCGCGGCGCAATGCGCAGGACGTGCACGACATGCGGCGCTTCGCTCATGTTCCACGCCACCATCACCAGCAAGGCTGCAAGGGCTGCCATCGGCAGATAGCTGAACAGCGGTGCCAGCCAGAGAATCGCGACCAGCACCACGCCGGCATGGATCATCGAGGCCAGCGGCGAAAAGGCACCGGCGCGGACGTTGGTGGCGCTGCGGGCGATGGCCGCGGTCGCGGTGATGCCGCCGAACAGTGGCGCGACCAGGTTGCCCAGGCCCTGGCCGATCAGCTCGCCATTGGGTTCATGGTTGCTGCCGGTCATGCCGTCGGCGACCACGGCGCAGAGCAGCGATTCGATGGCGCCGAGCATGGCGATGGCAAACGCCGGAGCGAGCAGCTGGCGGAACAGCTCGTAGCTCAGCTGTAGCGGCTGGCCGTCCGGACCGGGCAACAGCCAAGGCCAGGCGAAGTCCGGCAGAAACGGTGGAATACCCGGGTGCGTCACGCCGTCCAGCGTGTAGCTGAAGCGTTCACCCAGGGTGGCGACGGACAGTCCCACCGATTCCAGCAGCAAGCCTGCCAGGGCGCCGACGGTCAGCGCCACGAGGTGGCCAGGTACTTTCGGTACCCAGCGCGGCCAGATGATCAACACCGCCAGGCAGATCGCAGCCACCACGGCGTCACCAAGCTGCGCGCCCGGCAACGAGCGCAGCAAGAGGCTGACCTGCTCGACGTAGTGCTGCGGTTGCTCGGTCAGGGTCAGGCCGAACAGGTCCTTGATCTGCAGGGTGGCGATGACGATGCCGATGCCCGCAGTGAAGCCGAGGGTGACAGGGTAGGGAATGAAGGCGATCAGGCGGCCGGCGCGTAGCAACCCGAGTGTGATCAGGATCAGGCCGGCGAGCATGGTGCACAGCAGCAGGCCGCCAAGGCCGAACTGCTGGGTAATTGGCAGCAAGATCACCACGAAGGCCGCAGTCGGTCCGGAAACGTTGAAGCGCGAACCTCCGGTCAGCGCGATCAGCGGTGCAGCCACCAGTACGGTGTAGAGGCCGTGTTGCGGCGCCACGCCGACGGCAATGGCCAGCGCCATCGCCAGCGGGATGGCGATGATGCCGACCGTCAGCCCGGCACTGATGTCACCGCGCAATGCACGGGTTCCGTACCCCAGACGCAAGGCCTGACGCCATGCGGAAAACAAAGGGGGAAGCTGCATGCCGGGACGCTCCTTGTACACGAAGGCGCCATTACAGGCGCGAGCACTTTTGTTATTTGTGCCGAACAATCGCCCGGTATGGCCGAATAGCGATGTACGACCTTGGTCGCAAGCCGCCCTGGCGCGTTGAGTGAGCCGCCTGCGAGGAGTAAACTGCCGCCCCCGTGAGACCCCGTGGACCGGAGGCGGCATGCGTAAAGACAAGAAGCAGGTGATTGGCGACGAGATCGCAGACGAGTCGATCAAGCTGTTTCTGCAGCCTGAACCGGCTGACGATACTCCCCCTTCGCTGCACAAGCTGATCAAGGCCTATCGAGGCCTTCGCATCGATGATTTCGAGCGGTTTCTCGGTTTTTTCGTGGCTGCTGGCTACGACCTCGAAGCCAGGAACAGCATGGGGCAGGACTTTATTGATCTGGTTGCCGACCAGCGTCATGCCAGACCCTATATCGAACTGATCGAGGCCATGCGCGGCTGAACCGAGCGGCGCCGTTTCGTATCGAACGCAGCGGGTATCGTTGCGGCTCGGTGCTACGAGTCGGCGCCACGGAGGTCAGGGCCGGCAACATGATTCGCAATCGTTTTCCTCGCAGCGTCCACCGTCGAGCTTTGGGCCAGGCCCGCTCCGGATGGATCGTAGCGAGAGGAAGGAGGCCAAAAGCCGCCCTTCCGACAGCTGGCAGGCTGCCTCTGGTGGCCTGTTCTCGGGCACATGTTCCCGAGCAGCGGTCCAGGCACATGCTCCGTTCCTGATCGTCTGGCTGGTGGGTTTTACGGGGCCGCGTACTGCGGTCTCGACAGTTTAATGCTGTGATTCTGGAGAACGCGTTGATGACGCAACACGATAGCGAAGCAGTGGATATGGTGCTGGTGGGAGCCGGCATCATGAGTGCGACCCTGGCGGTACTGCTCAAGGAACTCGATCCCAATATCAAGCTGGAAATCGTCGAGCTGCAGGAATCCGGAGCCATCGAAAGCTCCAACCCGTGGAACAATGCCGGTACTGGTCACGCGGGTCTTTGCGAGCTGAACTACACCCCCGACAGCAAAGACGGCGCGATCGACATCAAGAAGGCCGTGCTGATCAACACCCAGTTCGAGGTTTCCAAGCAGTTCTGGGCCTATCTCGCCGACCGCGAAGGCTTCGGCTCTCCCCGCGATTTCATCAATGCTGTGCCGCATCTGAGCTTCGTGCGTGGCAGCAAGAACATCGACTACCTCAAGCGCCGCTTCGATGCGCTGAAGACCCACCACGCCTTCGCTGACATGGAGTACAGCGAGGATCGTGCGACGCTGGGCGAGTGGATGCCGCTGATGATGCCGGGCCGCGCCGCCGACGAGCCGATCGCCGCGACCCGCGCCATGAACGGCACCGACGTCAACTTCGGTGCGGTGACCAGCCAGCTGCTCGGCTATCTGGCGCGTAGCGGTGGCGTCAAGGTCTCCTACAACCAGAAGGTCACCGGTCTCGATCGGACGGCCAGTGGCTGGAAGGTCGATATCAAGAACACTCGCACCGGCGATTCGCGCCAGGTGCAGGCCGGCTTCGTTTTCCTTGGCGCTGGTGGCGCGGCATTGCCGCTGCTGCAGATGTCCGGTATCGAAGAGGGCAAGGGCTTCGGCGGCTTCCCGGTCAGCGGCCAGTGGCTGCGCTGCGACAACCCGGAGATCGTCAAACAGCATCAGGCCAAGGTCTACAGCCTGGCTGCGGTCGGCGCGCCGCCGATGTCGGTGCCGCACCTGGATACTCGCGTTGTCGACGGCAAGAAGTCCCTGCTGTTCGGACCTTATGCAGGCTTCACCACCAAGTTCCTCAAGCGCGGTTCGTTCATGGACCTGCCGCTGTCGATCCGCCCGAGCAACATCGGCCCGATGATGGCGGTCGCGCGCGACAACATGGACCTGACTCGCTATCTGATCAAGGAAGTGATGCAGTCCATGGGGGATCGCCTGGAGACGCTGCGTGGCTTCTACCCTGAGGCCAAGGCCGAGGACTGGCGCCTGGAGATCGCAGGCCAGCGCGTGCAGATCATCAAGAAGGATCCGAAGAAAGGCGGCATCCTGCAGTTCGGTACCGAGCTGGTCGCAGCAAATGACGGCACCATCGCCGCGCTGCTCGGTGCCTCGCCGGGTGCGTCGGTCACCGTCTCGATCATGCTTGACCTGCTCGAGCGCTGCTTCCCCGAGCAGTACCGTTCCCAGGCGTGGTCGAGCAAGCTGCAGGAGATATTCCCAGCGCGCGAAACCACGCTGCAGAACGACGCCGCAGCCTATCGTGAGATCAGCCAGATGGCCGACAAGCGCCTGGGCCTGGAGTACTGAGCCACACGGCCAGTTCCGCGCTGAACGAGAAAGCCCCGCTCGAATGAGCGGGGCTTTTTTGTGCGCGGATGGTTACCGCCAGGCTGCGCTCAGGCGGCGTGCCGGGAGTTTGCGGGGAGCTCGTGGCCAATCCAGCTCAGGCGAGCCTCCTCGACTTCGATCCATTCTGCACCGGCGGGCCTGTGGGTGCTGCTGAGCAGCATGCGGCAGCGGCCGTACTCGTCGAGCAGGGCGAAGTGACGGGGCTTGCGGCGGCGCAGCAGTGAAAGGATCTGGCGCATGGGTGTTCACTCGTGGTGACGGGCTGGATCCTTTATCGCAGATGCCTGTGACAGCCCGATGAACTGAACGGGGCGGCATCGCCGTCGGTCAGAAGCTCATCACTGTCGGCGCTTCGTGCCGCTGGGTATACTGCGCGGCATTCGTCGTCCCTAACCTGGAGAAAGCAGCATGCTGCAACGCCTGTTGTTCGGTCTTGTCACCGTTCTTGGAATGAGCCTCGTAGGCTGTGCCCATAGCCCGCAGCAGCTCGATCCGAACCCCAAACTCAATGGCACCATCAATCCTGTCGGCCAGGGCCAGCCCGTGGTCGTGCGCGTGGTCGACGCGCGCCCCTCGCCGACTCTGGGCACGCGTGGCGGGCTTTACCCGGAAACCAGCGCGGTGATCGTGCCGAGTGCCAAGGTCATACCCAAGCTGCAGGCTCAGGCTGAAGCCGCCGTACGCCTGCTTGGCTTCACGCCGTCGCCCAATGCGTACAACGCCCCGCAACTGACCTTGACCCTGGCAGAGCTGAAGTATCAGTCGCCGAAAGAAGGGCTCTACGTGACTGAAGCCAATATCGGCGCAACGTTGAAAATCGAAGTCCAGAACGCTGGCAAGCGCTACAACGGCCGCTATGGTGCTTCGCTGAACCAGCGGTTCGGTATGGCGCCGAACGAGCAGACCAACACCAAGCTGGTCACCGATGTGCTGAGTGATGCACTGACCCGCGTATTCCGCGACGACAACATCGGTCGCTTGCTGGCGCAGTAACGCAAGCCGCACCGAGACTGCCGTTCCGAAAACCCTGCCATGGCTCAGCCTGGCAGGGTTTTTCATTTTTCATGGCGCAGAAATGAAGACGCCCCGCGATTAGCGGGGCGTCGGTGCAGCCAGTCGATTGTCAGCGGACGCCGGAGTTGCGCAGGGCGGCCGGGGTGTACTGGTTGGAGTTGGCCTTGTAGTTGTAGGTGTAGGGGTTCTTCTCTTCGTTCTTCATCCCCATGACCAGATAGCGGCCGGAGATGAGGTCGTAGAGGGTTTCCATCGAATACAGCGGAACCTGCACGTTATAGAAATGCAGACCGTGGGCTTCGGCTACGCGCCACAGCTGATTGCGACCGTCGTAATGATCGACGATTGCGGCCTGCCAGGTGTCCTCGTCGATGAAGAAGTGGCGCTTGGCATAGATATGGCGCTCGCCTGTTTTCAGGGTCGCCTCCACTTCCCATACGCGGTGCAGTTCGTAGCGGGTCAGATCCTGATTGATGTGACCGGCCTTGATGATGTCGCTGTACTTGAGCTGCGGCGAATCCAGGCGATAGGCGTTGTAGGGGATGTACAGCTCTTTCTTGCCGATTAGTTTCCAGTCGTAGCGGTCCGGCGCACCGTTGAACATGTCCAGGTTGTCGGAGGTGCGCAGGCCGTCGGCTGCTGTGCCCGGGCCGTCATAGGCGACCTGCGGAGCGCGGCGCACACGGCGCTGGCCGGCGTTGTAGATCCACGCCATGCGCGGCTCCTTCACCTGATCCAGCGTCTCGTGTACCAGCAGCACGTTGCCGGCCAGGCGCGACGGCTCGGTGACCTGCTGCTTGAAGTAGAACAGCACGTTGCCATGCTTCTCGGCTTTGTAGTCCGTCAGGGTGTCGGTGTAGACCACTTCGTCGACGAACTTGACCAGGCTGAAATTACCGTTCACCTGAGGCGTAGCCTGGGCGATCACGCGGCGCGCGGAGCCGCCGCGGTAGCGGGTGATGTGGTTCCAGATGACTTCCATGCCGTCTTTCGGGATCGGGAACGCGATGGCCTTGTCGAAGTTTTCCAGGCCGTTGCCACCGCGGACCATGTTGGTCTGCGTGGCGTTGCGTGCTGCCGCGTCATACACGTGCTGCGGCATGGCTGCGCTGCGCCGGGTCTCGTAGACCGGCAGGCGATAGCTCTCCGGGTAACGCTTGAACATGGCGATCTGGCCAGGCGTCAGGTTGTCCTTGTACTGCTCGAAGTTCTTCGCCGTGATGGTGAACTTTGGCTTGTCGTTCGGATAGGGATCGCCAACGAAACCGTCGGCCGATACCGCTGCGGCGTCCTGCGCCAGCCCGCCGGTCCATGCCGGAATGGTGCCTGCTGCGTTGCCGGCTTTCTCCGCACCGATGGGCGTCAGCTCATTGCCCAGGCGCGCTGCTTCCGATTCTGAAACCGCCGCCATGACATTGCTGGCAAGCAGTGAAAGCGTGAGCGCTCCGGTGGTGAACATTGTTATTTTCATTATCTCGTCCTGTCGTTCTGAATAGCTGATTCCCCGTGGCGCCGATGGCAACCGGCGCCAAGTGATACGGCATAGCGATCTGTGCCAGCAGCGATGTTGGTCATGAAGACATCTGTCCGCCGGCCAAGCAGGCTTGGCGCGAGCGAGGCCACACGTAGTTCGCTGCCGTCCCCGCACACGCTCTAGTACGCCGTTTCGAGGTATGTCGAGGGTGCGGGTGAGCCCGGTCATTAGTCAAGGCCGAGTGGTGAACACTACGTCATAAGTTGAGCTGATGATGGTGCAGGGTCAGCGGCGTTTGATCGGGCAGATCTCACGCGCTGCGTGCTTACGGGTAAACTGCGCGGCTGCCCAGCGGCTCGAGAAGTGGAAGGTGGAATGGTGTTACATGCGCAGTTGGGGATCGTCCTGACCCTGCATTGGTTCTCAACGGATTGGCGCTGATTTGTGCGCTTTGCGGTAGCTGGCTGCTGGTGGCTACCCAATGGCGTCAGGTATGCGCTTCGCGTCGGGCTGTCATCGCCCAGGTTCCGGCTACATCGCGTAGCACCGCAGGCACTGCCGCGACACAGCGAGTCAATCAGGTGTTCTATCGATTCGGCTGGGCGGGCCTTCTGCTCGGTCTGGGCCTGTCGGCGGCTTCAAGGTTGCTCTGAGCCAGCGCCGCTGGTTCGAAGGCAGGGCCCGCTGCACGATGCACTGCGGGCCTTCTGCATTTCAGGGCTCGAGACCTGCGTTCAGACGGTACTGGTTACGCACCGGGGTTGCGTACTGCTGAATCAGATAGGGCTGCTGTACGCTCGGGCAGGCAGCCAGACGCTTGCTCCACTCCGCTTCGGCACGCTCCACTTCTTCACGACTGAACAGCTCGGCTGCGCTGGGCACCTGGATTTCCGGGTCCTGGTCATCCCACAAGCGATAGGCAAGGTAGTGCACCGGAAACAACTGGTAGCTGCCAAGAATCTGCCGATCCACCACCACCGCCATCTGCTTCGCGTCCTCGGGAACGCTGTCCATCGGCGTGCCAAAGGCAATGTGCACGCGCCCTTTGTAGCCGGTGATACCCAGAGCGATGCTGGCGTCATCCTCACCGGGGGCCTTGCTGTAGCTACCCGTGGTGGCGCGGATATACAGCTCGCGGGCCTTGGCCTGATCGCAGGGGTCGTATTCGTAGCTGATTGCCACCGGCACTGGCCGCAGCGCCTCGAGCGTCTCGGCGAAGGCTTCGTCCTTGCGGCTCATGTGCAGCATCTTGAGGATCGCCGAATCGGTGCGGTCATCGCCGTCCTTGGCCCGACCCTCGGCCTGCGCAATCCACACCGATTCGCCGTCATTGCGAATCGAGTGGTTGATGTAGGCCGACAGCACCTGGTAGGCCGCCAGCTTCTCGCGTCGGCCGGTAATCGACCGTCGCACGATGAAGCTCTTGTTCAAGCGCATCAGGTCGCTGACGAAGGGCCGCTGCAACAGGTTGTCGCCGATGGCGATGCGTGGGGTGCGGATGCCGGCCTGGTACACGGCGTAATTGACGAATGCCGGGTCCATGACAATGTCGCGGTGATTGGCCAGAAAGAGATAGGCCCGACCCTGCTGCAGTCGTTCCAGGCCGGAAAAGGTCACGCCGTCGGTGGCGCGCTCGATGGTCCGGTCGATATAGGCTTCGATCGTATGCTGCAGGGCATCCACGGTGTGGATACTGGCGAACTGTTTGCGCAACCGGCGCGAGATGACCGGCTTGATCAGCCAGCCCAGGCTGTCGGCCAGACGGGGGAAGCGGAAGTGCGCCAGAATGTCGAGAAACTCGCGATCGGCGAACAGGCGTGCCATGACCGTCGGTACTTCGGCGTCGGCGTAGGGTCGGATGGCTTCGAATTCGTCCATCATGCTCTCTGTAAAGGAAACGAGGAACGGGCCTGCAGTGCGGAAGGCACGGCGATTCACGGAACGGACCGGAGCCGGCTGGCTCATACTCATCGAGTAAACGGCTGGTTCGGCTGATCGCCAGTGAAGCCTGCATGCGGCCCAGGGTGCCCGTAATGGGGCACGCCGAGTCGGTCTTTTCGATAAAGGTCCGAATCGACGACCTTTAAAGACGGCGATTATAGCGACAAGTCACGTGGAGGTTTGATGCTCGAAACACAGGTCTTCAATTGCCCGTACTGCGGCGAGCCGGTTGAGGCTGTGCTCGATCTCAGCGCAGGGGACCAACAGTACATCGAGGATTGCTCTGTGTGCTGCCGGCCAGTGGTGTTCGATCTGCGCACGGACGGCGAGCAGTGGCAACTGGAAACGTTGCGGGAGGACGACTGATGCGGCGTGTCTATGAGCCGCGCGACCTGCTTGAAGCCGAGATGCTCAGCGGCATGCTGATTGCCGAGGGAATCGAGGCTTTCCTTGCGGGGAGTCACCTGATCGGTGCCATGGGTGAGCTGCCGGCGGCGGGCTTGCTCGGGCTCATGGTGCCGGACGAGGATGCCGAGCGGGCGCGTCAGCTGATCGCTGCGTACAATGGCGCCGAGCCGTTGCCGGGCGATGAACCGGAGAGTTACCCCGGCGAACTGATCTGCTGACGAGTCTTTTTTATGTGCGGTCGCTACGCCCTTTTCCGTTGGAGCCAGGACTTCGCCGCCTTGCCCGGTTTCCCGTCCGACCAGCAGCCGCATTGGAGTGTCGCCCCAGGCGCTTCGGTGCTGTTGCTGCGCCAGATCGATCAGCAGTTGCAGCTCAGTCGGGTGCGCTGGGGGCTGACCCCGGCCTGGATGACCGACCTGACCCGAACGCCTGCCCAGGCGCGTGCGGAAACCATTGCCGAGCAGCCCATGTTTCGCGAAGCCTTTCGCCTGCGTCGCGGCCTGTTGCCAGCCAACGGGTTCTACGAATGGCGCGGTACGGCGCGCAAGCGCCCGTACTGGATGACCAGTGAAGGCTCACTGATGTACATGGCCGCGCTCTGGGAAGCCTACCCGGTGCAGGGGCATACCTACCTGAGCACCGCGGTGGTAACCCTGCCGGCAGCGACGTTGCGCCGGCCGTTGATGCTCGATGAGGCCGGGCAGGCCGCCTGGCTCGACCCTGACACGCCGCTGGAAACGCTGCAGGCGCTGATGGCTCAGCCCCAGCCGGCGTTGCGTGAACGACCGTTGGCGACCTTGGTGAACGACCCGCGCCTCGATGGGCCGGAGTGCCTTACTCCGGCCTGATCGGCCACGTCGAGGGCGTGCGGGCCGGTCGTCTCAGACCCTGAACTGGTTGATCAGGCGGCGCTGCTGCTCGGCCAGGCGTGTCAGTCCGGCGCTGGCCTGGCTGGCCTCGTCGGCACCGGCTGCGACCTGCTGGGCGACCTGACCGATATTGGTGACGTTGCGGTTGATATCTTCGGCCACCGCGCTCTGTTCCTCGGCGGCGCTGGCGATCTGATTGTTCATGTCATTGATCAGCGAGACCGCCTGGGTGATCGCCTGTAGCGCTTCTGCGGCGGCATCGGCCTGTTCGACACTGCGGCGCGTGCGGTTCTGGCTCTGTTCCATCACCTGTACGACGTCGCGTGTGCCGCCCTGCAGCTGCTGGATCATCTGCTGAATCTCGCCGGTCGCCTGTTGTGTCTTCTGCGCCAGATTGCGGACCTCATCGGCCACGACGGCGAAACCACGGCCTTGCTCGCCGGCTCGGGCCGCCTCGATGGCGGCATTCAAGGCGAGCAGGTTGGTCTGCTCGGCGATGCTGCGGATGGTGACCAGTATCGCGTCGATGTTTTCGCTGTCGCGGGCTAGCGTCTGCACCACATCCACGGCGCGGCCGATCTCGCTGGCCAGCTCGGCGATGGTCGCGCCGGTGTCCTGCACGATGTGCCGGCCCTGATTGGCGGCGCGATCGGCATTGTTGGCGGCTTCGGCAGCCTGGGTCGCATTGCGTGCCACGTCCTGGGCAGTCGCGGTCATCTCGTGCACGGCGGTGGCGACCAGTTCGATCTCCGCCAACTGCGTCTGCACGCCCTTGTCGGTTCGAATGGCGATGTCCGCGGTGTGTTCGGATGCGTCGCTGACCTTCTGCACCGAGCTGACCACTTCGCTGATCATGCCCTGCAGCCGCGCCAGGAATGCGTTGAACCCGGCTGCGATCTGGCCGAGCTCGTTACGGCTGTCGATATTCAGTCGCTGGGTGAGGTCGCCTTCGCCCTGGCTGATGTTGTCGAGCATGACCACCATGTCGCGCAGCGGCCGGGTGATACGGCGGCTGATCAGCCATATCGCAAGCAGCCCGGCGAAGGCGATGAGCATGCCGATGACGAGCATGGCGGCAAGGTTGCTGCGGCTTTCCTCGCCGAGCGCGACCATCAGCTGGTCCAGCTCCTTCATCACTTCTGCGGTTGGCAGCTCCAGCATCAGCACCCAGCGTGCGTCAGTGCCGGGGAATGAAAACGGCAGGAACAGTGCGACGCGGCCGCGGGCATGATCGATCCGGTAGTGGGTCTGGCCGGCAGGCAGCTGCTTGACCAAGGCCTGCTCGTCGGCGTCCAGAAGTTGTGCTGCGGGTTTGCCGAGCAGGTTCCGGTCGCGACTGTAGGCGGCAAGACGGCCGTTGTTGGAGATCAGCGCGATCTGCCCGGCTCCGCCGTACAGCTGGCTATTGGCGCTGCTCAGCAATTGCTGCATGAAGTCGACACCGATGTCCGCACCAACGATGCCGTGAAACTTGCCATCGATGATGATCGGCGCATTGAAGGAGGAAAGCAGCTGCGTCTGCCCGTTCATCTCGTACGGTGCGGGGTCGCCGACGCAGGGTTTGAGCTGTTCACGCGGGCACAGGTAGTACTCGCCGGCACGGACGCCCGTTTCCAGCAGGGTTGTGTCCTCGATATCGGTGAGTCGCTCGGTCAGCAGCTTGCCGCTGGCGTCGCGGTATATCCAGCTGGCGAAGCGGCCTTCGAGCATGCCCGGCACATCGCCGCGGTACATCACGTCATTGGCGTCCACCCCGTTGGGTTCCCAGGCGATATAGGTGCTGGTCAGGCTAGGGTTCTCGATCAGCGTCTGACGCGCCAGGTTGATCAGCTCTTCGCGGGTCAGGTTGGCCATCGGCATACCCTCGTCGTCGCTGAGACCGGTGAGGGTGTGTACGCGGGCGAGACCGGTGGCGATCTGCAAGGGTGCCTGCAGCTGTGCCTGGATGCGACTGACCTGGGATTGTGCCAGTGCGGTGACGCGCTGTTCGACCATGCCGTCGATCAGCGTGCGGGTCCGCTCCTCGACCAGTGCCTGGCTGCGCATGCCGGAAACCATCGCGTACAGCAGAAGCGCCGCAATGATGGCTAGCGTGCAGGCGCCGGCCAATGCCGCGAAAGCGGTCTGGATGGATCTGAACATGTGCGTACTCCAGTTGCGCAGCGGATAATCAGGCTATCGGCAGCATTTGCGACAACTACAGCGGGGCCGCCGGTTGCCTGACCGTTGGGCCCGCTCTAGGATACGGCCGAGGTTCTCCGGAGAGATTCGATGTTCAAGCCGCACAGATTGTCCATGCTGATCGCCGCCGCCGTGCTGGCAGGCTGTCAGGCCGTCAACACCACCAGCGGCGGTGCCGTGGGTGTCGAACGCAAGCAGTACATGTTCAGCATGCTGTCGACCGACCAGGTCAACCAGATGTATGCCCAGTCCTACCAGGAGACGCTCAGCAAGGCTTCGAGCCAGGGCGTGCTGAAGAAGGACACCGCGGTTGCCAAGCGCGTCAATGGCATCGCCCAGCGGCTGATCGCCAAGGTGCCGGTGTTCCGTCCGGATGCGGCGCAATGGGCCTGGGAAGTCAATGTCATCGACAGCCCAGAGCTCAATGCGAACTGCGGCCCTGGTGGCAAGATCATCTTCTACACCGGCCTGATCGAGAAGCTGAAGCTCACTGACGACGAAATCGCCGCGGTGATGGGCCATGAGATTGCCCATGCACTGCGTGAGCATGGGCGTGAAGCCATGTCCAAGGCTTATGGTGTGCAGATGGCGACTCAGCTGGGCTCGGCCATGGGCGTCGGCACCGGTGGCCTGCAGCTGGCGAACATGGGTGTCGAGTACCTGATGACCCTGCCGAATAGTCGTGGCAACGAAAACGAGGCGGATCTGATTGGTCTGGAACTGGCCGCTCGCGCCGGTTACAACCCGAACGCTGCAATCACGCTGTGGGAGAAGATGGGCTCCGCCGGAGGGTCGGCGCCGCCCGAGTTCATGAGCACGCACCCGTCGTCGACAACCCGCACCGCGGCGCTGAAAGCGAACATTCCGAAAGTCATGCCGCTTTACGAGCAGGCCCGCGGCGGTCGTTGACCCTTGGCCCGTCGCCGGCCTTTCAGGTCGGCGACAGCAGCGCCGCCAGCGGCGTTTCGATCCCCAGTTGCTGGTGCACACCCTCCAGGTCGATGAGGGTGTTGATTTCTTCGATGTCGCCGGCCGGATTGAGCGTCCAGACGCTCATGACGGCAATGGCGAGAATCTTGTCGGTTACCGAGGGGCCGAACAGCGGGGTGGCCAACGTGCCCATCACGGTGCACGAAGTAACCACCTTGTGGCCCTCGCAAATGCACTCGTCCACTACCACTTCCAGATCGGGCATGGCGTTACGCACGTTGCGCACGAGCTCGGCGAAGCCCGCGCTGTTCAGCGGCTGGCCGATGAGTGAGCCCTTGTAGGCGAAATACTTGCTCTGCATCTGTTCGGAGAGGGCCAGCCGGCCCTTGTTCCAGCTCAGATCGATATGGTTGCAGACTCGTTTCTTGCGTCCATCCGCTGACATGCAGCCTGATCTCCTCGGGGCGCTGATGGTGCGCTGCGGTAGCGCACTCTATCAGCTCCCCGAATGTGCAGATTTGCGCTGCGTATCAGCCTGAGACAATCGTGCTCATGGTGAGCGCCTGATACCCGGCGTAGAGCGCCAGAGCCGCGAAGCCGGCCGCTGCGACTCGGCGGATCAGCGTCAGCGGTAGTCGGTCCGCCGCGAAATGACTGACCAGCACCACCGGGACGTTGGCCAGCAGCATGCCAACCGTGGTGCCGAGAATGACCAGCACGAACTCCGGGTACTGGGCGGCGAGCATCACCGTGGCGACCTGGGTTTTGTCACCCATCTCGGCGATGAAGAAGGCGATCGTGGTCGCGACGAACGGGCCGTAGGGGCGACCGAGTCTGGCATCGTCGTCGTCCAGTTTGTCCGGTACCAGCGTCCACAGCGCGACGGCGGCGAAGCTGGCGGCGAGTATCCAGCTCAGCGCAACCGGCGAGAGCAAGCTCGATACCCAGCTACCGACCGCGCCGGCGGCGGCATGGTTGGCCAGGGTGGCAACGACAATACCCCAGATGATCGGCCAGGGACGGCGATAGCGCGCCGCCAGCAGCAGCGCAAGCAACTGGGTCTTGTCGCCGATTTCGGCCAGGGCAACGATTAGAGTGGGAACGAAAAACGATTCCAAGCGGCATTCCTTTAGGGCGGGTCGACAGATTCACCATGACATGCGCAGCCTGCCCGCCCGGGTCAGGTGTACATGTCATGGGTCTTGTCAAACCTGGCCTGGCGTATCGTTACGCGCTGGCCGGTCGCATGCGCCATGGTCTGCGGACCAAGTATGTTGACGCATGCCGGACGAGCAGGGCGCTCGTCGGAGACTACTCCCCCAAGGACGGCGGCGAGTTTGCCGCAACCGGCTGGCCGGTGCAACCGCCTGTCGCCGGCGTCAGGAGCGTTTTGCGCGGTAGATGCGAAAGCCGTTGCGCTCGACGATGGTCTGGCAGGCACCGAGATGCTGCTCGATCAGTGGCGGATAGCGGAGAAATGCGTTGGCTACCAAGCGTAGCTCGCCGCCGCTCGACAGATGCTCGGCGGCCCGTTCGATCAGCGTTTCGCTGGCCTGATAGCTGGTGTGCACGCCCTGGTGGAACGGTGGGTTGCTGACGATGGCCGCCAGTTGCCGAGGTGCGGTGTCGATGCCATCGCCGGCGATCACTTCAGCTTCGAGCCCGTTGGCGGCGAGCGTCCGGCGACTGCTCTCGACGGCAAAGGCGTCGACGTCCAGCAGCACCAGCTCGCTTTGCGGATAACGGCGTTTGAGCGTGGCGCCGAGAATGCCGGCGCCGCAGCCGAAATCGAGCACTCGCCCACTGGGTAGATTGTCGAGGTGTTCAAGTAGCAGGGCGCTGCCGACGTCGAGTCGTCCGTGACTGAATACCCCGGGCAGGCTGATCACCTGCAGCGGTCCGTCTTCCAGCTCCAGCGTGAAGTGGTGAGCCAGTGCATCGAGTTCCGGAACGGCCGGTGCCTGTTCGATCTCGCCCTGCCAGAGCTGGCAGTGGCGCGCGCTGTCGAGTTTGCGGGCGCGGCCGAGATTGGCCAGTTGTTTTGCGGCACGTTCGACGCCCGCGCGCTTTTCCCCGACCAGATAAAGCGGGCGGCCTGCCAACTGTGCTGCCAGCGCCTGCAGTACGTAGTCAGTCAACTCGCGTGACTTTGGCAGGAACAGCACGGCGGCGTCATATTCGCCGGGCGGGGGGGTGACGCCAAAGCTGCAGCGCCCACTGAAGCGCTTGTTCAGCAGGTGCTGTTCGCCGGCATGCCAACTCCAGCCGACGGCGCCGGGCAACTGGCCCAGCAGATCGTCGGCGGGCAGTCCGGCCAGCAATAGCCGTCCTTGAAACAGCTCGGCCTGACGCAGCAGTACTTCGCTTCGAGGGTCCATGAGCGTCTCCCTGAAAAAGTCGGCGAGCTTAGGTGCTATGGGTCGTTGCTCGCAAGCTCAGGGCAGCGGCATGGCCGCCCTGAGTCGCTTCGCTCAGTTGACCTGGCGCAGCGGGGCGCCGGCAAAGAAGGCAGTCGCGTTCTCGGCCAGCTGGGCGACGATGCGCTGACGCGCTTCACGGCTGCCCCAGGCGCTGTGCGGGGTGATGATCAGTCGCGGCAGATCCGGCGCCAGCAGGGGGTTATCGTCCCGTGGCGGCTCGCTGGTCAGTACGTCGGTGGCCGCGCCCCCCAGATGACCGCGGCGCAGGGCATCAGCCAGTGCCTGCTCGTCGACCAGGCCGCCCCGCGCGGCGTTGATCAGAAAGGCGGTTGGTTTCATCAGCTGCAGCTCGCGCGCACCGATGAGGTTGCGCGTCTGCTCCGTCAGTGGACAGTGCAGCGTGAGCGCGTCCACCTGCGGGAGCAGCTCGTCCAGGTCCAGACGCTCCGGGCGCTTCGGCCGGCCCGGCAGATTGCCGACCAGCACGCGCATGCCGAATGCTTCCGCCAGCCTGGCTACGGCGCTGCCGAGTTCGCCGTGGCCGAGCAGACCGAGGGTCTTGCCCTCCAGTTCGACGATGGGAAAGTCCAGCAGGCAGAACTGTCCGCTTTCCTGCCAGCGCCCACGGGCGACGGCGGCCTGGTAATCGGGTAACCGCGTAGCCAGCGCCAGCAGCAGCATCAATGTGTGCTGGGCGACGGTGGGTGTGCCGTAGGCCTGGCAGTTGCTGACCACGATGCCGCGCTCGCGAGCGGCCTGCAGGTCGATGTTGTTGACGCCGGTGGCCGAGACCAGGATGAGCTTCAGCTCGGGGCAGGCGGCCAGGGTTTCGGCCGTGAGGGAGACCTTGTTGACGATTGCGACCTGGGCGCCCTGCAAGCGCTCGACGATCTGGTCGGTTGTGCTTTGCTCATGACAGACGAGTTCGCTGAAAGCGTTCCGCAACGGGTCGAGGTCGAGATCGCCTTGTTCGAGGGGAGAGAGATCGAGAAAAACGGCGCGATTGGACATCAACTGTACCTTTTCGAAGAAACCGGGGCTGGCCGACAATGTGGCCCGGCATGGCGTGGAGATTGACTGTGTACTGGATGGAATTTATGACCGTGGCGCTGGTGCATCTACTCGCAGTGGCGAGCCCCGGACCGGATTTTGCGGTGGTGGTGCGCGAAAGCGTGACCCAGGGCCGACGTGTCGGAAGCTGGACTGCCTTGGGTGTCGGCTGCGGGATATTCGTCCATGTCGCCTATTCCCTGCTCGGCATTGGCCTGATCGTCTCGCAGTCGATTGTGCTGTTCAACCTCTTCAAGTGGCTGGCGGCCGGGTATCTGCTCTATCTGGGCTGGCGCGCGCTGCGCGCGCGACCGATGAGCCTGGATGTGACCGATGAAACGAATGCGCGTGCGGGTCGTTCGGCCTGGCAGGCATTCGTTGTCGGTTTCGTCACCAACGGCCTGAATCCCAAGGCCACGCTGTTCTTCCTTTCGCTATTCACCGTCGTGATCAGCCCCGATACACCGCTGCTGGTGCAGGCCGGCTACGGCGTCTATCTCGCCGGGGCCACCGCGCTGTGGTTCCTGCTGGTGGCCTGGTTGTTCAGCCGAGGCCGCGTGCGGGCTGGCTTTGCGCGGATGGGCCATTGGTTTGATCGGTTGACCGGCGCGGTGCTGATCGGCCTTGGCGTGCGTCTGGCGGTAAGCGAGATCGGTTAACACGCTGAAACGAGGTGCGCGGAAAATAATCCTTTGGACTGATTTTGCCTGGGGGCGGACGCTCTAGAGTGCTGCTTACAACTCCAACAAGAACAGGATGCCCCTCATGCTGCAGACCCGTGTCATCAAGCCCGCGGCGAACGCTTACCAGTACCCTCTGCTCATCAAGCGCCTGCTGTTATCCGGCGTCCGCTACGAGCGCACCCGCGAGATCGTCTACCGTGACCAGCTGCGTTACGACTACCGCACCCTGAATCAACGTGTCGCGCGGTTGGCCAACGTGCTGACTGCAGCAGGCGTCAAGGCAGGTGACACCGTGGCGGTGATGGACTGGGACAGCCACCGCTATCTGGAATGCATGTTCGCCATCCCGATGATCGGCGCCGTGGTGCATACCATCAACGTGCGCCTCTCGCCGGACCAGATCCTCTACACCATGAACCACGCCGATGACCGCTTTGTGCTGGTCAACAGCGAGTTCGTGCCGCTGTACCAGGCGATTGCCGGGCAGCTGACCACCGTGCAGAAGACGCTGTTGCTCACCGATGGCGACGTGCACGACGCCGGTCTGCCGGATTGCGTCGGCGAATACGAGAGCCTGCTCGCCGCTGCTGCACCTAGCTACGATTTCCCGGATTTCGACGAGGACTCGGTCGCCACGACCTTCTACACCACCGGCACCACCGGCAACCCCAAGGGCGTGTACTTCACCCATCGCCAGCTGGTGCTGCACACCCTGGCTGCGGCAGTCACTGTTGGCTGTCGGGAAAACCCGCGGTTGATGGGCTCGGACGACGTCTACATGCCGATCACGCCGATGTTCCATGTGCATGCCTGGGGTTTGCCCTACGTCGCCACCATGCTCGGCCTCAAGCAGGTCTATCCCGGGCGTTACGATCCCGAGTACCTGATCGACCTGTGGCGCCGTGAGCAGGTGACTTTCTCCCATTGCGTGCCGACCATCGTGCAGATGCTGCTCAACGCCAAGGCGGCGCAGGGCACCGATTTCAAGGGCTGGAAGATCACCATCGGCGGCAGTGCGCTGACCCGCGGCCTGTATGACCAGGCCAAGGCCCGTGGCATGAACCTGATCGCCGCCTACGGCATGTCTGAGACCTGCCCGCTGATCTCCGGCGCACATATCAACGATGAGTTGCTGGAAGCCGATGAGGACACCCGCAGCACCTTCCACCTCAAGGCCGGCGTGCCGGTGGTGCTGGTCGATGCGGCGATTCAGGCTGCCGACGGCAGTTTCCTGCCGGCAGACGGTACCTCACAGGGCGAACTGGTACTGCGTGCGCCCTGGCTTACGCAGGGCTATTACAACGAACCGGAGAAAAGCGAAGAGCTGTGGGCTGACGGCTGGCTGCACACTGGCGACGTGGCGGTGATCGACGAGATGGCCAATATCGAGATCCGCGACCGCATCAAGGATGTGATCAAGACCGGCGGCGAGTGGCTGTCGTCATTGACCCTGGAAGGATTGATCAGCCGTCACGAGGCGGTGCGCGACGTAGCGGTTGTCGGCGTGCCGGATGAGCGTTGGGGCGAGCGACCGTTCGCCCTGGTGGTGCTGGCCGAGGGCCGCGAGCTGAACGCCGACCAGTTACAGACGTTCCTCGAGCCGGCGGTGGCCGAAGGGCATATCAACAAGTGGGCGATCCCGCAGCAGGTCGCCGTGGTCTCGGAAATCCCCAAGACCAGCGTTGGCAAGCTGGACAAGAAGCGCATCCGCAGCGAGATCGCGCGTTGGCAGGAGGACGCCGCGGTGGCGCAGCCCTCGCCGAGCTGAGCCGACGGCTTCAGTCGGCATCGAGTAGGGTTTGTACTCGGCTCTGGAGAGCATCCAGAGTGAAGGGTTTGCCGCGCAGCAGGTGCTCGGGTTGGGCACCGCTGCCGGCCTGCAATGCTTGCTCGGCATAGCCGCTGATGAGCAGGATCTTCAGCTCTGGCCGCAGCTGGCGCGCTTGTTCGGCAACTTGATGGCCGTATCTGCCGCCCGGCAGACTGATATCGGTAATCAGCAGATTGGGGACATGCTCAGGCGAGCAGCCGCGACTTCGGTGCCGATGGCGCCATTGCCTGCAGCGCGGGCAGTCGGCATCCTGCTGGCCGGCGCTCCGGCGCAGTGGATATTGCAAACCTGAGGATGCCACATGGCTGCCACCCAACCGCTGTTGATTCGCGAAACCTTCCCTGTCGGCCCGTTGCAGTGCAACTGCACGATCATTGGCGATCCTGTGAGCAAGAAGGCCATCGTCGTCGATCCGGGCGGCGACCCGGAGAAGATCATGGCGCGGCTGGATGTTCACGGCCTGAAAGTGGTGAGCATCATCCATACCCATGCGCATCTGGACCATTTTCTGGCGTCCGGTCGGATGAAGGAGCAGACCGGCGCCACGCTGCATCTGCACAAGGCTGACCAGTTCCTCTGGGATAACCTGGAGATGCAATGCCGCATGTTCGGTGTGCCTTACACGCCGGTGCCTGCGCCGGACCAGTGGCTGGCCGATGATGAGGAACTGGCCTGTGGCTGCGGCGTGGCGCTGCACACACCGGGGCATACACCTGGCTCGATGAGTTTCTGGTTTGCCGATGCCAAGCTGCTGATTGCCGGCGATACGCTGTTTCGCCGCGGTATCGGGCGCACGGATCTGTGGGGCGGCGATTATGCGAGTATCGAGCGGTCCATCAAGCAGCGCCTCTATACGCTCGACGAGGAGGCCACGGTGGTCACCGGCCACGGCCCGGACACCCGTCTGGGCGATGAGATGCGTGACAATCCCTTCGTGCGCGCCGGCGCCTGATCGGCCGTTGGACCGGTTCTGCTGCACGGTTCCTATGCCTGCTGGTGGGCAGTGGTAATCTAGCGCTGCATTCAGGGTTCGTGGCTACGAAGCGCGATGCCCTGGTAACTGACGAGAGAAGGAAGTACCTATGAAAATGCTGAACATGACCGCTCTCGCAGCGGGCGTTGCGCTGCTGGTCGGTTGTACCACCAACCCTTACACCGGCGAGCAGCAGGCTGGTAAGGCGGGCGTATATGGCGGTATCGGTGCCGTCAGCGGGGCGGTCATCGGTGCTGCGACTTCGAGCAAGAAGGATCGCACCAAGGGTGCACTGATCGGTGCTGCGGTTGGCGGCGCTGCCGGCGGTGGCTACGGCTACTATGTCGACACCCAGGAAGCCAAGCTGCGCCAGACCCTGCAAGGCACCGGTGTTCAGGTTCAGCGCAATGGCGACAACCTGACGCTGATCATGCCCGGCAACATTACCTTTGCCAGCAACTCGGCTGACATTTCCAGCAGCTTCTACCCGACCCTCAATTCCCTGGTGCAGGTCTTCAAGGAGTTCAACAAGAACGGCGTCGATATCGTCGGTCATACCGACAGTACTGGTTCGCTGCAGCTGAACCAGGACCTGTCCAACCGCCGTGCCCAGAGTGTCGCGTCGTACTTGGTCTCCAATGGTGTGGCGCCCGCGCGTATCTCGTCCTACGGTGCCGGCCCTAGCCAGCCGATCGCCAGCAACGACACTGCGGCCGGCCGCGCGCAGAACCGTCGCGTCGAGATCAATCTGCGTCCGCTGTAAGTGCTAATAGGCTACGGGGCTGCAACGGCCCCGTTGTCGACGAAAAACAGACGCCACTAATCCGTTAATCGTTCTCGCCATTGAACCTCTCTGCACTATTCGAATCTGACATTCGATAGCACGCCAGTAGTGGCACAGAGGAGGTCGAATGGATGATCGTCCCGCTCTCCATTCCCGCAGGTCCTGGTTGCCATTACTGGTCGCACTGGCCCTGATGGCGGGGCTGGGTGGATGGATTGGCTGGCAATGGCACGTCCAGGAGCAGCGCAGCAAGGTTGAGCAGGAGCAGCGCTTTACCTTCGCCGTCGATGATATCGAGCACACCCTTCGCGAGCGAATGCGTGCCTACGAGATGGTGTTGCGCGGCCTCGCTGGTGTGGTGGCGGGTAGCGACGAAGTGAAGGTGGACGACTGGGCGCGCGCCGCAGACCAGTTGCAGCTGCAGGACTTCTACCCCGGTATCCAGGCTGTGGCACTGGCACGCCATGCGACTCCAGAAACCCTTGACGGCATTATCGAGCAGATTCGCAGCTCGGGGCGCGAGCGCTTTCGCATGTATCCGTCGGGCGTGCGCGACGAGTATGTCGTGACCGATTACATCCACCCGACCGATTGGCGTAACCGGAGGGTGCTCGGCTTCGATCTGTTCAGCGAGGCGACCCGTCGTGAGGCGATCGTCAACACCCGTAACAGCGGCAATCCGGTGCTCACCGGGCCGCTGCGCCTCAAGCAGGAAACCGAGCAGAACGTCCAGGTTGGCGTTCTGCTGTTCTTCCCCCTCTATGCCGCAACTGCACCGGTAACCACCGAGGAAGAGCGTCAGCGCGCCTTCGTCGGCACGTTGCACGGCGCGTTTCGCCTCACCGACCTGATGGAGGGCATCCTCGGCTCGCGGAGCCGGATGTTGCAGCTGCAGCTGTTCGATGCTGCCAATCCAGACTCTCCGTTGCTGGCCGGGCGTGCACCGGTCAGCGCCGATGCCAAATTCCAGCGGATCCGCAATATCTACATGTATGGCCGTAGCTGGCAGCTGCAGGTTGCGAGCACGCCGGAGTACGAGGCGGTGCTGCGGGACAACAACCGGGCCTTCAGTCTTGCGGCTGCGCTCACCGCGGCGGCACTGTTTTCACTGCTCGTGGGTGGTTACCTGTATCTGCGCGAACGCGCGCTGCGCAACAGCCAGGCGTTGAGCCTGCAACTGCAGGAGCGCGAAGCACGTTTCCGCCAGTTGATCGAGCAACTGCCGGTAGCGACATTGTTGTGCAACGCTGGCGGTCGTATCGAGCTGGCCAATCAGAGTGCGGCACAGCTGTTTGGCAGTACGGCGGAGCTACTTGCGGGCGAGCGGGTGAGCCGTTACGTGCCTGGCGTACTCGGCGAGCAGATACTGCGACAGCTGCGTGAGACCAGTCAGCTCGAACTGCAGGCCCAGCGCGAAGATGGCAGGCCCATACCGGTTGCGGTCAGCCTGACCAGCTTCAACCATGACGATGCGTTGTACTACGTGTTGAACCTGCTCGATCTGCAGGCGCGCAAGCGCGACGAGGAACGCTTCCGCAACGTGGTCGAGGCTTCCCCCAACGCGTTTGTGCTGGTGGATGTTCACGGCGACATCGTCATGGTCAACCGTCAGACCGAGGTGCTGTTCGGCTACACGCGCCAGGAACTGCTCGGCCAGCCAGTGGAGCAACTGTTGCCCGAAGCGCTGCGTGAAGCCCATCGAGGCCTGCGCCAGGGCTACACCGAGCATCCCGAACCACGGCGCATGGGCAGCAATCGCGAGCTGTTCGGCCTTCATCGCGATGGCAGCGCGCTGCCGGTGGAGATCGGTCTGTCGCCCTTGCGCAGTGGCGACGAGCAACTGGTGCAGGCAGTGATCATCGATATCAGCCACCGCAAGGCCGCCGAGCGCCGCTTGCGCGAGCAGGCCGATCAACTTGCCGTTGCCAACCGCTACAAATCGGAATTCCTCGCCAACATGTCTCATGAGCTGCGTACGCCGCTCAACAGCATCCTGATTCTCAGCGATCAGTTGCGGCAGAACGGGGCTGGCAATCTGAACGAGAAGCAGGTTCGGCATGCCGATATCATCCACCGCGCCGGCCATGAACTACTGCAATTGATCAACGACGTGCTGGATCTTGCCAAGATCGAGTCCGGCCACATGCAGCTCAAGCTGGAGCCGCTGAACCTGCGGGAAATGCTTACCGAACAGCAGACTTCGCTCGGGCCGATGGCCGAGCAGAAAGGCTTGCTGCTCAAGATTGAAGTCGATGCCGACGTGCCGGTCACGCTGAACTCCGATCGCGCACGGCTGCAGCAGATCCTGCGCAACCTGCTCACCAACGCGCTGAAGTTTACCGAGCAGGGTGAGGTGGAACTGCTGGCGAGCTGCCGCAGCGCCGAAGATGGTTCAGGCCAGACGCTGCAGTTGCAGGTGCGCGATAGCGGCATCGGCATTGCCAAGGACCAGCACGAGCGGATCTTCCAGGCCTTTCAGCAGATCGATGGCTCGATCAGCCGGCACTACGGTGGTACCGGGCTGGGGCTCGCGATCACCCGGCAGCTGGTTGAGGTGCTGGGCGGCCAGGTGACTGTCGAAAGCGAGCTGGGCCAGGGCGCCACGTTCACCGTCGTGTTGCCTATCGCAACGGTGTCGGGTGCATCGACGCAGGCATTGCTACCACCCCAGCCGCAGCGGCGCGGTCGGGGTCCCGGCCTGCTGATCATCGAGGACGATACGGACTTTGCCTCCGTGGTCGCCGAGGTCGGACAGAGCCATGGTTTCACCAGCCTGATCTGCAATACCGGGGAGCAAGGGCTGGAGGCACTGAGACGCGAGCACTTCGCTGCGGTGATCCTCGACATCCTGTTGCCGGATATCAGCGGCTGGCAGATCCACCGCGAGCTACGTGGCGATGAGCGTCACCAGGGTATGCCGGTGATCATCATCTCCTGTGTGCCGCAGCCGCATGACTGGCACGACGATGGTTCGCGCTATCTGGTCAAGCCGGTCGCGCAATCGGAGCTGGAGCGCATTTTCATCGAACTGGCGCGGCACGAACACAACCCGCTGCGCTTGCTGCTGGTAGAGGCCGAGCCGCGGCGTCGCGTATTGATCCGTGACTACTTCGAGCGGCTCGGTTACAGCGTCACGCTCGCCGGCAGCAGCGATAGCGCCCGACTGGCCTATGCCGAGCAGACGTTCTCGGTCGTGGTGGTGGACAGCGAGCTGGCTGACGGCAGCGGGTTGGACCTGCTGGATGCCTTCGAGCGGCTGCGCTCGCTAGAGGGCGTCACTGTGCTGGTGAACAGTCGCGAGCCGCTCTCGGAAAAGGATCTGCAACGTTTGCATCGCTACGCGGCCACGGTGCTGTCCAAGGAGGAAGCGGTCGAGCGCCTGGGGGCACTGGTGCGACCGGAGCCTGCCGCGCCAGCGCCAAGTGCCGCTGTTTCGCTGCATCTTGCCGCGCCCGGCCAGCGAGTGCTGCTGGTCGACGAGGATGTGCGGCTGATCTATTCGCTGACTGCCCAACTGGACGAGCTGGGCATCCAGGTGGTGCCTGCCACCAGTGCTGCGGAGGCGTTGGAGCGTTTCGACGAGGATGCCTTCGATCTGGTAGTGCTGGACATGAGCCGGCCCGGCGCGGAAGGTCCGGAGTTGGCGCGGCGGCTTAAGCAGGATCACGACTGCCAGGCGCCGATCGTTGCGCTGGTGGGGGCGAACGATGAAGGCGCGCGTGAACGGTGTAGCGCTTCCGGTGCCGATGAGGTGCTGATCAAGCCGGTCGAAGCGACGGCCCTGCGTGAGCTGTTACGGCGCCGGCTGGACCTGGAATCGGGTACGGACGAAGCGGAAAAGGAGTAGCGATTGGTGCAGGCTGAACATGACAGTGCCAAGGCGGTGGTCCGTCTATCCAGCGTTCGAGGCGTGCTCGCTTCGAGCGGCGCGCGTTGCCGGCATTTCGACTTGGATGGCTTGGAGATCGGCGAATAATGCAAACGCAGCTTAAGCCCAGGTCACGCAGCCGTACGCTGCTGGTGGTGGACGACCGTGAAGCGAATCTGGTCGCGATGGAAGCGCTGCTGGGCGACGGTGACTGGCAGGTGCACACCGTCAATTCCGGCGAGGCGGCGCTCAAGGCGCTGCTGGATCTGGACGTCGAGCTGGTGCTGCTGGATGTGCAGATGCCGGGCATGGACGGTTTCGAGGTTGCCCGGTTGATGCGCGGCAGCCCGCATACCCGCTATACGCCGATCATCTTCGTGTCGGCGATTGCCCATACCCGTGATTCCGTGCTGCGCGGCTACGCCACCGGGGCAGTGGACTTCATCCTCAAGCCATTCGATCCGCAGGTGCTCAAGCACAAGATCAATACCTTGCTCGCCCATGAGCACAATCGCCGTGATCTGCAACTGCTCACCCAGCAGCTCGATAGCGCTCGCGCCTTCAACGCCTCGGTGCTGAGCAATGCAGCTGAGGGGATCCTCGTGGTCGGCGAGGACGGTTACATCAGCTTTGCCAATCCAGCCATCGCCGGGATGCTGCACCGTCGCGTCGAGGATCTGCAGGGCACGCCGCTGCTGTCCCATCTGGCGGCGCCGGATATGCCGGCTAGCTGGCACGAGTCGGACTTCTATCGCTACTGGCGCAGCGGCTCCACCTATCGCCTGCACGAGGCGCAGCTGCATACCGCCAATGGCACGCCGCTGCCGGTGGCGCTGTCGAGCTCGCCGCTGCCGCGCCAGCAACGCTCCATGGTGGTGATCGCGCTGGATATGTCGGTGGTGCGCAATCTGCATGTACAGCTCGAGACCCAGGCGGTCACCGATTCGCTGACCGGCCTGCTGAACCGGCGTGGCTTCCACCAGGCGCTGGAGTCCTCGCTGGCGCGGGTGGACCGCAATGGCAAGCGCATGGCCATCCTCTATATCGATCTGGATGGCTTCAAGCGCATCAACGATTCTCTCGGCCACGATGCTGGCGATGAGATCCTCTGCAAGGTGGCGCGCCTGCTGGAAACCTGCATGCGCCCCTACGACATCATCGCGCGCATGGGCGGGGATGAGTTCACCGCGCTGCTGGATTCGCTGGATCACCCCGAAGATGCGGCGCGGGTGGCGGAAAAACTGATCGAGCTGATTTCGGTGCGGCACAAGGTCGACGGCACCGAGGTGACGCTGGGTGCCAGTATCGGTATCGCGCATTTCCCCGATTGCGGCGTCAGCGTCGACCAGCTGTTGCGCTCGGCTGACATGGCCATGTACGAGGCCAAGCGCGCTGGTCGCCGCCAGTACCGTTTCTTCTCCAGCGACATGAACGAGCGCGCTCATGCCCGCCTGATGATGGAGGAGAACCTGCGCAGCGCCACCGAGCGCAACGATTTCGAGCTGCTCTATCAGCCGCAGGTCATGCTCGCCAGTGGCAAGCTCCGGGGATTCGAGGGTTTGCTGCGCTGGCCGCAGGGCGATGTTGGCGAAAACGAACCCGGCGTGTTCATTCCATTGCTGGAGGAGACGCGCCTCATCGAACGTGTCGGCGACTGGGTGCTGCGTGAAGGCATGAACCAGTACGGCCAATGGCTGCCGTCGTTCGGTAGCGACCTGATCCTCAGCCTCAATGTCAGCCCGGTGCAGTTCAGTCGCGCCGGGCTGTTCGACTCGCTTCGTCGATTGCTCGATGAATATCAGCTCGACCCGGCGCAGCTGGAGCTGGAAGTGACCGAAGGTACGCTGATGCAGGACCTCGAGCAGAGTTGCGACAAGCTCCGCCAGTTGCGCAAGCTCGGCGTGCGGGTGGCTATCGACGACTTCGGCACCGGATATTCATCGCTGGCTTATCTTCGACATTTCGAGCTGGATACGCTGAAGATTGATCGTCTGTTCATCGCCAACATGATGGATTCCCCACGCGATGCAGCCGTCGTCAGTACCATCATCGACCTCGGTCGCAACCTTGAGCTGGAAGTGGTGGCCGAGGGCGTCGAAACCGTCGCTCAACGCGACTGGCTGATAGCGAATGGTTGCGATGTCATGCAGGGCTTTCTGGTATCGCCTGCGGTACCGGCCGAGCAGGCCCGCGCGTTTCCCTCACAGCTCAACTGGTAGGTTCCTGCGGAGCGGTATGACGCCGCTCAGCGCCGGACCGGAAACTCCTCATGCAGCTGCGCCAGCTGCAGATCCTTTTCGCTCCAGAGTTCGTTCACCCACTGTTGAAACGCCAGCCGGTACGCTTCGTCCTGATCGTAGTTCCTGCCGAGAAACTCGGCCGGTAACTGCTGCGCCGTGACCCGCACCACCACCTGATGAATGTTGCCGGCAAGCAGATCCCAGAAGCTGGGGCGGCCGTCGGGATAGTGAATGGTGATATTGATCAGCGCTGTCAGCTGTTCCCCCATGGCGTCGATGACGAAGGCGATACCGCCGGCTCGGGGCTTTAGCAGATAGCGGTAGGGCGAAGCCTGCTCGCTGTGCTTGTTCTCGGTGAACCGCGTGCCTTCGAGGAAGTTGAACACCGACACCGGATTGGTCCGATAGCGCTCGCAGGCCTTGCGCGTCGTTGCCAGGTCCTCACCGCGTTTCTCCGGGTACTTGGCCAGGTATTCCTTGCTGAAGCGCTTCATGAAGGGAAACTCCAGCGCCCACCAGCACAGGCCGATCACCGGAACCCAGATCAGCTCCTGCTTGAGGAAGAACTTGAGAAACGGCATGCGCCGGTTGAGCTGGTACTGCAGCACGAGGATATCCGCCCAGCTCTGGTGGTTGCTGGTCACCAGATACGAGTGATGCATATCGACCTGATCCAGCCCCTGCACGTCCCAGCGGATCGGGCGAACCAGATCCATCCAGAAGCTGTTGACCGCGATCCAGGACTCGGCGATCCAGTGCATGCCGAAGCGCAGGCTGCGCTGCACGGCGGGCAGCGGAAACACCAGTTTCAGCAGCGAGAGGGCAAACAGCGGCCAACACCAGAACAGGGTATTGAGAGCCAGAAGCAAGGCAGCGAGGATGCCGCGCAGTGAAGCGGGGAGGAAGCTCAGCATGGATTTCTCGTCGATACGGCTGATTCGAGGCGCCAAGAGTAGCGATTATGCGCTGAACTGCAACTATCGAGAGAGTGTGGAAGGCTGAAGCCGTCGGTTCTAAGGCGCGACGGCTTCAGTTATCGAGGGTCGATCAGCCCTTCTGGTTGGCGGCCTGCAGAGCGGTCAGAGCGATGGTGAAAACGATGTCGTCCACCAGTGCGCCACGCGACAGATCGTTAACCGGCTTGGCCAGACCTTGCAGCATCGGGCCGACGCTGAGGCAGTTGGCGTTGCGCTGTACCGCCTTGTAGGTGGTATTGCCGGTATTCAGGTCGGGGAAGATGAACACCGTGGCCTGGCCGGCCACCTTGCTGTTCGGCGCCTTCTGCTTGCCGACACTCAGCACCGAGGCGGCGTCGTACTGCAGCGGGCCATCGATCGGCAGGGCAGGAGCGCGCTCCTGGGCGATACGGGTGGCTTCGGCGACCTTCTCGACTTCCGCACCGCTGCCGGAGCTGCCGGTGGAGTAGCTGATCATCGCCACGCGCGGGTTGACGCCCAGGGCTACAGCGGATTCGGCACTTTGCAGTGCGATTTCGGCCAGCTCGGTAGCGCTCGGATTCGGGTTCACGGCGCAGTCGCCATAGACCAGTACCTGGTCCGGCAGCAGCATGAAGAATACCGAGGACACGAGGCTGTAGCCCGGTGCTGTCTTGATCAGCTGCAGCGCGGGGCGGATGGTGTTGGCGGTGGTGTGCACCGCACCGGAAACCAGGCCGTCCACTTCGTCCAGCGCCAGCATCATGGTGCCGAGGACGACGGTGTCCTTCAGCTGCTCGCGGGCATCTTCCGGGGTCAGGCCCTTGGCCTTGCGCATCTCGCACATCGGCTCGACGTAGCGGTTGGCAATGCTGTCCGGGTCGAGGATCTCCAGGCTGGCCGGCAGGCTGATGCCTTGCTCGCGGGCGACCTGCTGGACTTCTTCCGGCTTGGCCAGCAGCACGCAGCGAGCGATGCCACGCTCCTGGCAGATGGCGGCGGCACGGATGGTGCGCGGCTCGTTGCCTTCCGGCAGCACGATGCGCTTGTTGGCGTCCTGGGCGCGCTTGACCAGCTGATAGCGGAATGCTGCCGGCGACATGCGCAGCTCACCGCGCGGCACGCTGCAGCGGGTATGCAGGAACTCGGGGTGCAGGTGCTTGGCGATGAAGTCGGTCACGCGCGTGGCGCGCTCGATATCGTCCGCCGGGGTTTCCTTGTTCAGGCCGAACAGGTTGTTCGCCGTGTCGTAGGAGTTGGTCTCCACGGTCATCACCGGCAGGCCGCCGTCCAAGGCGGCCTTGCACAGCTCGAGGATGCGCGGGTCCGGTGCGAAGTCGCTGCACAGCAGCAGGCCTGCGAGCTTCTCACCATTCAAAGAGGCCAGGCTGGCGGCGAGGATGATGTCGTCGCGATCGCCAGGCGTGACCACCAGAACGCCGGATTGCAGCAGCTGCACGGTGTTGGGGACGGCACGTGCGCACAGCACGATCTTGTTGACGCGGCGCTGGTCGGCTTCGCCGGCGTTGAGCACCTGCGCGCCGAGCAGTTCGGCGATGTCACGGGTGCGCAGTGCGTTGAGTTCTTCCGAGAACGGAATTGCGCCAAGCAGCTGGAAGTCGGCACTGCCCAGCAGCGGCAGGTGCTGCTTCAGGCTGTCGATGAATGCCGGCAGGCCTTCCTCTGTCTTCACCTTGTTGAGGATGACGCCGAGCACCTTGGGATCCTTGGCGCCGCCATACAGCTGCGCCTGGATCTCGATGCGTTCGGCCAGACGCTTGAGGCTGTCATTGCCCTGAGCGGCGATCAGGATCACTTCGGCGTCGAGACTCTTCGCCAGTTGTGTGTTGATGCGCTGGGTGTAGTTCGACTCGCGAGTCGGCACCATGCCTTCGACGATGACCACGTCCTTGCCGGCGGCTACCTGCTGGTAGCGGCTGACCACGTCCTCGAGCAGCAGATCGATCTCGCCATCGGCGAGCTGGCGCTCTACCTGTTCCAGTGGCAGTGGCTCGGGGGAGGTCAGTTTCAGCGTGCGCTCGACCAGAATGCAGGAGCGCTCACGGCCCTGGTCGACGGGGAAGGGTTGCGCGATCGGCTTGAAGAAGCCGACCTTCAGCCCAGCGTTTTCCAGCGCACGGATCAGGCCGAGGCTGATGGAATTGAGGCCGCCGCCGAAACCGGTAGGGGCGAGGAAGATTGTGTGCATGGCATCTCCTTGAGGACAGGGTGCTCGGGATAACGGTGCTGGGCGCCGGCTAGGCTAGGGCACTTGTGCCGGGGCGGAAACTGCCTGATTGCCGCGGCGCTCATGTGCAAAGACCCGACGGCCGGGGGCTGTCGGGTCTCTGAATCGCTGCCTGCGTTCGCTCTCAGGCGTCCAGCAGGGCCAGCGTATCGAGGGCGATCTGACGCTCCTCGTTGGTCGGAACCACCATGATGCGCGGGCTGCCTGCGGCCTGGATTTCGCCAGCGACACCACGGGTGCAACGGGCATTGGCTTCGGCGTCGAGCTTGAAGCCGAACAGCTTGAGGTGTTCCAGGGTGCGCTCGCGCACAGCCGAGGAGTTTTCACCGATACCACCGGTGAACACCAGGCCGTCCAGCTGCGGCAGCGCACAGGACATGGCGGCCAGCGACTTGGCCAGGCGGTAGCAGAATACGTCGAAGGCCAGCACGGCGCCCGGATGACCGGCGTTGCGGGCATCGGCCAGGGTGCGCATGTCGTTCGACAGTCCGGAGAGGCCTTTCAGGCCGCTTTCCTTGTTGAGCATGTTGTCGATCTTGGCCAGATCCCAGCCCAGCGTCTTGTTCAGGAAATTGTGCAGGCTCGGGTCGACGTCACCGCTGCGGGTGCCCATGACCAGGCCTTCGAGCGGGGTCAGGCCCATGCTGGTGTCGCGGCTTTCACCATTGACCACCGCACAGGTGGAGCAGCCGTTGCCCAGGTGAGCGACCAGCCAGCTGCTATTTTCGACCGGAACACCGGCCATCTCGGCGGCGCGCTTACTGACGAAGCGATGGCTGGTGCCATGGAAGCCATAGCGGCGTACGCCATGCTCCTTGTAGAGCACATCCGGCACGGCGTAGCGGTAAGCGTGTTCCGGCATGGTCTGGTGGAAGGCGGTATCGAACACGCCTACCTGCGGCAGCTCGGGGAACAGGTTGATGGCAGCATGGATGCCGCTGAGGTTCGCCGGGTTGTGCAGCGGAGCCAGCTGGATGTTGGCTTCGATGCCAGCCAGGGTTTCGTCGTTGAGCAGCGAGGAAGCGAAGAATTTCTCACCGCCGTGCACGACGCGGTGACCGATGCCGTCGAGGTGGCCGCCAGCGGCTTCTTCCACGCGCGGCAGGATCTGGGCGAGGGCAGCCTGATGATCGGCGTTGGGCACCTTGACGCTTTCCTTGCCAGCGGCGCTCTCGAAGTGGATCACGGCTTCCGGGCTGCCGATGCATTCGGCCAGGCCTTGTAGTGGGAAGGTCGCTTGCGCTTCGTTGACCAGGGCGAACTTGATCGACGAGCTGCCACAGTTAATCACCAGGATGTTACGAGCCGACATCGGTGCTCCTTGGTTCTCTAATGTTATTGAAATGGGTGCCAAAGATACTTTTCGCCGATTCTTGCACATCGGCCGTGAAAGCGATGCCATCCAAAGGTTGTAGTCACATATTCCATGGCACTACATTCCGCTTCGGGCGACAAACGGCAACGGTCCGTTCATCCACGTCCGGTTCGCATTCGGCGCGGTGGATGGTTAAACTTCGACATCCATTCTCTAAAGCAAAGGTTCTGCCCCATGCTGATTGCCGCTAACAAGGCTGTCTCCATCGACTACACACTCACCAACGACGCCGGTGAGGTGATCGACAGCTCGGCTGGCGGCGCGCCGCTGGTCTACCTGCACGGCGCAGGCAACATCATTCCGGGTCTGGAGAAGGCCCTCGAGGGCAAGCAGGGCGGTGACCAGATCCAGGTTGCCATCGAACCTCAGGACGCCTATGGCGAATACAGCCCGGAGCTGGTTGCTACCCTCAATCGCGCCATGTTCGAAGGCGTCGACGAACTGGAAGTGGGCATGCAGTTCCACGCTTCCGGTCCTGACGGCGGCATGCAGATCGTTACCATCCGCGACGTAGAAGGCGATGACGTGATCGTCGACGGCAATCATCCGCTGGCGGGCCAGCGTCTGAACTTCGACGTCAAGGTCGTCAACGTGCGCGACGCCAGCGAAGAAGAAGTGGCTCACGGCCATGTGCATGGCGAAGGTGGTCACCACCACTGATCCGGCCGCCGTTCAGGCGTCCGCACGCACAGCGGCAGGAACGGCTGCTGTGTCGATCGAAAGAAGAGCGCTCCGGTCGTTTGCCGGGGCGTTTTTTTCGTTAGGAGAGATGACATGAGCGCATTCCACCAATTGGTGTTGCCAGGCCTGGGCGGTGAGGAACTGCCTATGGCGCAGTTCGGCGATCAGATCACGCTGGTGGTCAATGTCGCCTCGCAGTGCGGGCTGACGCCGCAATACGCTGGCCTCGAACGGCTGCAGCAGCAGTACGCGTCCCGTGGGTTCAGCGTGCTTGGCGTGCCATGCAACCAGTTCGCTGCGCAGGAACCGGGCAGCGACGAGGAGATCCGCTCGTTCTGCAGCCTCAACTACGGCGTCACCTTTCCCTTGAGTGGCAAGCTCGAGGTGAACGGTCCGCAGCGCCATCCGCTGTATCGGTTGCTGGCTGGCGAAGGCGCTGACTTTCCAGGCGACATCACCTGGAATTTCGAGAAATTCCTGGTCGGCAAGGACGGGCGTGTACTTGCGCGTTTCTCGCCGCGCACCGCACCCGACGATCCTGCCTTGATTCACGCCATCGAAAGCGCACTGGCCTGATCTGCATTTCGCGGCCGCATTTCTGCGGCCGCGTTCTTTCCCGTTGCGACCCTCTGAAACACCGTTGCCGTGTTGGCGCTGGATAAGCGCCGTGGATGATGCTGTGCCGGCGAGACGACCGGTCATATTCTCGGCGCATGAGCCATACAGCACGCAACGACAAGCGCGATCTGATCCTCTCCAAGGGCGCCCGGGTGATGACCCGTCGTGGCTATCACGGCACCGGGGTCCAGGAAATTGTCCAGGCCGCGGGTATCCCCAAGGGGTCCTTCTATCATTACTTCGCCAGCAAGGAAGACTTCGCCCTGCAGGCGCTGGACTACATCTATGCGCCACGGCTGGAGCGCTATCGGGCTGCATTGTGCAACGCCCCTATCGCGCCGCGGCAACGCGTCCTCGACTACTACGCCGATCTCGTTGCGCACTTCGCGCGCAAGGAAAAGCCCGAATACCACTGCTTCATTGGCAGTCTGAGTTTCGAGATGGCCGAGCTGTGTCCGCCTATTGCAAAGCGCTTGAGTGAAATACTCGCGCAATCCGTCGAGCAGCTTGCTCGCTGCCTGGAGCAGGCCCAGCGCGCTGGCGAGATCGAGTCCGGCTGCAATTGCCCGGCGCTGGCCGAATTCATCAGCAATGCCTGGGAAGGCGCACTGCTGCGCATGAAAGTCTGCGGCAGCGTCGCCCCGCTACAGGTTTTTCTCCAGCAGCTCGAACGCCTGTTGGCGCCGGCTGCAACAAATCTGCCGGGCCGTGAGTGTCCGGCTGCCTTGACCAATGCCATAGGAGTCGATCAATGACTGCCAGCGTACAAGCCTTGTTCCAGCCCTTCGAGCTGGGTGCCCTCCGTTTGCCGACCCGCGTGGTCATGGCGCCGATGACCCGTTCGTTCTCCCCCAACGGCGTGCCCACCGCTGATGTGGTCGAGTACTACCGTCGCCGTGCCGCTTCCGGGGTCGGGCTGATCATCACCGAAGGCACCACGGTCGGCCATGCGGCTGCCAATGGCTATCCGCATGTGCCGCGTTTCTATGGTGAGGATGCACTGGCAGGCTGGCAGGCGGTGGTCGACGCGGTGCATGCCGCTGGTGGCAAGATCGTTCCGCAGCTCTGGCACGTCGGGAATGTTCGCCGCAAAGGCACCGAGCCCGAGCCGGAGGTGGTTGGCTACGGCCCGATGGAAAAGCAGAAGGACGGCCAGGTCGTCGTCCACGGCATGACCAAGCAGGATATCCAGGATGTGATCGAGGCTTTCGCCCAGGCTGCGCGCGATGCCCAGGCGATCGGCATGGACGGCGTGGAAATCCACGGTGCCCACGGTTACCTGATCGATCAGTTCTTCTGGGAGGGCAGCAACCAGCGTACCGACGAGTATGGCGGCAGCCTGGCCAACCGCTCGCGCTTCGCCATCGAGCTGGTGCAGGCCGTGCGTGCGGCAGTCGGTCCCGACTTTCCGATCATCTTCCGCTTCTCACAGTGGAAGCAGCAGGACTACACCGCACGGCTGGTGCAGTCGCCCGAAGAGCTTGGCGAGTTCCTGGCGCCGTTGTCGCAAGCCGGGGTGGATATCTTCCATTGCTCGACGCGCCGCTTCTGGGAGCCGGAGTTCGAAGGCTCGGACCTCAACCTTGCCGGCTGGACCCGCCAGCTGATCGGCAAGCCAACCATCACTGTCGGCAGCGTTGGCCTCGATGGCGAGTTCCTGCAGTTCATGGTCAAGACCGACAAGGTGGCGCAGCCGGCGAATATCGAAGGATTGCTGGAGCGTCTGAACAAGCAGGAGTTCGACCTGGTCGCGGTGGGGCGTGCGCTGATCTGCGATCCGGATTGGGCCGTTAAGGTACGTGAGGGGCGGATGGAAGATATTCTGCCGTTCAGTCGTGAGGCGTTGAAGACGCTGGCTTGAGTGACGGCGGCAGCCAGGGTGATCTGGCTGCCGATTTCCCCTCGCCCGGCAGCATCCAATCTCGCCAGGCCTTCGCGCAGAGCTGTCAGCATGTTACATGGTGCGGACGGAGAGACTCGAACTCTCACACCTTGCAGCGCCAGAACCTTGACCGCCGAACGCGACGCCAAACGTCTATGCCGGTCGGTCCAACTGCCGATTCGGCCCGCCTTCCCTTACCCAGAACAACGTCGCTCCCGCCACCGCCGCCGGCATGATCAGCAGGTTCAGCACCGGCACCAGCAGCGCCGCATAGGTCACCGCGCCAAAGCTCAGGCTCTGCCAGCGACGCTGGCGCAACCAGCCCATCATGTCCGCCCAGCTCAGCTTGTTGTTGTCCGCCGGGTAGTCGATGTACTGCACCGCCATCATCCACACGCCGAACAGCAGCCATAGGGGCGCGGCAGCCAGATTCAGTACCGGGATGAACGAGAGCACCAGCAGCGCCAGGGCGCGCGGCGCGAAATAGGCCAGCTTGCGCAGCTCGCGACCAATGGTGCGCGGCAGCATGGCGAGCAGCTCGGCCCAGCTGAATGGTGGCGCGGCATCTTCGCCACGTACCACCACTTCGACCTTCTCTGCCAGAAAGCCGTTGAATGGCGCCGCGATGATGTTGGCCAACATGGTGAAGCTGAAGAACACCATCAACACCACCAGCGCGACGAACAACGGCCAGAGGATGTACTCGAGAAACGCGAGCCAGGTCGGCAGGTTGGGCATGAAGGTATCGACCCAGCCGCTGAACTGGCCGACCGCAAACCAGATCAGGCCGAAGAACAGCAATACGTTGACCGTCAGCGGCAGGATCACGAACAGACGCAGCCCCGGGCTGAGCACCAGTCGCAGGCCTTCGCGCAGGTATTGCGGGCCGGAGAGGGCGGATACGGGCATTGGCGTCTCCTGTAAGCAGCGGATTCGAGGGAAGGTGGCGCGAGGGATAGTCGATGACTATGGGACGTATGCAGACGCTGAATTGTCCGCCGCGGCGGCGGATAGCTAAGGTGCGCTCAACGGTTTTCGGGTCATCCGCTTTCTCAGCCTTCCCCAAGTGCTTGGGATGACCCTTTTTATTCCCATTGAGCCGGACATGCCGGCTCGCAGAATGGTACGCGTTACTTGCGCTTGAGCGGCTGGCCGTCGAACCGCACGCCGGGCAGGCCGGTTTCCATCAATGCGCGGATGTTGCGGTGATCACTGCCGTTCGGGTTGGCCAGTACCGCCTGATAATGTTCGCCAAACGCGAGCAGCGCTTCTTCCGTGCTGAACCCCTCCAGCAGAGCCATGCCTAGCGTCTTGCAGGAACCTTCGTTCTCGCCGGCGGCATTTTCCAGGGTGCCGTTGACGAAGCGACTCGGCTGATAGTCATAGGTGCTCGCGATAAAGGCGAGGGTGTCGCTGAACGCGTGGTTGCGATTGCGCAGGCTTGCGCGGAAGTCTTTCAGGTCATTCATTCTTTCTGTGCCTTGTCGAAAGCTGCCTGCTGCTCGGCGGTCGCTTCCTTCTGATAGCGTTTCTTCCATTCGCTGTACGGCATGCCGTACACCTCTTCGCGGGCCTGGTCGATGCTGACTTCGATTTCCAGATCGTCTGCGGCCGCCTTGTACCATTTCGACAGGCAGTTGCGGCAGAAGCCAGCCAGGTTCATCAGATCGATGTTCTGGGCATCGGGGCGGGTGCGCAGGTGCTGGACCAGGCGGCGGAAGGCAGCGGCTTCCAGTTCGGTGCGTTCTTGCTCGTTCATCTCGTGGGTCTCGGCGTTGGCTGAGGTCGGCCGGATCATAACCTTGCGTCGTTGAGCCGGCCAGCCTTGCGCAGGGTCAATCCCGGTGGGCTGCCAGCGTGATCGATACCGACTCGGCAAAGCGCAGCGCGTGGGGTTTGTCGACCTCCACTTCGGCGTAGCGTACCTGTGGGTAACGCATGACCAGGTCGAGAATTTCCTGCGTCAGGCGTTCGAGCAGGGCGAAGCGGTTGTCTTCAACGTGCTGGATGATCGCCTTGGTGATGGTGCGGTAGTTCAGCGCCTGTTCGATGTCGTTCTCGCGCACCGCCTCGGCGGCAGGGTAGAGCATGGTCAGGTTAATCAGCACGTCCTGGCGGTTGAGGATTTCCTCTTCCTTGATGCCGATATAGGTGCGCAGCCGCAGGTCCTTGACGCGGATGCGTGCCATAGCAGGTTCCAGTCTGGGCATGGGATCTCCTTGCAGTCTTCAGATCAGATGACGGCCGCCGTTCACGGTCAGTGTGGTGCCGGTGACATACGGATTGTCGAGCAGGTAGCGCAGGCTCTGGTAGATCACCTCGGCACCGGGTTCGATGCCCAGCGCAGATTTCGCCAGTGCCTTGCGCCGGTATTCCTCATCGTCGTCCGGATTGAACTGGATCAGCGCCGGGGCAATGCCGTTGACCTTGATCGCCGGGGCCAGGCTGGCGGCAAAGGACAGCGTGAGGTTGTCCAGCCCCGCCTTGCTTGCCGCATAGGCGATATGTTTCTTGCTGCCCTTGCGGGTGACGTCGTCGCCGATGTGCACGATGTCCGCCGGCCCGCCGTGGCGCAGCAGGTCGGCGCAGTGCAGATTGATCAGGTAGGGCGCGAGCATATGCACCTGGAACAGCTGGCGAAACGCCTCGGCTTCCTGGCCGGGAGTATCGGGGCGCCATTCGGATGCGTTGTGGACGATCGCTCTCAGGCTTGCGGTCTGCTCTCGGAGTGCGGCGATAAAGCCCGTAATACCTGCTTCATCGCTGAAATCCGCCTTCAGCGTGGAAGCGCCGAGCGTGCGCAGTCGGTCGATACTGTCGCGTTCGCGGCGGTAGGTGACGATAACCGTGAAGCCGTCCTCCAGCAGCCGTTCGGCGCAATGCAGTCCGATCCGCTGGCTGGCACCGGTGATGAGAATCGGAGCCTGGTGCATGTATATCCACTGCCGGAAATGGGTGGGCCGCCTAGCTGCGAGGCGGTCACTAACAGGCGTGGCAGCTTACACCAGATCGGCGGGCACCTCAGGCTGCAAATCGGGGTGCAAACGTTGGTGCTGACGATAGAGGAAGGAGCGGATGCGTTCGGCGTCCTTTTCCTGGGGGAACTCCACTTCGTAGGCTGCCATCCCGCCCTTGAGTTCACGAACACGATGGGCGTCGATCTCCAGCGGAGTGTCATCCGGAAGCGCCAGACGCAAGTGGAAGTGCTTGGGCGGTTTGCGATCCTTGCCGGCATCTACCAGGAGGCCGTGCGGAGACAGCTCATGGACGCTGAGCGAGCTTTCGCCGCCGTCGTTCTTCAGTAGCGCAAGTGGCTCATCCAGGTGCAGACGCCAGGCGCGTGTGGTCGCCCCGCGCTCGTAGATCACCGGTGGCGCCAGTTGCAGATCGAGGCTGTGCAGCTCATCTTCACGAAGCTGGATCGGGAACGACATGCGAAAGTCTTCGAACTCAGCCTGTAATGACAGGTTGGCCCTTGCGGCCAGCTGCATCAGCAGTTCGTTGGATGGCGCGCCGCCATCGATCCGGAAACCTGTAGCGCGCTCCGCGGTGGTTCCGCCGTTGCGCTGCATCAACTTGCGGATGAAGGTCAGTTCGTCTTTGCTGAGAATCGTATCTTCCGCCATGCGGATACCCTCGGAGGATGCTGCCTCCATGGTTCTGGCGTCGTGGCGTGGGCCACGTTGCGCCTGCGCCGGTCGGGCGCGGTGGGGCAATCGCCCCTAGGACAGTCTAGTTGCAGTTTGGTTCCGTCTCTGCGGTTTTGCTGGATATACGGTACGGTTGCTCCGCCACGCAGAACCCGGCACGGCCAGATGCGGCATAATGCGCGGCTTTGATTGCCCTGGAGCGCATATGAAAGTCGCCATTCTCTCCGGGAGCGTCTACGGCACCGCCGAAGATGTCGCCCGTCACGCCGAACACCAGCTGAAAGCTGCCGGTTTCGAAACCTGGCACGATCCCCGCGCGCAGCTGCCGCAGATTCTAGAGTTCGCACCCGAAGCGCTGCTGGTCGTGACCTCGACCACCGGCATGGGTGAGCTGCCGGACAGCTTCATCCCGCTGTACTCGACCATCCGCGATCAGTTTCCCGCATGGAGCGGCCTGCCCGGTGGCGTCATCGCGCTTGGCGATGCCAGCTATGGCGACACCTTCTGCGGCGGCGGAGAGCTGATTCGCGAGCTCTATGCCGAGCTGGGCGTGCGGGAAGTGGTGGAGATGCTACGCCTCGACGCCAGCGAGACAGTCACCCCGGAAAGCGACGCCGAACCGTGGCTGGAAGCCTTCGCGGCGGCCTTGCGCGCCTGAGTGTGGCTCGCCAGGCCAGCGGCCTGGCTGCAAGGGCAACTGTCGGCGTGAGCGGCTCTGGCTAGAATCCAGGGCAACGCCACGACAATAAGAAGAGGTGCCCTCGATGACCGCGCTGCACGCTTTGCCTTCCCTGGAATCTCAAGTGAGCCCTGCCGAATGGCAGGCGCGGGTCGATCTGGCGGCCTGTTACCGGCTGGTCGCGCTGCATGGCTGGGATGACCTGATCTTCACGCACATCTCGGCCAAGATTCCCGAAACCGATCACTTCCTGATCAATCCGTACGGGCTGATGTTTCACGAAATCACCGCGTCCAGCCTGGTCAAGGTCGATCTGGCCGGAAGCAAGGTGATGGATAGCCCGTACGAGATCAATCCCGCTGGGTACACCATCCACAGTGCCGTGCATGAAGTGCGGCACGACGTCGCCTGCGTCATGCACACCCATACCGCGGCAGGGGTAGCCGTCTCGGCGCAGCGCCAGGGCGTGTTGCCGATCAGCCAGCAGTCGCTGTTCGTGCTGGCCAGTCTTTCCACCCACGGCTATGAGGGCGTGGCGCTGAATCATGATGAGAAGGCGCGCCTGCAGGCCGATCTGGGTGATACCGGCTATATGCTGCTGCACAACCATGGCCTGCTGACCTGCGGTGGCAGCATCGCCGATACCTTTCTGATGATGTTCATCTTCCAGCGCGCCTGCGAAATCCAGGTCATGGCGCAGGCTGGCGGCAGCGAGCTGATCGCCATTCCCGAACAGATCCTCGCGGGTGCCAAGGCCATGGCTGCCGGTGTAACCCGTACCCGCTCAGGCATGGGCGGCGCGTTGGCCTGGCCGGGTCTATTGCGCAAGCTGGATGCGCAGAGTCCCGGCTATGCTGCGTGACACGACGCGGCTGCGCTACATCGCCGCCTTGGCGAACTGCTGCAGCTGCGGATAGAAAAGACGAAAATCCTCAAGCAGCGGATCGTACAGCTGCTCCAGCTCTTCCAGCCCGCCGGCCAGGCCATCCGGCCGGCTGAGCCGGCGGCTCATGTTGGCCAGCACCCGTTCCAGTACATCGAACTCGCGATAACTGCCCAGCCAGTCGTGCGCGGCCATGTGCGGTGCGATGACGGCGAGCTTGCCCGGCAGCTGGGGCTCTTCGGTCAGCGCCCGGTAGGCCCGCTGGGTAAAGAGCTCCAGCGGTTCGCTGGAATAGTCCGACCAGTTCGCCGCCAGGCAATGATCGAAGAACAGATCCAGCAGGATTCCTGCGTAGCGGCGGCGCTCACTGGGAAAGCGCGCTTTCGCCTCCAGCACCAGCGGATGGCTGTCGGTGTAGGCATCGATCTGCCGATGCAGGCGAATGCCGGCCTCGATCCGCGCTGGCCAGCGACCCTGCAGCGAGCCTTTGACGAAGTCGCCATACAGGCTGCCGAGCATGTCCTCTGGGCCAGGACCGCCGAGATGAAGGTGAGCAAGATAATTCATGGGTCAAGCTTAGCGCAGCCTCGATAGGAGGTCGCTATGCGGCCTCTCTCACGTCCTTCTGCGCCTGCCCAGCCAGTGCCCGCTCGATCGCCAGTTGCGCCCGCTCGGCAATTGCTCTGCGGCTGAGTGTGGTGACGGCAATGGGAAGCAGCAGATGGATTTCCACTACTGCCACGTCGCTGGCGAGCAGTCTGCGCAAGTGCGCAGGCAGTTCGTCATCGCCTATGAAGGGGGCCACGGTGTCGGGCTTGCCATTGCGCAGATAGCGAATCGCAACGGGTTGAACGGCGCAGCCGGCTTGTATGGCGCAGGCAAACAGCCGAGGGTGGAAAGTGCGTACGCTGCTGCCATCGGTCGAGGTGCCCTCGGGGAAGATCAGCAGATGACGACCCTGGTGGAGATGGTTGGCCAGTTGCTGATTGATCTGCGCGGCATCGCCGGCGCCTCGGCGGATGAACAGCGTGCCAGCCTGGCGCGCCAGCCAGCCAAGCACGGGCCAGCGTGCGACTTCGGCCTTGGCCAGGAACGACAGCGGCCGCAGCATTCCGAGCAGCGGGATATCACACCAGGACACATGGTTGGCGACCCACAGCATCGGCTTGGACGGCAGCTCGCCAATCACCTGCACACGGAACGGTAGCGCGGTGGCCAGGTGAACCATGAACCAGCGGGTCAGCCGTTGTCTGCCTTGCACAGAGGCTCGTAGCGCGAGGCGCTCGCCGAGCGCCAGTACGGCCGCCAACAGTAGTCCCAGCAGGATCACGGCGCTCACCCGCAGCAGGCGCCAGTACAGGCGCGCCCGCGTCATCTATACCGCAGCCTTGAAGTGGCGGGCGTAGCGCGGGCAAAGCTCCTCGCGTTTGAGCAGGATGAAGACGTCGGCGACCTGGAAGTCCGGGTCCCAGCAGGGTTCGCCACAGATCTTCGCGCCGAGGCGCATATAGGCCTTGAGCAGCGGCGGCAGCTGGGCAGTGACGTTGTCCGGCAGCTCCAGCTCAGGAAGTGGCGTTCGCGGCTCCGCATGCAGCAGCTCGGTACACAGGTGACTGTCGCGCAACCGCTGCATGATCGCGCGGGCCTGGATGCCACCGTCGCGCATTGGGATGCTGGCGCAGCCCATCAGGTAACGATAACGGCCCTCGTTGAGCACTTCTGCCAGCTCGCTCCAGAGCACGGCGATGGTCGCGCCATTGCGATAGGCCGGGGCTACGCAGGTACGGCCGATTTCCAGCACGGGTTCGTTGATGTCTGCCAGGCCGTGCAGGGCAAACTCTCCTTCGCTGTAGAAGCGCCCGAGTTGCTTGGCGGTGAGGTGGTCGAGCAGGCGGGTGGTGGCGACCAGCTCTCCGCTTGCCAGATCACGTACACCGATGTGCCGGCAGTGAACGTCGAAGTCATCCATGTCCAGTCCGAGCTCCGCGCCCTGCAGCTGGGCATCGAACTCGCTGCTGAAGACCCGATAGCGCAAAGCCTGGGCTTCGCGCAGGGCCGCACCGCCTTCCAGGCGTTCGGCTCGAAGTTGACGCGTGCTGCGGGGATCGACGATGGCATTCATGCTGTGTCTCCTTGGCCGCCGTGGTTGTGGCGGGTTGGCGATGCAACGCGAGCGTCTGGTTGTTATCGTTGGGCTCGAGTGTTTGGCTCGATCAGGCTAGGAGCGGGGCATGTCGGCGCTGTTACGATCGGATGATGGTTGGATGACGGTGGGCCAGCCGCCTGGGTGCGTGAGACTTTGGAGATGAACATGCCGTGGAAACGACTGATCGGCCCGTTGCAGCCGGTTGCAGCGAACGCTGGCCTGGCGACCTGGTTTGCGGGTGTATGCGAGGGCGCCGGCACAACCGACCCCTTTAGCCTGGCGGTCTATGGTGGCCGGCTGGCGGCCACGCCGGGATTGGCTTTTCTCGGTGGCTATCAGGCTGCGCTGCGCGCGCTCTGGCCCGACGCCCCGCCAGGGCTCGGTGCGCTCTGTACGACCGAACGGCGCAAATTGCGACCGGCCGACATGGCAACGCGCTGGGATGACGGTCATCTGAGTGGCAGCAAGGATTTCGTCACCGCTGGCGATGCGGTGCAATGGTTGTTGGTATCGGCCAGGGAGGAGGGTGCCGAGGAGTCACCGCGGCTCGGGCTGTTCGCGGTCGAACCGGCCGCTGCGGGCGTATCGCTGATATCCGGTCCGCAACTGCCTATCGTGCCGGACATCGCCCATGGGCGCTTGCATCTGGAACGGGCCGTTGGCACACGCTTGCCCGGCGATGGCTGGCGAGATTACGTCAAACCCTTCCGTACGTACGAAGATATCCACGTGCTAGCCGCGCTTAGCGCCTGGCTCTACGGCGTGGCGCTGCAGGAATGCTGGCCGCGCAGCTTGATGCTGCGTCTATTGAACATTCTCGGCGGCGCTGCCGAGGTGGCGCGACAGCCGGCCAGCGAACCGGCGAGTCACCTGTTGCTGGCGGCTGTGCTCGAGCAGTTCGCGATGTTGCAGCCGGAACTGGACGCTGTGATGTCGGCTAGCGAGGGAGCCTGCGCTGTGCTGTGGCAGCGCGATAGGGCGGTGCTCGGCCTTGCGCGTGAAGCCCAGGCGCGGCGTTTGCAGCAAGCTGTCGTGGCGCTCGGGCTCAGCGAGGCGGGCTGATTCGGCGGCAACGGTCTCGGGAACTCTGCGCCATCGCGCCTGGCCTTATAAGGGCGCTCGCCACGGCCGAGTCGCCGCGCAAGGCCAACAGCGGCGACGGCCTTGTCTTGCTGAAGGGACTGGGTAAGCTACCGCGCGGTTTGCTTTGTTTGCATGCGTGAGCGTGGCATCACTCCGTTGCGCCTTGCGTGCCGACTGGAAAAAGGGACTTCATGTCATTTCGCTGCTTGTCTTGCTCGACACTTCTTTGGTCTGCGACCGGCTCCGTACTGGGTAAATCCTTGTGATGTTGGCCGGATCGGTTTTCCCTTGGCGCAGCGACAATCGCTTCCGGCTGTTGGTCGATGGGCCACAATTCTTCCCGGCCATGTTCGAGGCGATCGAGCGCGCGGAGCGCCGTATCGACCTGGAACTCTATCTGGTGGAAGACGGGCATTGCCTCGATCGATTGCTGGAGCCTCTGCTGCGTGCGGCGGCGCGGGGCGTGCGGGTGCGTTGCCTGTTCGACGGCTTCGGTTGCCTGAAGATGAGTCAGGCCAATCGCGATCGCCTTACCGCGGCCGGCGTGGAGCTGCGTTTGTACAACCCGCTTTCGCTGCGCCTGAAACTGCGCAATCTGCATCGTGACCACCGCAAGTTGTTGCTGGTAGATGGTTGCATTGGTTATGTCGGCGGGACCGGCGTCACCGACGAGTTCTGGAATCCACGCAAGCCGGCCGTGCATTGGCACGAGGTGATGGTCGAGATGACCGGTCCGTTGCTGCAGGACTGGCAGGAGCTGTTCGACAGCCAGTGGGTGCATTGCCTGAAGCGGCGAATCTGGCAGTTGCCTCTGCCCAGCAGGGCGCCGCGCATACCGCTGCTGCCTGATGGCTCGGGGCTGGGGCGCGTCGCCTATGCAGCGGCCCGTCAACACCGTGACATCCTCCTCAGCCTGCTGCGCAACCTGCGCCGCGCGCAGACACGCATCTGGCTGGCGACGCCATATTTCCTGCCTACCGGCAAAGTGCGGCGGGCGCTGATCCGCGCAGCACGTCGCGGAGTTGATGTGCGCCTGCTGCTGACCAGCCGTAATACCGATCATCCACCGGTGCGTTACGCCGGGCAGCGCTTCTATCCGCGCCTGCTGCGTGCCGGCGTGCGAATCCACGAATATCAGCCACACTTCTCGCACCTGAAAATGGTGCTGGTCGATGACTGGATCAGCGTCGGGTCGTGCAATTTCGATCACTGGAACCTGCGCTGGAATCTGGAGGCCAATCTCGAGGCGATCGACGCTTCGCTGAGCGCACAGGTGCAGGCGTGTTTCGAGCGCGACTTTCAGGACAGCATCGAAATCGACTTGGCCAGCTGGTACGCCCGGCCGTTGCATCTGCGGCTGTATCAGCGGATGTGGGGCTTGCTGGACCGGTTGCTGGTGAACATTTTCAATCGCGGCGGCTGAAGCTGTCGCGTATCGGAGCGAAGCTCCAAAACCGCGTAAGGAGGACGATCCAATGGCGGCAAAGAACATTCTGATGCTGGTCGGCGACTACGCCGAAGACTACGAGACCATGGTGCCGTTCCAGGCGCTGCAGATGGTCGGTCACCGCGTGCATGCCGTGTGCCCCGACAAGAAGGCCGGCGACAGCGTGCGCACGGCGATTCACGATTTCGAGGGCGACCAGACCTACAGCGAAAAGCCGGGCCACAATTTTGCGCTGAACTTCGATTTCGCCGCCGTGCGCGCCGAGGACTATGACGCGCTGGTGATCCCCGGTGGTCGCGCACCGGAATACTTGCGCCTGAACGAGCAGGTACTTGCACTGGTGCGTGCATTCGACGAAGCCAATAAGCCAATCGCCGCCGTTTGTCACGGCGCCCAGCTACTCGCTGCTGCCGGCGTACTCAAGGGCCGCGCCTGCAGTGCTTATCCCGCCTGCGCGCCGGAAGTGAAGTTGGCCGGTGGCGACTATGTGGATATTCCCGTGGACCAGGCGCACACCGAAGGCAATCTGGTCAGCGCGCCGGCGTGGCCCGCGCATCCGGCCTGGCTGGCGGGCTTTCTCAAGCTGCTCGGCACCGAAATTAAACTGTAGGATGTGCGTCGCGTCGCCCCGCAAGTCGCGGGGCGGCCCGCCAATCAACATCTGCGGCTTTGGCCGCCCCAGCAAGAGCGCTGTCTGTGTCCGCTACTCCCCACGATCCGTTGCACGGCGTCACCCTTGAAACGATGCTCACCGAGCTGCAGGCTCACTACGGCTGGGACGGTCTGGCCCAGCGCGTCGATATCCGCTGCTTCAAGAGCGAGCCGAGCATCAAGTCGAGTCTGACCTTCCTGCGCCGCACACCCTGGGCGCGGCAGAAAGTGGAAGCGCTGTTCGTGCAGCTGCGTCGCCGCGGCTGATCAGTCAGCGCGCCGTGAAAGCAAAAAGCCCGGCACTAGGCCGGGCTTTCCGTTTTTCCGCTGATGCGATTACTGCACTTCGACCGCCAGGCTGTCGGCGATCTTCTTCTGCCAGATCGCCGGGCCGGTGATGTGCACCGACTCGCCGTTGGTGTCGACGGCAACAGTGACCGGCATGTCCTGCACTTCGAACTCGTAGATCGCTTCCATGCCCAGTTCGGCGAAGGCCAGCACCTTGGACTTCTTGATCGCTTGGGCGACCAGGTAGGCGGCGCCGCCAACAGCCATCAGGTACACAGCCTTGTTGTCCTTGATTGCTTCGATGGCGATCGGGCCACGCTCGGACTTGCCGATCATGCCCAACAGGCCTGTGCTTTCCAGGATCTGGCGGGTGAACTTGTCCATGCGCGTTGCGGTGGTCGGGCCTGCCGGGCCAACCACTTCATCGCCAACCGGATCGACCGGGCCGACGTAATAGATGAAGCGACCCTTGAGGTCCACCGGCAGCTCTTCGCCCTTGTTCAGCATGTCGACCATGCGCTTGTGCGCAGCGTCGCGGCCGGTGAGCATCTTGCCGTTGAGCAGGATGGTTTCGCCCGGCTTCCAGCTCTGCACTTCTTCCGGCGTGATGGTATCGAGGTTGACGCGACGGGCGCTCGGACCGGCTTCCCAGACGATTTCCGGATAGGCGTCCAGCGGCGGCGGGGTCAGTTCGGCTGGGCCGGAACCATCGAGCACGAAGTGCGCGTGGCGGGTGGCCGCGCAGTTGGGGATCATGCACACCGGCAGCGAGGCCGCGTGGGTCGGGTAGTCCATGATCTTGACGTCGAGCACGGTGGTCAGACCGCCCAGGCCCTGAGCGCCGATGCCGAGCTGGTTGACCTTGTCGAACAGCTCCAGACGCATTTCTTCGATGCGGTTCTGCGGGCCGCGAGCCTTGAGCTCGTGGATGTCGATCGGATCCATCAACACTTCTTTCGCCATGACCGCGGCCTTTTCGGCGGTACCACCGATGCCGATACCGAGCATGCCCGGCGGGCACCAGCCAGCGCCCATGGTCGGCACGGTCTTCAACACCCAGTCGACGATGGAGTCGGACGGGTTGAGCATGGCCATCTTCGACTTGTTCTCGGAACCGCCGCCTTTGGCTGCGACGTCCACTTCCACTTTGTCGCCGGGGACGATGGAGTAATGGATGACGGCTGGCGTATTGTCCTTGGTGTTCTTGCGGGAACCTGCTGGGTCGGCCAGGATCGAAGCACGCAGGACGTTTTCCGGCAGGTTGTAGGCGCGGCGGACGCCCTCGTTGATCATGTCGTCCAGGCTCATGGTCGCGCCGTCCCAGCGCACGTCCATGCCGACGCGAACGAAGACGGTAACGATGCCGGTGTCCTGGCAGATCGGGCGGTGGCCGGTGGCGCACATGCGCGAGTTGATCAGGATCTGCGCCATGGAGTCGCGCGCGGCCGGGGATTCTTCACGCAGGTAGGCCTCGTGCATCGCCTGAATGAAATCCACGGGGTGGTAGTACGAAATGAACTGCAAAGCGTCAGCGACGCTTTGAATCAGGTCGTCTTGCTTGATCACGGTCATGCAGCGCGTCCTCATGGCGGGGCGGTAGGAGGCGCATCGGGAGTGGCAGTCGACGCGCCGCGAAAAAATGCGCGGCAGTATAACGCGTCGAGCTGCGCGGTACACGGATGGACCAGGAGCGATGGGAATGCCAGCTAGGTTTTTGTTTTCGGTAAGCGTAAAGTGCGGCAAATTGCCACAGCGGGACGGATCCCTATGAGCGCGATGCGGGAAGAGACCGGGGAGCTGGCCATTCAGCAGCTAGTCACCCGGCGATTCGCAATGGCTTCGGTGACCTATGGCCTCGCTCTGATGCTGACTTGGGTAGTGGTGGCGAGTGGCTTTTACGAGGCGTCCACAGCCAGTGCAATCACTCATTCAGCGTTGATCGTGGTGAGCCAGCTGCTGTTTTTCTGGCTTTTTCACCGCGGCATCAATCTGCGTTTCAAGGACCCCAGCCTGACTGAGCCACAGGTGCTGGTGGCGTTGCTGTGGCTGACCTATTTCCTGTTCAACCTCGGCAGCGCGCGTGGTTCGCTGCTGGTGCTCTATCTGCTCGTGTTGATGTTTGCCGTTTTCCTGCAGCCAAAGGTGTTTATCCGCTACGCCGCCCTGGCCTTTCTCAGCTTCGTCGGATTGGCCGCGCTGGACTACTACCTGCAGCGCGCGGTGGACTCCACGGTGTTCCTGCTTCAGGCCAGCGTCCTGCTGGTGACACTGATCTGGATGTGCCTGTTTGCCGGGCACGTCTATCGTCTGCGCCAGCGCATGCGTCAGCGGCGCTTTGCCCTGCAGGCGCACCAGGACACCCTGCGCGGCATGATGCGCCAGCTCGAGGATCTGGCCTCTACCGACGAGCTGACCGGCCTGTACAACCGTCGGCGCTTCCTGCGCATCGCAGAGGGGGAGTTGAGCCGGCTGCGCAAGGGCCACCAGTTCGGGCTCGCGCTGATCGATCTGGACCATTTCAAGCGCGTCAACGACATTCATGGCCACGCCGCTGGAGATCGAGTGCTGCAGACTTTCGCCAGTGTGGCGCGTTCCTGTCTGCGTGATGCTGACGTGCTGGCCCGTTACGGTGGCGAGGAGTTCGTGCTGCTGTTGCCGGACACCGATGCCGAGCAGTTCAGCGCCTGTTGCGAGCGCCTGCGTGAAGCCTTTTCCAAGGCCGAGCCGGAGGAGGTCGATATTGCTGCCGGGCATCTCAGCCTGTCCATCGGCCTTACCCTGGTGAATGCTGGGGACGATCTGGATGCAGCGTTGCAACGTGCCGACGAAGCGCTCTATCGCGCCAAGCGTGCCGGGCGCAATCGCTGCGAGCCGGCATGGATTACCAGCGATGCCTGAGCTGCGTCATGCCGGACGAGGCTGGACGGTTGCGCCGGGTACGATTCTGCTCGATGCACTGATCGACGCGGGTGTGCCGGTGCCGTACAGCTGCCGTGCCGGGAGCTGCCATGCCTGTCTGGTGCGCTGTGTCGACGGGGAGCCGAACGATCTCCAGCCGGACCTGCTGTCGCCCGAACAGCGCGCGGCAGGCTGGCGACTGGCCTGCCAGTGCCGCATCGCCGGCGACCTTGGCGTGCAAGTCTTCGATCCTTGCCGCGATGGACAGGCCGCGCGGGTCGAGAGCGTGCAATGGTTGAGTAGCAACGTGCTGCGCCTGCGGCTGGTACCGGAGCGCCCGCTGCGCTATCGCGCAGGGCAGCATCTGCTGTTATGGACGGCAACCGGTATCGCTCGACCTTATTCACTGGCCAGCCTGCCCGGTGATGATCCATGGCTGGAGTTCCACCTCGATTGCAGCCGCCCGGGCGCTTTCTGCGATATCGCTCGGCAGCTGCGTCCAGACGATGCGTTGCAGCTGGGTGATCTGCATGGCGGAGCATTGCACTACGAGCCGGACTGGTCCGAGCGGCCTCTGTTGCTACTGGCGGCCGGAACCGGGTTGGCGCCTTTGTGGGGGCTGTTGCGCGAGAGTCTGCGGCACGGCCATAGCGGGCCTATCAGGCTGTTGCATGTCGGTAATGATGGCCACTACCTGCGCGAGCCACTGCAAGAGCTGGCGAGCAGGCATGCGAACCTGCAACTGGAGTGGATTGACGCCGGTGAGCGTGACCGCGCGTTAGGGGCGTTGCGACCCGTAGCGCGTCAGGAGATCGCCTTGCTGTGCGGTGGTTCGGCGTTTGTCGAAGCGTGTGCGCGCCAGCTGTTTCTGGCCGGCTTGCCGCGCGGGCAGATTTTCAGCGATGTCTTCGTTGGCGCAAGTCCTCCGCCGTCAGCGGATCAATTGCTGATCATGGAAAGCACGAAGCCGGCATAAGCCGGCCTCGTGTCGAACCCGTCGAGCTTACTGATCGCCGACGCGCAGGATCTTCATGGTGTTGGTGCCGCCCGTGCTGTCGTGGTAGCTGTCGCCCTTGGTCAGGATCACCCAGTCGCCCGGCTGCACGATGTTGCGCTTGAGCAGCTCCTCGACCGCCATCTGGCTGACCTTGTCTGCCGGCATCGCGGCCGGATCGAAAGGTACGGTCTGGACTCCACGGAACAGCGCAACGCGCGCCTGGGTCTCGCGGTGCGGCGAGAAGGCGAAGATTGGAACCGCAGAACGGATGCGCGACATGATCAGCGGCGTGTAACCACTCTCGGTCAGGGCGATGATCGCCTTGACGCCCGGGAAGTGGTTGGCGGTGTACATCGCGGCCAGCGCTGCGCTCTCGTCGCAGCGCTCGAACTGCTGGCCGAGGCGGTGACCGGACTTGGTGCTGGTCGGATGCTTCTCCGCGCCGCAGCAGACTCGCGCCATCGCCTTGATCGCTTCGATCGGATATTCGCCAGCGGCGCTCTCGGCCGAGAGCATCACCGCGTCGGTGTAGTCGAGCACCGCGTTGGCTACATCGGATACCTCGGCGCGGGTCGGCATCGGACTGTGGATCATCGACTCCATCATCTGCGTCGCGGTGATCACCACCTTGTTGTGGCGGCGGGCGTGCAGAATGATCTTCTTCTGGATACCGACCAGCTCGGCATCGCCGATTTCGACGCCCAGGTCACCGCGCGCCACCATCACGCCGTCGCTGGCCTGAATCAGGCCGTCCAGTGCCGCGTCGTCCGCAACCGCCTCGGCCCGCTCGATCTTGGCGATCAGCCAGGCATCCGAACCGGCTTCGTCGCGCAGACGGCGGGCCAGGTCCATGTCAGCCGCATCGCGCGGGAAGGAGACGGCCAGGTAGTCCAGCTCCAGGTCCGCGGCCAATTTGATGTCGGCCTTGTCCTTGTTGGTCAGCGCCGGTGCGGTCAGGCCGCCACCGCGGCGGTTGATGCCCTTGTTGTCCGACAGCGGGCCGCCGATCAGCACGGTGCAATGCAGCTCGTCCGCGGTGGCGTTGTCGACGCGCATCACCACACGACCGTCGTCGAGCAAGAGCTCATCGCCGACGCCGCAATCCTTGACCAGGTCCGGGTAGTCGATGCCGACCACTTCCTGGTTACCGGCATCACGCGGGTGGGTCACGGAGAAGCGGAAGCGGTCGCCTTCCTTCAGCTCGATGCGCTTGTCGGTGAACTTGGCGATGCGGATCTTCGGGCCTTGCAGGTCGCCGAGCAGCGCGACGAAGCGGCCGTGGCGGGCGGCTATTTCACGCACCAGTTCGGCCCGGGCACGGTGTTCGTCGGGGCTGCCGTGGGAGAAGTTCAGGCGGGCGACATCCAGCCCGGCGACGATCATCTTTTCCAGTACCTCCGGCGAACTGCTCGCTGGGCCGAGGGTGGCGACGATCTTGGTGCGACGCGGAATCATTCAATAGCTCCTTCTTCTGGCTGGCCCCGAGGCTACTATGCTCGCCGGTTGTAGTCATCGCCCGGCGGGCACTACTCTTTCGGCCCGTCTGACGGGCTGTCTGCAGGTTTTTTCGATACGGTCGATACAAGGAGGCATACGGAGGAACCCATGCGCACCCTGATCATCATTTTTCTGAGTCTTCTGACCGTCGGTTGCAGCAGCCGTCATGCTTCCGATCGCCACCTGGATGCGGCTTACCAGCATTACGAGGCCGACAACTGCGATCGAGTGATGCAGTCTCTGTCGCAGGCGGAGCGCCGCAGCAAGCCGCGGAGCCAGGTGCAGCCGGAGATTTCCCTGTTGCGCGGGCAATGCCTGGAACGGCAGGGGCTGTTCGTCGACGCTGGCGAAACCTACCGCTTCATCGTCGAGCGCTACCCGGCCAGCGAATATGCTTATCGCGCACGGGCGCGCCTGGAGACGCTGAGGCAGCTTGGCCACTATCATGTCGAGCCGCCTGCGGTGGCTCAGCCGGCCAAGCGCTGATGTCGTGAAAATCATGTGAGGGAACATGCGAGCGTTGCTTCTGATCGTCATGCTGCTGCCGACACTGGCATGCGCGCAGATCTACCGTTGGACCGACGCCGACGGTCGCGTGCATTTCGGTCAGCGCCCACCGGCCGGTGCCGAGCAGGTCGAAGTGCGGCCGCAAGTGGTCGAACGAGACGAGCAGACACGAGCACGCGAGGCACGCAGTGAACGATTCTTCGATGCGCGTCGGCAGGAACAGCAGGCCGCGCGCGAGCAAGCCAACCAGGCGCAGGTGGCTCGGGAGCAGGAATGCCAAGGGTTGCGCAGGCAGTTGTCACGGCTGCAGCTTGGCGGACGTTTTTTTCGTAACGATGCGGCAGGAGAGCGCGTCTACTACAGTGACAGTGAAGTAGAGGCGGCTCGACAGCGCCTGGCAGCTCGTATTGGCCAGGAATGCAACTGAGCCGAGGGATTCGAATTGCAGGGCAAGGTTGAAGGCTCCGACGACATGAACATGGCGAACCAGCGTCGTATCCAGCGGCATCAGCTGCCGTACTACCTCAATGTATTCAACCGGTTTACCGAAAAGCCGCTGGGTTTTATCGGCAATCTCTCCGAAGGCGGACTGATGCTGATCAGCCCCTATCCGATGATGCTCGGCGTCCGCTTCGAGATGCGCCTGAAGATTCCTGGCCAGACCGGCCAGCTGCGCCATGTGGACTTCAGCGCGTTCAGTCTGTGGTCCAGCGAGGACGTTACACCGGGCAGTTACGACACCGGTTTCTCCCTGATCGAGCCGCCCGGCGAGATCCGCGAGATGATCACCGCGTTGCATCACTACTTCAGCTTTCAGCCGATGCTGCACATTCCATTGGCGCATCATGCCAGTGCGGCGTCGGATCGCTTCACCGACAAGGATTGCTGCCACGGCCTTTGAGGCAGCTACAGCGTTCCGGTTTTCTTCCACGCCAGGTAGCGCCCGACCAGCGCCGGTCCGAGATCGCAGGGTTGGACGTCAAGCACCGGCAGGCCATTGGCGGTAAGGCGTTTATGCAGTTGCTGGCGTGCACTCAGGTAGTCCTGTGTACCGCAGTAATCGAGCGCGTCGTCCAGGCTTTGCACCGGTCGCAAGCGCAGCTGGTCCAGCACCTCTTCGCGAAGGCTCACCAGCAGCACCCGGTGCCGGCGCGAAAGTCGGCGCAGCGCGGCATGCAGTTCGGCATCGTCCTCGTCGCGCAGATTGCTCATTACGATCACCAGTGCCCGCCGCTGCTGCCGCGCCAGTAGCTGATCGACCGCTGCGCCGTAATCAGCTGGCTGCTGGGTGGGCTGCAGGTCGTACAGGCCGTTCAGCAGCACGCGCAGCTGCTGTTGGCCCTTGGCTGGCGTGACGTGCCGCGGCTGTTCACCGGCAAAGGTGCAGGCGCCGACCGCATCGCCCTGGCGTAGCGCGGCGTAGGCGAGCAGCAGACCTGCGTTGAGCGCGTGATCGAAGTGGGTGAGTTGCGCATCCTGGCTACGCATACGACGCCCGCAATCGAACATCAGCACGATCTGCTGGTCTTGCTCGTCCTGGTACTCGCGGGCAATCGGTGCTCGCGAGCGCGCTGTGGCTTTCCAGTCGATCTGGCGCAGCGTATCGCCCTCGCGAAATTCGCGCAGCTGATGAAACTCCAATCCCAGCCCGCGTCTTGGCTGCTGGCGCACGCCCAGACGGTTCAGCCAGACGTCGATCGCCTGCAGGCCAGCGCCGTGCAGCTGGGCAAAGTCGGGGTAAACCCGCGTGTCGTCGGCCAGTTGCAACTGACGTTTGCTGCGCCACAGCGCCAAGGGGCTGAAAAGCTGTATGTCGCAGCGCTGAAAGGAAAAGCGTCCACGGCGAACCGGGCGCATGCGGTAGCTGAGCTGGCAATGCTCTCCGGGTTGCAGGCGTATGCGTTGCGGCAACTGCTCGAAGAGCATGCCGTCCGGCACGTGGTCGAACAGCTCCAGTTCGACCGGATGGCTATCGTCGTTGCGAGCCAGCAGCTGTACCTGGCTCCAGTGCCCCAGCGGCAGATTGCCCGGCAGGTTGCGTTGCAATGCTGGCGTAGGCAACCGCTTCAGGTTGCGGGCATCGAGCGCAGCGATCATCCCCAACGCCAGCAAAAGCCCCCACCAGGCCGAGCGCCAGCCTTCGGCTTCGATTCCCAGGGCAGCGAGCGTGCCGAGCGGGACGGCCAGCAACACCAGCGCTGCCAGCGCAACGAGCAGGCGACGGGATGGCGTCATGCGCGCGGCGCCGCCACCTGGTCGAGCACCTGCAGCAGGACCTGGTCCACCGACAGCCCCTCGATATCCAGCTCCGCCGAGAGTCGCACGCGGTGGCGCAGTACGGCCAATGCGCAGCCCTTGATGTCGTCCGGCGTGACGAACTCAGCGCCGCGCAACAGTGCCCGGGCGCGCCCGCCGCGAACCAGTGCGATCGATGCGCGCGGACCGGCACCCAGTGCCAGGCCCGGCCAGCTGCGTGTGCTGCGGGTCAGGCGCACGGCATAGTCCAGCACCTGCTCGTCCAGCGGCAGCTCGCTGGCGATCTTCTGCAGCGCCAGCACATCGCGGGGTTGTACCAGTTGGCGCAAGGCGCTGACATCGAGCATGTCAGCCCGTGCCGAACGGGTCACCTGGCGTACCAGCTCCAGTTCCTCTTCGGCTTGCGGGTAATCCATGCGCAGCATCAGCATGAAGCGGTCGAGCTCGGCTTCGGGCAGCGGATAGGTGCCCTCCTGCTCGATGGGGTTTTGCGTCGCCATGACCAGAAACGGTTGTGGCACGGCCAGGGCCTTGCCTTCGAGGGTGACCTGCCGCTCCTGCATTACCTCGAGCAGCGCGGCTTGGGTCTTGGCTGGGGCCCGATTGATTTCATCGGCCAGCAGCAGGTTGGTGAAGACCGGGCCCTTGCGCAGCTTGAACTGCTCGGTCTGCATGTCGTAGACCGCGTGGCCGGTGACGTCGCTGGGCATCAGATCCGGGGTGAACTGGATTCGCGAGAATTCGCCGCCGAAGCAGCGCGCCAGGGCCCGAACCAGCAACGTCTTGCCCAGTCCGGGCACTCCCTCGATCAGCACATGGCCGCCGGCGATGAGCGCGGTGAGGACACCGTCGATGACCTCGTCCTGGCCAATTACTGCCTTGTGCAGTTCGTCGCGCAGGGCCTGGGCCAACTGGCTGGCGCGCAAGCGCTGGCTCACTGGATTGGCGCTCGAAGCAGCGCTGTTCGAATCGGAGGATTGTTCGCTCATAAGGCATTCCTGAGGGTTTGCAGGTAGGCGACCTGCCGGGTGAATTCGATGGCCGACAGGCGTTGCTGCGGCGTGGGGCGCATGGCCTGCTCGATGCTGGTGGGCGGCAGGCTGGAGAGCTGTGCGAGCAGTGTCAGCTGTCCGCTGAGCGGAAGTTGCTCGAAGCCGGGATGGCGAACGTTGGCCCTGCGCTGAACGTCCTGCTGGAGTCGCTGCAAGAGACTTTGCTCACGCCCATGGCGAAGCAGGAACTCGGCCGAACCGCGTAGATGCTCCTGGAGCTGGCGACGTGCCGGGTTGGCGGGGGGCAGTAGCGGGCCGAAGCGCTGCCCGACATGCCAAAGCGCGAACAGTATGAGCAGGCCCAGAGCTGTGAGCGTTTCCGGAAAATACTGGCGCAGCTGCGCCAGCAGGCCATCGTGCTCGCTGCGGTGCACCAGGGTGACTTCGCTGTCCTGAGTCAGATACCAGAGCAGCCAGGCATGGTCGTATTCGTCGATATTGCGGTTCTGCCAGATCCAGCTGTCGGTCAGCGCGGTGACCAACCCGTCACCGTGCTGCAGTTGCAGCATGTGCGTCGCGCCCGCGCTGTTGGCCCAAGCGTGGGCGCGGTTGTCGGCGTCGTAGAGATGGAAATCCGTATCGAAGGCGAGATAGGCCGGCGCGCTTTCATTCTCCAGATACAGCTTGGTCAATTGCGGATGCTGTTCTGCAGTGGATGACTGAGGCGACTGGGCCTCTTCATCCAGATCCCTGGTCGAGTACTGCTGCAAGTTGAGCCGATCGAGCAGCAGGTCACCGCTCTTGCCGGTTTTCTCATCCCACAGGCGCTCCGCGACCACCACCAGATGCCCGCCGGCAGCAGCCCAGTCGAGCAGGCGTTCGGTCTGCCGCGGCGTCATGTTGCGGCGGTCACCGAGCAAAAGCAGCGTCTGGCCACTGGTGGGCAGCGCCTCCAGGCCGGCGCTGCCGTCGTGGCGGGCGACCTGCAAGCCGAGATCGCGCAGGAATAGCTCGGCGGCCAGATAGTCATTGCTGCGGGCCTGCGGAGCAGGACCGTGTTCGACGACATCTTCATAGCGCTGCAGCTGGCTACCCAACCAGATGGTCAGCAGGCTGAGCAGCAGGATCGCCGCAGCGACGAGAAGACGAATGCGCAGGCGATTCATGACGACTGCCCCGCGGCGAACAGCACACGCCACTCGGCACACAGCGCATCGCGCACCTGTTCGTTGGCTGGGTAGTGCCCGTAAGCCTGACGCTGCCAGTGAACGGTGAGCTGCTCAGCGAATCGGGCGAGGGGCTCCAGCTGCAGATCACGGACCTGTTGCAGAACCTCACCTTCGGTATGCGCCGCCTTCAAGGGCAACTGGAAGTCGTGCAGCAGACGGCACAGCAAGCCGCGATACAGCAGTGCCAGCGCCGCGCGTGGATCGAGCTGCCAGAGTCGTTCGGCCTCGGCGGCGATATCATCCGGCAGGCTTTGCGGGGCAACATCCAGGCCGAACAGTTGCGTCGGCGGCTCGATACGGCGCCGGCTCGGCAGCCGTACACGGCCGCCAAAGGTCTGCAACCATTCGCGGTAGCGCCACAACACAAGCGCAACGAGCAGCGCCAGGGCTGTCCAGAGCAGGACCTCGAGGATCTGTGCCAGACGCTCCAGGCCATGCCAGAACGAGCCGCCCTGAAGCAGGCGTTCAATCAGGCGTGCCAGCGCTCCGGGCTGCTGTGGGTCATCGCCGTCGCCCAGTCGCCAGCGCGTCACTGTTTCGCGGTGCTGGAAGGGGGGCTGGTCAAGCAAGGCATCAATTCGTTCGCGGGCTGCTTCGCTGGTCAATGGCTGATTGAGCAGGCGCTTGCTCTTGGGGCCAGGCTGGACTTCTTCGGTCTGGGCAGCGGCCGCAGCCCAAGCCTGGTGTTGCGCGGGCCAGAGCAGCAGGCCGCAGGCGAGCAATAACGCCGGCAGAACAGTGAGCAGGCGCTGGCGCAGCCGGCGGAAGGCCAGTTCGATATCCCAGGCTTCCAGATGAGTACGCCGATTGAGATAGAGGCTGAAGCCGCAGGCAACGTAGATCGGCTCCCAGACAATCAGCACCAGAACGTAGAGCAGATTGGATAGATGCTCGAGCCAGAGCCATTCCCCGCTAAGCCCTAGCAGGTCTTCCCAGTTCCAGCGCTGCACCAGCGGTGCCGGCAGGAAAAAATACAGCATCCCCAGCAGGCCGAGCCAGAGCGCACCTTCCAGATGGACGCCGACCACGGTCAGCCAGCTTGCGGCACGCCCATTGCGCAGGTTGAGCGTGACCAGACGCTGGGCTCGCGCTTTGCCGTTGAGCCCTTCGAGTTGTTGCACGGGTAGATCGAAGCTGCGTGTCATGCTCAGGCGGCGCCAGGTCAGGCTGGCGAACCACTGCGATCGCAACAGGCCGGGGAAGGCTTTCAGGCTTTCTCTGAAATTTGGGGTTTCGCCGAACAACGCTCTGGACAGGATATGCAGCGGCAGCCGCTCATAAAGCGGCTTCAACCACCAGAACAGCAGTAGCGCCACGCTTGGGTGCTGCCACAGCAGCAGGCTGATCAGGGCGAAAACCGGCAGCGTGACGGCCGCCCAGGTCGCCATCAGCAACGCCCCGTGACGCCTGGCCAGCAGGGTGCCAAGATCCAGCGCCTGCCATGGGCTGCGTGGACGGATCGAGACGCTGGCATCACTCAGCTGCATGCTGACCTCGCCCGGCCAGGCAGAAATAAACGGCCACGATCAACCACAGCAGTGCACCTACGATGTATTTGATCGCGGGCGTGGCGAGGGTCATGGAAGACCAGTAGGCTTCGACGAACGCGGCTATCAGAAGGAAAAGCGTGGCACCGCCCACCAGCTGTATGCCCTGTTTGGCCGCCTGACGGAGCGCGTTGCCCCGTGTCAGTCGGCCTGGCGCCAGCAGCGCGACGCCGAGCTGCAGCCCAGCAGCACCGGCAAAGGTGATGGCCGTCAGCTCGAAGGCGCCGTGACCGATGACGAACGACCAGAACGGCTGGTGATAGCCAATGCCGCTCAGGTGGCCGGCAACGGCGCCGATGGTCAGGCCATTGAACAGCAGGAAGAACAATGTGCCGACGCCGAACAGCAAGCCGCTGGCGAACGTCTGAAACGCAATGCCGATATTGTTCATGATGTAGTAGCCGAACATCAGCCAGTCGTCGCCAGCGCCTCGCTCGGCGAATCGCCCCAATCGACTGGCGTCCGGGTCGTACATCTGCTCCATCTGGGCGACCTGATCGGCTGGCAGGACGCTGTAGACCAGTTCGGGAAACAGATAAACCAGCGTGGCCATGCCGATTAGGCTGCCGTAGAACAGCAGACTGGCGGCCAGAACATAGCGCCATTGTGCACGCACCGTGCGGGCGAAACCGCCGCTGATGAAACCCAGCAATCGACCGAGCAGCGGACTGCGATGGCGATAGAGTTGTTGATGGCCCCGCAGGGCAAGCTGCCGCAACTGCTCGATCAGTTGACTGCTGTAACCGCGCGACTCCGCCAGGGTCAGCTGCTGACAGAGCCGGCGGTAGGCGGCGGGAAATGTTCCGGTCTGCTCGCTGCGCGGTTTGCCGCTCTCGAGCGCGTCCAGCCGAGTGGCGAATTCCTGCCAGTCGGCCTGATGCTGCCGTTCGAATACTGCCTGCTTCATGACGAGCCCACCATCGTGCGGGCAATGCCGTGGATTGTGGCCTCAGCATTTTCATCGGTCGTTCCCAGCGGTTCGGCGAGAATCGAGGCCAGCTCCAGGCGGCGTTCGGCAGAAAGGGCCCCTTGGCGTTCGGCAAAGCCGATCAGCGCGCGCTGTTCATCCAGAGTCAGCGCGATCGGAGCGGCCACCGGTTCGGCGTCGGGTAGCGTTGGACGCGGCTGCGGCTTCTCCTGATAAATCACCAGTGTGCCAGCCGCCAGGTCGCCGAGACGCTTGAAGGCCGGGTGACCCAGGCAGCTCAGGGCGCCAAGGAAATAGCCGAACGGCAGCATGTCGACGAATCGCAGCAAGTTACGGGTGAGCGAGGAAGACCAGCCGACCGGTGTGCCGTCGTCATGCACGACGCGCAGCCCCAGCCAGTATTTTCCGGGCGTGCGGCCTTGATTCAGCACTTCGAAGAGCACCATGTACCACCACTGCACGAGGAACAGCAGTAGCGTTCCCAGTCCCATGCCGAATTTGCCCAGCAGGCCGAGAGTGAGAAACAGAGCCAGCAGGATGGCAGCGCGAATCACCAGGTCGATGGCGAAGGCGAGGGCGCGCGGTACCAGTCCAGCCGGGTGCAGGAGCAGATCAATGCCCTCCGGCGTCTCGACGCGCAGGTTGGTGTCGAGCAGGTCTTGTCGGTCGAGTGTGGAATACAAAGGCAAGTTCGTCTGACATCAGGCAAAGGGCGATGCTATGCGGCAACCGCCGCTGCGGCAATGCGCCTGAGGCTGGTACTTGAGCCTGGCGCGCCGATGGACCGCGATTATGGCGAAATGCCTGCTCGTTTGCAGGATGCCGTTCGCAGAGCGGCGCGTCGCTACAACGCAGCTGCAACCGGCACGCTGGAACCGGGCCGGTTCGGCGAGGTGCCGGCCCGGCTGATAGACTGCCATGCTGATCGAGAAGGACTCTCCCGTGACTCCAAGCATCTTTTGGTACGACTTCGAAACCACTGGTATTTCGCCCAGCCGCGATCGTCCGCTGCAGGTGGCGGGCATCCGCACCAACGAGGCGCTCGAGGAAATTGGCGAGCCGCTGAACATCTACTGTCGCCCCTCCGACGATATCCTTCCGCATCCCGCGGCATGCCTGGTTACGGGCATCACGCCGGCGATCCTGCAACAGAAAGGACTGTGCGAGGCAGAGTTCATTCAGCGCTTGCATCAGCAGCTGTCCGCTCCGGGGACCTGTGGCGCAGGCTACAACAGCCTGCGTTTCGACGATGAGGTCACTCGCTACAGCCTGTATCGCAATTTCTACGATCCGTACGCGCGGGAATGGCAGGGGGGCAACAGTCGTTGGGATCTGATCGATCTGGTGCGAACCGCGTATGCGCTGCGTCCAGAAGGGATCGTCTGGCCAGAGGAGGATGGCCGGGTGACGCTCAAGCTCGAACGCCTGAGCGTGGCCAACGGACTGGAGCACCTGAATGCTCACGACGCGCTTTCCGATGTGCGTGCCACCATCGGCTTGGCCAGGCTCATCCGTGATCGCCAGCCACGGCTGTATGACTACCTCTATAACCTGCGGCGTAAACAGGCAGTGCTCGAACAGATCACGCTGCTTGAGCCGTTGGTGCATGTGTCTGGTCGTTTTTCGGCGGCACGGCATTTTCTGTCGGTGGTACTGCCGCTGGGCTGGCACCCGCGCAACCGCAACGCGCTGATCGTCTGCGACCTGCAGGCGGAACCTCAGCCACTCTTGCAGGAGCGCGCCGAAACACTGCGGCAGCGTCTATATACCCGTCGGGATCAACTGGCAGAGGGCGAGCTGCCGGTGCCTTTGAAATTGGTACATGTCAACAAATGCCCGGTGCTGACGCCGCTCAAGGTGCTGCGCGAGGCGGATATACAGCGGTTGGGCCTGGATATGCCGCTCTGCCAGGCACGTGCCGCCGCCTTGCGTGAGCAGCGCCAGCTCTGGAGTCACAAACTGGACGAGATTTACCGTGAGGAGGGTTTTGCCGGTAGCGACGATCCAGAACAGCAGCTCTATGACGGCTTTCTTGGTGAACGTGACCGGCGCTTGTGTGACGAGATTCGTGGGCTTGCGCCTGCCGAACTGGCCAGGCATCCGTCCCGGTTCGACGATGTCCGCCTCGAGGAACTGTTGTTCCGCTACCGCGCACGAAATTTCCCCGAAGCGTTATCCGCTGCGGAGCAAGCGCAGTGGCGTCGGTTCTGCCAGCAACGATTGAGCGATGATGCCTGCGGAGCACCCAATACGCTTGCACAGTTCGAGGCGGGTATTGAGCAATCCATGGTTACTGCCACGCCGGCGCAGCAACAACTGTTACAGCAATGGCGCGACTACGGCCTAGGGCTGCGCGAGCGCTACGGGCTGGCGAACTAGTTCGCCGGAAGACTTTGGCTGTGCGTGGGGGAGATGGCGGTTCGCTGAGCTGAACTTAGGCAAAGGCAGGGCAAATAAAAAACGCCATTTCTCGACATCGCTGATTAATGTCGAGAAATGGCGTTCGGTTTAAACCGTTATCGCTTAGCCGAGCAGGGTGGCCCAGCTTTCCACGGTTTCGGAGCCCCACTGGGCTTTCCATTCTTTCAATGTCTTGTGATTGCCGCCTTTGGTTTCAATCACTTCGCCGCTGTGCGGGTTCTTGTACTGCTTTACGCGGCGAGCACGCTTGCTGGTCGCCGGTGCTTTGGCAGTGCGCGGGCTCTTGCTGTTGCGGGAAGCTTCTGGGTCGAGCAGTGCGATGATGTCGCGCAGCGACTTCTGATACTCGCCCATGAGTTCGCGCAGCTTGCCTTCGAACTCCAGTTCCTTCTTCAGTTTGTCATCTTCGGAAAGGGACTTCAGTCGCTCCTGAAGTTCCTTGATGGCCTCTTCAGTGGCGCGATACTCGTTGATAAGTGACATATGACTTCCTTGGGATAGGTTTTGAACGCAAGTGGCAGCAATCATAGTCCTGCGTAATGAGCAAGTAAATATAGAGTTTGTTAAAAGACGGACCATTTTTTGAAGGGATATTTCATGCGCGGCAGGCGCTGCTAATGCGCGAGCGCAGGGCGTAAAACAAACGCAATCCTTGTTTTATTGGACAAGTTTTTTCGATGGGTTTATGAAGTTTCCTAAAGCGCGCGACCGGGGCATGGCCCGATACTCCGTGTCGATTAGTTTCCCTTCGCTGGTTTGCCGTCAAACACGATGGCTGCGCATTTGACTGCTGGGCTAGAATGCCGCGTTTCCTTTGAGCCGGAGTAACCTTTAATGCGCACTTTCAGGCTGGTCATTGCCTGTCCCGATGGCGTTGGCATTGTCGCCAAGGTCAGTAATTTTCTTGCCACCTACAACGGCTGGATCACTGAAGCCAACCACCACTCCGATCACCAGAGTGGCTGGTTCTTCATGCGCCATGAAATCCGCGCAGACTCGCTTCCTTTTGATCTTGAAGGTTTTCGTCAGGCGTTCGCGCCGATCGCGCGCGAGTTTTCCATGGAGTGGCGCATCACCGACTCCGAGCAGCGCAAGCGCGTGGTGCTGATGGCCAGTCGTGAATCGCATTGTCTCGCCGATCTGCTGCATCGCTGGCATAGCGGTGAGCTGGATTGCGACATTCCGTGCGTGATTTCCAACCATGACGACCTGCGCAGCATGGTCGAATGGCATGGCATTCCGTACATTCACGTGCCGGTCGATCCTGCGAATAAACAGGAGGCCTTCGCTGAAGTCACCCGCCTGGTTCGCGAACAACGCGCCGATGTGATTGTGCTGGCGCGTTACATGCAGATTCTGCCGTCGGAGTTGTGCGACGAGTTTGCTCAGCGCGTGATCAATATCCATCACAGCTTCCTGCCTTCTTTCGTCGGTGCCAAGCCCTATCATCAGGCCTCGCTGCGTGGCGTGAAGTTGATCGGGGCGACCTGTCACTACGTTACCGAGGAGCTCGATGCCGGTCCGATCATCGAGCAGGACGTGGTCCGCGTCAGTCATCGCGACAGCATCGAAGACATGGTTCGTCTCGGAAAGGACGTAGAGAAGATGGTGCTTTCGCGTGGCCTGCGCTATCACTTGGAAGACCGTGTGCTGGTGCATAGCAACAAGACAATGGTGTTCAACTGACAATCCGGAGTCGCCGTGACCGATCCTCTCGAGCGTGCCGTAGCCAAAGCGCCACCGATCATCGGTAGCGGTTGTACTCAGCGATACGATCCACAGGCATTGTCGCCGGATCAGGGCGCTGAGTTCGCGGATGCCGCGGCGCTCTGGGCCCGTCTGCAGGCCGAGCAGGATCAAGCTGAACTGCAGCATGCGCACGCGCTCAGCGGGCACGTCAAGGAGGCTGACTGATGACCGCAGTGGTGGATCGTTTGATGCTCGGCGCGGACTCCACTGGCGAGCCTAGCACCCAGTCTCTACGGCTGGCCAATCGACACGGGCTGATTGCCGGGGCTACAGGCACCGGCAAGACCGTGACCCTGCAGCGTTTGGCTGAGCAGTTCAGTGATGCGGGCGTTGCGGTCTTCGCCGCCGACATCAAGGGTGACCTTTGCGGCCTGGGTGCTGCCGGTTTACCACAGGGCAAGATTGCCGAACGGATCGCCAGCATGCCCTGGCTGAATCATCAGCCGCAGGCCTATCCGGTGACCCTCTGGGATGTGCATGGCCGCAGCGGCCATCCGTTACGTACCACTCTGAGCGAGATGGGGCCACTGCTGCTCGGCAATCTGCTGCAGCTGACCGACAGTCAGCAGGCCGCACTGTATGCCGCGTTCAAAGTGGCGGATCGTGAAGGCCTGTTGCTGCTTGATCTGAAAGATCTCAAGGCGCTGCTGGCGCACCTCAAGGCCGAACCGCAGCTGCTGGGCGAGGACAGCGCGCTGTTTACCGGCGCATCGTCTCAGGCGCTTCTGCGGCGGCTGGCGACCCTCGAGCAGCAAGGTATCGAAGCGCTGTTCGGAGAGCCCTCGCTGCAGCTCGAAGACCTGCTTCGCCCGGCGGCGGATGGCCGCGGGGCTATCCATTTGCTGGACGCCAGTGTCTTGGTGCATGAGGCACCGAAGGTCTATGCCACCTTTTTGCTGTGGCTGCTCGCTGAGTTGTTCGAACAGCTTCCGGAGCGTGGGGACGCCGACAAGCCCGTGCTGGCCCTGTTCTTCGATGAGGCGCATCTGCTGTTTGGCGATACGCCCAAAGCGTTGCAGGAGCGGTTGGTCCAGGTGGTGAGACTGATCCGCTCCAAGGGAGTGGGCGTCTATTTCGTGACCCAGTCTCCCGCGGACCTGCCGGACCAAGTGTTGGCACAGCTTGGCCTGCGTATTCAGCATGGCTTGCGCGCCTATACCGTGAAGGAGCAGAAGGCGCTGCGGTCCGTGGCTGACGGTTTTCGTTCCAATCCCGCGTTTGCGACGCTGGATGTGCTGACCCAGTTGGGCATCGGTGAGGCCCTGGTCGGTGGTCTTGAGGAAAAGGGTACGCCGGCAATGGTGCAGCGCGTGGCGATCGCTCCGCCGCAGTCTCGTGTAGGGCCACTGAGCGAAGCCGAGCGTGCGGTGATCGTCGCGCGGTCTGGACTACGTGGCCGCTATGACAAGCCTGTCGATCGGGAGTCCGCCTATGAAATTCTGGCCGCGCGTGCTGCGCAAACTGTCGAGCAGCCTAAAGCTGTGGCCGAAAAAACTCGGCGAGGGCAGAGCACTGCAAGTGGAGACTTGGGCGATCTGGCCGGACGTGTCGTGAAAAGTGCCTTGAGCCAGGCAGCCAGCCAGTTGGGTCGTCAGCTGGCCAGAGGCTTGCTCGGCTCGTTATTGGGCGGCAAGCGCTGATCTTTGGCGAGACTGACCGCCCCACGCCAATGCGACTCTTGAAAAAACTCGACAGAACCATCTGAACGGGCGAGGAGTTACGCCTGTTCAGTAACTGCACTTTCGCAATTGGATTGCTTTTCCTGCTCGAGCTTCTGCAGTTCCTGCTTAAAAACCTGGTCGAGCACAGTGGGTTTTTTTCGCCATGGTTTGCGCTCGGGTTCGCGTTCAGCGGCATAAGTCGTGATTTCACCACCGTACACATTGGTGAAGCGCTGGGCCTGGCGCTCAAGTTCGGCGCGCAGTTGATCTTTCGTCACGTAAGGAACCCTTCTTGGGAAGTTCTTATAAGACGCAACTGACTTGAGAAAGATGCGTCTGCAGTTGTAACCGGAAATTTGCCAATGCGATGTGGCACTTGCTCACGTCTGTTAGACGAGAAGCAATTGAAAAGGTTTTTTCCGATTACGAGCAAGGTTGAAAAGCGAGGGGTAGTTCAAAAAATCCGAGTGCTAGTGCGTGTCCAGTTCGACGCAGCGGCTCGCGGTGCTGAAGTATGCCTTTGCATGCCGGTATTGGGCCAGGCTCAGAATGAGAAAAACCCGCCGCGGCGGGTTTTTCTATTTCGCTATTTAGCGGTTAGCGAGCCACTTTGGCTTCGTTGCTCTGTTCGGCGCGGCCATAAACGTCATCGAAGCGCTCGATGTCGTCTTCACCCAGATAGCTGCCGGACTGAACCTCGATGATTTCCAGCGGGATCTTCCCCGGGTTGGCCAGGCGGTGCACCGAGGTAATCGGGATGTAGGTCGACTGATTCTCGGTGAGCAGGAATGTCTTCTCGTTGCAGGTGACCTGCGCGGTTCCCGAAACGACAATCCAGTGCTCGGCACGGTGATGGTGCATCTGCAGCGAGAGGCTGGCGCCCGGATTTACGCAGATGCGCTTGACCTGGAAGCGACCACCCATATCCACCGAGTCGTACCAGCCCCAGGGACGGTACACGGCGCAGTGGTTCTTAGTCTCGCTGCGCTCCAGGGCGTCGAGCTTGCTGACGAGCTTCTTGACGTCCTGCACCTTGTCCTTGTGCGCGACCATCATGGCGTCTTTGGTTTCAACGACAACGATATCGTCCAGCCCCAGTACGGTTACCAGCTTGCCGTTGCCGTGAACCAGGCAGTTGCGCGAATCCTCGGCGATCACGTCACCCTTGAGAACGTTGCCGTTCTCGTCTTTCTGATGCACGTCCCAGATCGATGACCAGGAGCCGACGTCGTTCCAGCCGGCGGACATCGGAACCACGCAGGCCAGCTGAGTCTTTTCCATCACCGCGTAGTCGATGGAATTGTCCGGGCAGCAAGCGAAGGTGGCCGGGTCGATCAGCACTTCATCGCCGTTCTTGATGCTGCGCTCGAGCGCGACCCAGCAGGTGTCGTAGATGTCCGGGTCGTGCTTCTTCAGTTCATCCAGGAACACGCTGGCACGGAACAGGAACATGCCGCTGTTCCAGAAGTAGTCGCCTGACTCGACGTAGCTCTGGGCGCGCGCCTCGTCTGGTTTCTCGACGAATTGTGCGACCCGCTTGATGCCATCCGGCAAACCGGCGTTGGCATCCTGGCTGGCTTTGATATAGCCGAAACCGGTTTCGGGGCGGGTTGGCGGAACTCCGAAAAGAACCATCTCGCCGTTCTCGGCAGCATTGGTCGCCAGCGCCAGAGAGCGCTGGAACGCTTTCTGATCTTCGATCACGTGGTCAGCCGGCAGCACCAGCAGCAACTCGTCGCGGCCTTCTTCGATCAGTTTCATCGCCGCGATACCGATGGCCGGTGCGGTGTTGCGGCCGAATGGCTCGAGCAGCAGACCTTGGACGCCGAGTTTGCGAGCGGCCAGCTGCTCCTTGACGATGAAACGGTGCTCCTGGTTGCACACCAGCAGTGGCTGCTGCAAGCCGTCGAAGGCGAGCCGCTCGACCGTCTGCTGGAACAGTGTCTGTTCGCCGGTCAGCGCAAGGAATTGCTTGGGGAACGACTTGCGGGAAAGGGGCCACAGTCGCGAGCCGCTACCACCTGAAAGAATAACCGGGATCATATTGCTTCTCCTGAATCGTTTCGAAGGTCGTTCTACTTGTCCGTGGCGCCAGTCGTGGCGCCTGCGTGTTCGCGTTAATCTGTTCGCCAGCGAGTCCGCCAGCTGGAACGAAAACGTCCCGCCCGAAGCGTTGCCTCGGGATTGAAATTCGGTTTTGAAGTCGTTATCGCAGCGTCATGGCAAGGGGTGGAGGTGCCTATTGCGTGGCGCCGATCCGCGCGCGGGGCATCGAATGCCTGCGGCTGATCTGTGATGCGATGAGGAGCGCCGTCGTCGCGCATGGAGTGCGACATTCGCGCTGTGTCGAAATGGGGTGGTGCGTTTGCATGGCCGTAACCCTCTGTTCGTGCCTTGCTCGGCGTTGGTCGTACCGGATGCCGCGCTGGCAGTGGTCGACGTCTCGGCCATCGGCCGGATGTTCAGCCGTATCGCTGGCTGAGATTGCGCTACCGCCGAAGCCGCTTTGCGACTCGGGGCGGAGCGGTTTACAAGATTGATGACCCAATGCACGTTCATGTGCGACGTCCCTTTCCACCTGGAATTGTCGGTACGCGCTTATGATTGTCAGCCATGGTCGATAGTTCCCAAGTCAGCAACCGTTGATCGGTGAGTTTTCACGACTCGGCGGCAAATCCGGGAGGGGCTGAGCGAAGATGGGCAGGTGCCGCTTCGGTCAAGCCGGGCGGCAATGGCGGGATCAAGGGGAGGCGGCGGAAGCGGATCGCCGCCGCCGAGGGGCTGAACGGTTATTGGTGAGTCGTGTCGCGCAGAAAGACCAGATGGTCGGCGGACGAGGCGTCCGGGCTGTAGCGATAGCCTTCGTAGTCGAATGCGCTCAGCTGGGCCGGATCACTGACGCGCTCTTTGATCACCCAGCGCGCCATCAGGCCACGTGCCTTCTTTGCGTAGAAGGAGATGATCTTGTACTGACCGTTCTTCATGTCCTTGAAGTCGACGTTGATGACCCGTGCATTCAGCGCCTTGCGCTTAACGGCGGTGAAGTACTCATTCGAGGCCAGATTGAGAAGAACGTCATCGCCTTGTTCAGCGAGTGCTTCGTTGAGCCATTCGCTGATTCGCTCACCCCAGAACGCATACAGATCCTTGCCGCGTGGATTCGCCAGCTTGGTACCCATTTCCAGCCGATACGGCTGCATCAGGTCGAGTGGTCGCAGCAGGCCGTAGAGCCCCGAGAGCATGCGCAGGTGCTGCTGCGCGAACAGCAGATCACTGTCGGTAAAGTCCTCGACGCTCAGCCCGGTGTACACATCGCCTTTGAATGCAAGCAGTGCCTGCCTGGCGTTATCCGGGGTGAACTTGTCGCTCCAGCTTCCATAGCGTGCGACGTTGAGGGCTGCCAGTTTGTCGGACAGGTGCATGAGCTCGCTGATCTGTGCAGGCGAATAGTCGCGCAGCTGCTCAATCAGCAGTTGCGAATGCTCCAGGTATTGGGGCTGGGTGAAGCGTTCGGTAATCGGGGGGGTTTCGTAGTCGAGCGTCTTGGCTGGGGAAATCACCATCAGCATGTACAGGTCTCCTGTCTGGTGGCGCGATTGTAGGGGTACTGCTGGCATGGCTCCAGCTATGGGCGCCATAGGCAATGGTGTTGACCTTCCCCACACGGCAAGGCACAAGCTAACGAGAGTTGAAGCAAGGAGTTCGTATGGCTGAATGCAATCACGTGCAATGGCAACCGCCGCATGACTATCGGCCGCTGGAGCACAGCTCGGAGCGCCGGACCTGGGCTGTGGTTGCTCTGACCGGGCTGACCATGATCGCGGAGATTGTCGCCGGCTACTGGTTCAACTCCATGGCGTTGCTAGCCGATGGCTGGCATATGGCGTCGCATATGGTCGCCATTGGCCTGGCGGCGCTGGCGTATCTGCTGGCGCGGCGCTATGCGGCGGACCAGCGATTCGCGTTCGGAACATGGAAGATCGAAGTGCTGGCGGGTTTTACCAGCGCACTGCTGCTGGTCGTGGTGGCGTTGTTCATGATTGGCGAGTCACTGATTCGATTCTGGTCGCCCGCAGAGATCGGTTTCGATGCGGCGTTGATGGTCGCCGTGATTGGCTTGCTGGTGAATCTGCTGTCCGCCTGGCTACTCCGGGATGAGCATGACCACGGTCACGGTCACGACCACGGTGAGCACGCACATGACCATGCCTCCGGTGGCAAGGACCTGAATCGACACGCGGCCTTCATCCATGTGCTGACCGATGCGCTGACTTCCGTGGCCGCGATCATCGCGCTGCTGGGTGGCAAGTTCTTTGGCTGGGGCTGGCTGGACCCGGCAATGGGGATCGTCGGTGCGCTGGTCATTCTGGTCTGGGCGCGTGGCCTGTTGCGCGACACGGGCAAGGCATTGCTTGATCGGGAGATGGACGACCCGCTGGTGCACAAGATTCGGGAGACGTTGCAGCAGGTGCCCGATACCGAGGTGACCGATCTGCACCTATGGCGAGTGGGGCGTGCGCAATACAGCTGCATCCTGAGCGTTGTGACCCACCAGGCGCATACGGCGGACCAGTACAAAGCTGCGTTGCAGGCGTTTCCCCAGCTGGTGCATGTAACCGCGGAGGTAAACCGCTGCGACGAAAGCGCACACCTTGATCTCCGACAATAACGCGCGCAAAAGGCGCGGGCCAAGGCCGTTTGGTCGATTCGTGAAAAAAAGCCGCATTCAACTGAAAAGACTTTTGCCTGTCATAACTTTTACGGTATTACCGAATTCAGACCGCCGAACCCTGCGACACAGGTGGCGGCTCCTGGGCAGCCCCGAATCCCCTGGCTACCCTCGTCCGCTCACCTGAATCGCATGGCGGTCACTCTGCAGCGAAGGGCTTTTAGCCCCTTCGTTTCTGGCCTCAAAAGAAGGTGATCGGTATGGATGACTACGGCAGACCCCGCGCGACCCAGCCCACACTCTACGTTCTCGACACGAATGTACTGATCCACGATCCCAACGCCTTGCTGAACTTTCAGGAACACCAGGTCGCGATTCCCATGACCGTGCTCGAAGAGCTAGACCAGCTCAAGACCGGCAAGCACAGCGTGGCGGCCGAGTGCCGTCAGGCGATTCGACTGATCGACAAGCTGCTCGGTGATGCAACGCCGGAAGAGGTCGAACTCGGCGTGCCGATCCAGCGAGGCAAGAGCGGGCCGTCCGGCAGCCTGTCGATCCTCATGAGCAAGCGTGGCGAGCCCAACGCGTTGCCGGAGGACCTGAACGACAACAAGATCATCAACCAGGTGGTTGAGCTGAGCAAACAGCGTCCCGGTGTGCCTGTAGTGCTGGTCACGAAGGACATCAACATGCGTCTGAAGGCGCGTGCCTGTGGCGTAGCGGCGGAGGACTACCATACCGATCAGCTGATCGATGATGTCGGCCAGCTTTCTCCTGGCTATCACAGCGTCACCGGCTCTTTCTGGGATCGCGTGAGCAAGGTCGAGACCCATCAGGGTCATGGGCGCACCTGGCATCGTGTGCAGCTGACCGACAACCTGCCAGCCGTGCACATCAATGAGTTCATCATTGATGAGCAGGGCTTCGTTGGTTGGATCAAGGGCATCAAGGCCGATGAGTTGCTGTTGCTCGACCTGCACCAGGAGCCGCTGCTGCATCAGGAAGCCTGGGGCCTGCGCCCGCGGGATATCCACCAAGCGTTGGCGCTGTTCGCCTTGCTCGATCCGGACATTCATCTGGTCAACCTGTCCGGCGCCGCCGGATCGGGCAAGACCATTCTTGCCCTGGCTGCTGCCATTGAGCAGACCGTGGTAAGCAAGCGCTATCGGCGCATCATCGCCACGCGTAGCGTCCAGGGGCTCGACGAAGACATCGGTTTCCTGCCGGGCACCGAGGCGGAAAAGATGGAACCCTGGCTGGGCGCAATCACCGACAACCTCGAAGCGCTGCACATGGAGGACGAAAATACCCACGGCAGCATCGATTACATCCTGCAGAAGGTGCCATTGCAGTTCAAATCGCTGAACTACATCCGCGGTCGCAGCTTCCAGCAGAGCCTGATCCTGATCGACGAATGCCAGAACCTCACGCCGCACCAGATGAAGACCATCATCACCCGTGCGGGGAACGGCTCGAAGGTTGTCTGTCTGGGTAACCTGGCGCAGATCGATACGCCCTATCTGTCGGCAACCAGTTCGGGTCTGACCTACCTTACCGAGCGCTTCAAGGACTTTTCCCACGGCGTGCATATCACCTTGCAGGGCGTACCGCGTTCAGTGCTGGCCGAATACGCCGAAGCGCACATGTAGCGGAGACGCGCGCGGCGATGCCCGGTAGTACCTCTTACGAGGGCGGGTTCATCGCCGGTGGCTGCGGTAGACTCTTGATTTTCCGATCAGGAGCGCCGAATGCTCACCCATCTCGATTCCCAAGGCCGGGCCAGCATGGTCGACGTCACCGACAAAGCTGTCACCGCACGTGAAGCCGTGGCCGAGGCGCGCGTGCGCATGCTGCCGCAGACCCTGCAGATGATTCAGCAAGGCGGCCATCCCAAGGGCGATGTCTTCGCTGTAGCACGCATCGCCGGCATCCAGGCGGCGAAGAAGACCTACGAGCTGATCCCGCTGTGTCATCCGCTGCTGCTCACCAGCATCAAGGTCGAGCTCCAGGCGGATGGCGAAGACTGCGTGCTGATCCGCGCCACCTGCAAGCTGGCCGGGCAGACCGGTGTCGAGATGGAAGCGCTGACCGCTGCCAGCGTCGCGGCGCTGACCATCTACGACATGTGCAAGGCAGTGGATCGCGGCATGGTTATCGAAGGCGTGCGTCTGCTGGAAAAGCTGGGTGGCAAGAGCGGTCACTGGCAGGTGCAGGCATGATCAGCATCCAGTTTTTTGCCCGTTATCGAGAAACGCTCGGCAGCGATGGCGAGCGACTGCAGTGGGATGCATCGCTCGCCAGCGTGAACGACGTGCGCCAGCATCTTCTGGCCCGTGGGGGCGCCTGGGAGGTGCTGGCTGAACAGAATCTGATGTGCGCGCGCAATCAGGAACTTTGTGGGCTCGACGAGCCGGTGTCAGACGGCGACGAAGTGGCCTTCTTTCCAACCGTGACCGGAGGTTGAGCATGACTGTACGTGTACAGACGGCCGCGTTCGACCCGGGCGCCGAACTCAATGCGCTGCACGCAGCCAATCTTGGTATCGGTGCGGTGGCCGGCTTCGTCGGGTATGTGCGCGATTTCAATGACGGCGAGGATGTTGCCGGCATGCTCCTCGAGCATGCCCCGGGGATGACCGAGAAGGCGCTGGAGAAGATCGTCGTTGAGGCCGAGCAGCGCTGGCCGTTGCTACGGCTCGATGTGCTGCACCGGGTTGGGCCGCTGGAACCGGGCGAGCCCATCGTTTTTGTCGGTGCGGCCAGTGCCCACCGTGATGCAGCCTTCGATGCCTGTCGGTTCGTGATGGATTATCTGAAAACGCGGGCGCCGTTCTGGAAAAAGGAATCCACCCCGTCCGGCCCGCGCTGGGTCGAGGGCCGCGCAAGCGATCAGCTTGCGGCCGAGCGTTGGGACGGGAAGCGCTGAGCCGTCAATAGAAGGTGATGTACATCTTGAAGGCCAGCGTCGAGAACATGGTCAGTACACCCACGGCCAGCAGTCCTACACCCCAGTTACTGTCCCGGTAGTTGAACCCTACGCAGAGCAGAACGAAGCCAATGACGATCAGCGACAGTAGCCAGTTCATGCTATCCATTAGTTTTTCCTTGCGTTCGGAATCTAACCACAACTCTAGCCGCGTTGCCTTGTTTGCGGCCTGATTCAGGTCATTGATGGGGCAGACGGATCATGCAAAGGACGCGGCGAATCCCGCGTCCTAGAGGCTCAGCGTGAGTGCGGAACTGGCGCCAGCAATTCAGCTGGCGGCATCTCGCACTGGATCTTGCGGCCGATCAGCGCCTCGATGGGCGGCAGCGCGAAGGCATCATCCTCCCCGGCGAAACTGATCGAAGTGCCACTGGTGCCGGCACGTCCGGTACGACCGATGCGGTGCACGTAGTCGTCCGGGTCTTCCGGCAGGGTGAAGTTGATCACGTGGCTGATGCCATCGACATGAATGCCGCGGCCAGCGACATCGGTCGCCACCAACACGCGGATCTTGCCTTCACGAAAGCCTTCCAGCGTGCGAATGCGCTTGTGTTGCGGCACGTCGCCGGACATCTGCGCGGCGCTGATGCCGTCGCGGGTTAGGCGCTCCTCGATTCGTCGCACTTCATCCTTGCGATTGGCGAAGACCATTACCCGGGTCCAGTCGTTCTGAGTGATCAGGTTGTACAGCAGCTTGTACTTGTCGCTGCCGGCCACCGCGAAGACGTGCTGTTCGACGGTATCGCTGGCCACGTTTTCCGGCTCGATCTCGACCACGGCGGGGGTGGTTGTCCACTGTTGTGCCAGGTTCATCACATCGTCGGTGAAGGTGGCGGAGAACAGCAGCGTCTGACGCTCGCTCTTGGGTGGCGTCTGCCGAATGATCTGGCGCACCTGCGGAATGAAGCCCATGTCGAGCATGCGGTCGGCTTCGTCCAGCACCATCACCTCGACCATGTCCAGATGCACTTCGCCGCGCTGGTTGAAGTCCAGCAGGCGCCCCGGGGTAGCAACCAGGATGTCGCAGTAGCGGGATTCCAGCTGCTTGAGCTGCTTGTCGAAATCCATGCCGCCCACAAAGCTCATCACGTTCAGGTTGGTGTACTTGGTCAGATCCAGTGCGTCGTTGGCGATCTGCACCACCAGTTCCCGGGTCGGCGCGATGATCAGCGCACGCGGCTCGCCCATATAGCGGTCCTTCGGCGGCGGCGTGTCGAGCAGTTGTGTGATGGTGGAAATAAGGAAGGCGGCAGTCTTGCCGGTGCCGGTCTGGGCGCGGCCAATGGCATCTCGGCCAGCGAGGGTGTAACCCAGCACCTGCGCCTGAATCGGCGTGCAGTAGGGAAAGCCCAGGTCGTGAATCGCATGCATCAGCTCGGGGGCGAGCTTGAAGTCGTGGAAGCGGGTTTTGCCTTCGGCCGGCTCTACCGTGAAGTCTTCCAGCTTCCAGGTCGGAGCTGCGGGCTTGGCTGGTTTGCTGCGCTGGCGACGTGGTTTCTCGGCTGTACGCTCGGTAGCTGGCGGCTTGGACGGAGCATCAGGTGTCGCAATTTGCTGCGCTGCGGGGGCGCTTTGCTGCGGTCCCTCGTTGACTGCAGCGGGGCTGCTGTCGGTTGTGCCGGCCCGCTCATCGGGGGCCTTGCCAAATATTTTCTTGAGTGCTTTGAGCACGGTCTTCTCGTCGTCGAATTAGGAAAGTGTCGCGCGCCAGTGTAATGCAAGACGCAGGTGTGGCGAAGCCTCGCGCTTCGGGGCCACGGGCGTTCAGTCGCAGACACGGTTTCGTCCCTGTGCCTTGGCCAGGTACAGCGCCTTGTCCGCGCGGCCTATGAGATCCTCCAGTGTGTCAGATGGGCGCATGCGGGCCAGGCCTACCGAGATCGTAACGCCTGGCAAAGATCCGATCGGCGTGGCGATGGTGTCGTTCTGTGCGACACGCTGACGCAAGCGCTCGGCAATAAGGCGTGCCGCGGGCAAGTCCAGCTCGGGAAGCAGGGTGACGAATTCTTCGCCACCGAAACGCACCAGGCTGTCCTTCGGTCGCAGTTGCGTCCCCAGCAGCCGCGCGACCTGGCAGAGCGCATGATCGCCTGCGATATGCCCATGCCGGTCGTTGTATGGCTTGAACTCATCGACATCGATCATCAGCATGCACAGTGGCTGTCCGCTGAAGGCACAGCGGGCACTTTCGCGTTCGAAGATATGTTCCAGCCAGCGTCGGTTGAACACGCCGGTGAGCATGTCGATGTTGGCGTTGTGCTCGCTGTTGATGATCAGTTGATCGGTCAGGCGCACCCGATCACATAGCAGTTCGATCAGGTTCAGCATCAGCTGGGGCGATTGCGTGAGCAAAGGCAGCTCCCGGCTGTGCAGCCTGACGACCCGGCTCGGCTCGCTGGCGATGACATAGGCGGAAGGTGGGCGATGATCGCAGAAACTGACTTCGCCAACGCAGTCGTTGACCTCAACGTAACGCACGGGCGGATTATCTCGCGATGCCAACTGGACGCTTAGCTGGCCTCGCACGAGCATGTATAGATGGCGGTTCAGCGTATGTGGAGAGAGAAGAAGTTCCTCTGCATCGACTTCGCAGGTTTCCAGTTTTTCCGCCAGCGCCGTGAGCACAGATCGCTCCACGCCGCGAAACAGTCGGATGCTTCGCAGCTGTTCCACGGTCGGCGTACCGGCTATGCGCTTCATGGCAGCGACTGGCCGGACGAGTCTGCCTCCCTCGCGCCATTCATGACGACCTCCCGCTTATCGTTGGCAGGACGGGCAACGCTCCGGTCCTCCACGCACAAGCGTAGTCCTGATATCCCTATAAGGATTAAGTCTTTTGGCCTGGACGCTGGCCGCTCAGTCCAGATGCCTGGAGAGCCAATCGCCGATGTCCTGAATTTCCTCTCCCAAGACCTCGTGACCCATGGGGTAATCGCGCCAGGTGACCTTGACCCCCGCATCGTGTAGGCATTGGTAAGCCGCACGGCCCATCGCCGGTGGTACCACGTCGTCGCGGCTGCCATGCAGGCACAGCGCCGGATAACGCAGCGCCTCCGGAGCGAAAGTCGGTGACTCGCCGAAGGTCGGCGCATACGTCGACAGGGCAATGACGCCTCCCAGCGGGCCGCGCCAGCGAAGGAAGGCGGTGTGCAGGACCACCGCGCCACCCTGGGAAAACCCAGCGAGGAATATCCGCGCCGGATCGATACCGGAATCGCGTTGTGCCTCGATCAGCGTGATGAGCTGCTGCGCAGAGGCTTCCAGCTGCTCGCGATTGATTGCGCGCGCCGGGCTCATGGCAAGGATGTCGTACCAGCTGGGCATGCTCCAGCCACCGTTGATGGTTACCGGGCGTGTCGGTGCCTGGGGCAGCACGAAGCGCGTGCTCTGCAGGCGCTGCTGCAGAGCGTCGGCGACGGGCTGGAAGTCATAGCGATCGGCCCCCAGGCCGTGCAGCCAGATGACACAGGCGTCGGCGGCGCGAGAGGGTTCCAGGATCAACGGTTCGCTCATGAATCGGCTCCAGTTGGGGGCAGGTCGCCTCGTGTTGGGGCAGCGAAATTGCTGCTCATGAGGCAGTGGCGCGAGGTTACCTGCTCCGGCACGACGATAGAACCCGCAATCGCGTCCGGTCCAGGGCGTGCCAGCGAACTGGTATGCGGCTTGCTTTGTGCTGTCCGGCTCTGGCCGGAACGGCCTCTTGCTACGGGGCGCGGCATTGCGAGCGATCAACATTGCCGATCACCTATGGGCGACTAGACTCAGGTCAGGCTGCCGCCGCTTCGCTGCTGCCACAGGCGTCGAAGGGGCCGAACGCCCGAACCCGAGAATAAGAAAGCAAACTGGAGGTTTCGATGATTAGGGTGAAATCCACACTGGCTGTGCTGGGTGCCGCGTCACTGCTGGGCATCAGCGGGCTGGCGCAGGCGGGGGCGACCCTCGATGCAGTGCAGAAGAAAGGATTCGTGCAGTGCGGCATCAGTGATGGCCTTCCGGGCTTTTCTTTTGCCGATGCCAAGGGGAAATACCAGGGGATCGATGTCGACATCTGCCGCGCGGTAGCTGCGGCGGTCTTCGGTGACGCCAGCAAGGTCAAGTACAGCCCGCTCACCGCCAAGGAGCGTTTCACTGCGCTGCAGTCGGGCGAAGTCGACGTGCTCTCGCGAAATACAACCTGGACCAGTTCGCGGGACGCCGCGATGGGGCTGAACTTTACCGGCGTGACCTACTACGATGGCCAGGGCTTTCTGGTGAATAAGGAGCTTGGGGTTTCCTCGGCCAAGGAACTGGACGGTGCCACGGTTTGTATCCAGGCCGGCACTACCACCGAGCTGAACCTCTCCGACTATTTCCGCGCCAATGGCCACAAGTACACCCCGATCACCTACGACACCTCCGATGAAAGCGCAAAGTCGCTGGAGTCCGGGCGTTGCGACGTGCTGACATCCGACCAGTCCCAGCTCTACGCACAGCGCATCAAGCTGGCCAAGCCTGCCGATTACGTCGTCTTGCCTGAAGTGATTTCCAAGGAGCCGCTCGGCCCGGCCGTTCGCCAGGGTGACGAGGAGTGGTTCGATATCGTGCGCTGGACGCTGTTCGCCATGCTCAATGCCGAAGAGCTCGGCGTGACCTCGGCCAATGTCGAAGAAATGGCCAAGAGCACAAAAAATCCTGACGTGGCGCGTCTGCTGGGTGCCGAAGGCGAATACGGCAAGGATCTCAAGCTGCCGAAGGACTGGGCGGTGCAGATCGTCAAACAGGTGGGTAACTACGGTGAGATCTTCGATCGCAACGTAGGCGCCGGCAGTGAGCTGAAGATCGAGCGCGGCCTGAATGCCTTGTGGAACAACGGTGGCCTGCAATACGCACCGCCGGTGCGCTGAGCCCGCGTGGCCGGCCTCGTGCCGGCCCGTTTCACGGATGAGCATGGCCGGTCCAGGTGACCAGCCATGCGGCATGAGGATTTTCGATGCGTTCGATCGCCAGAGGCGCTGTGCCCCGACGTTCGCCCTTCACCGATCCACGAATACGCGCCTGGGTGTTTCAGGTGCTTGCGGTGTTGGCAGTGGTGGCGTTCGGCTGGTACCTGTTCCATAACACACAGACCAATCTTGCCCACCGCGGCATCACGTCCGGATTCGGCTTTCTTAACAATGCCGCCGGCTTCGGCATTTCCCAGCATCTGATCGACTACAGCGAGAGTGACACTTACGGTCGCGTCTTCTGGGTCGGCTTGCTCAACACACTGCTGGTCAGCGTGATCGGGATATTTCTCGCGACCGTCATGGGTTTCATCCTCGGTGTGGGGCGCCTCTCGAGCAACTGGCTGATTCGTCAGCTGGCGACGCTCTATATCGAGATCTTCCGCAACATCCCGCCGTTGCTGCTGATCTTCTTCGTCTACTTCGCAGTCATCAGCCCGCTGCCAGGGCCGCGCAACAGTCTGAGCCTGTGGGACGTGGTATTCGTCAACAACCGCGGCGTGCAGATGCCGGCACCCAGCGCAGGCGATGGTTTCTGGGCGTTCTGGCTGGCGCTGCTCGTCGCGCTGGTTGCGGTGGTGGTGCTCAACCGCTGGGCTCGCGCCCGCCGACATGCGACCGGGCGGATGTTTCCGGTGTTCTGGACCAGCCCCGGGCTGTTTCTCGCCATCCCCTGGTTGATGACTTTCATTGCAGGCGCACCTTTCACCTGGGAAGTGCCGGAGTTGCAGCGCTTCAACATTCGCGGTGGTTGGGTGGTGATCCCGGAGCTTGTTTCGATCGTGGTGGCGCTGTCGGTCTATACCGCGGCGTTTATCGGCGAGACCGTGCGCTCGGGCATCCAGTCGGTCAGTCACGGCCAGACCGAGGCTGCCGCTTCACTCGGGTTGCGTCCGGGCCAGGTGTTGCGACTGGTGATCGTGCCGCAAGCACTGCGGGTGATCGTGCCGCCGTTGACCAGCCAATATCTGAACCTAGCGAAGAACTCGTCCCTTGCGGCTGCCATCGGCTATCCGGACATGGTGTCGCTGTTCGCCGGTACGGTGCTCAATCAGACCGGGCAGGCCATCGAAACCATGGCCATCACCATGAGCGTCTACCTGGCCATCAGCATCAGCATTTCGCTGTTGATGAACTGGTACAACAAGCGCATTGCGCTGATCGAGCGGTGAGCGCATGACTATCCATACCTTCAAGCCCGACCTGCCGCCACCGACGATCAGCATCGGTGCACTTGGCTGGCTACGGGCGAATCTGTTTTCCAGCTGGATCAACACGCTGCTGACCCTGGTGGGGCTGTACCTGCTCTGGCTGATCGTACCGCCGGTACTCGAATGGGCCATCTTCAAGGCCGACTGGACCGGCGAGACGCGCGCCGATTGCAGCCGCGAAGGCGCCTGCTGGGTATTCATTCAGACCCGGTTCGGCCAGTTCATGTACGGCTTCTACCCCACGGAGCTGCGCTGGCGCGTCGATGCCGCAGCCTGGCTGGCGATCATCGGCGCGGCGCCACTGTTTCTGCGGCAGATGCCGCACAAGCTGCGCTACGGCATCGGTTATCTGCTGGTCTATCCGCTGCTGGCCTACTGGCTGCTGCATGGCGGATTCCTCGGGTTGCAGACGGTGCCGACCAGTCAGTGGGGCGGTTTGATGCTGACGGTGGTGATCGCCGCGGTGGGCATTGCCGGCGCCTTGCCCTTGGGCATCCTGCTGGCGCTGGGGCGACGCTCCGACATGCCAGCGATCCGCGTGCTCTGCGTAACCTTCATCGAGTTCTGGCGTGGCGTGCCGCTGATCACCGTGTTGTTCATGTCTTCGGTGATGCTGCCGTTGTTCCTGCCCGAAGGCATGAATCTGGACAAACTGCTGCGCGCGATGCTGATGGTGGTGTTCTTCGAGGCTGCCTATATCGCTGAAGTGGTGCGTGGTGGCCTGCAGGCGATCCCCAAGGGGCAATACGAGGCGGCGGCTGCAATGGGGCTGGGTTACTGGCGCAGCACGCTACTGGTGATCCTGCCGCAGGCGCTGAAACTGGTGATTCCGGGCATCGTCAACACCTTCATCGCCCTGTTCAAGGACACCAGCCTGGTGATCATCATCGGCCTGTTCGACTTCCTCAACAGCATCAAGCGCGCCACCGCGGACCCGGCCTGGCTGGGTATGTCCACCGAGGGTTACGTGTTCGCTGCGCTGGTGTACTGGATGTTCTGTTTCGGCATGTCCCGCTATTCCATGCGCCTGGAGCGCAAGCTGGACACCGGCCACAAGCATTAGGAGTGACATATGAGTGATTCAAACGCGCAGGTCGAACAGGCGAGCGGCCCGGTCATCCAGATGCAGGGCGTGCACAAGTGGTTCGGCCAGTTCCATGTGCTCAAGGACATCAATCTCAGCGTGCGACAGGGCGAGCGCATCGTCTTGTGCGGGCCTTCCGGGTCCGGCAAGTCCACGACCATTCGCTGCCTCAACCGTCTGGAGGAACACCAGCAGGGGCGGATCGTCATCAACGGCGTGGAGCTGACCAGCGACCTCAAGCAGATCGAGGCGATCCGCAGCGAAGTCGGCATGGTCTTCCAGCACTTCAACCTGTTCCCGCACCTGACTGTGCTGCAGAACTGCACCCTCGCGCCGATGTGGGTGCGCAAGTTGCCGCGACGCCAGGCCGAGGAAATCGCCATGCATTATCTGGAACGCGTGCGCATCCCGGAGCAGGCCAACAAGTTTCCCGGCCAGCTCTCCGGCGGTCAGCAGCAGCGCGTGGCGATCGCCCGCGCGCTGTGCATGAAGCCGAAGATCATGCTGTTCGACGAGCCGACCTCGGCGCTCGATCCGGAGATGGTGAAGGAGGTGCTGGATACCATGGTCAGTCTCGCCGAAAGCGGCATGACCATGCTCTGTGTGACCCATGAGATGGGCTTCGCCCGCACCGTGGCAGATCGGGTGATCTTCATGGACAAAGGCGAGATCGTCGAACAGGCCGAGCCAGAGATGTTCTTCACCAACCCGGTCAACGACAGGACCAAGCTGTTCCTCAGCCAGATCCTGCACTGATTCAGGCCAGGTCAGGCGCGCCGTCGGAGCACGCGGTGCCTGGCTGTGTTCAGCCTTAGCCTCGGCCGCCGTCATGGGCTAGAATACGTGCCCCGACTGCTCCCCCCTCCGAGGCTGTTCCGACGATGTTGATCCTGCGCGGCGCTCCCGCTCTTTCCGCCTTCCGTCATGGCAAGCTCCTGGCACAACTGACCGATAAGGTCCCCGCTGTCAGCGGACTGTATGCCGAGTTCGCCCATTTCGCCGAGGTTTCCGGCACGCTTGGCGCGGATGAGCAGAACGTACTGACCCGCCTGCTGAAGTACGGCCCCAGTGTGCCGGTGCAGGAACCTGCTGGTCGGCTGTTCCTGGTGGTGCCTCGCTTCGGCACCATCTCGCCGTGGTCAAGCAAGGCCAGCGATATCGCCCACAACTGTGGTCTGGAGAAGATCCAGCGGCTGGAGCGGGGCATCGCCTACTACGTGCAGGGCGAGTTTTCCGATGGTGATGCACAGCTGATTGCCGCTGCGCTGCACGATCGCATGACGCAGCTGGTGCTGAATCGCTTCGAAGAAGCCGCCAACCTGTTCAGCCACGCCGAGCCCAAACCGCTGACTGCGGTGGACATCCTCGGTGGCGGCCGCGCCGCACTGGAAAAGGCCAACACCGAACTCGGCCTGGCCCTGGCCGAAGATGAAATCGATTATCTGGTCAGCGCCTTCCAGGGCCTCAAGCGCAACCCGCACGACATCGAACTGATGATGTTCGCGCAGGCCAACTCCGAGCACTGTCGCCACAAGATCTTCAATGCCAGCTGGGACATCGACGGCGAAAGCCAGGACAAGTCGCTGTTCGGCATGATCAAGAACACCTACCAGATGCACAGTGAGAACGTGCTATCCGCTTACAAGGACAACGCGTCGGTCATCGTCGGCCACACCGCAGGACGTTTCTTCCCCAATCCTGAAACCCGCCAGTACGGCGCGGTGCAGGAGCCGGTGCATATCCTGATGAAGGTGGAAACGCATAACCACCCGACCGCAATTTCGCCGTTCTCGGGTGCTTCCACCGGTTCCGGTGGTGAGATTCGCGACGAGGGCGCCACCGGTCGTGGTGCCAAGCCGAAAGCGGGCCTGACCGGCTTCACCGTCTCCAACCTGAACATCCCCGGCTTCGAACAGCCGTGGGAACAGGCCTATGGCAAGCCGGAACGCATCGTCACGCCGTTGGACATCATGATTGAAGGCCCGCTGGGTGGCGCCGCGTTCAACAACGAATTCGGTCGCCCGGCGCTGACCGGTTACTTCCGTACCTTCGAGCAGTCGATCAGCACGCCGCGCGGCGACGAGGTGCGTGGTTATCACAAGCCGATCATGCTCGCCGGTGGCCTGGGCAATATCCGTGAAGATCATGTGCAGAAAGCCGAAATCACCGTTGGCGCCAAGCTGATCGTGCTCGGCGGCCCGGCCATGCTGATCGGTCTGGGCGGCGGCGCCGCATCCTCGGTCGCGACCGGTGCCAGCTCTGCCGATCTGGATTTCGCCTCGGTGCAGCGCGAGAACCCGGAAATGGAGCGCCGTTGCCAGGAGGTCATCGATCGCTGCTGGCAGCTGGGCGACCAGAACCCCATTGCTTTCATCCATGACGTCGGTGCTGGCGGCATCTCCAACGCCTTCCCGGAACTGGTCAACGACGGTGGTCGCGGTGGCCGTTTCGAACTGCGCAACGTGCCCAACGACGAGCCGGGCATGGCCCCGCACGAGATCTGGAGCAACGAGTCCCAGGAGCGTTACGTACTGGCCGTCAGCACCGTCGATTTCGAGCGTTTCCAAGCCATCTGCGAACGTGAGCGCTGCCCGTTCGCGGTCGTCGGCGAGGCGACCGAAGAGCCACAGCTGACTGTCACCGACAGCCATTTCGGCAACACTCCGGTGGACATGCCGCTGGAAGTGCTGCTCGGCAAGCCGCCGCGCATGCACCGCAGCGCCAGCCGTGAAGCTGAGCTCGGTGATGACTTCGATGCGGCTGCGGTCGATCTGAGCGAAGCCGTCACCCGCGTGCTGCGTCACCCGGCTGTCGCCAGCAAGAGCTTCCTGATCACCATCGGTGACCGCAGCATTACCGGCCAGGTGGCTCGCGATCAGATGGTCGGCCCTTGGCAGGTGCCGGTCGCCGACTGCGCCGTTACGGCTACCAGCTACGACGTTTACACCGGCGAAGCCATGGCGATGGGCGAGCGCACGCCGCTGGCACTGCTGGATGCCCCGGCGTCGGGCCGCATGGCCATTGGCGAAACGCTGACCAACTTGGCAGCAGCGCGCATCGAGAAGATTTCCGACATCAAATTGTCCGCCAACTGGATGGCCGCTGCCGGCCATCCGGGTGAAGACGCACGCTTGTACGAGACCGTTCGCGCCGTCGGCATGGAGCTGTGCCCGCAGCTGGGCCTGACCATTCCGGTGGGCAAGGACTCGATGTCGATGAAAACCCGTTGGAGCGAGGAGGGCGCAGAGAAAAGCGTGACCTCGCCAATGTCGCTGATCGTTTCCGGCTTCGCTCCGGTAACTGATGTTCGCCAGACCCTGACCCCGCAGCTGCGGCTGGACAAGGGCGCCACCGACCTGATCCTGATCGATCTGGGGCGCGGGCAGAACCGCATGGGCGCTTCGATTCTCGCGCAGGTATACGGTCAGCTTGGTCGCCAGGCACCCGACGTCGATGATGCCGAAGACCTGCAGGCATTCTTTGCCGTGGTCCAGGGGCTGAATGCCGATGGTCTGTTGCTGGCGTACCACGACCGTTCCGACGGGGGGCTGCTGACCACCGTGCTGGAAATGGCTTTTGCCGGTCACTGCGGCCTGAGTCTGAATCTCGATGGTCTTCTGGAAAGCGCCGTGGATGTCGCCCCGATGCTCTTCAACGAAGAGCTTGGCGCGGTGATTCAGGTGCGTCAGGGCGACACCGAGATCGTGCTGGCGCAGTTCAGCGCTGCCGGGCTGGGTGACTGCGTCGCTGTCATCGGTCAGCCGGTCAACAACGGCCATGTATCGATCAAGCACGGCGAAAACGAAGTGTTCGCCGGCGAGCGCCGTCTGCTGCAGCGTCAGTGGGCAGAAACCAGCTACCAGATCCAGCGCCTGCGAGATAACGCCGAGTGTGCCGATCAGGAGTTCGACGCGCTGCTCGAAGAGGACAACCCGGGTCTGAGCGCCAAGCTCAGCTTCGACGTGAACGAAGACATTTCGGCGCCCTACATCAAGCGTGGCGTTCGTCCGCAGATTGCGGTGCTGCGCGAGCAGGGTGTCAATGGCCAGGTGGAAATGGCGGCGGCGTTCGATCGTGCCGGTTTCGCTGCGGTCGACGTGCACATGAGTGACATCCTTTCCGGACGCGTCAGCCTCGAGGAGTTCAAGGGCCTGGTCGCCTGCGGTGGCTTCTCCTACGGCGACGTGCTCGGCGCCGGTGAAGGCTGGGCCAAGTCCGTTCTGTTCAATGCGCGTGCACGGGATGGCTTCCAGGCCTTCTTTGAGCGCAAGGACAGCTTCGCCCTCGGCGTGTGCAACGGCTGCCAGATGATGAGCAACCTGCACGAACTGATCCCGGGCACGGAGAACTGGCCGCACTTCGTACGCAACCGCTCGGAGCAGTTCGAAGCTCGGGTGGCGATGGTCCAGGTGCAGGATTCGCCATCGATCTTCCTGCAGGGCATGGCCGGCTCCCGCCTGCCTATCGCCATCGCCCACGGCGAAGGCCATGCGGAATTCGAGAGCGAAGAGGCCATGCTGCAGGCGGATCTCTCCGGCACCGTGGCGCTGCGCTTCGTGGATAATCACGGCAAGGTCACCGAACGCTACCCGGCCAACCCGAACGGCTCGCCACGCGGTATCACCGGTCTCAGCAGCCGCGACGGCCGTGTGACCATCATGATGCCGCACCCGGAGCGGGTGTTCCGCGCCGTGACCAACTCCTGGCGCCCTGACGAGTGGCAGGAAGACGGCGGCTGGATGCGCATGTTCCGCAATGCGCGGGTCTGGGTGGACTGATCGATCTGGTCAACCGAGCCCACTCCAGAAGCCCGCCGATAGCATATCGGCGGGCTTTTTCATTTGTGACGATGGTCTATGAACCGCCAGCGTTAAGTGTCGTCTGAGCTATGACGCGCCGCACCATTTGGCGCGAACATCGATGGCAGAATGCCACTTCGCCTGCCGAACGAGGCCGGTTTCATCTGCACGGAGAGGTCGATGTACAAGCTGTGCTTCTAGCTGTAATACGAAAAATGCTTGTATTTCAGTTGGTTAAGACGCTGCTCGTGCTCGACTTCTACCCAACATTTCTACCCAAACAATCTACGCTCCTGCTTCTCATCTAAATCCCTGCCTTACACTTCTCTCTCTCGATATACTGTATAGATAAACAGTATTGAGGGGCTGTCATGTCGTGCCCAGATGATTTCGAATTTCTCTTAGGTGTGCCCACTCCGGCTGAGATGTGGCAACAACATGCTCGCCTGCTTGGAGAGGAGTGCCATGAGTTACGGGACGAGGTGAGGGCGCTAAAGGCTGAGCGGCGGAAGCTGGTGCAGCTCTATGCGAAATGCCAGCAGGAGCTAAGCGCTGCGAACGAGAAGGCTAAGACGGCACAGCGAGAGGCCAACCGAAGCTACGTTGAGCTTGTGCAGCTTCAGAACAGTACTGCGTACCCGTTTCACTATGGGCACCACGATATGAAGCCGAAGGAGGGCTGAGGGAGTCCAAATCGAGCATGCGACGTACATTTGATCGGCTTTTACGGCAAGCCAAGCACCACGCCGGCTACAGCAATCTGTACATAACCTGAGCACAGGTGCCCCACAACTTATCCACAGCTTATCCCAGAACACACAAGTTGCAATCGGATGTCGTGGCGATATCCTGTGCTGGCTCCCGGTGCCATGCCACTACATGTTGTGTTTTGGTTGAAAAGACTGTTGATCTATCCAGTCGGCCCGAGTAGCATTAAGCGTGCCACACAATTGTTGTGGGCATAAGAAAGCCCCAGGAGCTGCGAAGCGACTGGAGCCTAGAGCAACACTGAACGCTTACCAAAGGGACCGGCCTGGAAAACTGACCCTGAGGAAGCAATACCCAACCCGATCACGAATTGAGCGAGGCACGCATTGTAGGCATACACCCTTACGCACTCAACCGTTTTATCGCGCTAAATGACAAAGCGGTCAAGGGCGAGTCGACAATTTCTTGCGTTCCGTTCGGTTCGTGGCGGTTCCTTCTGAGGAATTTCTATGAGCCACAATGAGTTACCTCCATCCGATGACGATGGACAGGAATACACATACTGCCGGTATCGCCGGTGTGGGAACAAAGTGCTGGACGCCCGTGCCTACGGGCTGAAGGTGTGGCGCTTGCCAGTACGTCGCAAGAAGGGGGATCGAAAATGAGACCTCCTCGTAGACGTAGGCTGTATGGGCGGCAGTTCCGTAGTGTTCACGTTAGGGCATACCGGAGGTTTCGCTTTGGTCAGTGGGAGGACGTATGCGCCCACTGGAGAAGCCATCCAGGGCAACTGACCTTGTTCTAACCTTCAGAGGGGCGGGCGACCGCCCCTTTTCTTTGCGTATATACACACGTCGGAGGGCAGTAGTGTTTCTCACTGAATCGGCGTTAGGATGTCGATATGCCATCACTCCGGAGGTGGCAAATCTACCTAAGAAAAGGATATTCAAATGAGACGTTTTGCTTTCGCGCTATCTCTGCTCGCTGTGTCAGCGTCGCCTGTGTTTGGAGCTAGCTACCCTCAGATGACGCTGAAAAGCGACTCTATCATTTGCTTCAGTGGTGGCGACTGGAGGGACATGAAGGCGGCTGCTATCGATCAAGACGAAGCAGGAATGCAACGGCTCATTTCAAGTGGAGCATGTCGTTTGGTCAATCAATCGATGCGCGTTAGCTATCTCGATCCAGCGGCCGGCGGCGGCGCACTTATCCAGCTACCAAGTGGGAAAACGGCCTACACCGCCGATGCGTTCTTGTCCAAATAACCCCTGTCAGACACAGGCACCCTTCATTCATCTGGTGAGGGGTGTTCTCTTCTTGGAAATATCCCGCTCGGGGGCTGATTGGCTTAACTGCCCGCCGAAGCTCAGAATCCAGAAACAGCTCTTTTTCCCAAATATCCAGCACTCAGAGCAGCGCTAAGCGTCAGCCTATGTAGGCGTACTGGTTTGGTAGAGAACGCTCGTTTAGAGCTGCTATAGAGGCCGCTTAGGGCATGTTTGATCGACGTTTCAGGGGTGTTTGTACAAGTAACAAACAAGCCCCACCAGAACGGCAGGGCTGAAGGGAGAGGATCGAAGGTGGTCAGGCTGTGGCCTTCACTCGCTGGACAGTGCTGATACCGACTCCAAGCGCTTCTGCTGCCTTACGAATTGATAGGCCAGAATCTAGAGCGGCCTTGATTGCCTCTGCATCGACACGAGGTCTGCCGCCTCTGTATTTGCCTGCCTGCTTGGCTTGCTGAATGCCTTCCCGCTGACGCTCCAGCATCATCGAGCGTTCGAATTGATACACAGCACCCAGCATAGAAAGCATGAGTTCCTGCATGGGATTGGCTTCACCTGTGAAGCTCAGTCCTTCTTTGTTGAATCGTACCGCTACGCCACGCTTGTTGAAGGCTTTAACGAGGCTCAACAGGTCTTCGAGGTTACGAGCCATACGGCTGATGTCGTGAACGACTACGGTGTCACCTTCACGCACGTATTCGATGAGCGCTTGCAGGGCAGGGCGGTGGGCATCCTTACCGCTGCATTTGTCTTCAAACACCTTGTCCAGGGTGAGGCCGTCAAGCTGGCGCTCTGTATTCTGGTCCACCGTGCTAACTCGAACATAACCGACCGTTGCCATGATCCTGCCCCTTTGCTGTGTTCATCTACGTCTTAGATGTTTGCAGTGTAGGGGTGAAAAGCAATGAACACAACCTACTTGAATACAGATAATCAAGCGAAGCGTGTTCATCGATTTGTGTTCAGCAGGTTATGCCCTGATGAACACCGTTAGCGCATGGTGTTGATTCGGGATTCGAGCACCTTGAATCGACGCTGTGTTTCGTTCTGATGTGCATCGAGGCTTGAGGAAAGGCTGTTGATTCGGGCTTCTGAATACTGAAGCGTGTTTGTCTGACGTAGCTCAAGCTCACCAATCCGCTGATGGGCTGCTGTGAGCTGGCTTTGTGTCGCTGGGACGCTGGTTACAACAATCATTCCCCAAGCGAGAAGGCCGACATTCAAGAATGGCAGGATGCCGAACACGGTGGTGATGACTCGATTACTGTTGTGCATTTAAAAAATGATCCTAATTGAATTTGCGTATGTGAATTGACATAGCACACAAGATATGGGCTTTGCCTTGCGACAAAACACTAAATATTGTGGTTTGAGAGGGAAAACGGCTTAACAAACAATCCATGAGTGGCAGGAAACATCACGGATAGAGCCGAATGCAGCAGGAATAACCAAGGAGCCTAGATTGCCTAAGCTCCCTTATTTGTACGTTTTTTGTACAGTTATCAGACGTTTAACTAGCCTTGCGCCAATAGCCGCTGTACTTCGGTGGTATTGATGGATAACCCGGCAGATCGGGCAACAACGGGATACGAACCTTGTTGATCGAGTAGCCGACATAGCCGATGACGAATTGATCGAACCTATATTTATCATCGAAAACGACGCTACCCACCCAGCTGATCCAAGCGCAAGGAACGTTACTCAGCACCTCTCGAACATCCGGCAAAGGGCTTGATGGGCGATCAAAGGCCAACAGCAGGCAATGTTTTCCGTAAGGCTCGTTGTGCGCCCACTGAGAGGCGGCGAGGCCGAAAGCTGGGTTTGAGAAAAACTCATCTGCTTTGGACCGAAGAAGCTGACCGCCTTTGTCGTGATCTGCTTGTTTGAATGAAAAACATGTATAGATCACAGGCATCACTCCAGATCGGGGAATTCAACCATCACACCCTGAAAGATCGAAGTCGTCTCTCGGTGGAACAGCTCCCGCATACGTGGTTCAAGCTCAGCGGCGAGTTGGTCACCGTTCGTAGCTTGTGTGTGAATCACGATTGCACCAGGGCTGACAGTAGTGGTGTTGCTTACGCTTGATGGGCGCATTGACTGCAACACAGACTCGAACGAGGGGCGTGAATATTCAGATGCTGCCTTTTGCCACTCCTTTTGCTGCACTGGCATCGGGGAGAGGAATTGCGGGATCGAAGGCTGATTGAGTACGCGGATATCCGGTACAGACAACATGCCACGTCCCGTGCTGCTTGCCATTGGTGCGAGGCTGCGTTGTTCGTTGGTCAACTGACCGTTGAGAGCTGGGGCGGTAGAGAGCTTGCCACCAAAAGCCGAGATGAGCTTTGCGGCTACTGATGTGCCAGCGGCGGCGAGGGTATAGAACGAATCACGCAGAGGTTTCATTGCCTCGTGAAGCTCGCCCTGTGCACGGACATAATCGGCTGTTGCACCTGTCAGGTCGCTACCCACACGACTAAGCTGTTCTGAGAACTTCGAGTTTTCAAGCCGGGCACGTTCACCATCAATCGAATCAGCCATCTGAGCCACTGCACCGGCAGCAGCTTTAGCACTCAATTCATAACCACGAAGAACATCCGCCACTGAGACTTCACGCCTGCTCATAGCTCGCAGAAAGTTCTCCGTGCCTTCTTTGCCTGTGCGCTCTGTGTAGGCTCGTTGAATAAAGCCTTTGATTGCGGGGTTTGAGTCTGCCAATTGTTGGTTCAGTTCTTCGGATCGCAGATACCCTATACCGAGGATTTGCTGCAAAGCGTATGATTGGCGTTCGATGCTCTGCTGATCGCCGCCATTGCCACGGGTGGCGATGCTCATATCTTTGAACAGCTTGAAACCTTGGTCGCTTGTCATATTGGCATTTTTGGTTTGCTTCAAGAATCGGCTGAATGCGTCTACCTGTCCTTCTGCACTAACACCAATCTCATTACTCAACCCAATCAAAGCCTGTTCAATTGGTTGTCCTGCGATAGTGCTCCCCGATGTTCGTAGCTTGAGTAGTTGGGTTTGTGCTTTTGCATTCGCGTCTTGAGCCTGTCCAACTTTCTGAGCGCCATATACACCAGCAGCCCCAATACCGGCAGCACCCATCATTCCAGGCCCAAAGCGGGGGATCATACTGCCGCCGAAGCCACCACCAAACCCAGCACCAAATACACCGCCATTATTCATTTGTGGTAGACGGGGGATGGGGTAAACATTACCGCCGCCACCAGTGCCAGCGATTGTACGAACGTTCATTCGGGCGGTGTTAGCTGCACGTTGAAAAACGTTCTGAACCTGACTATTTATCTTGTTTTGGTCAAGGCGGACATTACCGATACGAAGTTCAAGAAGGCGACCAGTCCTGTTTAGCTCGGTTTGTAGTGTGCGTTGTGCGGAGAGGCTGTCGAGTGTGATTTTCTTAATCTTCAGCTCTGGCAAGGTGAGGCTTTTGCCAATGTTCTTTTGGAAAAGCTCAAGGCGTTTTTGTATCTGCCGCAATGCTGCATCAACAGCTTTGAGGTCTTGCTTTCGAACGTTAAACCCAACTGAGGCAAAATATGATGCTATTTGCATTGTTGGCCTACCTTCTCAAAGCCTTTGGCACTGAGATTAGATTTAAAAAGAATCTGTTCTTTCTTGGCTTCCTGCTGCTCGTTGAGTAGGGATTGCAGAAGCTCAGCCGCTTCAATGACAGCAGCGACCTTTTCGAGCTTTGCAGTTTTGATAGCTTCCAGCTTTTCCGGGTTGAATTGCTTTAGCAGGAGTTCTTGTGTTTTGTTCATTTAGTTGATCCTTATTAGAAGAGGGGCTTTCGCCCCGTCCTGTTCTTATTAACGAAGCTCAAGGGCTTCGAGACGTTCACGGATAATGCGGTCTGTTGTGCTTTCGTTTGGATTGAAACCTTGGGCAGCTTCCGCAATGATTGCCACATAATGTTGAATCTCTTCTTCTGAGAGAGCAGGGGTTACAGCTTTAACAGGCTCTGTTTTCTTTACTTCTGGTGCGGTGGCTTTCTTTTCGAGAGCGCGGCGCATAGCGCGATCAAATGCATCAGTGCTCATTATTTAGCCTCCTGTTGAATCGATTGGAAATATTCTTTTGCTTCTTGAGCAGCTTTCTTGCGAAGAGCTTCTTCTTTCTTGCGCTCTGCTTCTTCCTGCTTTCGTTTCTCAGCTTGATACAGTTGCTCTGTAAGAAGATTTTCTTGATGCTTGTTGTAATCCTCAATGTCAGCGAGATACTTTTCTTTTACGTCAACAGCGATGGTATTTAGTTCTTCCTGTTGAATATGTTCAGGCTTGAGCATATAGGCTGTATAGCTGCCGGGATGAGCAGAACAGGGCAGGTGTTCAGCGAACGTATAACCTTGCGCTACAAACTCAAGAACTCGTTTCGTGTAAATGGGCAGAATTCCCTCATTCACACGGGAGCAAGCGGCGTGGCTGTTCTTATAAGCTGATTGAGCTTTTTCAATCCGAGCATCAAGCTCTTGTTCATTGATAAATTTAGGTTGTTGTACGTGTTCTTTCATTTTGTGTTTCCTCTTGGTTATAAAATTCGGGCAATAGAAGCCCGCAGTTTTGACTTGGAATTAAGTCAAATTTGGTTTAATGATTTTTTAGGGTTATGTTTTTAAAAGGCGGGAGAAGCTATCTCACTACGTTCGGCAATAATCGCTCTCGTTTCACTTCGCTCTTATTGCAACCGTAAGACTAATTAGAAAAAGACATCGCAAAGGTGTCACCCTGTCTACCTGTCTCCAAGAGCCGCATATACTGGGTCTCTCAGGGTAGACAGCTTATTTGTCAGGGTGTCTACCAAGGTGTCACCTGTCTACCAAGGTGTCACCTTTAAAATGATTTGCTTGGCATCGCTTCTTCAAGTTCTTTTGCCGTTGAGTCTAAGTTAATGCCAGACTCAAAACCGAACGGTGTAACATAGTATCGCTGAAGTTTGGTCTTCCTTTGTTTGCACCCCATATTCAAGAGGGCGTTAGCAACGGCCATATCTGACAGTCCGTGTTCAAACTCGTCTGCATACTGCTGCTTCACCCACTTAACAGTTAGCACTGCGTTGGCCTCTACTACATCGGACAGAACATCTTCAAGCTTGTCAGTTGTAGAGAATCCCATCAGTTCCTGTTTGCTTGTGGTCATCGGCGGTGCGTCTGTTGCGCGATGCTTCGACAGATCAACCTGTTCCAAATAATCACGCACCAACTGAAAGCCACCATCAAGCAGCCAAGGCTTGAACGTATCGTTTAGGAATGCTGCTGTCTCTTGTACCGATTCACGGTGACGGATGAACGCAGGAATCCAGAAACGGCGGTCGCCTTTTTCCAACACAAGCGGCAAATGATCGTTACTTGTAATTATAAAATTCAGATAGTTTTCAATGGTGATCGTCGGCTTATGTTTACGGTGAAGCGGGATCGTGGCGTTGCCCTGGAAGCTCTTGAGAGCGTCTGTAGTGCTTTTCTTGCTCTTGTAAACCTCGTCGATTAGCAGCAGGGTTTTGCCTTCTACAACGTCGTTAAAGTCGCCTACAACGTCCTTCAGGCCACACACAGCGACCGATGACTTACCGAGCAGCCCAGACAGCAGGGTTTCCACCAAGAAGCCCTTACCGACGCCGTGTTCCGACCGTAGAACGGGAGTGGCAATCATACGGACGTCAGGCTTACGGACCGCGTGAGACAGCCACCAGCCGAAATAATGGCGTTCCAACTCATCAGGAAACCACCGCTGTAGAAACTCAATGAACGGGGCTACTTGTTCTTTACTAATCTTCTCCCCTGTTGGTTGCACCTTAGAAGGTTGCCAGAGGTTAATTAGACCACCATCGAGAACAGGACCAGCATTAGGTTTAAAACCTTCACCATAGGCCCAAGGAAGGCATGCAAGAATGTAGCTTTCGTTTACGTCGGGATCATTGCCGCCGTTTTTACGGTAGAAGTCGAGGAGGATGCCGGCGTCCGCTTGATCGATATTTGTAATTAAGTCACGGAAGCGGGGATAGGTGTTGTTGCTCGGGACACGAACAAATCGTGTCTTTACTGCCTCAATTGCGTTGCGGCTGTTATTGGTGGTTTTCGGTGCTGCGTTGGTCATTAGTGTTTACCTCACAAGTATGGGTTTGGACGATTTGTTTGTGCATTTGGCTAATCAGTTTGTTTAGTGTGTGGCTGGTATTTGTTTCGTTTAGAACGGACATAATTTCCAGTAGCTCACTTTTTGCACGATCATTAAGGTGGGCACGCATTTGGTATCTCCTATTGATTCAGATTCTTCAGTTCTTGTTTAAGCTGCTGATGAATGACGAAATCACGCAGTAGCTCGACTAAAACGCCACCGAGGGACTTACCCGTGTGCAAAGCTTTAAAGTCATCAGTTAGCTCGTTTGGAATGAATATGCCGTGTCGTGTGTAGTGTTCAGGATCGAATCGCATCATTGTTAACCTCGCTTTTTAGTAGATTGTTCACCAGCTCTGAGAGCGTCGTGTGTTGTTGTTTAGCTTTAAGCTCAAGCTGTGCAAGTAGCTCAGTCTCAAGAATGAATGTTTGTTTCTGGTAGCATTTACATCCTAAATACAAAGTGTCTCGCATTAACTGTTGTCCTCCTTATGTTGTGGTGTCATCCCGTCAATCAGCAGTGCTAAAGATGCTTTTGAATGAAGGCTTAGTAGTGTGCTGTGGAATGCCTCAAGTGCTTTCTGTCTAATACGGAACAGCGACAGCGTGCAACGTGAAGAGCAATGTTTATGGTTTTTACGGCGTTTTACGAACTCAGTGCCGCATACAGGGCAGGTGGTCATCATTTAATTTCTCCTGCTACTTTTAAAAGGTTATTAAGGCTCCGGTATACATCAGCCAGGGCGTTGTCCACCGCTACCAAAGGATGTTTCGGGTTCATATGACTGCCTGATGCAATCCAGTTCATCAGCGTCTGTGTAAATTCGTCTGGTGTTAGCCAGTCCCAATCGCGGGCACGAACATAATTCATCTCATTGCTGCATTTGGTGCTACACACCTTTGCAGAGCTTCGTTTTGCTTGGTAAGTGTTTCCACACCAGATACAAGCTCGTTGAACGTCGGCCATTAAATATTCTCCTTAAAGAATTTAGGATATTCAGAGTTAAAAACGTAATTTCAAAAAAGAAGGGTGACGTAGACCGCCACCCTTATAAGGCACCCTTTGCGGAGTGCACCGTAGATACCAAGCCAAGAAGAGGAACTTGGTTTATTTGCCTATTGTGCAGAGGAAGCACCGCAGACGAAATTCAGGAACGCAAAAACCCCGAAGGACGAGGTTTAGTTTTAACAGTTTGATTTGGAGTAGAGATGAGAAACTTTATAAGGAAAGTTATTCCCTTCCTTCACTATTATTATACACCTAAACCGCTGTTTTTGCAATAGTAAAACGCAGCTAATTGCAAACTATTTCATATATTTTTTAATTATTCAAGTTCTACCACAGGCAACATCAGCGCTTTGCTTGGTTGGCTTTTATCTATATTGCTGACGAGCTGGATATGGTGCGCATTGTTTCATGGAAAGTGCAAAAAGTCAATCTAATAGTTGACATAAGAGCAACTTTCTGAAACTAACGGAAAACAGCCCTTTAAATCGACGTTCTCTGTTTCAGATGAACTGGGAGGCGCTGAAAGGCTGATCGCGTTTTTACACTACGAAAAACCATAGTCAAAAGGGGTGTTGCGTGGACGTTTAGCGAAAGTCGAAAGTCAGTAGTTCAATGGCTGCTTTCTTCTGGTCAAAACTCGCACCTGAGCTGTACACATCGAAGCTGATGTGCCCACGGGTGTGCCCGAGGATGCTTGGTATTGTGAGTGCTGGTGCCCCTGCCTGTTCGAGCTGTGTCGCTGTCAGCTTTCTGAAGCTGTGGAAAACGTGCTGATCGCTGAAGCCCTCGCCTCGTTTCAGCTTTGTAAAACGCTGGGACAGTGCGTTAAGGCGGATGCCGCTTTTCGTCTTGTCGTTCCCTACGAACAGATAGCCGCCTGGGGCTTCTGCAAGCTTGAGACGGCTCTTATATAAATGAAGCAATGCCGAGGCGATTGGAATCTCACGGATGCCGGCTTTGGTTTTGGCATCGTCAACACGGAAGGCGACCGGCTCGCCCTGGTCATCGAATAACGTGGTGTTGGTGCTGATCCGTCCAAGCTCTTCGATTCGGCAACCTGTAAAGCAGGCGAAGGCAATCAGGTCCGCAAGGTCGGTGTCCTGCTTTGCCACGGCTGCACGATGGAGCTGTTCGGCTTCCTGTCGTGTGAACGCGGCCCAAGAGCCACCGGAGCCTTTACCGACTCGTGGGTGTGTGTGCCCATCAAACGGACTCGGCTTGTCTGCGAATTGCTGGCGGTATGGCTGGTCATAGCGGCAGGCCCATTTATGAAGCTTGCGCAGGCTCCATAGGTAGCCTTGGCGTGTTTGCCTGTTCGATCCAAGGGAGTCGAGAAACTGAGCCACGCTATCGAACGTGAGCTGTTGTCCTTCGGCTGTCAGCCAACCACTGAAAGCTTCGATCTTTGCGAGCGCAACAGAGCGGGTGCGTTCGTTCTCGCTCTGTGTTGCGTACCAGTCTGCGAACCTACGTTGTAAAGACTGAGTAAACGGTGATTTTGGTTTGTACCCATTGGGGCTGCTGATGAGCGTCTGGGCTTCTGCCTGTTCGTCAGTGGTGAGCACGTTGTCTTGTGCTGCGTAGGCCACCAAGGTCTGACGGGACAACTCGTTCAAATCTTTGATGTGGGCAACACGATCAACACCGGATGATGTGAGCTTCAGGCGCAACAGCTCGTTTGCACGGCTGATCTGTTCCTGGGGGATGCCAGCGGCGAGCTGTTCAGCTTCTGACTCAGCCAAGAGGTTTTCTAAAGCTTTGAGGATGGCATCGGCCTCGGCTTCTGTACGGGCGGGAGTGGTTTCCTCTACGGCACCAAGGAGCTGTTTACGCCGACTAAGGTCTAGTGCTTGGCCATGCTTGGCAACGTGTTCCTGCCAGGCGCTGCCGCGTCGAATTTGTGAGTCTCGGAGCTGTCGAAACTCAGCTTTCCAAGCTGCCACCTGTGCCGCTGCCAGTTCACGAGCCAGCAGGGCGTCACCTGTCTTGAGGCTTTTGCTCAGCACACGGCGACTGCCAAAAGCAGCGCGTAGGGCGGCGGGGATGTCGATTCTTGCGTGATACGTTGATCCGCGTAGCAGAAGATGGTTTTTTCTTGATGGCATGATGGCATCACTAGGCAAGATTCTATCCAGCAATTCTACCCAATAATTCTACCCAAAAGCAGGGCGCACCCCTTGAAGGCCGCATATTTTCTGGGTTGGAGGTGATAATTTGTACAAGCTGTGCTTCTATGTTCCAGACAGTCATCTGGAAGCGGTCAAGAAAGCAGTGTTCGCGGCTGGCGCGGGGCGTATAGGCGCTTACGACAGTTGCTGCTGGCAAGTGCTAGGCCAGGGACAATATCGGCCGCTGGAGGGCAGCCAGCCATTTATCGGGCAGACGGGGCAGGTGCAGCACGTACCCGAGTGGAAGGTCGAGATGGTGGTGGCGGATGAGCTCATTCACGATAGTGTCAGGGCCTTGAAAAAGGCCCATCCCTACGAGACGCCTGCATACGACGTGTGGCGGCTGTCCGACATGCAGTTCTGACCAGGCTCGAGGGCACGCCTTGAAAGTCTGTCAGCGGCTGCCTCGGGCCTGCTACGGACGAATCTCGATCAGCGTGCCGTCCTTTACCAGTTGCCATATCTCTCGCATGTCGCTGTTGGTCAAGGCGATGCAGCCTTCGGTCCAGTCGAGGGTGTGGAAGAACCACTCCGGATATTCCTCATCCAGTGGTGTGCCGTGCAGCATGATCATGTTGCCGGGCGGTACGCCCTCCTGCTGCGCGCGGGCGAGATCGCGCGCGTTGGGGTAGGAGATGTGCATCGACAGGTTGTACTTATCGCTGGTCTTGCGCCAATCGATCCAATAGAAGCCTTCGGGCGTGCGCAGGTCGCCTTCACGCAGCTTTGCTCCGTTTGGCTGCTTGCCCAGCGACACTCGATAACTCTTGAGCGTCTGGCCGGCGCTGACCAGATGCAGCTTGCGTTCGGATTTGATCACCAGAACCTTGTCGATAGGCGTGCTGCCCAGGCTAGGGGTCGCATTGGCGTGGGAAAGCGCAGTAAAGGTGAGGCAGAGCAGGGCGAACAGCCAGCGCATCGAGGCATTCCTGAAAGACTTCATCAGACCAGTTTGTGCCAGTGGGGCGACAGACGCGTCAGTCTGTAATCCGGTTCTGCTGGCGGTTTCGATAGCCACTCACGGCTTCATTGCGCACCGGGAAGGTCTGCTGCACCCGGTCGGCGAAGAAGCATTCTAGGGTACGGCCAATGGTGGGAAAAGCCAGCTCGGACCAAGGGATATCCTGCTGCTCAAACAGCTTCACTTCCAGGCTCTCATCTCCGGCGCAGAAGTCCAGATCGACCAGTTGAGCGCGGAAGAACATGTACACCTGATTGATATGCGGCAGATCGAACAGCGTATAGAGCTGCAGGTCACGAACCCTGGCGCAGGCTTCCTCGAGTGTTTCGCGCTCAGCAGCCTGTTGCAGGGTCTCGCCGTTCTCCATGAAGCCTGCCGGCAAGGTCCAGTAACCCCGCCGAGGCTCGATCGCGCGCCGGCAGAGCAGCACGCAGTCGTCCCAGACGGGTACGCAGCCAGCGACGATGCGTGGGTTCTGGTAGTGGACGGTCTGGCAAGCGTCGCAGACGAAGCGTGGGCGATTGTCGCCGTCGGGGATACGGACCAGCACCGGGTTGCCGCACTGGTTGCAGTATTTCATGAGCGAATTCCTGTTGGTTCCGGCAAATCTTGGTGTGTCCTTGGCGATTGAGCAAGGACGTTACGGGTTCCTCGTCGGCTGACAGACCCATGATTTGCAGTTGTGGCAATGGACATTCAGGCGATCCGTTCGAGCGGCTCGATTGGCTATTTCGAGGCCTTGGGCCGTTGCGCCTTTCATGCCATGATGCCGGTCAAAGACGAAACGAGAAAATTCATGCTGGACAAAATACTCCACCGGGTGCGCGCCTATTCTCCGCATCTTCTGGAGCCGGAAGACCGTCTGCCCGAGGCGGCCGTGCTGATGCCGATCACCCGCAGCGAGTCGCCGGAGCTGGTGCTGACGCTTCGTGCCGCCGGTCTGTCCACCCATGGTGGCGAAGTAGCCTTTCCGGGCGGGCGCCGCGATCCGGAAGACCGTGACCTGTTGCACACCGCACTGCGTGAGGCCGAGGAAGAGGTCGGGCTGGCGCCTGGCATGGTCGAGGTCGTCGGCCCGCTCAGCAGCCTGGTATCGGTGCATGGCATCCATGTCACGCCCTATGTCGGGTTGGTTCCGGACTATGTCGAGTACCGCGCCAACGATGCGGAAATCGCCTCGGTCTTCTCGGTGCCGCTGGAGTTCTTCTGTGAGGATCCGCGCGAAGTCACACATCGCATCGATTACCAGGGACAGAGCTGGTATATCCCGTCCTACCGCTATGGCGAGTACCAGATATGGGGCCTGACGGCGATCATGATCGTCGAGTTGGTCAACGTCATATACGACGCCGGTATCGAAATGCGCCGTGCGCCAGCTGCCTTCATCGACCTATCCGGGCGTAGCGAGCCCTGAGCCGCGCCGCTAGGCTGATCCATCCGTACTGACAAGAAGAGGTGTGTCGTGAAATACCGTCTGGGAGAGTCGCGCGTCCAAGCGCATCCGCAGAGCTGGGTAGCGCCCAGTGCCACGTTGGTCGGCAAGATCAGGCTGGATGCCGGCGCCAGCGTGTGGTTTGGCGCCGTGCTACGCGGTGACAACGAGCTGATCCATATCGGCGAGAACAGTAACGTCCAGGATGGCAGCGTGATGCATACCGATATGGGGCACCCGCTGACGCTGGGCACCGGCGTTACCGTTGGCCACAACGCCATGCTGCACGGTTGTACGGTCGGTGATTACAGCCTGATCGGCATCAATGCTGTGGTGCTCAACGGGGCGAAGATCGGCAAGCATTGCATCATCGGCGCCAACACGCTGATCGCGGAAGGCAAGGAGATTCCCGATGGTTCTCTGGTGGTCGGCTCACCGGGCAAGGTGGTGCGAGAACTGACCGATGAGCAGAAGAAGATGCTCGAAGCCAGCGCAGCCCATTACGTGCATAACGCCCAGCGCTATGCGCGGGATCTGGAGCCCGATGAGTGAGCACGCAGGAAAAGCCAGTAGCCTCGCCGTGTGTCAGCCTCTGCGCTTTGGATGAAGACGACCTGTGCGTTGGTTGTCAGCGCAGTGCGGACGAGATTCGCCGTTGGGGTTTGATGAGCAATGACGAGCGCCGCGACGTGCTGCAGCGTTGCGGTGAGAGAGCCCGTCTTGGCGGCCAGCTGATGTAGCAGAGTGCGTTGCGCGCTCGTTTTTCGACGTTTGAGGGAAATCCATGCCACGAATAGGCACCCCGTTGTCTCCCAGCGCCACGCGCGTCCTGCTTTGCGGCTGTGGCGAACTGGGCAAGGAGCTGGTCATCGAACTGCAGCGCCTCGGCGTCGAGGTGATCGCCGTAGATCGCTACGCCAATGCACCAGCGATGCAGGTAGCGCACCGCAGCCATGTAATCGACATGCTCGACGGCGCCGCATTGCGCTCCGTGATCGAGCAGGAGCGCCCGCACTACATTGTTCCGGAAATCGAAGCCATCGCCACGGCCACGCTGGTTGAGCTGGAGCAAGAAGGCTACAGCGTCATACCCACGGCCCGGGCTGCGCAGCTGACAATGAATCGCGAGGGCATTCGCCGCCTCGCCGCCGAAGAACTCGGCCTGCCGACCTCTCCCTATCGCTTTGCCGACTCGCTGGATGAATGTCGCACCGCCGCTCGCGCGCTGGGCTTCCCTTGCTTGATCAAGCCGGTGATGAGTTCATCCGGCAAGGGCCAGTCGGTGCTGCGCAGTGAGGCGGACATCGACGCCGCCTGGGACTACGCGCAAGCGGGCGGACGAGCAGGTCGCGGTCGGGTCATCGTCGAGGGGTTCATCGATTTCGATTACGAAATCACTTTGCTGACGGTCCGGCACGCGGGCGGAACGAGCTTTTGCGAGCCGGTCGGACATCGTCAGGAGAAAGGCGACTATCAGGAGTCCTGGCAGCCTCAGCCGATGGAGTCCGTGGCAATGGCCGAGGCGCGGCGAATCGCCCTGGCGGTCACCGATGCATTAGGCGGACGTGGCATCTTCGGCGTCGAACTGTTCGTCAAAGGCGATCAGGTCTGGTTCTGCGAGATCTCGCCGCGCCCTCACGATACCGGGCTGGTTACGTTGGTGTCGCAGGACTTGTCCGAGTTCGCCCTGCATGCGCGGGCAATTCTCGGGCTGCCAATTCCGGTAATTCGTCAGCTCGGCCCAGCAGCGTCGGCGGTAATTCTGGTGGAAGGCGAGTCCACCGAAGTGAGCTTCGGCAACCTGACCGACGTGCTGGCGGAGCCGGATACGGCGCTGCGCCTGTTCGGTAAGCCAGGCGTCAGCGGACAGCGGCGCATGGGCGTGGCGCTGGCGCGCGACGTGTCCATCGACGCAGCAAGGCAGAAGGCGCTGCGCGCTGCTGCTGCGGTAAAAGTCGAGTTATGAAGGTTGTGGAGCCGGCGCCTGCCGGCTCCATCATTGCGCTTGCTGGTCGGCCGCCCGTGCATCGCCAATCGTCCAGGCGCGTACACTTTTCACCCGATTGTCGGCCGCCTGCAGAATCTCCAGGCGGTAGTTGCCGATCTGCAAGCAGATGCCGGCATCCGGCATGTGCTCCAGGGCTTCGGTGATCAGGCCATTGAGCGTCTTCGGGCCGTCACACGGCAGCTGCCAGTCCAGTGCGCGGTTCACCTCGCGGATGTAGGCGGCGCCATCAATGACCAGTGTGCCGTCGTCCTGCGGGTGGATATCGGGGCTGCGCAGGGCGTCCTGATTGCTGAACTCGCCAACGATTTCTTCGAGGATGTCCTCAAGCGTCACGACGCCGCGCACGTCACCGTATTCGTCTACCACGATGCCGATCCGTCGCTTCTGCTTCTGGAAATTCAGCAGCTGGGTCGAAAGAGGGGTGTTTTCCGGCACGAAATAAGGCTCGCTGCAGGCGGCCAGCAAGCTGTCCTTGGTCAGCTGATCATGGCTGAGCAGACGTGCAATCTGCCGCATGTGGACGATGCCTTCGATCTGGTTGATATCGTTGCGAAACACCGGCAGACGGGTGTGAGGTGTGGTGCGTAGCTGGCTGACGATCGATTCCAGGTCATCGTCGAGGTCGATGCCGGTGACCTCGTTGCGCGGAATCATGATGTCGTCGACGGTCACGCGTTCCAGGTCGAGAATGCCCAATAGCATGCTCTGGCGATTCAACGGCAGGTCGCTGCCAGACTCGCGCACCACGCTGCGCAGTTCCTCGGTCGAGAGGCTGTCGTTGCCCTTGTTCGACAGGTCGACGCCGAGCAGCTTCAGTAGGCCGTTGCTCACCCAGCTCAGCATCGCGACCAGCGGGTAAAGCACCTTCTGCAGCATCTTCAGCGGCAGGCTGACCGGGTAGGCGACAATTTCCGGGCGCAACGCCGCCAGAGTCTTGGGTGTGATTTCACCAAATATCAGCAGGATGATGGTCAGGCCGATGGTGGCAATCGCAATGCCTGCTTCACCCCAGAGCTGCATGGCCAGAACCGTGGCGATGGAGGAGGCGAGGATGTTGACGAAGTTGTTGCCGACCAGGATGGTGCCGAGCAGGCGATCCGGGTGAGCGAGCAGCTCGCTGGCGCGTCGCGCGCCTCGATGGCCTTCCTTGGCTTGATGCCTTAGGCGGTAGCGATTGAGGCTGAGCATGCCGGTTTCGGAGCTGGAGAAGAAAGCCGAGCACAGCAGCAGAAAGACCAGCAGTCCGACCAGAAAGCCGGGATGGAGATTTTCCACGGGTTACCTGTTCGCGTCAGATATGCAGGATGAATTCGCGGACCAGCTTGCTGCCGAAGTACGCCAGCATCAGCAGGCAGAAGCCAGCCAGCGTCCAGCGGATGGCCTTGTAGCCGCGCCAGCCGAGTTGCTGTCGGCCCCACAGCAGTAGCCCAAACACGACCCAGGCGATCACCGAGAGGAGTGTCTTATGGACCAGATGCTGGGCAAAAAGATCGTCGAGAAACAACCAGCCCGAGAGCAATGAGGCAGACAGCAGTACCCAGCCCGCCCAGAGAAAGCCGAACAGCAGGCTCTCCATTGTTTGCAGTGGCGGAAAATTGCGGATCAGTCCTGAGGAGTGCTTGTGCTTGAGGTGATGATCCTGCAGCAAGAGCAACAACGCTTGGAACACCGCGATCGTGAGCATTCCATAAGCGAGGATCGATAGCAGGATGTGCGCAAGAATCCCAGGCTCCTCGGCGATCGCTGGTGCGGTGCCGGACGGTGCGAACTGTGCGAACAGCACGGTCAGGCAGCCCAGCGGAAACAGAAGCAGCAGCAGGTTCTCCACTGGCATTCGATGCAGAGCCAGAAGAATCAGCAGAATGACGGCGGCGGCGATCAGGCTCGAAGCGGTGAAGAAGTCGAGGTGCAAGCCGCTGGGGGAGAGCAGCTGAATGAAAAGGCTGATGCCATGGGCAAGCAGGGCAAGCAGGCCGAGGCCGAGCAAGAGACGCTTGTCCGGTGCGGCGCGCTGTGCCAGACGCAAACTTTGATAACCCGTGACGCCGGCATAAAGAGCGGCGGCGGCAAGGCTGGGTAGCAGAGGGTGCATAGATTCCGGTAACGGGCTCGAAAGGTCGTGAGTGTGGCACAAACACCCGAGGGGCAAAAGCTGCGTCAAGGTTACGTATCGTCGCGGCAGGGTTGTCTCTCGATTCTCTCTGTTGCCATCGTGCGGCGTTCGCAGAGCAGTGACCGGCGAACGTCTGGAACGAAAAGCAATGCGGGCGGGGTACCGGCGGGGCGCTTCCACCTTCTATAATCCCGCCCTTCAGCACATCCAGCGTGGAATGGCTCATGTTCGAAAACCTAACCGACCGCCTCTCACAAACGCTTCGCCATGTCACCGGCAAGGCCAAGCTGACCGAGGACAACATCAAGGACACCCTGCGCGAAGTGCGCATGGCGCTGCTCGAGGCCGACGTCGCGCTGCCGGTGGTCAAGGAGTTCGTCAATCGGGTAAAGGAGCGCGCCGTCGGCACCGAGGTGTCGAAGAGCCTGACGCCTGGGCAGGCGTTCGTGAAGATCGTCCGCGCCGAACTGGAAGAACTGATGGGGGCGGCCAACGAAGACCTGGCGCTTCAGGTCACGCCTCCGGCTGTCGTGCTCATGGCGGGTCTGCAGGGTGCGGGTAAGACCACCACCGTGGGCAAGCTGGCGCGCTTCCTCAAGGAGCGTAAGAAGAAGACCGTACTGGTCGTTTCGGCTGACGTGTATCGCCCGGCAGCCATCAAGCAGCTCGAAACGCTGGCGGCTGAGGTCGGTGTCACCTTCTTTCCGTCCGATATCAGCCAGAAGCCGGTAGATATCGCGCAGGCCGCAATTCGCGAAGCCAAGCTCAAGTTCATCGATGTGGTGTTGGTGGATACCGCCGGGCGTTTGGCGATCGATGCCGAAATGATGGCCGAGATCCAGGCCGTCCACGCAGCGATCAATCCGGCCGAGACGCTTTTCGTCGTCGACGCCATGACCGGTCAGGACGCGGCGAATACTGCTCGTGCGTTTGGCGAGGCGCTTCCCTTGACTGGTGTGGTGCTGACCAAAGTCGACGGTGATGCCCGTGGCGGTGCGGCACTGTCGGTACGGCATGTGACTGGCAAGCCGATCAAGTTCCTCGGCATGGGCGAGAAGAGCGATGCTCTGGAACCTTTCCATCCGGATCGTATTGCCTCGCGCATTCTAGGTATGGGCGATGTGCTCAGCCTCATCGAGCAGGCCGAGCAGACCCTCGATCGTGAAAAGGCCGAGAAGCTCACCAAGAAGCTCAAGAAGGGCAAGGGCTTCGATCTCGAAGACTTCCGCGATCAGCTGCAGCAAATGAAGAACATGGGCGGTCTTGGCGGGCTGATGGACAAGCTTCCCTCCATCGGTGGCGTCAATCTGTCGCAGATGGGCCACGCCCAGGGCGCAGCGGAAAAGCAGTTCAAGCAGATGGAAGCGATCATCAACTCGATGACTCCTGCAGAGCGCCGCAATCCCGATATCATCAGCGGCTCGCGCAAGCGCCGGATCGCTATGGGTTCGGGTACTCAAGTGCAGGATATTGGCCGGCTGATCAAGCAGCACAAACAGATGCAGAAGATGATGAAGAAGGTCACCGGCAAGGGTGGCATGGCCAAAATGATGCGCGGCATGGGCGGGATGCTTCCCGGCGGCGGCATGCCGAAGTTCTAGTGATTACAGCACTGCGGCAGGGCGCCGGCGCGGTCGTCTACCGCGCGGCGCTGGCAATAGCCCTGGGCAGTCCTGTCGCTTTGGTAAAAGAGTTTGCAAAATCCCCGGCATTCCTTAAAATGTGCGGCCTTTCGGGCCTAGGCCCATTTTAAGTAAGTGTGTGCCTTAAGTTAGCACCGACTACAGGAACGATGTTCACATGGTAACTATTCGTCTCGCCCGTGGCGGCTCCAAGAAGCGCCCTTTCTATCACCTGACCGTGACCAACAGCCGCAACCCGCGCGATGGTCGCTTCGTCGAGCGCATCGGTTTCTTCAACCCGATCGCCAATGGTGCGGAAGTGAAGCTTTCTGTAAATCAGGAGCGCGTCACCTACTGGCTGAGCCAGGGCGCACAGCCGTCTGAGCGTGTTGCTCAGCTGCTGAAGGAAGCTGCCAAGGCCGCTGCCTGAATCGCATGAACGCAACGTCTGCTCCGGTCGATGACTTGGTTGTCATCGGCAAGATCGTTTCGGTGCATGGCGTGCGCGGTGACGTGAAGGTCTACTCCTTTACCGATCCGATCGACAACCTGCTGGACTATCGACGCTGGACGCTGAGGCGAGGCGACGAAGTCAAGCAGGTCGAGTTGGTCAAGGGGCGCCTCCAGGGGAAGATTCTGGTGGCAACGCTAGAGGGCTTGGATGATCGCGAAGTCGCGCGTACCTACGCGGATTTCGAAATCTGCATCCCGCGCAGCGAACTGCCCGCCTTGGACGACGGTGAGTACTACTGGTATCAGCTCCAGGGCTTGAAGGTCATCAATCAGTCCGCGCAGCTGCTCGGTCAGGTCGATCATCTGCTCGAAACCGGAGCCAACGACGTTCTGGTGGTAAAGCCTTGTGCTGGAAGCCTGGATGATCGTGAGCGTCTGCTGCCTTACACCGATCAGTGCGTGTTGAAGATCGATCTGGAAGTGGGCGAGATGCAGGTCGATTGGGACGCGGATTTCTGAACGGCATGGCCGCTTTGCGCGTTGAGGTCATCAGCCTGTTCCCGGATATGTTCGCAGCGATATGTGACTACGGGATTACCAGCCGTGCAGTGAAGCAGGGGTTGTTGCAGTTGAACTGCTGGAACCCCCGAAGCTACACCGAAGACCGCCATCAGACAGTGGACGACCGCCCATTCGGCGGAGGTCCTGGAATGGTGATGAAGATCAAGCCGCTCGAGCTTGCCCTGGCTGACGCCAAGCAAGCCGCGGGCGAGACGGCGAAGGTGATCTACCTGTCGCCGCAGGGGCGCCAGCTGAAACAGGCTGACGTTCGCGAGCTGGCGAACGAGGATGCACTTATCCTTATCGCCGGTCGTTACGAAGGCATCGACGAGCGTTTCATTGAGGCGCACGTAGATGAGGAATGGTCGATCGGTGATTATGTGTTGTCCGGCGGCGAGCTGCCGGCAATGGTGCTGATCGATGCCGTGACCAGGCTGCTTCCGGGTGCCCTGGGTCATGCTGGTTCCGCCGAGGAGGACTCGTTTACCGACGGCCTGCTCGACTGTCCGCACTACACGCGACCTGAGGTGTATGCGGGTAAATGTGTTCCTGAAGTGCTGCTCAGCGGTAACCATGAACACATCCGACGCTGGCGCTTGCAGCAGTCCCTTGGAAGGACCTGGGAGCGACGCGCCGATCTTCTGGATAGCCGCTCGCTTTCTGGAGAAGAACAGAAGCTGCTGGCGGAATACATCCGCCAGCGGGACGATAGTTAACGTATCGATGGCAACCCGGTGGGTTGACCTTAGGAGCACAGCATGACCAACAAGATCATTCAGCAGCTCGAAGCCGAGCAGATGACCAAAGAAATCCCGCCGTTCGCGCCGGGTGACACCGTTATCGTTCAGGTGAAGGTAAAGGAAGGCGAGCGTCAGCGTCTGCAGGCCTTCGAAGGCGTCGTGATTGGCAAGCGTAACCGCGGCCTGAACAGCGCTTTCACCGTTCGCAAGATTTCCAACGGTGTTGGCGTCGAGCGTACCTTCCAGAGCTACAGCCCGATGGTCGACAGCATCAGCGTCAAGCGCCGCGGTGACGTGCGCAAGGCCAAGCTGTACTACCTCCGCGCGCTGTCCGGCAAGGCCGCCCGCATCAAGGAAAAGCTGGTCTAAGACCGCATTTCCGAAAGAAAAAAGCAGCCTACGGGCTGCTTTTTTCGTTTCTGGCTGCCGTTGTTTGGTCTGCAGCGGCAATCTAGATGGCGCCGTGTTGATCGGGTTCACCCCAGATTGCATGTGTGCTTGCCTGCTTCCAGTATGAAAGACTGCTCTTTTCCCTTTTCCCGAAGCTGTCATGCCTGCACTCGACGATTCCGTTATCGACCGCTACCTCGATGCCCTATGGCTGGAAAAAGGACTGGCCGATAATAGCCGTGAGGCCTATCGCAGTGACCTTGCGCTGTTCAATGGTTGGTTGAGCGAGCGGGGTGTCCGGCTTGCCGTCGCTGGTCGCGAGATCATTCTCGACCATCTCGCATGGCGCCTGAACAACGGATACAAGGCGCGCTCCACCGCACGGTTCCTCTCCGGTTTGCGCGGCTTCTATCGTTACCTGCTGCGCGAAGGCGAAATCGCTGTCGACCCGACCTTGCGTGTGGACCTGCCTCGGCTCGGTCGCCCCTTGCCCAAGGCGCTGTCCGAGGCCGATGTCGAGGCGCTGCTGGCTGCGCCGGATCTTGGCGACCCGATTGGGTTGCGTGATCGAGCCATGCTCGAGGTGCTCTACGCCTGTGGTTTGCGCGTGACAGAGCTGATCAGCCTGACGCTGGAGCAGGTCAGCATGCGGCAGGGTGTGTTACGCACCTTCGGGAAGGGCAACAAGGAACGGTTGGTGCCGCTGGGGGATGAAGCCTTGCACTGGCTGGAGCGTTATCAGCGCGAGGGGCGGGACGAGTTGCTTGGTGGAAAGGCCCGCGATGTGCTGTTCCCCAGCCTGCGTGGCGACCAGATGACGCGTCAGACCTTCTGGCATCGAATCAAGCTGCACGCCAAGGTTGCGGGTATCGCTACGTCGATATCGCCGCATACCTTGCGCCACGCCTTCGCCACGCATCTGCTCAACCACGGCGCGGATCTGCGCACCGTGCAGATGCTGCTTGGTCATAGTGATCTCTCGACCACTCAGATTTACACCCACATCGCCCGTGCGCGCCTGCAGGAGCTGCATGCGCAGCATCATCCGCGCGGGTAGTGGTCAGGCTGGTTTGGCCGCATCCTCGGTGGCGGTTGGTGGCGTCTGTTGGAGAAGCCGCTAGCAGTCTGAGCGGGATGGCTATGGTAGTCTTTGCGCCTTCCCTTGATCGTCGCTGCCAGGAGTTTCCATGGGCGTGATTCGTTTGTTCGCTGCCGCCGCCGTCGGTCTGGCCAGCACCGTTGCAATGGCCGCCGATCCGGATCAGGCAATTCGTCAGGCCCTGCAGAAAATCCAGCCGGACATGCCGATCGAGGCCGTCGCTGAAAGTCCGATGCCGGGCGTTTATCAGGTCCAGTTGGAGGGGGGGCGGCAGCTGTACGCCAGTGCCGATGGTCAATTCATCATCCAGGGCTATCTGTACCAGTTCCAGAATGGTCAGGCCGTCAACCTGACCGAGCAGGCGCAGAGCAAGTCGGTTGCCAAGCAGATCAATGCGATCCCTGCGAGTGAAATGGTGGTATTCGCACCCAAGGCGCCGAAGACGCATATCACGGTGTTCACCGATACCGACTGTGGTTATTGCCAGAAGCTGCACAGCGAAGTGCCGCAGCTCAACCGTCTCGGTGTGGAAGTGCGCTATGTAGCATTCCCGCGGCAGGGCATGGGTAGTCATGGGGCCAATACGCTGACCAGCGTATGGTGCGCCAAGGACCGCCAGGATGCGATGAACAAGGCCAAGGCTCGCGAGGACCTGCCGGCCGCCAGCTGTGAGACGCCGATTGCCAAGCAGTATCAGTTGGGTCAAATGATCGGTGTTCAGGGCACTCCGGCCATCGTTCTCGCCAACGGCCAAATGATTCCCGGCTATCAGCCGGCCGCGCAGCTCGCCGAGGTGGCGCTCGCTGCCGAGTGACCTCGCCGGAGCCATTGGTCCGATTGCCTTTATCTGATGGCTCTCGGCGGCGCAGGGCGACCTACCTTGTTCAATCCCGGGTTTGAACAAGGTGGGTCGCGATGAAGCTCGAAGGCTCCTGTCACTGTCAGGCTGTGCGGTTCAGTCTTGAATCCGCTCAGCCCTATCCTTTCATGCGTTGCTACTGCTCGATCTGCCGTAAGACGGCGGGCGGCGGTGGTTATGCCATCAACCTCGGTGGTGACTACCGCACCTTGCAGGTCGAAGGTCGCGAGCATGTCTCCGTTTACCAGGCGCGCTTGACCGACCCCGCAACGGGAGAAGTCCGCACCAGTGAAGGACGGCGACATTTTTGCGGACTCTGTGCCAGTGCGCTGTGGCTCTGGGATCCTACCTGGCCCGATCTTGTGCATCCGTTCGCATCGGCCATCGACACCGAACTGCCCGTGCCGCCTGAACATACGCACTTGATGCTCGACTCCAAGGCAAGCTGGGTGGAGCCTCAGGTGCAGGGACATGATCGCTGTTTTGCCGAATACCCGGACGAGTCGTTTGCGCAATGGCACCAGCGACTGGGGCTTGGCGGCTGATCGCGACAGGGCAGGGCTTCGGCTGATTGACTAAAAGCTGCTCGCTTCGTAATGTGCGACTCTTTTGTCGATCGGCAGGTCCGGTCGTTTCGCTGTGAATGGGGAGTTCAGCTTGAAACCGGTGAAAGTTGGCATCTGTGGGCTGGGAACCGTCGGTGGCGGTACCTTCAATGTGCTCAAACGCAACGCCGAGGAGATTGCCCGCCGTGCCGGGCGCGGAATCGAGGTTGCGCAGATTGCCACCCGTCATCCGAATGCCAAGTGCGACACCGGCGCTACGCCCATTACGGCAGACATCTTCGATGTCGTGAACAATCCCGAGATCGACATCGTTGTCGAGCTGATCGGTGGCTACACCCTCGCCAAGGAGCTGGTGCTCAAGGCCATCGAGAACGGCAAGCACGTCGTCACCGCCAACAAGGCGCTGATCGCGGTGCATGGCAACGAGATTTTCGCCAAGGCGCGCGAGAAAGGCGTCATCGTCGCGTTCGAAGCGTCGGTCGCGGGCGGTATTCCGGTCATCAAGGCGATTCGTGAGGGCCTGGCCGGCAACCGCATCAATTGGCTGGCTGGGATCATCAACGGCACCGGCAATTTCATTCTTACCGAGATGCGTGAAAAGGGCCGTACCTTCGAGGACGTGCTCAAGGAGGCGCAGGCGCTCGGTTATGCCGAAGCCGACCCTACCTTCGACGTCGAGGGTATCGATGCTGCGCACAAGCTGACCATTCTGGCCTCCATCGCCTTCGGCATTCCGTTGCAATTCGACAAGGCGTACACCGAGGGCATCGCACGGCTGACCACCACTGATGTGAATTATGCCGAGGCACTGGGTTACCGCATCAAGCACCTGGGCGTCGCTCGCCGCACCGATGCCGGCATCGAGTTGCGCGTGCACCCGACACTGATTCCGGCCGACCGGCTGATCGCCAACGTCAACGGCGTAATGAATGCCGTGATGGTAAATGGCGATGCCGTCGGCAGTACGCTCTACTACGGCGCGGGTGCTGGCATGGAGCCAACCGCCTCGGCAGTGGTGGCAGATCTCGTTGATGTAACCCGCGCGCTGACCACTGACCCGAACAATCGCGTGCCGCACCTGGCGTTCCAGCCGGACTCTCTGTCCGATCACCCGATTCTGCCGATCAGCGCCTGCGAAAGCGCCTATTACCTGCGCATTCAGGCCAAGGACCATCCGGGCGTGCTGGCCCAGGTTGCGAGCATCCTCTCCGAGCGCGGGATCAACATCGAGTCGATCATGCAGAAAGAGGCTGAGGAGCAGGACGGTCTGGTGCCGGTCATTCTCGTTACCCATCGAGTGGTCGAGCAGCGCATCGATGATGCGATCGCCGCCCTGGAAAAACTCGACGATGTGGCGGACAAGGTCGTGCGTATCCGCGTCGAACAGCTGAATTAACTCCGGTAGCGACGTCTGGCTGCAGGGCTTCTGCCTGCTGCCTGCCGCTGCTGCCAACACCGAAGGTTTGAACCATGCGTTACATCAGCACCCGTGGCCAGGCGCCGGCCCTGAATTTTGAAGATGTTCTGCTGGCGGGCCTGGCCAGCGATGGCGGCCTGTACGTGCCGGAGAATCTACCGCGCTTCACCGTGGAGGAGATTGCCTCCTGGGCCGGCTTGCCGTATCACGAACTGGCTTTCCGGGTCATGCGCCCGTTCGTTGCCGGCAGCATTCCGGATGCCGACTTCAAGCAAATCCTGGAAGAGACCTACGGCGTTTTCGCTCACAGCGCCATCGCCCCGCTGCGCCAGCTGAACGGCAACGAGTGGGTGCTCGAACTGTTCCACGGCCCCACCTTGGCATTCAAGGACTTCGCCCTGCAGCTGCTCGGTCGTCTGCTCGATTACGTGCTGGCCAAGCGCGGCGAGCGCGTGGTGATCATGGGGGCGACCTCTGGCGATACCGGTTCGGCCGCCATCGAGGGCTGCCGTCGTTGCGAGAACGTCGACATCTTCATCCTGCACCCGCACCAGCGGGTATCGGAAGTGCAGCGGCGGCAGATGACCACCATTGCCGGCGACAACATCCACAACATCGCCATCGAAGGCAACTTCGATGATTGCCAGGAAATGGTCAAGGCCAGCTTCGCCGACCAGGCGTTCCTCAAGGGCACCCGGCTGGTTGCGGTCAACTCGATCAACTGGGCGCGGATCATGGCCCAGATCGTTTACTACTTCCACGCTGCGCTGCAGCTCGGCGGCCCGGCTCGCTCGGTGGCCTTCTCGGTACCGACCGGCAATTTCGGCGATATCTTTGCCGGTTATCTTGCGCGCAACATGGGGCTGCCGATCAACCAGCTGATCGTTGCCACCAACCGCAACGATATCCTGCATCGCTTCATGTCCGGCAATCGCTACGACAAGGACACGCTGCATGCGTCACTGTCGCCGTCGATGGACATCATGGTGTCGTCCAATTTCGAACGGCTGCTGTTTGATCTGCATGGCCGCAATGGCAAGGCTGTAGCCGAATTGCTGGACGGCTTCCGCGCCAGCGGCAAACTGTCGGTGGAAGAGGATCGCTGGACCGAAGCACGCAAGCTGTTCGATTCGCTGGCCGTGGATGACGAGCAGACCTGTGCCACCATCGCTCAGGTCTTCAAGGAGACGGGCGAGGTGCTCGACCCGCACACCGCCATCGGCGTTCATGCTGCGCGCGAGTGCCGCCGTAGTCTGAGTATTCCGATGGTGACGCTGGGTACCGCACATCCGGTGAAGTTCCCGGACGCGGTGGAGAAGGCGGGCATCGGCCAAGCGCTTGCTCTGCCTGCCCACCTGGCGGACCTGTTCGAGCGCGGCGAGCGCTGCACCGTGCTGCCGAACGAGCTGAAAGCCGTCCAGGCCTTCGTTGGCCAGCACGGCAACCGTGGCAAGCCGCTCTAACGCCGCAGGTGAAAAAAAGGCCAGTCAACGACTGGCCTTTTTTGTTTCTGGCTTCGGTCACGGTAACGGGCGCTAAGAAGCGCGCCGCCCGCTCACAGTGCGTCTGATGTCACTCGTCGAACTCTTCCCAGCCGCCCATTTCCCGCCAGCGATTGACGATGCCGCAGAACAGCTCGGCGGTCTTCTCGGTGTCGTAGCGGGCAGAGTGCGCCTCGCGTCCGTCGAAGTCGATACCGGCGGCCTGGCAGGCTTTCGCCAACACGGTCTGGCCGTAGGCGAGGCCGGCGAGGGTGGCGGTGTCGAAGCTCGAGAAGGGATGGAACGGGTTGCGCTTGATCTCGCAGCGAGCGATGGCCGCGTTGAGGAAACCGAGGTCGAAGCTGCTGTTATGACCGACCAGAATTGCACGCTTGCAGCCGGCGGATTTCACTGCCTTACGTACACTGCGGAAGATATCGGTCAGAGCCTGTGACTCCGGTACCGCCATGCGCAGCGGGTGATCAAGCTTGATCCCGGTGAATTCCAGCGCCGCGGGTTCGATGTTGGCCCCCGCGAACGGTTCGACACGGTAGAAGAGGGTGTCCTGCGGGTAGAGCAGGCCCTGTTCGTCCATGCCGATGGTGACGGCAGCGATTTCCAGCAGAGCGTCCGTGGCGCTGTTGAAGCCGCCGCACTCCACGTCGATCACCACGGGCAGAAAGCCACGGAAACGCCGCGCCATGGGCGAGCGGGCTCTGCCGGGCAGATGCTCCTCGAGTTCGTCTTCGAAGTGATCTTCACTCATGCGCTTGCCTCCAGACGCCAATGCAGCCGTTCACCGGCGCGCAGCGGCACGACGACCTGTTCGCCAAATGGCAGGCTGGCCGGGACGTCCCAATCCTGGCGTACCAGGGTGATCCGCGTGGTATTGCGCGGCAGGCCATAGAAGTCCGGTCCGAAGTGGCTGGCGAACGCTTCCAGCTTGTCCAGCGCCTGGCGTTGCTCGAACGCCTCGGCATACAGTTCGATGGCCGCATGGGCGGTATAACAGCCTGCGCAACCACAGGCGGCTTCCTTGGCGTGTTGTGCATGCGGCGCGGAGTCGGTGCCGAGGAAGAACTTCGGGCTGCCGCTGGTAGCCGCATCCAGCAGGGCTTCCTGGTGGACGTTGCGCTTGAGCACCGGCAGGCAGAACAGGTGCGGGCGGATCCCGCCGACCAGCATGTGGTTGCGGTTGTAGAGCAGGTGGTGCGCGGTGATGGTGGCGCCGACATTGCTGCCGGCGGCCTGGACGAACTGCACGGCATCGCGGGTGGTGATGTGTTCGAACACTACCCTCAGGGTCGGAAAACGTGCGGTTACCCGGCTTAGCTGCTCGTCGATGAAGTACTTCTCACGATCGAAAATATCGATCTCGCCCCGGGTGACTTCGCCGTGGACCAGCAATGGCAGGCCGACTTCGGCCATGGTTTCCAGCACACCGAAGATATTGTCGATAGCGGTCACGCCGGATGCCGAGTTGGTGGTCGCTCCGGCCGGATAGAGCTTGGCAGCATGGACGAAGCCGCTGGCCTTGGCGCGGCGGATGTCGTCAGGACTGGTAGCGTCGGTGAGGTACAGCACCATCAGTGGCTCGAAATCACTGCCTGCAGGGCGGGCCGCAAGGATGCGCTGGCGATAGCCTTCCGCCTCGTCGGCGTTGCGTACCGGGGGCACCAGATTTGGCATGATGATGGCGCGGGCGAACTGGTGAGCAGCGTCCGCGACGGTGTGAGGCAGGACGGCGCCATCGCGCAGGTGAATGTGCCAGTCGTCGGGGCGCAGCAGGGTAAGTCGGTCGGACATGCGGGCTTTCCAGGCGGGTGAAACGTGCGCGAATGCTACCGGAAAAGCCGGGGCGCGGCATCTTGCCTTCGTCTGTGAAGCCGGTTGCCGCAGGCCGCCTGCTCAAGTTTGCCGGCCTGGCACCGATACCTAGGAGGAATACGCATCCTCTCGGAGCTCATCGTGCGCCTGCGCCCCCTCGTCCTGTTGTGCCTGCTCGCTTCACCGGCCAATGCCCTGACCTTTCAGACTCGGCTGGAGCGTGTGCAGTGGCAAGTGGAGGGGGATCAGTTCGAGTGCCGGCTGATTCAGCCGATTGCCGGTTTTGGCAGTGGCGAGTTCGTGCGGCGGGCCGGCGAGCAGGCGATTTTCCGTCTGCAATCGCCGGAACGCTGGCTGGGTGCCGGATCGGCGACGCTGCTCGCGGCGGCTGCGCCCTGGCAGCCTGCCCGTGGCGACATCAATCTCGGTGTGGTGTCGGTGGGCGGCGGCGAGATTCCGTTCAACAGCACTCAGTTACAGGCGGGACGGTTGCTGGCCGGTCTGCTCGAAGGGCGTAGTCCGGTCGTCAGGCATCGCACGCTGCACGGCGGCGATACGTTGGAAATTCGCCTGTTGCCAGCGCGTTTCGGCAAGGCCTACGAAGATTACCGCGCCTGTACGGCCAAGCTGCTGCCGGTCAACTTCGATCAGGTGCGCCAGTCGCAGATCGGCTTTCCCAGTAGCGATGTGGTGCTCGATCCGTTGGGTCGCGCCAAGCTCGATATCATCCTGCAGTTCATGCGTGCCGACCCCAGCGTGAACCGCATAGAGCTTGACGGTCACTCCGACAACAGCGGCAATCGCTTGCTCAATCGTGATCTGTCACGTCGTCGCGCGCTGGCGGTGCAGGAATACCTGGTCGCCAATGGCGTCCCGGTGGAGCAGATCACGCTGCGCTTTCACGGTGAACGCTATCCGCTGGTGGCCAACAGCAGCGAGGCGAACCGCGCCAAGAATCGCCGAGTGACCATGCGTCTGGCTCGAGAAGCTACCCCTCCGGCGCCAGCGACGGCCGCCGCTCCGTCGTCCGAAGCGCCTGCCAACGGCGCGCCCCTGTAAAAGCCAGGCCATGACCGGTAGAATCGCAGGCTTTCCGTACAACCCGTGGAGCTGATGGCATGGCGGACGTTAAGAAGGTAGTTCTGGCCTATTCCGGTGGCCTGGACACCTCGGTGATCCTCAAGTGGCTGCAAGACACCTATAACTGTGAAGTGGTGACCTTCACCGCCGACCTCGGCCAGGGCGAAGAAGTCGAGCCGGCGCGCACCAAGGCGCAGGCACTGGGCGTCAAGGAAATCTACATCGATGACCTGCGCGAAGAGTTCGTCCGCGATTTCGTCTTCCCGATGTTCCGCGCCAACACCGTGTATGAAGGCGAGTACCTGCTGGGTACCTCCATCGCCCGTCCGCTGATCGCCAAGCGCCTGATCGAGATCGCCAACGAAACCGGTGCCGATGCCATTTCCCACGGTGCCACCGGCAAGGGCAACGATCAGGTGCGTTTCGAACTGGGCGCGTACGCACTCAAGCCGGGCGTAAAGGTGATCGCTCCGTGGCGCGAGTGGGACCTGCTGTCGCGCGAGAAGCTGATGGATTATGCCGAGAAGCATGCCATCCCGATCGAGCGCCACGGCAAGAAGAAGTCGCCGTATTCCATGGACGCCAACCTGCTGCACATCTCCTACGAGGGCGGTGTGCTGGAAGACACCTGGACCGAGCACGAAGAAGATATGTGGAAATGGACTGTCTCTCCCGAGGCAGCTCCAGATGCGCCGACCTATATCGAGCTGACCTACCGCAAGGGCGACATCGTCGCCATCGACGGCAAGGACATGTCCCCCGCTCAGGTATTGGCCGAGTTGAACCGCATCGGCGGTGAGAACGGCATCGGCCGCCTGGACATCGTCGAGAACCGCTACGTCGGCATGAAGTCGCGCGGCTGCTACGAGACCCCCGGCGGCACCATCATGCTCAAGGCACACCGCGCTATCGAGTCGATCACTCTCGACCGCGAAGTGGCGCACCTGAAAGACGAGCTGATGCCCAAGTACGCCAGTCTGATCTACAACGGTTACTGGTGGAGCCCCGAGCGCAGCATGCTGCAGCAGATGATCGACGCCTCTCAGGTCAACGTGAATGGCGTGGTGCGTCTGAAGCTGTACAAGGGCAACGTCATCGTCGTCGGTCGCAAGTCGGACGACTCGCTGTTCGATGCCAACATCGCGACCTTCGAAGAAGACGGCGGCGCCTACAACCAGGCGGACGCTGGCGGCTTCATCAAGCTCAATGCGTTGCGCATGCGCATCGCTGCCGGCAAGGGCCGCACCCAGTTCTGATAAGCTGGCGCGCCTGAGCCAACCGACCCCGGCCATGTGCCGGGGTTGTACTTTCTGCACTGCCACAAGCGCTGCCGAACGAGGAGATCTGAATCATGAGACTGCTGCATACCATGCTGCGCGTCGGCGATATGGATAAGTCCATCGCCTTCTATACCGAAGTGCTGGGCATGACCCTGCTGCGCCGCAAGGACTATCCGGACGGTAAGTTCACCCTGGCCTTCGTCGGCTACGGCGACGAAGCGCACAACAGCGTCATCGAGCTGACCCACAACTGGGGCGTCGAGACCTACGAGTTGGGCAACGGCTATGGTCATATCGCCCTGGAGGTCGAGGACGTCTACAAGGCCTGCGAAGATATCCGGGCGCGCGGTGGCAAGATCACCCGTGAACCAGGGCCGATGATGCATGGCTCCAGCATCCTGGCGTTCGTCGAGGATCCGGACGGTTACAAGATTGAACTGCTTTCGCCCAAGCGCGCCGACTGATCGGCGGCATGAATAAGCGGATATGAAAAAAGCCCCTTTCGGGGCTTTTTCTTTATAGATCGAAGTCGAAGTCGTTCAACTGCTTCTGCAGGCGGCGTTCCTCGAGCAGGTTGTCGATGATACGGCGCTTGGTCAGATTGGTCTTGGCGACCTCGACGGGCGCTTCGCTGCTCTCGTCGTCATCTTCGGCGATGAAATCGTCTTCGATCTGAATGTCTTCTTTCTCGGCCACTTGTTCACTCCACGGCTACGGGGCGCTCTTGGCGCACCTTATAGCCGCAATTTCGAAGCCGGTAAAAAAGTTTTTTTCAATCGCGATACAAGCTTTTCGCTGGCCCGCTCAATCGTCGGAAGTCTTGTGCTTGTATTCACACAGGTCTTCGATCCGACAGCTGCCACATTGCGGCTTGCGCGCCTTGCAGACATAGCGCCCGTGCAGGATCAGCCAGTGGTGCGCGTCGAGAAGATATTCCTTGGGCACGAAGCGGATCAGCTTGCGCTCCACCTCAAGCACGTTCTTTCCGGGAGCGATGCCGGTGCGGTTGCTGACCCGGAAAATGTGGGTGTCCACCGCCATGGTGAACTGGCGGAATGCCGTGTTCAGTACCACGTTGGCGGTCTTGCGGCCCACCCCGGGAAGTGCTTCCAGATCCTCGCGATTGTCCGGCACCTGGCCGCCATGCTTCTCGATCAGGATGCGGCAGGTCTCGATGACGTTCTTCGCCTTGCTCGGATACAGGCCGATGGTGCGGATGTATTCGCACAGCCCGTCGTAGCCAAGTGCATAGATCGCTTCTGGAGTGTTGGCCACCGGATAGAGCTTGGCGGTGGCCTTGTTTACGCCGACATCGGTGGCCTGCGCCGAAAGAATCACCGCGATCAGCAGTTCGAAAGGCGTGTTGTATGCCAGTTCGGTCTTTGGCTCGGGGTTGTCTTCATGCAGGCGTCGGAAAATCTCCCGGCGTTTTTCGCTGTTCATCCGGTCAGGCTCACTCGATCACGCCGGTTACGCGCACGCGGCGACTGGCAGCCGGCGCCGCTGGCTGAGCGGCACGGGCACGCTCTGCGAGCTGTTGGTCGATCCGGTTCTTCAGGGCGATCAGCAGACCGAGGACGATGAAGGCGCCAGGCGGCAGGATGGCCAGCAGGAAGCCTTTGTAGTCGTTGAACAGGGTGATCTGCCAGTCATTGGCGATGGGGCCGAACAGCAGATGCATGTTGGCGAACAGCGCGCCGGTGCCGAACAGCTCGCGCAGGCCGCCGAGCACTACCAACACCAGGCAGAAGCCGATGCCCATGACCACGCCATCGAAGCCGGCGATCAGCGGGTTGTGTTTGGCCGCGAAGCCGTCGGCGCGGCCGAGGATCACGCAGTTGGTCGTGATCAGCGGGATGAAGATGCCGAGGATCTGATACAGCTCATAGGTGAAGGCCTGCATCAGCAGCTCGATGCAGGTGGTCAGCGCGGCGATGATCATCACAAATGCCGGCAGGCGCACCGCGGTGTTGACCACGCCGCGCACCAGCGAGACGCCGATATTCGAACAGGTCAGTACCAGCATGGTTGCCAGGCCGAGGCCGAGGGCGTTGACCGCCGAGTTGCTGACGCCGAGCAGCGGGCACAGGCCAAGCAGCTGCACCAGTGCCGGGTTGTTCTTCCACAGGCCGTTGACGGTCAGTTCGCGGTAGCTGGGTGTGCTCATGGCTGATCCCCTTGCGGCTCGGCGGCCGGCTCGGTGGTGCGCAGTTCATCGCGCGTGGCGGCACTGCCGGCCCGGGAATGCACGGTGGTTTCCTCAGGTTCGCTGCGGCTTTCCAGGGCATCGCCAGTGGCCTCGGTCGTCTCTCCTCCGGGCGTTAGCAGCTCGGCCTTGTGTGCATCGAAGTACTGCAGCGCGCGGTGCACCGCGCCGACCACGGCCCGCGGTGTGATGGTGGCGCCAGCGAACTGGTCGAACTCGCCGCGATCCTTCTTCACCGCCCAGCCCTCGGCCTGCGGGTTTTCCAGCGACTTGTCTTCGAAGCCCCGAATCCATTGGCTCTTGGCCAAGTCGATCTTGTCACCCAAGCCTGGCGTTTCCCGGTGGCCGATAACCCGGACACCGGCGACACGGCCGTCGGCGCGAATGCCGACCAGCAGATGGATGGCGCCGCTGTAGCCATCCGGGGCGATGGCCTGGAGGATCACGGCGGTCGGCCGGCCGTCCTTGATGGCGATATAGGCAGGCAGTGGGCTTCGGTTGCCCAGCAAGCGGTCCTGGAGCAGCACGCTGTTATCGAGCAGGTGATTGTCATAGCTGCCAGCCGGCAGAATTTCGCCTAGTGCGCGTACCTGTGCAGCACGTTCGGCGGCCTGGATATGTTCGGCAGTGCCTTGCTGGAGCAGTGTCACCGCGCCCACCGTGACGACTGCGAACAGGCCCAGCACCGCGGCGTTCTTCAACATCGAGCGACTGATTTCCGGAAGCATCATGATCATTCGCCCAGCTTGAAGCCGCGCTCGGCCTTACGGTGACCGTAGGTGCGCGGGCGGGTGTAGTAGTCGATGGTGGGGGCGGCGAGGTTCATCAGCAGTACGCCGAAGGCCACACCGTCCGGGTAGCCGCCCCAGGCGCGGATGACATACACCAGAATACCGACGCCGGCGCCGAAGATAAGGCGTCCGCGCGGGCTGGTGGCGCTGCTGACCGGATCGGTGACGATGAAGAAGGCGCCGAGCATGGTGGCACCGCTGAGCAGGTGGAACAGCGGCGATCCGTTGCTATCGGAGCCCGAGCCATTCCAGAACACCAGGCTCATCAATAGAAGGGCGCCAAGCATGCCGACCGGCGCGTGCCAGCTGAACAGCCGTTTGTGCAGCAGGAACAGGCCGCCAGCCAGGAATGCCAGGTTCACCACCTCCGAACCGATGCCGCCGAAGTGGCCGAAGGCCGGGTTGCTCCACAGTTCGCCGATGGTCAGGCTCTTGTTCACCTTCAGTACATCGAGCGCCGTGGCCTGGGTCCAGCCATCGGGCAGCGAGGCGATGCCGAGGATGTGCTGCAAGCCGGCACTCAGCCCGACGCTGTGCGGCACCGGCCAGGTGGTCATTTCCACCGGGAAGGAAATCAGCACCACCACGTAACCGATCATCGCCGGGTTGAAGGGGTTCTGGCCGAGCCCGCCATACAGTTGTTTGCCGAAAACCACGGCGCAGCCAGTGGCAATCAACGTCAGCCACCAGGGCGAATAGGGTGGCAAAGCCAGTGCCAACAACACGGCGGTCACCAGCACGCTACCGTCGCGCAAAAAGAAACCTACCGGACGCTGACGCAGCCGGAGAATCGCGGCTTCGAAACCCAGCGCAGCGGCGCAGGCCCAGGCCAGGTTGATCAGCGTGCCGGCGCCGTAGAGCCAAGTCAGGACAACCACGCCGGGCAGCGTGGCTGCAAGCACCAGCAGCATGACCCGCTGGGTACGGCTGGGGCCCTTGGCGTGGGGCGAGGTGATGCGGGGCAGGGCCATTGGCTCTCCGGGTCTAAAGCGTTGTCATTGGAAGGCTAAGCAACCTTCCGACGAATCAGATGCGTTAATGGCGCCAGCGCTGCGCCTGTTCCATGCGCAGCGCTCATGAGCCTTGGTAGTCCGCGAGTTGGCGCTCCGCTTCACTCAACCGTGTGCGGGCCGCTTCTACCGCGCCCGGCTCTGCATTCTCGTCACGCTCCAGCTTGCGCAGGTCGGCTCGGGCAAAGGCAAGTTCGGTCTTGAGTTCTCTCTGGCGATCATCGACGCCTGGCTTGCTGGTGCGTACCAGTTCCGGCGCAGGCTTTTGCGAGGCGTCTTCTGCGGCATGCAAAGCCTGCTCGGCTGCGGCCAGTGCGTCACGCAGGCGACTGAGTTCTGCCTCGTCTGCACCGGCTTTCTCTGCTTTCTTGAGTTCGGCGCGTTTCATCGCCAGCTCGATCTTGGCTTTCTTCAGCGCTTCGTCATCGGCCGGTTTGGCGGCGGGAGCGGGTGCAGCACTCTGCGCGGCGGCCAGGGCCTGCTCGGCTTCGTGCAGTTGCTGGCGCAGGCGGGCGAGTTCGGCCTGCTGGTCGTCGTCCGGTGACTCGAGCTTCTCCAGCTTGCGGATCTGCGCCTTGAGCATGGCCGCTTCGATCTTGGCCTTCTTCAGCGTCTCGTCAGCGGCCCGCTTGGCGGCGGGAGCGGGCGCAGCACTCTGCGCGGCGGCCAGAGCCTGTTCGGCTTCGTGCAGTTGCTGGCGCAGACGAGCGAGCTCGGCCTGCTGGTCGTCGTCCGGCGCCTCGACCTTCTCCAGCTTGCGGATCTGTGCCTTGAGCATGGCCGCTTCGATCTTGGCTTTCTTCAGCGCCTCGTCATCGGCCGGTTTGGCGGCCGGCGCGGGTGTTGCGTCTTGCGCGGCGGTCAGGGCCTGTTCGGCTTCGTGCAGTTGCTGGCGCAGGCGGGCGAGTTCGGCCTGCTGGTCGTCGTCCGGCGTCTCGACCTTCTCCAGCTTGCGGATCTGCGCCTTGAGCATGGCTGCTTCGATCTTGGCCTTTTTCAGCGCCTCTTCGTCCACCGGCGTGGTGGCTGGTGCCGACGCGGTACTGGCACTTTCCTGCATGGCGGCATCCAGCGCGTTTTGCGCCGCCTCGGCGGCTTTGCGCAGATCGGCGACCTGCGCCTGCAGTTCGGCTGTGTCGTGGGCGGCGAGCTGCTTTTCGGCCTTTTTCAAGGCAACCTGGGCCATGCTGGCTTCGATCTTCAGTTTCTTCTGCGCGTCGGAAAGGCCCGCTTTCTGGGCCTGGACCGGAGCCGCCGTCGTGATGGTGGCTGCTCCAGCTTCGCTTTGCGCAGCTTTGGCGCGGGCTGCACGTTCGGCGCGGGCCTTGCGCTCGGCTTCCTTCTGTTCTTCGGCTCGGCGCAGCCGTTCCTGGCGCAGTTCGAAGCGCTGCTTAGAGTGTTCGGCTTTCTGCTGCTTCTGTTCCAGTTCGCGAATTTCACCTTTGGCGGCGCGGTAGTACTGCACCAGCGGAATGCTGGACGGGCAGACGTAGGCGCAGGCACCGCACTCGATGCAGTCGAACAGATGATGGGCCTTGAGCTGTTCGTGCTCCTGGCCAAGGGCAAAGAAATGCAGTTGCTGCGGCAGCAGGCTGACTGGACAGGCTTCGGCGCATTCACCACAGCGGATGCACGGCAGCGCTGGCGGTGGCGGCGGCAATTCCTCAAGGGCACTGGCAAGCAGACAGTTGGTGGTCTTGACCACCGGCACCTCGAGAGATGGCAGGGTGAAGCCCATCATCGGGCCGCCCATGATCAGGCGATTGAGCCTGTTCTGCTCGAGACCAGCGAAGGCCAGTAGCTCATCCACGGCGGTGCCGATCAGCACCTCGACGTTCATCGGCCGCGCCAGCGCTTCGCCGGTTAGGGTGGTGATGCGCGAGATCAGCGGTTTGCCGAGCAGTACGGCGTCATGGATGGCGACACAGGTGCCGACGTTCTGGCAGAGCATGCCGATGTCCGCGGGCAGCCCGCCGCTGGGGACTTCTTCGCCAGTGAGAATCTGGATCAGTTGCTTTTCACCACCGGACGGATACTTGGTCGGGAATACCTTCAGAACGAACGGCCGCTCGCCGATGGCTGCGCGCACGGCGGCGATCGCTTCGGGCTTGTTGTCCTCGATACCGATCAGCACTTCCTGCGGTTGGATCAGGTGCGCAAGGATTTCGATACCAGCCACCAGTTGGGCGGCTTTCTCGCGCATCAGCAGATCATCGGCGGTGATGTAGGGTTCGCACTCGGTGCCGTTGATGATCAGCGTGCGGATCGTCTGCGTCGGTGGTGGACTGAGCTTCACCGCGGTGGGGAAGCCTGCGCCGCCGAGGCCGCTGATGCCGGCCTGGCGAATCAGCTCGAGCAGGGCAGGGCGCTCGAGTTCACGGTAATCCGGCTGCGGCTGCAGCTCGATCCATTTGTCTTCGCCATCGCTGTCGATGACGATCGCGTTGGCGAGCATGCCTGATACATGCGGGTAGGGCTGTGGGCCGATAAGGCTGACCACGCCGGACGTTGGGGCGTGCAGCGGGGCGCTGACGAAACCGCTGGCGACAGCGATCTGTTGACCCTTGAGCACTCGCTCGCCGAGCGTTACACAAGGCTCCGCCGGGGCACCGAGGTGCTGCGCCAGTGGCAGGATCAGGCGTTGAGGCAACGGTGCCGGCTGAATCGGCGTGCGGTTGGACAGGTCCTTGTGCTCCGGCGGATGGATGCCACCGTGGATGTCCCAGATTTTCAATGAGGTCATGCGGCCTGCTCCCGGTCAGTCGCGATCAGCTGGCCGGGCGCCAACGGCCGGTTCCACTTCCAGCTCTGCAGGTTGCTGCCGACTTCGATCATGTCGATACAGTCCACCGGGCAGGGCTCGACACACAGATCGCAGCCGGTGCATTCGGAAATGATCACGGTATGCATCTGTCGCGCGGCGCCGACAATGGCGTCCACCGGGCAAGCCTGGATGCACTTGGTGCAGCCGATGCATTCGGCTTCGCGGATGTAGGCGACCATCTGCGGCTTCTCGCCACCTTCGGCGTCCAGCGGCTCCGCCTCGACGTCGAGCAGGTCAGCCAGCGCCTGGATGGTCGCTTCGCCGCCTGGAGGGCATTTATTGATCTTGTCGCCGCCAGCGATGGCTTCGGCGTAGGGTTTGCAGCCCGGATAGCCGCACTGGCCGCATTGGGTCTGGGGCAACAAGGCGTTGATCTGCTCGGCGATCGGATCGCCTTCAACACGAAAGCGTACCGCGGCGAAGCCAAGAATGGCGCCGCCGAGCAGGCACAGGGCGAGCAGCGCGAGGACTGCAATGAGAACTGCGCTCATAGCTTGATCAGTCCGGTGAAGCCCATGAATGCCAGCGACATCAGGCCGGCCGTGACCATACCGATCGCGGCCCCTTGGAATGACTTGGGCACATCGGCGATGGCGATGCGCTCACGCATGGCGGCGAACAGCACCAGCACCAGCGAGAAACCCAGGCCCGCAGCGAAGCCGTTGACGGTGGCGGTGAGGAAGGTGAATTCGGCCTTGTTGGCATTCAGCAGCGCCACACCGAGCACGATGCAGTTGGTGGTGATCAGCGGCAGAAAGATGCCGAGTACGCGGTAGAGCAGCGGGCTGGTCTTGTTCACCACCATCTCGGTGAACTGAACGGTCACGGCGATCACCAGAATGAAACTGATGGTGCGCAGGAACTCCAGATCCAGTGGCTTGAGCACGTACTGCTGAACCAGATAGCTGCACATGGCCGCAAGCGTCAGCACGAAGGTGGTCGCCAGCGACAGGCCGATGGCCGTTTCGATCTTCTTCGAAACGCCCATGAACGGGCACAGACCGAGGAACTGCACCAGCACGAAATTGTTGACCAGGATGGCGCTAACCATGATCAGGGCGAGTTCGGTCATCTAGGATTTGTCCCGTTCCGTCGCGCTCTGCGAGAGCCGTGGGGCTAAAGGGCCGCTATTATCGGGAAGCCGCCGCGGCCATACAAGCTGCGGCAGTCCGTCGCGTCGATTGAGCGACGTCCGGACGAGGCTGAAGAGCGGCTGCGCGCGCCAATTGTCTGCTGTTTCAGCAGTCATTGCGAGGTTGTGGTCTGATGATTCGAAGCCTGTGAAACCATCGGAGGTGGTATCCATGAGCATTCGTTCGTTATTCGTCCTGCTCTGCCTCGGTCTGGCCACGAGCCTGCCGGCACAGGCGGACCGCCGGGATGGCGTCTGGGTTTTCCAGGCCGAAAGCCCTCGTTACTACAATCAGAGCTCGCGTCACTACGGCCAGGGCTACAACCGGGGCTATCGTCAGGACAGCCGTCCCCAGCAGTACGATCCGCGCAGCCCCTATTCCCACTATCCGCAATACCCACGGAATCTGCCGCCGCGCTATCAAAGCCAGCTACCGCCGCAGTATTACGATCGCCATCGGGGCTTCGAGCGTCGGGACTGGCGGCAGGAGCATCGCCACCAGCGTCCGCCGGTCATCAGGGATGGGCGCGACCATCGACTGCGGCCGCACTATGAGCGAGGCGGGCGGCACCAGCACTATCGGCGCTGAGTGCTATAGATCGACCAAAGGGTGCGCCCCCGCCCATGGCGCTTGGAAATGGGCGGCGATCACCGCTTGCGGGATGTTGAGCGCATCTGGCCAGTGCCAGTTCGGCTGGTTGTCCTTGTCGATCAGGCGGGCCCGTACGCCTTCGGCGAATTCGGGATGACGACAGCAGTTGAGGCTGAGTGCGTATTCCATCTGCAGCGCCTGCGTCAGCGATTGCTTGCGTCCGCGCGCCTGCTGGTTCCATATCAGGTGGGCGCTGAGCGGACAGGCCTTGCCCAGGGCGTGAGCAGCCTCGGCAAAAACGTCGTCCGGGTCGCTGTGCAGCGCGGCCAGTGCCTGCCAGGCGTGTGCCAACTCGGCTACATCCAGCAGTTCATCTATCCGGTCACGACGCTTGAGCAAACGCCCTTCAGGCAGCTTGTCAGACGCCTGTTTGCCCAAGGCGCGCAGCAAGCTGTGGAGCTGGCCGGCGGCGTACTCCTGCCAATTGATCTGCACCAGTCCTTCGATCAGGTCGGGTTGCTGTTCCTTCGTCAGGCAGCGGTCGGCAAGTCCGACATCCAGCGCGTCGCGGGCATTGAACCGAAAGCCGGTGAGACCGGCAAACAGGCCCAGTTTGCCGGGCAGGCGTGGCAGGAACCAACTCGCGCCGACATCGGTATGCAGGCCGATGGCAACTTCCGGCATCGCCAAACGGCTGTCCGGTGTGACGATACGGATCGCTGCGCCCTGCAGCAGTCCCATGCCGCCGCCCATGACATAGCCGTGGCCCCAGCACAGCAGTGGCTTGGGGTAATGGTGCATCAGGTGGACGAGGCGGTACTCGTCGGCAAAGAAGCGCTCGGCCAGTGCGGGCACGACTCCGGGCGCCGCTCGGCACGCCTCGGCCAGGCGGCGAACGTCACCACCTGCGCAGAATGCCTTTATGCCGTTTCCACGCAACAGCACGCAGACAACATCCGGGTCGGCGGCCCAGCGAGCGAATCGATCGAGCAACGCTTCAATCATCGGCAGGCTCAAGGCGTTGAGTTGCTGCGCCGCGTCCAGCGTGGCTATGGCAATCCGTGCGCCATGTAGTGCAGGGCGTTCTTCGAAAATGACGTTCATGGGCATCCTCATCGCCGGGAGCTTGCAGTCTAATGCCCGCTTAGGCAGTCATCGGTTGCGCCAGCGTGGGTCCCGTTTTTCCAGGAAGGCGTTGACGCCCTCAAGGGTGTCCTCAGCCTCGAACAGCTCGACGAAGGCCTCGCGCTCAGCTGCCCCGAAGGTATGCGGCAAGCGCTGCCGCGCGCCATCAATCAAGGGTTTGATGGCCCTGACCGCCACGGGACTTTGCCTCGCGATGCGGGCGGCCAGCAGTAGCGCGTGGCCTCGGGCCTGGCCGGGCTCGACCACCTGTTCTATGAGACCGATGCGCAGTGCCGTTTCGGCGGTTATGCGCTCGCCACAGAGAATCATGCGCTTGGCCCAGCCTTCGCCAACCAGCCAAGCCAGTGCCTGGGTGCCGCCCGCGCAGGGCAACAGCCCGACGGAGGCCTCAGGCAGGCCCATCTGCGCCTGCTGCTCGGCGATACGCAGATCGCACGCCAGCGCACATTCCAGTCCACCGCCCAAGGCAAAGCCGTTGATGGCGGCAATGGATACGCCGCGAAAATCCCGTAGCGCCTCGAACGCTTCGCCGAAGCGCCGGGCCATCTCGCGGGCACGATTGCGATCACCATCGGCAAACAGCTTCAGATCCGCGCCTGCGCTGAAGAATTTCTCGCCCTGGCCGCTGATGACCAGGGCATAGATATCGTCATCGTGGTTGAGATGCTCCACGACCTGCTTGAGGCCGATCAGCGACTCCCGATCCCAGGTGTTGGCGGGCGGATGATTGATGGTGATGAGGGCGGTGTGACCGTGTTTTTCCACGGTCAGTTTGTGTGTCAGGTCGAAGACACCGGACTGGTAGGGCTCTACAGCAGTGCTCATGGGCGAATCCTCGTGGCGTGTCAGGCTCGGCCGATGTGCGACACGATAGCGCCGCTGCTCTTCAGAGTCCCTCTGCGCTGCGAAGGTTTGCAGCGTTCCGATCCATCGGCAGTGCCGGGCGGTGCGCCTGATCTCCGCTCAGGCGCACCGCATCGGTCACTGTAGTCTAGTCGGCTGGCCGCCAGCGCGACGCTCTTCCTGCCACTCGGCCAGGGTAGGTGCGGCCTGTTCGCCGGACAGACGGTGGACGATTTCGAAATAGTCCTGCTTGAAGCGGTCCTTGAGCACTTCCTCGCGCGGTTTCACGCGAACTGCATAGACGGTCTGCACATTCTGGTGGTCGAACCCGCGCCACTGCTGCTGCCCCTTGAGCAGGCTATAGCTGTGGTTTTCCAGTGCGCTGATGACCTGTTCGCTGCCGATGCTCTTGGCGCGGGTGGCGGCATCCGCCCATTGGTAGACGATGCTGTAGGCCGATGCGGCGGAGCTGGAGGGGTGGGTCTGATATCTGTCGCCGAAGTTGCGCACGAACGCTTTACCGCGCTCGGAGCCTTCCAGCTCGGGAACGCGCCAGGTCCAGGGTTCTGTGCCAAGCACGCCGCGCATGATATCGGGACCTGCCAGCTCGACCATCGACAGCGTCAGGTTGGGAATTGCGATCTGCATCTTCTTGTTCAGGCCGAGTTCATCGGCGATGCGCATGGCGCGCACCATGTCTTCACCGAACAGGACCAGCACCAGTACCTCGGCACCACTGTTCGAGGCTTTCTCCAATGCCGCACGGTAGTCGGATAGACGTGCGCCGGGGAAGGCAGTCTTGACGCCTTGATGCCTGTTTTGGTCTACCGTGCCCGTGGCCTGGCGCAGCGAGCTTTCGCTGGTATGGCCCCAGGTGTAATCGGATGTGATGTAGAAATAGGTTTTACCGGGCATGTTCTCGTTGAGGTATTGCCCCAACACCCGGGCGCTCATCCAGGCGTTGTTGCATTCACGGAACATGTAGCGATGGCCGTCCTTGCCGGTGGTGTCGTTGGAATACGTCAGCGTGCCGAAGTAGAGCAGGCCGCGTTCCTTGGCCCGCTTGCTTGCGGCGATCGCTACGGCGCTGGAGACCCCGCCGAAGAGCATGGCTACGCCCTCGTCAGCCATCTTGTCGACGTTGGCGATGGCCTTGTCGGGACGTGAGGCGGTGTTGCGGCTGATCAGCTGCAGCGGTCGGCCCAGAACGCCACCAGCCTGGTTGATCTCGTCGATGGCCATCAGGGCGCCACGCATCTGCGCCAGACCTTCTTCCTTGTAGCTGCCAGTACGGGGATAGTTGAGGCCGAGCGTGATGGGGTCGGCAGCCTGAGCCGTAAGACAGAACCCCAGCCCTAGCGCCAAAAGGGTAATCCGGTTCATTGCATGTTCCTTGTTATCGCTTTTGTTATTGGTTTATTGGCAGTGGGCTTTTTTAACCTGCGGCCGGGGCTTGCGTCACTCTTTATGTGAGCGCTGGAAGCCATGTCCGCATCAGTACGTGAGCCAGGTGCGATTATGACTAAAGGAGGGGGGTTGATATTGCGGTAGCGCAACGGTGGCCCAGTTTTACCGTTGACATCGAGGGGCGGGTTTTTTAGGGTTCGGCGGCTTGGCCAACCGGAAATAACTCATGACCCAGGACGACCGCATCAGGCTCGAAGCAGGATGGAAGGACGCGTTGCGCGATGAGTTCGACAAGCCGTACATGCGCGAACTCGGCGCGTTTCTCCGGAACGAGAAGGCAGCCGGCAAGACGATCTATCCGCCGGGGCCGATGATCTTCAATGCGCTCAACTCGACCCCGCTGGAGCAGGTCAAGATTGTCATTCTCGGGCAGGATCCGTACCACGGTCCCGGTCAGGCTCACGGCCTGTGCTTCTCGGTACAGCCAGGCGTAACTCCACCGCCGTCACTACAGAACATCTTCAAGGAACTGAAGCGCGATCTGAATCTGGACATCCCACGCCACGGCTATCTGCAGTCCTGGGCGGAGCAGGGGGTGCTGATGCTCAACACGTCTCTTACCGTCGAGCAGGGGATTGCCGGCTCGCACGCCAAGGCGGGCTGGCAGCGGTTCACTGACCGGATCATCGAAGTGGTTGGCGAGCGACGCCCGCACCTGGTGTTCATGCTATGGGGTGCGCACGCGCAGTCCAAAGCAAAGCTGATCGATGCGACACGGCATCTGATGCTGAAGTCGGTACATCCCTCGCCATTGTCGGCGCACCGGGGATTCATCGGTAACGGGCACTTCAGTCGAGCCAATCAGTTTCTGATCCAGCAAGGGATTCAGCCGATCGACTGGCGACTGCCGGCGCAGGTGTGACCCGATGCCTGCCGGGTGGCATCGGGTCTTCGGTTCAGTTCTTGTCGCCGTGTTTGGCTTGCAGATCTTTGGCGTGCTTCAGATGCTCTTCCAGTTTCGGTAGTGACTGTTGGGCAAACTGTTTCAGGTCCGCGTTTTCGCCATCGTTCACATAGTCCTGATACAGCTCAATGGTCTGCTCGTGGGCTACGACCTGGTTGTTGGCATAGGCCTGATCGAAGTTCTCGCCATCGCGCAGCTTCAGGATCATGGCCTTGGCCTTGTCCATCAGGGTTGCCTCGTCGGACATTTCCAGGTTCTTTTGCTGGGCTAGTTGAGCCAGCTGCTGATTGGCCTTGGTATGGTCGTCGATCATTTTCTGGGCGAATTGTTTCACGTCCTCGGACGTGCCCTTGTCCAGCGCCATCCGGGCGGTTTCGATTTCCGCGATGCCCTTGGCCGACGCCTCGTCGACGAAATTATCGCCCTCGGCGGCCACGGCCATGTTGGCGGCCAGGCCGACTAGCAAAGCGAAGGCACCCGAGAAGATTGTCTTGGTTGTTTTGGTCATTGCGTTCTCCTTACTCACCTGGCTCGTGTCGGCCTGTAGGCTCGACACAAGGCGCGATGCGGCGAAATTGCCGTCCCTTTTTGTGACTAGGCGCCATAGGGACGGTTCCTCGCTTTCGGGCGAACGGTGTGGCAGGTGCGTGCTTACTGGAGCATGGTCATCGCCGCGTCCATCGCAGCGGACAGATCCTCGTCTTCCTGCATCAGTTCACTTGGGTCGAGCCCAAGCTTGGCGAATGCCGGAACTTCGCTCCAGTCCAGCTGCGCGTAGGGATGCTGGGTGCCCATGTAGCTCTGTAGCGTTGCGACCTGCACGATGTCGACGTAATCGACCTTGGCCGAGTCGCGCTGGAAGTTGGTGTATTGGCCAGCGACTGACGCAATGGCATCAGGGAAGTCCCAGGCGCGCAGGATCTTCTCCCCCACCATGGGGTGGATCTTGTCGATGACATGGTTGAGGCTGAACGAGTCTGCAAGCAACGCGCTGTGCTCTTCGGCGTAGGTCAGGATCGGCAGTATCCCGATCTGGTGCACCAGCCCGGCGAGCGTCGCCTGGTCTGGCATCAATCGCGTGTAGTGTCGGCAGAGCACGTGGCTGATCGCGGCGACCTCGGTGCTCTTGTTCCATACCTCGCGCATCTTGCGGTCGACGACGTCCGTGGTGGCCTGAAACATCTGCTCCATTGCCAGGCCGGTGGCCAGGTTGCAGGTGTAGTTGATGCCCAGACGGCTGATCGCCATCTGCAGGTCATCGATCTCCCGGCTGCTGCGCAGCAGCGGGCTGTTGACCACCTTGATGATGCGGGCAGTAACCGCCGCATCGTTACCGATCACTTTGCTCAGCGCCGGAATGCTGATGTCCGGATCTTCAGCTGCCTCGCGCACCCGCAGTGCGACCTCAGGCAGGGTGGGCAGAACCAGCTCATCATTCTCGATCGCCAGGGTCAGTTCACGCTGGACTTTCTCGGCAAGGGTGCTCATGTCATTCCTTTATGTGTCGGTCAGTGTCGCTTGGGCGCTTCTGGTCAGCCGGTTCTAGCACCAGCCTATGGTGCGCCTCTAAGGATTTGCTTTCAGGATACGGTTCGCACTAGCGCTGGATTTCCTGGTCCGGATTCAGGCTGTAGGGGATCTCGAGCAGACTCAAGGGCAGGCCGTCCGGCGAGCCGAGGTAAAGGCGGCCATCGGCTGCGGCATCTTCCTGTACCACTGCGAGCAGTTCGATTCCCTCGGCACAGGTCGCCGCCAGGACCACTTCGCCAACGCTGGAGCTGTGCACTGGAGAGAAAAGCTCCACGCCCGGCGCCGGCAGATTTTCCTGGGCACTGTCGATGACCAGACGATGCAGGCGGCGTTTGAGTTTGCCCAGATACTGCATGCGCGCCACGATTTCCTGTCCGGTGTAGCACCCTTTCTTGAAGCTCACTCCGCCGAGTGCCTGGAGATTGATCATCTGTGGAATGAACAGCTCGCGCGTGCTTCCGAACACCTGGCCAATGCCAGCACGGACCTGATCGAGCAGCCAGCGGTTCACCGGCGCTTCCGGCAATTGCGCGGCCAGGCGCATGCGAGTCTGGCTCGCATCGCCGCTTGATACCCAGAGTTCTGCGCGACCGTCCGCCAGGCGGATGGCGATCATGCCGTTGTTGCGCACGACGCTATCAGCAGTCTGTGGAAGATCCAGGCCCAGGCTGACCAGCGAGCCGTCGCCGCCGGCGAGGCCGAATCGGCACCATTCGCCGCTCTCGTCGCTCAGGCGAGACTTGGAGAACACCGCGTACTTGTTCAGGTCGGCCTGTTGCGGCTGCAGCAGCTCGCCGGCCATGGCGAGCAGGTAGCCATCGCCATCCAGCACGATGCGAAAGCTCGACTGCATGCGCCCCTTGGGCGTGCAGCGTGCGCCGAGGCTGGAGGTTTCGGCATTCAGGTAGTTGAGGTTGCAGGTCAGCTGACCTTGAAGAAATTTGCTGGCATCCAGGCCGCGCACGGCAAGGACGCCTTCATGCGACAGAACGCAGAAATAAGCAGTGTCGGTCATGATCGGTCGTCGTCAGAATCCGGGGTGGGCATCATAGCAGGCCGGTGAAAACGGTTGCGTGGTGACCGGTTTGCCGTGCAATGAAAAAAGCGCCTGATGAGCTTGGCGCAGTCGCTATAATGCGCGCCTTCTCAAAAGGAGCCGATGTATGGCTGAGCAATCCGAACTCAATCGCCTGTTCTGGCAGAGCCGTCGTGGCATGCTGGAACTGGATGTTTTGCTGGTGCCTTTCGTCAAAGAGGTCTATCCGGGCCTTGATGAGGAAGATCAGCGCCGCTACCGCAAGCTGCTGAGCTGTGAGGATCAGGACATGTTCGGCTGGTTCATGCAGCGCGGCGAGCCAGAGGACGAGGATCTGCGGCGCATGGTCCGCATGATTCTGGATCGTGTCCAGCCCGAGTAATCCGCCCTTCGAATGCCGATGGCGGTCGTCCGGTCTGCTGTTGACGTTCTACATCGCCGCTCAGGTGCTTGCCCTGGCGGCGATCTACACGTCGGCTGCGCCGTCCTGGCTGCAGCTGATTTGCCTGCTTTCATGCCTTGCCCACGCGTGTTGCGTGATGCCGCGCAGCATCCTGCTGTCCAGTCGCAGCTCCTGGCGCGGTCTGCGTCACGATGAGGACGGTTGGCATCTGTGGAGCCAGCAGCAAGGCTGGCAGCCAATCCAGTTGTTACCTGACAGCCTCGCGTTACCGCTGGTGGTGGTTCTGCGCTTTCGTTTGCCGGGCCGGCGCCGCGCTGACAGTATCTGCGTCCCGCGTGACGCTTTGCCGCACGAGCAGCATCGCCGCCTGCGGGTTCGGCTCAAGTTCAGTCGGCGAAGGTGGGCGGCGCCAGGATAGTGTCGAGCGCCTGGGGTAGCAGCTGCGGATAGTCGAGTGTGTAGTGCAGGCCACGGCTTTCCTTGCGCTCCATGGCCGAGCGGATCATCAGGTCGGCCACAAGGGCGAGATTTCGCAGCTCGAGCAGATCCCGGCTGACCTTGTAGTTGCTGTAGAACTCGTCAATCTCACTGAGCAGCAGGCGCACCCGGTGCTGGGCGCGCATCAGGCGCTTGTTGGTGCGGACAATGCCGACGTAGTCCCACATGAAGCGCCGCAGCTCGTCCCAGTTGTGCGCGATGATGACGTCTTCATCGGAGTCGGTGACTTGGCTGGCATCCCAGGCGGGTAATGTCGTGCTGTCAGTAATATCGGGCAGCTCGCGGAGGATGTCCTGGGCGGCGGCACGGCCGTAAACGAAGCACTCCAGCAGTGAGTTGCTGGCCATGCGGTTGGCGCCGTGCAGCCCCGTGAAGCTGGTTTCGCCAATGGCGTACAGGCCCGGAATGTCGGTTCGTCCGGCCTGATCCACGACCACGCCGCCACAGGTGTAATGGGCCGCCGGGACCACCGGGATCGGCTGGCTGGTGATGTCGATGCCATATTCCAGGCAGCGTTCGTAGACGGTGGGAAAGTGGCTCTTGATGAAGTCCGCCGGCTTGTGGCTGATATCCAGATAGACGCAATCAATGCCCAATCGCTTCATTTCATGGTCGATGGCGCGGGCGACGATGTCGCGCGGCGCCAGCTCCTCGCGAGCATCGAAGCGCGGCATGAAGCGTTCGCCGTTCGGCAGTTTGAGCAACGCGCCTTCTCCGCGCAGGGCCTCGGTGACCAGGAAGCTCTTCGCCTGCGGATGGTAAAGGCAGGTCGGATGAAACTGGTTGAACTCCAGGTTGCCCACTCGGCAGCCTGCGCGCCAAGCCATGGCAATGCCGTCGCCGCAGGCGCTGTCAGGGTTGCTGGTGTAGAGGTAGACCTTTGCGGCGCCGCCAGTGGCCAGTACCACGAAGCGTGATTGGAAGGTTTCCACTTCGCCGGTGTTGCGGTTGAGCACATACGCACCCAGGCAGCGCCTGCCGGGCAGACCAAGCTTGTGCTCGGTGATCAGGTCGACCGCGACACGCTGCTGCAACAGTTCGATGTTGTCCTTCTGTCTGGCTTGGCCGAGCAGCGTGTTGAATATGGCCGCACCGGTGGCATCGGCGGCGTGAATGATGCGCCGATGGCTATGGCCGCCTTCGCGGGTCAGATGGAACTCGAAACTGCCATCCTCGCGATCAGGCGCATCGTCCCGGGTAAATGGCACGCCTTGCTCGATCAGCCACTGGATCGCTTCGTTGCTGTGCTCGACGGTGAAGCGAACGGCATCTTCATGGCACAGCCCTCCGCCTGCGATCAGCGTATCCGCGACGTGGGATTCCACGGTGTCGGTCGTGTCGAGGACCGCAGCCACGCCACCCTGGGCCCAATAGGTCGAGCCGTTGGAGAGATCGCCTTTGCTCAGCACAGCGATGCGAAGATCGGCTGGCAGGTTGAGCGCGAGAGTCAAGCCGGCGGCACCGCTTCCGATGACCAATACGTCGTATCGTAGAACCTGGTTCATGTCCAATTCCGCGGAAAAACGAGCCCTAGTATATAGACGGGATGTAGCGCCAAAATAGCGGACTGTGTAGTTGTCTTCTAACGGGACGGAACTTTTTGTTATCAGGCCGCTCAATAGGCAGTTATGAACGCAAACCAGCTGGCCATCGTGTATGGGCGGTGCGAGTTTGCTATGGACACCAGGACGGCGTCGTCAGCAGGGCTGGCGCAACGCTGTGGTGCAATCGCCGTCAGGTATTGCAGGATAGCTTGCTAGGAGGGGGAGAACTTTTGCGTAAAGCCCGGGTCTATTCTGGCAGGTCGGTTCACTGGTGTGAGCGACGCCACTCCGCTACTGGGGAGGTGCGCTCATGTTGACTCAGGAGCAGGACCAGCAGCTGGTTGAACGAGTGCAGCGTGGGGACAAGCGGGCGTTTGATCTGCTGGTAATGAAATACCAGCACAAGATCCTTGGGTTGATCGTGCGATTCGTGCATGACTCCCATGAAGCTCAGGATGTCGCCCAAGAGGCGTTTATAAAAGCCTACCGTGCACTCGCCAATTTTCGCGGCGACAGCGCTTTTTATACTTGGCTGTACCGCATCGCCATCAATACGGCGAAGAATCATCTGGTGGCGCGTGGAAGGCGGCCGCCAGACAGTGATGTGAGTTCCGAGGATGCCGAGTTCTACGAAGGCGATCATGCCCTCAAGGATATCGAGTCACCGGAGCGCTCGCTGCTCAGGGATGAGATTGAAGATACCGTTCATCGAACCATTCAGCTTTTGCCGGAAGATTTGCGTACTGCTCTAACACTGCGCGAATTTGATGGTCTTAGTTATGAAGACATTGCGAGCGTCATGCAGTGTCCGGTGGGCACAGTGCGTTCTCGAATCTTTCGAGCGCGAGAAGCCATAGATAAAGCGTTGCAACCCTTGTTGCATGAATCCTGAGACAGCGGCGACAGCCAAGAGAGGAACCGCCATGAGTCGTGAAGCCCTGCATGAATCGCTGTCCGCGGTGATGGATAACGAAGCGGACGAGTTGGAATTACGTCGTGTGCTAGCAGGCGACAACCCGGAGCTGCGTGCTACCTGGTCGCGTTATCAACTTGCCCGTGCCGCCATGCATAAGGAGTTGATTGAGCCGCGTCTGGACATCGCCTCCGCGGTGTCTGCTGCGCTGGCCGATGAAGCAGCCCCAGTCAAGACGCAGCGCAATGGCTGGAAGAGCCTGGGTCGTTTGGCAGTCGCAGCGTCGGTGACCGTGGCTGTTCTGGCTGGTGTGCGTCTGTACAATCAGAACGAGGTGGCGGGGCCGCAACTTGCTCAACAGGCACCGCAGCCGAGCATTGCTGTTCCGCAGGTCAATCAAGGGCCGACAGTGCTCGCGGGTTACAGTGAGCAGGCGGAAGCCCCGGCTCAGGCTGGCGCCCCGGTTGAGCGCTGGCACGAAGAGCGTCTGCCTTCCTATGTGCGCCAGCATGCTCAGCAAGCTGCCTTTAGTAATGGATCGGAGAGCGCGCTGCCATACGCTCGCGCGGCCAGCATGGAAGAACGTTAGGGAGAAACATGCGCGTATTACCGCTGTATGTGGTGATTGGGGGCTGGCTATCAATGCCGGCCCTTGCTGCTGATGCTGAATCCTGGATGGGCCGCCTCGCGATGGCGGAGCAAAAGCAGAGTTATGCAGGCACGTTCGTTTACGAACGCAACGGTAGCTTTTCCAGTCATGCTGTGTGGCAGCAGGTCGAAGCCGGTCGTGTGCGGGAGCGTTTGTTGCAGCTTGACGGCGCGCCTGCTGAAGTCGTGCTGGTCGACGGGCAAATGCAATGCGCGACCGATGAGCTGGCTGCTCAGGTGCGTGAAGCCCAGGCATGGCACGGACAGCGACTCGATCCGAAAGCCCTTTCCGAATGGTACGAGTTTCGCCAGATCGGCGATTCTCGGGTCGCCGGCCGACCAGCTGTCGCACTCGCTGTCGTTCCGCGAGACCAGCATCGCTATGGGTTTGAACTGCACCTTGATCGCGATACCGCCTTGCCACTCAAGTCGCTGATGCTCAATGAAAAGGGACAATTGCTCGAACGCTTCCAGTTCACGCATTTTTCCACCGACATCGATACGCAGGAGCTGACCGCGAGTTCCGGCTGCAAGGCGGTTTCCATCAGCAAGCGAGAAGCCAATCTGTCTTCCGCATGGAGATCGGATTGGTTGCCAGCTGGATTCAAGCTGCTGGACGCCAATCAGCGACCGAGCCCTGCATCATCGGAGACCGTGTCATGGCTCTCTTACGGCGATGGTCTGGCGAAGTTCTCTGTATTTTTGGAGCCTCTGCGGGGCGCGTTGGTTGAAGATGCGCGCAGCCAGATGGGGCCGACGGTGGCTGTGTCCAAGCGCATCAGCACCGCCGACGGCGATGTGATGGTGACCGTGGTCGGTGAAATCCCACTCGGCACGGCGGAACGAGTGGCGCTCTCCATGCGGACCGGTGCAGAACAGGCGCAGCGATGATCGAAGAGCCGGGGCGGGTGGTTGCGCTGGATCGTGGCGCCGTATGGGTCGAAACGCGGCGCAAAAGCACCTGTTCCGGTTGCTCTGCCAAGAGTGGCTGCGGCCAAGGGCTGATGGATAGCCTGGGTGTGCGCGAACGCCGCGGTCTGATTCGGGCGCTGAGCGATCTTCACCTGCAGGTCGGTGATTCTGTAATCGTTGGCATTCGCGAGGATGCATTGCTGCGCGGTGCTGTCCTTGTCTATCTTCTGCCCTTGATCATGCTGATGGCCGCGGCGGCGACTGCGGCCCAGTTTTCGGCGCGTGAGCCTGTTGTCATTCTGGCCGGGCTCGGAGGGTTCTGCGTATCGTGGCTTTTCGTGCGCATACGAAGCCGGCATACAGCAAGCGATCCGAAACTGCAGGCAGTGGTTTTACGCGCCATGCTCGCGGGGCCAGCGAGTCCCTGAGCTTCTTGTTTTGTAAGTGGGGAGACTTGTAGTCATGTTCAATCGAAACGGCTGCTTCGCTTTCGTAGCGGGGCTGGCATTGCTTGGGCAAGCCACGCTGGCACAGGCGGATCTGCCTGACTTCACGCCGCTGGTGGAGAGTGCCTCGCCAGCGGTAGTCAATATCAGCACCAAGCAAAAGGTTCCTGCGCGGGGCGCAACCGCTCAGATGCCAGAGCTGGAAGGCCTGCCACCAATCTTTCGTGAATTCTTCGAGCACAGCATCCCGCAGATGCCGGGCGCGCCTGGCCGCGGGCAACAACGTGAAGCGCAGTCCCTAGGCTCGGGTTTCATCATTTCCGACGACGGCTACGTGCTGACCAACAACCATGTGGTCGCTGGCGCCGACGAAATCATTGTGCGCCTGCCGGATCGCAGCGAACTCGAAGCCAAGCTGATCGGTGCTGATCCACGCTCCGATGTGGCGGTGCTGAAGGTCGAAGGCAAGGGGCTGCCGACCGTCAAGATCGGGCGCTCCGACGAGCTGAAGGCGGGCGAGTGGGTGCTTGCCATTGGCTCGCCGTTTGGTTTCGACCATACGGTGACTGCCGGTATTGTCAGCGCCACCGGTCGTAGCCTGCCCAATGAAAGTTATGTTCCATTCATTCAGACGGACGTTGCGATCAATCCGGGTAACTCCGGAGGGCCGCTGTTTAATCTGAAGGGCGAAGTGGTTGGTATCAATTCGCAGATATTCACTCGCTCTGGCGGCTTCATGGGCCTGTCTTTCGCCATTCCGATTGATGTGGCAATGGATGTGGCCAATCAGTTGCGCACGGACGGCAAGGTCAATCGTGGCTGGCTTGGCGTGGTGATACAGGAAGTGAACAAGGATCTGGCCGAGTCCTTCGGGCTCGAGCGACCGGCGGGTGCTTTGGTGGCGCAGGTGATGGATGGCGGGCCGGCTGCGCGCAGTGGGCTGCGCGTCGGGGATGTGATCCTCAGCCTCAACGGCAAGCCGATCGTCATGTCCGCGGACCTGCCGCATCTGGTCGGTGCGCTCAAGCCCGGCAGCAAAGCGCGAATGGAAGTCGTGCGTGACGGTGATCGCAAGATGCTGGACGTTAGCATCGGCGCCATGCCTGAAGAGGGCGAGCCGGTTGCAGCGTCCGGTGGCGGCCAGGAGCGCAGCGACAATCGCCTGGGCGTGAAGGTGACCGAGTTGACCGAGGAACAGAAGAAGAGCCTCGATCTGCCAGGTGGCGTGGTGATCACCGAGATTCTCAATGGACCGGCGGCCATGATTGGGCTGCGCCCCGGCGATGTGATCACCCATCTGAACAATCAGGCGATCAACTCCGCAGCAACCTTCGGTCGGGTGGCCGAGCAACTGCCGAAGAACCGCTCGGTTTCGATGCGCGTGTTGCGACAAGGGCGTGCCAGTTTCATCACGTTCAAGTTGGCCGAATAACGTCGGTGAAGGAAAACAGAAAGGGTGGTCATCAGACCGCCCTTTTTTGTTTTCGACGTACCTGAAACGAGCGTGAACGCTGCCGGTCGGCGAGCGGATGGCTTGTGCGTGGCACTGCCGAGGCTGATCAGTTACACTTCGCGGCTATTTTCGGCGGGCAATCGGCCCGCGTCTTTTCCGAGTGTTGAGCTGTGAGTGACCTGAGTCATATCCGCAATTTTTCCATCATCGCCCATATCGATCACGGCAAGTCGACCTTGGCAGACCGTTTCATCCAGATGTGCGGTGGTCTGACCGAGCGTGAAATGGAAGCCCAGGTGCTGGACTCGATGGATCTCGAGCGCGAGCGCGGCATTACCATCAAGGCCCACAGCGTCACGCTTTATTACCCCGCCCGCGACGGCAAAACCTACCAGCTGAACTTCATCGACACGCCCGGTCACGTCGACTTCACCTATGAAGTCAGCCGTTCGCTGGCCGCCTGCGAGGGCGCGTTGCTGGTGGTTGACGCCGGCCAGGGCGTCGAGGCGCAGTCGGTCGCCAACTGCTACACGGCGATCGAGCAGGGCCTGGAAGTGATGCCCGTGCTGAACAAGATGGACCTGCCGCAGGCCGACCCGGAGAAGGTCAAGGACGAGATCGAGCACATCATCGGTATCGATGCCACCGACGCGGTTGCCTGCAGTGCCAAGAGCGGCATGGGCGTCGATGAGGTGCTCGAGCGACTGGTCGCAGTGATTCCTCCACCGACCGGTGATATCGAGGCGCCTTTGCAGGCGCTGATCATCGACTCCTGGTTCGACAACTACTTGGGCGTCGTCTCGCTGGTGCGGGTACGCCACGGTCGCATCAAGAAGGGCGACAAGGTGCTGGTGAAATCCACCGGCAAGGTCCACCAGGTGGACAGCGTCGGTGTATTCAATCCCAAGCACACTGCCACGGCTGACCTGAAGGCCGGTGAAGTCGGCTTCATCATCGCTGGCATCAAGGATATCCACGGTGCCCCTGTGGGCGACACTCTGACGCTGTCGAGCACACCCGATGTGGAAATGCTGCCCGGCTTCAAGCGCGTCAAGCCGCAGGTCTACGCCGGCCTGTTCCCGGTCAGCTCGGACGATTTCGAGGATTTCCGTGAAGCGCTGCAAAAGCTGACCCTGAACGACGCGGCGCTGCAGTACGAGCCGGAAAGCTCCGACGCGCTGGGCTTCGGCTTCCGCATCGGCTTCCTCGGCATGCTGCACATGGAGATCATCCAGGAGCGCTTGGAGCGCGAATACGATCTGGATCTGATTACCACAGCACCGACCGTGGTCTACGAAATCCTGCTGAAGAACGGCGACACCATCTACGTCGACAGTCCGTCCAAGCTGCCGGATATGTCGTCCATCGAGGACATGCGCGAGCCGATCGTGCGCGCCAACATCCTCGTGCCGCAAGAGCATCTGGGCAACGTCATCACGCTGTGCATCGAGAAGCGCGGGGTGCAGCGCGACCTGCAGTTCCTCGGCACTCAGGTGCAGGTGCGCTACGACCTGCCGATGAGCGAGGTGGTGCTGGACTTTTTCGATCGCCTGAAGTCCTGCAGTCGCGGCTATGCCTCGCTGGATTACAGCTTCGAGTGCTTCCAGTCGGCCAACCTGACGCGCCTGGACATCCTCATCAACGGCGACAAGGTCGACGCGCTGGCGCTGATCGTTCATCGCGACAACGCCCATTACAAAGGCCGCATCCTCGTCGAGAAGATGAAAGAGCTGATTCCACGGCAGATGTTCGACGTGGCGATTCAGGCGGCCCTCGGCGGCCAGATTGTCGCGCGCAGCACCGTCAAGGCGCTGCGCAAGAACGTTCTGGCCAAGTGCTACGGTGGTGACGTCAGCCGTAAGCGCAAGCTGCTTGAGAAGCAGAAGGCGGGCAAGAAGCGCATGAAGCAGGTCGGCAACGTCGAAATCCCGCAAGAGGCCTTCCTCGCCGTGCTGAAGGTGGATAGCTGACATGTCGATCAACTTCCCGTTGTTGCTGGTTATTGCGGTGGCCGTGTGTGGCCTGTTGGCGTTGAGCGATTTGTTGTTCTTCGCACCTCGTCGCCGGGCTGCGATCGCCAACTATGAAGGGCGCACCGGGGAAATCGATCCATCGACGCTCGACGCGTTGAACAAGGAACCGGTACTGATCGAGTACGGCAAGTCGTTCTTCCCGGTATTGGCCATCGTGCTGGTGCTGCGTTCGTTTCTTGTCGAACCTTTCCAGATCCCGTCCGGGTCGATGATCCCGACGTTGGAGGTTGGCGATTTCATCCTGGTGAACAAGTTTGCCTACGGCATTCGTCTGCCGGTGGTGGATACCAAGGTCATCGAGGTCAGTGATCCGAAACGCGGCGACGTCATGGTGTTCCGCTATCCCAACGAACCGAGCATCAACTACATCAAACGGGTTGTCGGTGTGCCCGGCGACGTTGTGCGCTACAGCAGCGACCGACGTCTGTTCGTCAACGATCAGCCGGTTGCCGAGACGCTGGTGGGCGAAGAGCCGGGTAGCCTCGGCAGCGCCGTGCTGTATCGCGAGAAACTGGGTGAGGTCGAGCACCTGATCCGCAAGGAAATGGGGCGTTACCGCATCGAGCCGAGCCGGCAATGGACCGTTCCGGCCGAGCATTACTTCATGATGGGTGACAACCGCGATAATTCGAACGACAGCCGCTATTGGCAGGACGAGTCGATTCCCGCCGAGCTTGCCGGCATGGTCCCGGATCGCAATATCGTCGGCAAGGCCTTTGCTGTCTGGATGAGCTGGCCTGATCCGAAGCTCAGCAACCTGCCGAATTTCTCCCGCGTGGGCCTGATTCACTGAAGCTGTGAATTGCGGCGCTCGCTGGGCGAACCTGGCTCGCTATATTTGTCCTGCCCCGATCGGTGGGTATCGCAACGACATAGAGGTCGACATGAGTTTTGCGCGTTCGCAAAAAGGGCTGTCCATGCTGAGCTGGATCATGGTCCTGGCGGTTGTGGCGTTTATGGCAAGCACCGGGTTCAAGATGTTCCCGCATTATTTTGACTACATGTCCATGGACAAGATCATTCAGTCCGTGGAAACCGACGAAGCGCTTGAGATTCGCAGCGTTGGGGAGTTTTATAACCATGTAAGCAAGGGGATGCAGGTCAACGGCATCCAGAACATCGATCTCAGGGATGCGCTGAAGGTCGAGATCCAGAACAACGAGTTCAGGGCGCACCTGAAATACGAAAAACGCGAGCCGCTGATCCGCAATCTCGATCTGGTGGCGAACTTCGACAAAGAATATCGCCTAAGGATGCCGTGAGCACTTCGTTAGCCCGTCTCGAGCGCAGGCTCGGTTATCAATTCAAGGACCAGGAGCTCATGCTCCTGGCCCTGACCCATCGTAGCTACGCCGGACGCAACAACGAGCGTCTGGAGTTCCTTGGCGACGCCATCCTTAACTTCGTCGCCGGCGAGGCACTGTTCAATCATTTTCCGCAGGCTCGTGAAGGGCAGCTGTCGCGGCTGCGCGCTCGGCTGGTCAAGGGCGAGACGCTTGCGGTGCTGGCGCGTGGTTTCGAGCTTGGCGAATACCTGCGCCTGGGCTCCGGTGAACTCAAGAGCGGCGGCTACCGTCGCGAATCGATTCTGGCAGACACACTCGAGGCACTGATCGGCGCCATCTATCTTGACGCCGGGATGGACGTTGCCCGCGAGCGGGTCGTTGCCTGGCTGGCTAACGAGCTGCAGGGCCTGACCCTGGTCGATACCAACAAGGACCCGAAGACACGGCTGCAGGAATTTCTGCAGTCGCGTGCCTGCGAGCTGCCGCGTTACGAGGTGGTGGACATCCAGGGCGAGCCGCATTGCCGCACCTTCTTCGTCGAGTGTCAGGTGGCTTTGCTGAACGAAAAAACGCATGGGCAGGGCGCCAGTCGCCGCATTGCCGAACAGGTTGCCGCGGCAGCCGCACTGATCGCCCTGGGCGTGGAGAACGGACATGACTGACGAACAGCTACAACCCGAAGACGTCAGCCGTTGCGGTTACGTGGCGATCGTCGGCCGGCCGAACGTCGGCAAATCGACGCTGCTCAACCATATCCTCGGGCAGAAGCTCGCGATCACCTCGCGCAAGCCGCAAACCACCCGCCACAACATGCTCGGCATCAAGACCGAAGGCAGCGTGCAGGCGGTTTATGTCGATACGCCCGGGCTGCACAAGAACGGTGAAACCGCGCTGAACCGCTACATGAACCGCACGGCAGCATCGGCGTTGAAGGACGTCGACGTGGTGATCTTCGTCGTCGACCGCACCCGCTGGACCGACGAGGACCAAGCGGTGCTTGAGCGAGTTCAGTACGTCACCGGTCCGCTGATCATCGCGGTCAACAAGACTGACCGTGTCGAAGACAAGGCCGAGCTGCTGCCGCACCTGCGCTGGCTGGCCGAACAGCTGCCGAATGCCGAGATCGTTCCGATATCGGCGCAGCACGGCCAGAACCTGGAAACGCTGGAAAAACTGGTCGCTGATCGCTTGCCAGAGAGCGAGCATTTCTTTCCGGAAGACCAGATCACCGACCGCAGCAGCCGCTTCCTCGCCGCAGAGCTGGTGCGCGAGAAGATCATGCGTCAGCTTGGTGCCGAGGTGCCTTACCAGATCACCGTGGAGATCGAGGACTTCAAGCAGGAAGGCCGCGTGCTGCACATCCACGCGCTGATTCTGGTCGAGCGTGACGGGCAGAAGAAGATCATCATTGGGGACAAGGGCGAGCGCATCAAACGCATCGGCCAGGAAGCGCGCAAGGACATGGAGGTATTGTTCGACTCCAAGGTCATGCTCCACCTGTGGGTCAAGGTGAAGGGTGGCTGGTCTGACGACGAGCGTGCGCTGCATTCGCTGGGCTACCAGTAAGCGCCGACCCGCAATCACCCGTGCGCATCGCGCACCTTCTGGCCCGCCATGCACCAGCCTGCTTTCGTTCTGCACAGTCGCCCGTACAAGGAAAGCAGCGCGCTGGTCGACCTGTTCACCCCGCAGGGTCGGCTGCGTGCCGTCATGCGTGCAGCGCGAGGCAAGGCCGGTAGCTTGATTCGTCCGTTCGTGACTCTCGAAGTGGAGCTGCGCGGCAAATCGGAGCTGAAGACCGTTGCCCGTCTCGAAAGCGCTGGGCCGTCGCACTGGCTCGATGGCCAGGCGTTGTTCAGCGGCATGTACCTCAACGAGCTGCTGATACGCCTGCTACCGATGGAGGACGCGCACCCCGCGCTGTTCGATCATTACGTCGCCACCCTGCCGGCTCTGGCCGCACACCGCCCCCTCGAGCCGCTGCTGCGCGCCTTCGAATGGCGGCTGCTTGACGAGTTGGGCTATGGTTTTGCCCTTGATGTAGATATCGCCGGGGAGCCGATCGACCCGCGGCGGCAGTACCAGCTTTTGCCTGATGCCGGCCTAGAAGCGGTCGCCGGGTTTCAGCCGGGGCTGTTCAACGGCGCGGAACTTCTCGCAATGGCTGAGGCCGATTGGCAGATGCCGGGGGCGCTCGCGGCGGCCAAGCGACTGATGCGCCAAGCCCTGGCACCTCATCTGGGCGGCCGACCGCTGGTCAGCCGCGAACTGTTCATGAATCTGAAGGAGGCCCCGCGTGACTGAAGCCAATCGAATCCTGCTCGGCGTCAACGTCGACCATGTCGCCACCCTGCGTCAGGCTCGCGGGACCCGCTATCCGGACCCGGTCAAGGCCGCGCTGGACGCCGAAGAAGCCGGCGCAGACGGCATTACCGTGCACCTGCGCGAAGATCGCCGGCATATCCAGGAACGCGATGTGCTGATGATGAAAGATGCTCTGCAGACGCGAATGAACTTCGAGATGGGCGTGACCGAGGCGATGCTGGCCTTTGCCGAGCAGCTGCGCCCGGAGCACGTCTGCCTGGTTCCGGAAACCCGTCAGGAACTGACCACCGAGGGCGGGCTGGACGTCGCCGGTCAGGAGGCGCGTATTCGTGAGGCGGTGGAGCGTCTGCGTGGCTGTGGCGCGGAAGTCTCGCTGTTCATCGATGCCGACCCGCGGCAGATCGAGGCGGCCGCACGGATCGGCGCGCCGGCCATCGAACTGCACACCGGGCGCTATGCCGATGCGCACAGCGTGGCCGAGCGTGCCTGCGAGCTGGCGCGCATTCGCGATGGCGTCGAAGCCGGGCTGAGCCATGGGCTGATCGTCAATGCCGGGCACGGCCTGCATTACCACAACGCCGAGGCCATCGCTGCCATCCGTGGCGTCAACGAGCTGAACATCGGCCACGCCATCGTCGCCCATGCGCTGTTCGTTGGCTTCAAGCAGGCGGTCAAGGAAATGAAACACTTGATCCTGAGCGCGGCGGCACGGGGCTGAAAAAGCCAGGGGCTTCAGTCTCGGAGATACCAAGAGGTTGGTTGCACGGGTAGCCAGAGTGGTGCGCGGGCAAGCCCGCTGCTCAGGGCATTGTGGAGCCAGGAAGGCTTCCGTGCTAAAGCGACCTTTAACGACGGAACAGGTTGACCAGCACGCTCAGCACAATGCTCAAAATCACCATTGAGGTGATCGGAATGAATACCCGGCTGCGCTCGGACTCGATGCGAATGTCGCCGGGCAGCCGGCCGAACCAGTTCAGCAACCAGGGAAAGTAGTGCCAGGCAACGCCAAGCAGGAGTAGTGCCGCGCCTGCGATGATCATCCAGCGTGCCATTTCATTCCCTCGTTTGGCTCGGCTCGACGGCCGCCGCGCGGGTTTCGATATTCGACGAAGGCGGCGATTACCTGTTCTGCCAGGATGTCGACCGCTTCGCTCCGATTGCTGCCACGCAGCAGGTTGATTCGATAGTCACCCAACTGCGGTAGTCCGTACTGCCCATCCAGGCATTGCAGGGGAGGGCGCAGCAGGCTCGCCGGGTAGGGCGCGATGGCTAGATCGGCGATCATGGCCGCTTCCTGGCCGGAGGTCTGCTCGCTCGAATAGGCGATACGGTAATGGCGGCCGATCCGATCGAGCGCATCCAGGGCCTGCCGACGCCAGGCGCAATCGGGGCTGGCCAGCGCCAGAGGCAGCGGCGAGCGCAGCGCCGCGATACCGCCGCTGCGCCCGGCCCATACCAGTGCTTCACTATGTACTGGCTCGCCTCTGGAGTCGTCCTGCCCGAGGTTGCCGACGGTGACCAGAGCGAGGTCCAGTTCCCCTGCATCGATGCGCTCAATCATGTCGATGCTGCGGGCTACCGAGACGTCCACCTCGACGCCGGGATGACTGCGCGCGAATAACGCCAGCAGGCCGGGCAGGATACGTGTACCGACATCCGCCGGGGTGCCGAAGCGTACCCGGCCCTGCAGCCTCGGCTGGCGGAACTGGGCGACCGCTTCTTCGTTGAGCTTGAGCAGGCGCCGCGCATAGCCGAGCAGCGTCTCACCGGCCGGTGTAAGGCGCACCTGCCTGGCTTCGCGTACAAACAATGAGTGCCCGAGGGTCTCTTCGAGGCGTTTGATCTGCATGCTGACGGCGGAGGTACTGCGATAGATCTGTCCGGCGGCACGGGTGAAGCTGCCGCTTTCCGCGATCGCGACGAAGGTACGCAGGACATCGCTTTCCAGCAACGGCGTAGCGGGGGCAGGCGTTTGCTCGAGTGGTGCTGTCATGTGTGCGCTTCAGTTTTTCTGAACGAAGACTTTCATATTAGTCGTTTGTCTGAACGATCAACCCCCGCTCATCCTGTCGGCAACCGGTGGCGCCACAGCCAGTGAGCGGTCACCCGAGCGAAGCGGAGGTGAGCATGACGGTCGAACAACGCAAGAACGCCGCGCGGCAACAAGCCGAGCCCCAGGTACCGGATTTCTATATGCCAGCCATGTGGCCGCTGGATATGCAGCGCAGCTTGCACGATTGGTTTTGCGCCTGGCGGCAACGACGGCTGTATCGGCAATTGCTGCAATTGGATGATCGCGAGCTGGTCGCGCGCGATCTGGATCGGCAACGCATCAGCGCAATGGCCGACATGCCCTTGCGGCAACGGATGGCGCAGCGCCGAGCATCCAGGGGCCGGCGCTGAACGACTAGCCGACTAAGGCTTGCGGGCCAGCAGCACTGCGCGCATGGGTGCCGGCAGGCCTTCGATGGTTTTGCCGTGGTCTTCTGGATCAAGGAAGTCGGGCAGTGACTGATAACGCATCCACTCGGTGCTGCGCTGTTCCTCAATGCTGGTCACGCTGACGTCCACGCAGCGCACGTCGACGAAACCAGCGCGGCGCAGCCAGCATTCCAGCGCTTGCACCGAGGGCAGGAACCAGACGTTGCGCATCTGTGCGTAGCGGTCTTCCGGTACCAGTGCGGTGTTCTCGTCGCCCTCGACCACCAGTGTTTCCAGCACCAGCTCGCCGCCGCGGACCAGACAGTCCTTCAGGTCGAGCAGGTGATCGATGGGGGAGCGGCGATGGTAGAGCACGCCCATGGAAAAGACCGTCTCGAAGCCTTCGAGCCTGGCCGGCAGCTCTTCCAAAGCGAAGGGCAAGTGCCAGACCGGCAGCTCCTGCAGGTAACGCTTCATTGCATGGAACTGGCAGAAGAACAGCCAGTTCGGGTCCACCCCGACCACGCTGTCGGCGCCGGCGCCGAGCATGCGCCACATGTAGTAGCCGTTGCCGCAACCGACATCGAGGATGCGTTTGCCGGCGAGATCCAGGTGCGGTGCAACCCGCTCCCACTTCCAGTCCGAGCGCCACTCGGTATCGACGTGTACACCGAACACATCGAATGGGCCCTTGCGCCATGGCGACAAGCCCATCAATGCCTCGCGGGTGGCCTGGCGCGTGGCGTCGTCACAGATTGCGTCGAGGCGGAAGCCGTCACGCAGTTCGACCTGCACGGGCGCCAGCGCTGGCAGGGCATCGACGGCTCGGCGCCAGCGCGGCAGGTCGCCGTGGCCGACGGCAAGCTTGGCATCCAGCTGCTGCTGAACGCTGTTGGCCCAGGCCGCGAGAGGGGTGCCGGCCAGGCGCCAGGCGAGAGGAGTCAGGTCGAGATTCATGGCAGGGCGATCAGCGAAGCGAAATTCAGGCATTGGAACCAGGGCACGACCTTGGAAAAGCCGGCGTCGAGCAGGCGCTGGCGATGGGTTTCCAGGCTATCGGGCTTCATCACGTTCTCGATAGCGCTGCGTTTCTGCGCAATCTCCAGTTCGCTGTAGCCATTGGCACGCTTGAAGGCGATATGCAGATCGGTCAGCAGTTGTTGTTCGCTGTCATCGTCGAAACGCAGTTTCTCGGACAGGAGCAGTGCCCCGCCGGGTACCAGCGCCTGGCGGATGCGGCCGAGCAGGGCAGGACGCTGTTCCGGCGCAATGAATTGCAGGGTGAAGTTCAGCGCCACCAGTGAGCTTGGCCGGAACTCCAGAGCCAGGATGTCACCCTCGATAACCTCGACCGGCAGCAGCTCCTGGAACATCGAATCCTGCCCATGCAGGTATTCGCGGCAGCGCTCGACCATCGCCGCGGAGTTGTCCACGGCGATCACCTGGCAGTTGTCGACCTTTACGTGGCGGCGCAGAGCCTGGGTGACCGCACCCAACGAGCAGCCGAGGTCGTAGAGGTGGGTATGTGGCTGCGCGAACTGCGCGGCGATCACGCCGATGTTTTCGACAATCGTTGGATAGCCGGGAACGGAGCGCTTGATCATGTCGGGAAACACGCGCACCACGTCCTCGTTGAAGACGAAGTCGGCGATCTGCGCCTGCGGGCTGGCATAGATTCGGTCGGGAAGTTGCGTCACGGCTGTGTTCCGGCGAAGCAAAAAGGCGCGCATTTTAGCCCAAGTGCGCGCCAGGTTCGCTTATTTCAGCTGGTCGGAAAGAAACTCACCGGCACCCTGCAGCGGCCCGAGCGGATTGCGCTGTACCTGATAGCGGCGGATCTGCGGTTCGCCATTGCTGACTTTGTGTACCAGCGTGTCGTCCACCAGTACGAACACCGCTCGCAGGTTCCAGCCCTGCACCTGGCGGTTCTTGCGGAAGTTCAGCACGTCGGCCCAGAAGCTGCCGACGCGCTGGCTGTCGGTCTGGGTATATTCGAAGGCGTAGCCAGTGCAGCGGTCCTTGGCCTGGAGGCAGGTCACCAGGCTGTCCGGCAGGTATTCGATCGGAATGTTCGGTTGGACGAACAGCTGCCTGACATCCAGAAACGAGAGGATGCGGCCATTACCGCCATGCTGTGGGTCGAAACCCAGCTTGAACAGCTCGACGCGGGTCGTGCTGCCCGGGGTGGCACGGGCGAAGCTGGTCTCGGCGTCGAGATAGTCGCGGAAACCGGAGCTGACCTCGGCGCGTTCACTGGGAAGCAGGTTGCCGCAGCCAGCAAGCAGCGGCAGCGCACAGCAGAGCAGGCACAATCTGAAGCCGTCCATGACATGTCCCCCCGACTACGTTGTCCCTGTAATCGGTATAGGCGATTTTCGGCTGTGGCGCTGGGGATCCGTGCCGCTGGTATCGATTATTTCACACGGATACGGCAGTCGAAGCGCTGAGCCGGGGCGACTTCCCGCTCCCAGGGCCTGGCGTACTCGAGTGCCAGGTTGGCCTCGCCGCTGGTGGCCGCGCGGAAACGCCAGGTCGACACCCCGGCACCGCCGACGACTCCGGCTTTCTCGGGAACGGTGTAGACCTCGGGGCCGAGCAGCTTCAGCTGGGGTGCGCCGTCGGAACGGAGCGACCAGCGAAAGCCCGTGGTCGGGTTGCTCGGCAGTCGCAGGTTGAATTCCTGACCCTGGCTCAGCTGCATGGGCTGGCAGCTGCGGGCCTGATTATCCAGCGTAAGGGTATTGGGCGCCTGCTGTGCGCAAGCGCTGAGCAGAAGTGCGGCGGCAGGCAATAACGCGCGACGGACGAAGAGCATGGAGCGGCACCAGTCGGATTGGTTGCCGAGAGGATAGCTGCCCCGGTGCCTCAGCCCAAGTCTTGACCCTGTTGCCGAGGCTACGAATGCTCGGCTCTGCTGGTGGTGGCGGCCAGGCAAGGGTGCCACTTACCTGGCGTTGCCTTCAGAACAGCACCTTGGCCACGTCGGCGAAGCGCTTGGCGAAGTGCACCGTCAGCCCTTCCTTCAGGTAGTCCGGCAGCTCTTCGAAGTCGCCGCGGTTGGCTTCCGGCAAGATCAGCTCGAAAATCTTCTGCCGCCGCGCCGCGATCACCTTTTCGCGTACCCCGCCGATCGGCAGCACATGGCCGGTCAGCGTCAGCTCGCCAGTCATGGCCACGCCTTTCTTCGGCGGCTGGTTGCGCGCCAGTGAGAGCAGCGCGCTGGCCATGGTGATGCCAGCGCTGGGGCCGTCCTTGGGCGTCGCGCCTTCCGGCACGTGCAGGTGCACGAAGGCCTGGTCGAAGAACTCCGGGTCGCCTTTGAAGGTCTTCAGGTTCGAGCTGACGTAGCTGTAGGCGATTTCCGCCGACTCCTTCATCACCTCGCCGAGCTTGCCGGTGAGCTTGAAACCACGGTTGAGCGTATGGATGCGCGTCGCCTCGATCGGCAGCGTGGCGCCGCCCATGCTGGTCCAGGCAAGGCCGGTGATCACGCCGACCCCGGAGAGCACCTGTTCGCTGCGAAACACCGGTTTGCCGAGGTAGCTTTCCAGGTCCTTCGGCGTGATCTTCAGCACCGCTTGGGGGTCTTCCAGCAACTGCACCACTGCCTTGCGGACCAGCTTGCCCAGTTGCTTCTCCAGCTGACGCACACCAGCTTCACGGGCATAGCCTTCGATCACCGCTTTCATGGCGCTGTCGCTGATGGCTAGGCGCTGCTTGGGCACGCCGGTCTTGTCCAGCAGCTTGGGCCACAGGTGACGTTTGGCGATGGCCAGCTTCTCCTCGGCGATGTAGCCGGACAGGCGGATCACCTCCATGCGGTCGAGCAGCGGGCCGGGAATCGAGTCCAGGGTGTTCGCCGTGCAGACGAACAGCACCTTGGACAGGTCCAGGCGCAGGTCCAGGTAATGGTCGAGGAATTCGACGTTCTGTTCCGGGTCCAGCGTCTCCAGCAGCGCTGAGGCGGGATCACCCTGGTAGCTGCTGCTGAGCTTGTCGATCTCATCGAGCATGATCACCGGGTTCATCACCTCGACATCCTTGAGCGCCTGCACCAGCTTGCCGGGCAGGGCGCCGATGTAGGTGCGGCGGTGGCCCTTGATCTCCGCCTCATCGCGCATGCCGCCGACGCTGAAACGATAGAACGGCCGCCCCAGGGATTCGGCGATCGACTTGCCGATACTGGTCTTGCCCACGCCCGGCGGGCCGACCAGTAGCACGATGGAGCCGGCGATTTCGCCCTTGAAGGCACCGACGGCGAGGAATTCGAGGATGCGGTTCTTGATGTCATCAAGCCCGGCGTGATGCTTGTCCAGCACCTTGCGCGCGCGCTTGAGGTCGAGTTTGTCCTGGCCGTAAACGCCCCAGGGCAGGGCAGTGGCCCAGTCCAGGTAGTTGCGGGTGACGGCATATTCCGGTGAGCCGGTCTCGAGGATCGACAGCTTGTTCAGTTCTTCGTCGATGCGCTTCTGCGCGGCGGGCGGCACCACCTTGCCTTCCAGTCGCGCGCGGAACTCGTCGGCATCGGCGCTCTTGTCGTCCTTGGTGATGCCCAGCTCGCGCTGGATGATCTTCAGTTGTTCCTTGAGGAAGAACTCGCGCTGGCGCTCGCCGATCTTGCGATTGACCTCGCCGGTCAGCTCCTTCTGCAGCCTGGCGACTTCCACTTCCTTGCGCAGCAGCGGCAGCACCTTCTCCATGCGCTTCAACACTGGCACGGTATCCAGCACTTCCTGCAATTCCACGCCCGGCGCGGTGGTCAGCGCGGCGGCGAAGTCCGACAGCGGCGACGGATCGTTGGGGCTGAAGCGGTTCAGGTAGTTCTTCAGTTCTTCGCTGTACAGCGGGTTGAGCGGCAGGAGCTCCTTGATCGCGTTGATCAGCGCCATGCCGTAGGCCTTCACCTCGTCACGCGGATCGTCATCGCTCTTCGGATAGTCGACCTCCACCAGATACGGCGGCTTGCGCCGCAGCCAGCCGCGGATACGCACCCGTGCCAGGCCTTGCGCGACGAACTGCAGCTTGCCGCCTTCCTGGGTGGCATGGTGCACGCGGACCATGGTGCCGTGTTCCGGCAGGCTGTCAGGGTCGAAGGTCGCCATATCCAGCACCGGTGAGTCGACGAAGAACAGCGCGACCCGCTGGTGCGGCGTCTTGGCCACGCGCTCCAGGGTCTCGGCCCAGGGATCTTCGTTGACGATCACCGGCAACACCTGGGCCGGGAAGAAAGGCCGGTTGTGCACGGGAATGATGTAGAGCTTGTCCGGTAGCTGCTGGTCAGGCAGTACGAGGCCATTGGAAGAAATGATTTCCTGCTCGATATGGTCCTGATTGACGTCGTCGTTCATGCGGCACCCGTTGCGAATACGTGCACCTTAGATGGGTGGTGGTGCGGATGATTTCAATGCCGTCGCGCGGGGGTGGGCACCATGGGTGCGGTCCGGTAAAGTGCCGACGGTCTGTTCCCTTTCGGCATGGCCTCCGAACGACGCGGCGACAGACCCAGCCTCAGGTGCCAACCATGCTCAACGCCCGTCTGCTTCGCCTGGATGACCAGACTCATCAGCACGCCCACGACTATCACCAGCTGGTGATGTCGCTTTCTGGGCGCGCGGAATTCGAGGTCAACGGCACGGGCGGCGAGGTTTGTCGGATGCGCGCCTGTCTGGTGCCGGGCGATGCCGATCACGGCTTCGCCGGCATGGGCGACAACCGCATGCTGATCATCGATCTGGACGAGCAGGATGTCGGCACCGAAGACCCGGAGCTGCTGGCTCGGCTGTTCGAAGCGCCGCGCTATCCGGCGCTGGATGCCGATTTCCAGAACCTGCTGGCCTACGCCGGCGCCGAGCTGGCGCGCTATGGCAGCGATCCACTGCTGGCCCGGGCGCTGGGCGGCGTGTTGTTGCGGGCGCTGCACTTGCGACTATTTGGTGAATCGCTGCAGCGCCCCGTTGGCCCGCTCGATATCCAGCGGCTGGACAGCCATATTCAGGACAACCTGGCGCGACGCATCACCGTAGCCGAGCTAGCCCAGGTCGTCTGCCTCAGCCCCAGCCATTTCCACGCCCAGTTCAAGGACTGTGTCGGCCTCACGCCACACCAGTACCTGCTCAAGACCCGCCTCGACCGTGCTGCCCGCCTGCTGCGCGAAACGCCGCTGCCGCTGGTGCGGATTGCCGAGGAGTGCGGCTTCTCCAGCCAGAGCGCATTGACCACGGCGACCCGTCGCTATCTGGGTCTGACCCCTCGCGGATTGCGCAAGTCCGACTGCTGATCGCCCTGTTTTCGGGCTCTTCAGCTACCAGGCACATATTCCTGCGCCATTCTGTTGCGCTTTCATTACCTCCGTGTTTCGGCGTCCGGCTTTCGTAGTTTTTTGTAAAACTTCCGTAGTTTTGCGCAAGAACGACGCGCTGTGCTGCCCCTACATTCCGTCTCCCGACCTGGCTCATTGTCTTGTGCTGCACCAACAGCCTGGCCGTGGACTAGACCTTTAAGCAGACACAATCACAAGAGGAGCGGCGCATGTTCAAGGCCGGTCACGTGCTGGATGGCGCCTTCGCCAACCAGAAAGCCGCGGAATTCTTTCCCGCCATCAGCGCCAACTACAGCGTTGACGAGGCGCAATATCTCACCGAACTGTTGCAGCTTGCCGATCCCGGCGAGGCAGGCATTGCCGCCATTCGCGAGCGTGCGCGCAGCCTGATCGAAGCGGTTCGCGGGCGCGACAATGCCGTCGACACGCTCGATGCGCTGCTGCGCCAGTACAGCCTGGATACCCAGGAAGGGCTGATGCTGATGTGTCTGGCCGAAGCGCTGCTGCGGGTGCCGGATGCCGCCACCGCCGACGCGCTGATCCGCGACAAGCTCAACGCCGCCGAATGGGAACGTCACCTCGGCCAGAGCGACAACGTGCTGGTCAACTTCGCCGCCTGGGGGCTGGTGATGACCGGCAAGGTGGTCGATCCGGAAACCGCCGATGGCCGGCCGAAGAACGTCATCGGTCGCCTGCTCAAACGCTCCGGCGAACCGGTGATCCGCGGCGCGATGAATCAGGCGATGAAGTTGATGGGCAAGCAGTTCGTGCTTGGCCGGACCATTTCCGAAGCCTTGAAGAACGGTCGTCCCGAGCGCGAGAAGGGCTACACCTACTCCTTCGACATGCTCGGCGAGGCCGCGCTGACCGCCGAAGACGCCGCCAAGTACATGGCCGACTACCGTCAGGCCGTGGAAACCGTCGGTGCCGAGCCGCAGGTCGGCAAGGGCCCGCGTCCGTCGGTGTCGATCAAGCTGTCGGCGCTGCATCCGCGTTACGAACTCGCCCAGCGCGAGCGCGTGCTCACCGAGCTGTTTGGCAGTGTCCGCGAACTGGCGATTCTTGCGCGGCGGTTGAACGTCGGTATCACCATCGATGCCGAAGAGGCCGATCGCCTCGAGCTATCGCTGGAGCTGTACGAAAAGCTCCTGCGCGACCCGGCCATCGCCGGCTGGGGCGAGTTCGGTCTGGTGATCCAGGCGTACTCCAAGCGCTGCCTGCCGGTGCTGGTCTGGCTGACGCTGCTCGGCCGCGAACTCGGTGAGCGTATTCCGCTGCGCCTGGTAAAAGGCGCCTACTGGGACAGCGAGATCAAGCAGTGCCAGGTGCAGGGGCTGGACGGCTATCCCGTCTACACCCGCAAGGAGGGCACCGACACCTCCTACCTCGCCTGCGCGCGCTACCTGTTGTCCGAGCACACCCGTGGCGTGATCTACCCGCAGTTCGCCAGCCACAACGCGCACACCGTCAGCTGCATCCTGGCCATGGCCGAGGAAACGGCGCAGCCGCGTGAGTTCGAGTTCCAGCGCCTGCACGGCATGGGCGATGCTCTGTACGACACGGTGATCGAGAAGTACGCCCGCAACGTACGGATCTACGCACCGGTCGGTGCGCACAAGGATCTTCTTCCCTATCTGGTGCGTCGCCTGCTGGAGAACGGCGCCAACTCGTCCTTTGTTCACCAGCTGGTCGACCCGCGCGTGCCGGTCGAATCGCTGATCGATCATCCGGTCACCCAGCTGCGCAGATTCGCCGCGCCGGGCAACCCGCGCATTCCGCTGCCGCCGGCGCTGTTCGGCAACCGCAAGAACTCTCAAGGGATCAACATGAACATCCAGAATCAATGGACCGAACTGGCCAGCGCCTATCAGCCCTTCCTCGAGCGCCAGTGGCAAGCCGCACCGGTCATCAGCGGCCGGACCCTTGCCGGTACGCCGTCCGAGGTGCGTTGCCCTTATGAGCTGAACAAGGTCGTCGGCCAGGCGCAGTTCGCCAGCGCCGACCAGGCGCGCCAGGCCATCGATCGCCTGGCAGCCTACTGGCCGATTTGGAATGCCACGCCGGTGGAAGCCCGTGCCGCAGTGCTGGAGCGTCTGGGTGATCTGCTGGAGCAGCACCGCGCCGAGCTGATGGCGCTGTGTACCGTGGAAGCCGGCAAGTCGCTGCAGGACGGTATCGACGAAGTACGCGAGGCGGTGGATTTCTGCCGTTACTACGCCCAGCAGGCGCGGCTGAAGCTTGGCCGTGAGGAGCTCAAGGGCCCGACTGGCGAGCGCAACGAACTGTTCCATGAAGGCCGCGGCGTGTTCGTCTGCGTCAGCCCGTGGAATTTCCCGCTGGCGATCTACCTCGGCCAGATCACCGCGGCACTGGTGGCCGGCAACACCGTGCTGGCCAAGCCGGCCGAGCAGACCAGCCTGATCGCCGCGCGCGCACTGGAGCTGATGTTCGAGGCCGGCCTGCCGCAGGAGGCGATCGCCTTCCTGCCCGGCGACGGCGCCACCCTGGGCGGTGTGTTCTGTCGCGATCCGCGCGTGGTCGGCGTGTGCTTCACCGGGTCGACCGACACGGCGCGCATCATCAACCGCCAGCTGGCCGAGAAGGAAGGCCCGATCGCCACGCTGATCGCCGAGACCGGTGGGCAGAACGCGATGATCGTTGATTCCACAGCGCTGCCCGAGCAGGTCATCAAGGATGCCGTCGGCTCTGCCTTCACCAGTGCCGGCCAGCGCTGCTCGGCGTTGCGCGTGCTCTACGTGCAGCGCGACATCGCCGACCGGGTCATCGACCTGCTCAAGGGCGCCATGGCCGAGCTCAGGGTCGGCCCGACCCATCTGCGCGAGAACGACATCGGTCCGGTGATCGATCAGGAAGCCCGCGAAGGCCTGTTGGCGCACATCCAGCAGCTCAAGAGCGAAGGGCGCCTGATCGCCGAAGCGACAGTGCCGGCTGGTCTGAACGGTCATTTCGTGGCGCCGGTGGCCTTCGAGATCGACGGCATTCACCAGCTGAAGAAGGAACATTTCGGTCCGGTGCTGCACGTGGTGCGCTACGACGCGGCGGATCTGGAAAAGGTGGTCGCGGCGATCAACGGTACCGGCTACGGCCTGACCCTCGGCGTGCACAGCCGCAACGAGGAAACCGCCGAACGCATCGAGCAACTGGCGCGGGTCGGTAACCTCTACGTCAATCGCAACCAGATTGGTGCGGTGGTCGGCGTGCAGCCGTTCGGCGGATGTCGCCTGTCGGGTACTGGCCCGAAGGCGGGTGGGCCCAGCTATCTGCTGCGTTTCGCCAACGAACGCACCACCTCCACCAACACCACCGCGGTGGGCGGCAACGCCTCGCTGCTGTCGCTGGGCGACGACTGAAAACCCGCCAGTGCTTCGTCACCGGCCGCACGCGCGGGCGGATCACAACAACAAATGGACAGTTGGCGGACGCTCTTCCGCCACTGACGGGCCCCGTTGGGTCTGTCACAGGTGATGGCCTTGGCGCCATCGCCCTCTGCCAAGGTGCGATGCGGGTCCGCTCGCGTTGTGCCGAACAACAACTAACGAGGGACACACATGAGCATCAGTACACCCACGCTGATCACCTTTCTGATCTACATCGCGGCGATGATCCTGATCGGTTTCGTCGCTTATCGCGCTACCAAGAACTTCGACGACTACATCCTCGGCGGTCGCAGCCTCGGCAGCTTTGTCACTGCGCTGTCGGCCGGTGCTTCGGACATGAGCGGCTGGCTGCTGATGGGCCTGCCCGGCGCGATCTTCGTCGCCGGCCTGTCGGAAAGCTGGATCGCCATCGGCCTGATCGTCGGCGCCTGGCTCAACTGGCTGTTCGTCGCCGGCCGTCTGCGCGTGCACACCGAGCACAACCACAACGCCCTCACATTGCCGGACTACTTCTCGCACCGCTTCGAGGACGAGAGCCGCATGCTGCGGATCTTCTCCGCGCTGGTGATTCTGGTGTTCTTCACCATCTACTGCGCTTCCGGTGTGGTCGCTGGCGCGCGGCTGTTCGAGAGCAGCTTCGGCGTGCCGTACGAGTACGCACTGTGGATCGGCGCCGCGGCGACCATCCTCTATGTGTTCATCGGTGGCTTCCTCGCGGTGAGCTGGACCGATACCGTGCAGGCCACGCTGATGATCTTCGCCCTGCTGATCACCCCGGTGTTTGTCATCCTCGCCCTGGGCGACATGGGCGCGGCGATGGACACCATTGCCACGCAGAACCCGGCCGCCTTCGACATGTTCAGCGGGCTCTCCTTCGTTGCGATCATCTCGCTGCTGGCCTGGGGCCTGGGTTACTTCGGCCAGCCGCACATTCTGGTGCGCTTCATGGCCGCCGACTCGATCAAGACCATTCCCAACGCCCGCCGCATCGGCATGGCCTGGATGATCCTGACGCTGGCGGGCGCCGTGGCGGTGGGCTTCTTCGGTATCGCCTATTTCGCTGGCCATCCTGAGCAGGCTGGTGCGGTCAGCCAGAACGGCGAGCGGGTGTTCATGGAGCTGGTGAAGATCCTGTTCAACCCCTGGGTTGCGGGGATCATTCTGTCCGGCGTACTGGCGGCGGTGATGAGTACGCTTAGTGCGCAGTTGCTGGTCAGCTCCAGCGCGCTGACCCAGGACTTCTACAAGGCGATGCTGCGCAAAAGCGCGTCGCAGACTGAGCTGGTGTGGGTTGGCCGCGGCATGGTGCTGCTGATCGCGCTGATCGCCATCGGCATCGCCTCCAACCCGGAGAGCAAGGTCCTGGGCCTGGTGTCCTACGCCTGGGCCGGCTTCGGCGCGGCGTTCGGTCCGGTGGTGCTGATCTCGCTGCTGTGGAAGCGCATGACCCGCAACGGCGCGCTGGCCGGCATGCTGGTCGGTGCGGTCACCGTGGTGGTGTGGAAGGAATTCATCGGTCTGGGCCTGTACGAGATCATCCCTGGCTTCATCCTCGCCAGCATCGCTATCTTCGTGGTGAGCAAGATGGGCGCCGAACCGGCCCCGAGCATCATCAAGCGCTTCGAGGAAGCCGACGCGGATTATCACGCCGGTTGACCTGCGCAGGGTGGCTATGACCGCCTAGACCAGCATAGGCGGGTGGCCGGTTCCGGCCATCCACCCTAGCACCAGAACCCCGGCTAGCCGGGGTTCTGCGTTTCTGGTCGTGGTCAGTCGTCCGCTACCAGGTTGGAGCGGTCGTCCACCGCACCCGCCGCGATCAGGTGTTCGGCTTCGTCTTCCGGCACATGGATGCTGGTGCCGTCGATATTCATAACCGACATGCGTGCCTGTGGATCGGTGGTGATGCGGACGTCCATCAGGGCGCTGCGGTGCGTATTGCCACTGATGACCACGCAGCAGGTACCGGTGGTGGTGTCGATGTCTACGGTCATGATCTGTCTCCCGAAGCGGTGCCAGAGCCGCGCGAAGGCCGCACGGCATTTCCCTTTCGACCACGGACAAGTCAGATCCGTTGTACTTCATACAGTAAAAACAGAGTTAAACGTTACGATATAACATGCTAGATTCTCCCCCCGCGAAGCTGCGCCCAAAGCGAAAGGCGCCGGCGCACAGCCGTCCCCGGTTGCTCGGAAGGCAACCGCCACTGTCTGGAGAGTCACATGAAACTGAAGCGTCACCCCCTGGCCTGGTCGATCAGCCTGGCCCTGGTTCCGGCTGCCTGGGCCGCCGAGCCGGTCGAACTGCAATCCGTCGTGGTCAGCGCCAGCGGCCTGGCCAAGCAAAGCCATGAGATGACCACCCCGGCTGCTGTGATGGAGGGCGACGAACTGGTGCTGCGTCGCGAGGCGACCTTGGGCGAAACCTTGGAGACTGTTCCAGGCGTACGCTCCAGCAGTTTCGGTGCCGGTGCGGCGCGTCCGGTGATTCGCGGGCTGGACGGCGCGCGGGTCAAGGTGCTGAGCGATGGCGTCGAGCTGCTCGACGCCTCCACCATCAGCCCCGACCACGCGGTGACCAGCGAACCGCTACTGGCCGAGCGCATCGAAGTGCTCAAGGGGCCGGCAACCCTGCTCTACGGCGGCGGCGCAATCGGCGGTGTGGTCAACGTGATCGACAAGAAGATTCCCACCCGCGTCCCGGAGAAGGGCTACGAAGGCGAGCTGGAACTGCGCGCCAACAGCGTCGCCAATGAAGGGGCAGGGGTGTTCGGTATCACGGCGGGCAGTGGCAACTTCGCTGTGCGCGCCGAGGGCACCAAGCGGCAGGCCGACCCCTATGAAATCCCCGGTTCGTCGAACAAGCAGGAAGGCTCCTACAACGACACCGACAGCTTCAATCTGGGTGCCAGTTTCATCGGCGAGCGCGGCTACATCGGCATGGCCTATGGCGAACAGAACAACCGCTACGGGCTGCTGGGCCACGAGCACGCCGAGTGTCACCTGGACGGCATTCAATGGCACTGCGGTGAGCATGATGACGAAGATGAGGATGATCATGACGAGGAGGGCGGCGGCGTGCCTTACGTCGACATGCGGCAGAAGCGCTGGGACCTGCGCGGCGAGCTGAGCGATCCGCTGCCGGGCTTCGAGTTGGCGCGGCTGCGCATCGGCCACAGCGACTATCAGCACAAGGAAATCGAAGGCGGCGAAGTGGGCACCCGCTTCAACAACGACGCCACCGACGCGCGTCTGGAACTGACCCATCAGCCTCTGTTCGGCTGGCGCGGTGTGCTCGGCGCGCAGACCCTGCGTCGCGACTTCGAAGCCCTCGGCGAGGAGGCCTACGTGCCGCAGACGCTGACGCGCAACCACGGCCTGTTCCTGCTTGAGGAGTACACCGCCGGCGCCTGGCGCTACGAACTCGGCCTGCGCCACGAATGGCAGGACATCGATGCCGATGGCCGTCCGGATACCGATCACAGCGGCACTTCGATGTCCGCTGGTGCGGTCTGGACCTTCGCGCCGCAGTACTCGCTGGGCTTCTCGCTGACGCGCTCGCAGCGCCTGCCCAGTGCCGAGGAGCTCTACGCCAACGGCCCACATGCGGCGACCCGTACCGTTGAGCTGGGCAATGTCGATCTGGAAGAAGAAACCTCGCACAACGCCGAGATCACCCTGCGCAAGTTCGCCGGCCGTACCACCTTCAGCCTCAGCGTTTTCCGCAACGAGGTGGATGACTTCATCTATGCCGCTGACACCGGCAACGACATCGGTGGTGGCTACCGCGAGATCGAATACCGCCAGCAGGATGCCGTGCTCACTGGCGCCGAAGGAGAGGTGCGCTTCCAGGCCACCGACGCCACCGCCTTCACCCTGTTCGGCGACCATGTGCGTGGCAAGTTGCGCGACGGTGGTGGCGACCTGCCGCGCATCCCGGCCGATCGCCTGGGCGTGCGGCTGGATCAGAGCTTTACCCCGGCGCTCAATGGTCAGCTGGAGTTCTATCGCGTGCAGCGTCAGGACGAGCTGGCCGATTACGAGAGTGAAACCGGTGGCTACAACATGCTCGGTGCCAGCCTGGGTTACAGCGGCTCGCTGAACCAGACCGACTACCTGCTCTACCTCAAGGCCAATAACCTGCTGGATGAGAAGGCCCGCCAGCACACCTCCTTCATCAAGGACGACGTGTTGCTGCCCGGACGTAACCTGACCGTAGGCATGCGCCTGGCGTTCTGATAAGGCTGATTGTCACAGCGCAAGGGTCGGCACCGGTTGCCGGCCCTTTTTCGTTTGCAGAGGCCAGACCCTGCGTTAGGGACCTTCGCAGCCACGGGCGCGGATGGCAGCGACGCGCTATCCTTGCGCTCCTCGATTGCTCCGTTACGGGTGCCGGTCGCATCCCGGGCTGTGGCGGAGCGTCAGGACCAACAAGGAAAACAAGTCCCATGAACGTCAGCACTCCCACTCTGATCACCTTCGTGATCTACATTGCGGCGATGATCCTGATCGGCTTCATTGCCTACCGCGCTACCAAGAATTTCTCTGACTACATCCTCGGCGGCCGCAGCCTCGGCAGTTTCGTCACCGCGCTGTCGGCCGGTGCCTCGGACATGAGCGGCTGGCTGCTGATGGGCCTGCCCGGCGCGATCTTCGTCGCCGGCCTGTCGGAAAGCTGGATCGCCATCGGCCTGATCGTCGGCGCCTGGCTCAACTGGCTGTTCGTCGCCGGCCGTCTGCGCGTGCACACCGAGCACAACCACAACGCCCTCACATTGCCGGACTACTTCTCGCACCGTTTTGAGGACGAGAGCCGCATGCTGCGGATCTTCTCCGCGCTGGTAATCCTGGTGTTTTTCACGATTTACTGCGCCTCAGGCGTGGTCGCTGGTGCGCGCCTGTTCGAGTCCACCTTTGGCATGCCGTACGAATACGCACTGTGGGTCGGTGCAGCGGCGACCATCCTCTATGTGTTCATTGGCGGTTTCCTCGCGGTGAGCTGGACCGACACCGTGCAGGCCACGCTGATGATCTTCGCGCTGCTGGTCACTCCGGTGTTCGTCATCCTCGCCCTCGGCGATATGGGCACTGCGATGGCCACTATCGAGGCGCAGAACCCGGCCAACTTCGACATGTTCCGCGGGCTGTCCTTTGTCGCGATCGTCTCGCTGCTGGCGTGGGGCCTGGGTTACTTCGGCCAGCCGCACATCCTGGTGCGCTTCATGGCCGCCGACTCGATCAAGACCATCCCCAACGCCCGCCGCATCGGCATGACCTGGATGATCCTGACTCTGGCGGGCGCCGTCGCGGTGGGCTTCCTCGGCATCGCCTACTTCGCCGACCATCCGGAGCAGGCTGGTGCGGTCAGCCAGAACGGCGAGCGGGTGTTCATGGAGCTGGTGAAGATCCTGTTCAACCCCTGGGTTGCGGGCATCATTCTGTCCGGCGTACTGGCGGCGGTGATGAGTACGCTCAGTGCGCAGCTGCTGGTCAGCTCCAGTGCGCTGACGCAGGACTTCTACAAGGCCATGCTGCGCAAGAACGCCTCGCAGACCGAGCTGGTCTGGGTCGGCCGCGGCATGGTGCTGTTGATCGCACTGATCGCCATCGGCATCGCTTCCAACCCGGACAGCAAGGTGCTGGGGCTGGTGTCCTACGCGTGGGCCGGCTTCGGCGCGGCGTTCGGTCCGGTGGTGCTGATCTCGCTGCTGTGGAAGCGCATGACCCGCAACGGCGCGCTGGTCGGCATGCTGGTTGGTGCGGTCACCGTGGTGGTGTGGAAGGAATTCATCGGTCTGGGCCTGTACGAGATCATCCCTGGCTTCATCCTCGCCAGCATCGCCATCTTCGTGGTGAGCAAGCTGGGCGCCGAGCCGGCCCCGAGCATCGTCAAGCGCTTCGAGGAAGCCGACGCGGATTATCACGCCGGTTGATCAGACAGTGCAGGTCGAGCGTGGCTGCTCGACCTGCACGGCGCCTTCGCCAGTCCGCTCAGCGCATCGTCTCTACTTGGCTACCTCTTCGGCCGCCAGGCTTCAATCCGTCACTTCCGAAAGGTCGATCCGCCGCCAGCGCGCTTCCGCGAAGCTGTACACGGCGAAGGCGAGCATGCCGACACCAATTGCCAGCAGTAGCACGCCGCCTGCGGGCAGACCCTGAAGGGCTTCCAGTGCTTCCTTGAGGCCCGGTGGATCGGTGGGCTCGTAGCGGCTGCCACCCATGAACAGCAGTCCGGCGATGATCAGGAATGAACAGCCCCGGGCAGCCAGCCCAACACGGGAAACGGGACTGACCAGGCGCATGGTGCGTTCATCGCACTGGAAGTAGCGTTCGAAATGCGCGCGCCAGGCCTTGATCAGGTGCGCAATGCCAACCCCCAGTGGAATAAGCGCGATCGTCCAGATCAGCCAGTGGGAATGCTCCAGGCCCAGCAGGCGCATCAGGCTATCGGTCTTGTCACTGCCAGAGCCGCCGCCACCCTCGGAGAAACGATCCAGCCCGCTCACCAACAGGCTCAGGGTGAACAGCGCGAGCAGCAGGTTGACTATGCCGCTGCTCACCAGGCCAGTACGTACCAATACGCCCTTGGCGTCGTGACCGTGCCTATCGGTATCGCCGATACCCTGAGTCAATCGCCAGGCCACATGCGCGAGCAGGCCGATCACCACCAGCCAGAGCAGCATGCTCCCGAAGGGTTGCCCGAGCAGCTGCTGGACTGCGCCTTTGGTATCTACAGTCTTTCCTGCGCCGATCGCGGCCATGATCGCGAAAAATCCAATGATCACGTACACCACGCCTCTTGCCGCATAGCCGCTGCGTGCCAGCCAGATCACCCCGCGGGTTACGTTCATCCACCATCCTCCATTGCGCCAAGAGAGAGTGGCCCCGTCTCGGCCGCCTGTTCAGTAGACGTCCGGCGCGCGGCTCGGTTCGGATATGGGTTCACTCGCTACGGCCATGATGGTCCGGGAGTGCTGACACCGGCCCTGCGCCGGTGCTGGCGATAATCGGTCGCTGTGCCGATAATCGCCCGAACTGCCAGCTCAGAGTTACTGCCATGACTGACGACCAGCGCGTCCACTTTCCCCCGATGGCACCACCCATCATCGCCTCGCCAGCCAAGCGCATCGACGCACTGACAGGTGATCCCAACTTCATGACGTCCTTGGCACGTGGCCTGGCGGTGATCCATGCGTTTCAGGAGCGCAAGCGCCACCTCACCATCGCGCAGATCAGCCATCGCACCGAGATTCCCCGGGCAGCCGTGCGCCGCTGCCTGCACACGCTGATGAAACTGGGTTACGTCACCACCGATGGGCGTACCTACTCGCTGCTGCCGAAGGTGCTGACGCTTGGTCACGCCTATCTCTCGTCGACCCCGCTGGCGGTGACCGCGCAACCGATCCTCGACCGGCTCAGCGAGCAGCTGCACGAGGCCTGCTCGATGGCGGCGCTGGAGGGCGACGAGGTGCTCTACGTGGCGCGCTCGGCGACGCCGCAACGGTTGATCTCGGTGGATCTGTCGGTGGGCAGCCGGCTGCCGGCCTACTGTACGTCCATGGGCCGCATCCTCCTGGCGGCGCTGGATGACGCGGCGCTGGACGACTATCTCGCCCGCGCCGACCTGCAGATCAAGACCAGTCGCACTTTGCATACACCGGAAGCGCTGCGCAGCAGCATCGACGATATCCGTCGTCAGGGCTGGGTCATCATCGATCAAGAGCTGGAAGTAGGATTGCGCTCGCTGGCGGTGCCGCTCAAGGACTCCGCCGGCCAGGTTCTGGCTGCGCTCAACGTTGGGACCCATGCCGGACGCGTTTCGCGCCAAGAGCTGGAAACCCGCTTCCTGCCGGTGCTATTGGAGGCCAGTCGTGAACTCAGCACGCGGTTGTTCCATTGACCGCGAAGGTGGCTAGGCCTTGTTTCACGGCTGTCTCGGACAATTGGCGCGCCTACAACACGCGCGCCGGCACCTTTTTGCCGGGGCCGTTTCACGCTATTAGCGTAGCGTTCGAAGTTGGTCAGGTATCTGTTCGATAATCGAACAGTATGTCGATTATCGGATTGTGGCGCCGTGGTCGGACCGTTAACGTTTTCCCCAACGCAATCAGCGTACTGAAAACAACTCGAGATCCGACTCATGGCTGAATTTCTCTCGCTCCGCGACGCCGTCGAGCGCTTCGTCCAGAACGGCGACACCGTCGCGCTGGAAGGCTTTACTCACCTGATCCCCACGGCTGCCGCTCATGAAATCGTCCGCCAGAACAAGCAGGACCTGACGCTGGTGCGCATGACGCCCGACCTGGTTTATGACCTGCTTATCGGCGCCGGCTGTGCGAAGAAATTGATCTTTTCCTGGGGTGGCAATCCTGGTGTCGGTTCGCTGCATCGCCTGCGCGATGCGGTGGAGAAGGGCTGGCCGCAGGCCCTCGAGATCGAGGAACACAGCCACGCGGATCTCGCCAATGCCTATGTCGCCGGAGCGTCCGGTCTGCCGTTTGCGGTGCTGCGTGCCTACGCCGGCTCCGATCTGCCAAAGGTCAACCCGCTGATCAAGTCGGTTACCTGTCCCTTCACCGGTGAGGTACTGGCCGCCGTGCCGAGCGTGCGTCCGGACGTCACCGTCATCCATGCGCAGAGGGCTGATCGCAAGGGCAACGTGCTGATCCGCGGCATCCTCGGCGTGCAGAAGGAAGCGGCATTGGCGGCGAAGCGGTGCATCGTCACCGTCGAGGAAATCGTCGACGACCTCGAAGCGCCGATGAATGCCTGCGTGCTGCCGACCTGGGCTCTGACCGCCGTGTGCCTGGTGCCAGGCGGCGCTCATCCGTCATACGCGCATGGCTACTACGAGCGCGACAACCGTTTCTACCAGGCTTGGGACCCGATCGCCCGTGACCGCGACGCGTTCACCGCCTGGATTGATACCTATATTCGCGGCACCACCGATTTCGCCGCCTACCGCGCGAAGATTGCCCAGCAGCAGGAGGCCAACTGATGAGCGCTCATCTCAGCAATGACTACAGCACCAACGAAATGATGACGGTGGCCGCGGCGCGCAATCTGGGCAACGGCAGCGTGTGTTTCGTCGGCATCGGACTGCCGTCCAAGGCCGCCAATCTGGCCCGCTTGACCCATGCACCGGAAGTGGTGCTGATCTACGAATCCGGCCCGATCGGCGCCAAGCCGTCGGTGCTGCCATTGTCCATCGGCGATGGCGAGCTGGCCGAAACCGCCGACACCGTGGTTCCGACCGGCGAAATCTTTCGCTACTGGCTGCAGGGCGGGCGCATCGACGTCGGCTTCCTCGGTGCTGCGCAGGTGGACAAGTACGGCAATATCAACACCACGGTGATCGGCGATTATCACAAGCCCAAGGTGCGCCTGCCGGGTGCCGGTGGTGCGCCGGAAATCGCCGGCAGTGCGAAGAAGGTGCTGATCATCCTCAAGCAGTCCCATCGCACCTTCGTCGAAAAGCTCGCCTTCATCACCTCGGTCGGGCATGGCGAGGGCGGTGAGCACCGCAAGCAGCTCGGTCTGCCAGGGGCAGGCCCGGTGGCGATCATCACCGATCTGTGCATCATGGAGCCGGAAGAAGGCACCAATGAATTCGTGGTCACTTCGTTGCACCCGGGTGTTGCGCGTGAGCAGGTGATCGAGAACACCGGTTGGCAGATCCGTTTTGCCGACAATGTGGCCGTCACCGAGGCGCCACGTGCCGAGGAGTTGGTGGCGCTGCGCGCCCTGGAAGCACGCACGGCTGCTGCTCATGGTCAGTTGGGAGGTGAGGAATGAGTCGCGACGTATTTATCTGTGATGCCGTGCGCACGCCCATCGGCCGCTTCGGCGGTGCGCTGGCTGCAGTGCGCGCCGACGATCTGGCGGCGATTCCGCTGCGTGCATTGCTCGAGCGCAACCCGGGCCTTGACCCGGCAGCGGTCGATGAGGTCTTCATGGGCAGCGCCAACCAGGCCGGCGAGGATAACCGCAACGTCGCGCGCATGGCTTTGCTGCTTGCCGGTCTGCCGGAGACGGTTCCGGGCGTGACGCTCAACCGCCTCTGCGCCTCGGGCATGGACGCGGTCGGCACCGCCTTCCGTGCCATTTCCAGCGGCGAGCTGGAGCTGGCGATTGCCGGGGGCGTCGAGTCGATGTCCCGGGCGCCCTACGTGATGGGCAAGGCTGATACGGCCTTCGGTCGCATTCAGAAGATCGAGGACACCACCATCGGCTGGCGCTTTATCAACCCGAAGATGAAGGAGCTCTACGGCGTTGACGCCATGCCGCAGACGGCCGACAACGTCGCCGATGAATGGCAGGTCGGCCGTGCCGATCAGGATGCCTTTGCCCTGCGCAGCCAACAGCGAGCCGCGGCCGCGCAGCAAGCCGGCTTCTTTGCCGAGGAAATCGTCCCGGTGGTGATCAGGGGCAAGAAAGGCGAAACGGTCGTCGACACTGACGAGCACCCGCGCGCCGACACCACCGCCGAGGCGCTGGCCAAGCTCAAGCCGGTCAACGGCCCGGACAAGACTGTCACCGCCGGCAACGCGTCGGGCGTCAACGATGGTGCTGCGGCAATGATTCTCGCCAGCGCCGAAGCCGTGCAGAAGTACGGACTGAAGCCGCGCGCCAAGGTGCTCGGCATGGCCAGCGCAGGCGTTGCGCCGCGCATCATGGGCTATGGTCCGGTGCCGGCAGTACGCAAGCTGTGTGAGCGGCTGAACATCGCGGTGAGTGATTTTGACGTGATCGAACTCAACGAAGCCTTTGCCGCGCAAGGGTTGGCCGTGACCCGCGACCTCGGCGTGCCCGACGACAGCCCGAAAGTGAATCCCAACGGCGGTGCCATCGCGCTCGGCCATCCACTGGGCATGAGCGGCGCGCGACTGGTGCTGACGGCAGTCCATCAATTGGAGAAAACCGGTGGCCGTCTCGGTCTGGCGACCATGTGCGTCGGCGTGGGGCAGGGGCTGGCGCTGGTCGTGGAGCGGGTCTGACAGCGAAGCAGTACCGGTTGCGCGCGGGAGCAGTTTTGCGCGCGCGCAAGCAGGTTGTAGTGGCGGCTGGGCCATGTGCGCAGGCGGATTGAGCTCCACCCGCTCGACATGCAAGCGCGTATCAAGCGGCCTGCGTGATTGGCCCACACTTGGTGAGAGCACGGCTCTTGAGAGAGCGGCCTGCCGAACATAACGCAAAGTGAGAAGAACAATGCCGAGCGTAAAACTGGCTGATGTCAGCCTGAACTATCGATTCGATGGCGCGGAAAATGCGCCCGTACTGGTGCTCTCCAATTCACTGGGCACCGACCTGCAGATGTGGGACGACCAGATTGCGGCGTTTGCCGAGCATTTTCGCGTGCTGCGCTATGACACTCGCGGACACGGCGGCTCCGGCGTGACGCCTGGTCCCTACAGCATCGAACAGCTGGGCCAGGACGTGCTCGGCATGCTCGATGCGTTCGGTATCGAGCGTTTTGCTTTCTGCGGTCTGTCCATGGGCGGGCTGATCGGCCAGTGGCTGGGCATCCACGCTGGCGAGCGTCTACAGCGTCTGGTGTTGTGCAACACCGGAGCAAAGATCGGTACCGACGAGGTATGGAACACGCGGATAGACAGCGTCCTGGCCGGCCGCGAACAGACCATGCGCGACATGCGTGATGCGTCCATCGCGCGCTGGTTCACCGCAGATTTCGCTCAGGCCAACCCGGCGGTTGCGGCACGCATCACCGACATGATCGCCAGCACCTCACCGGACGGCTACGCCGCCAATTGCGCGGCGGTGCGAGACGCCGACTATCGTGAGCAGCTTGCCACGATCAAGACACCGACATTGATCGTTTGCGGCGCCAAAGACCCGGTGACGACCGTCGAGCACGGCGAGTTCATCCAGGCCAATATCCCCGGCGCCGAACTCGTCGCCTTCGAGGCTGCGCACCTATCCAACGTCGAAGCTGGCGATGCCTTTACACAGCGAGTGCTGACGTTCTTGCGCGGCTGAGTACGGTGATAGAGCAACCTGACGATGAAGCCCCTTCGTAGCCGAACTCAGCCTATCCGCCGGCACAAATGAAAAGGCCCCGCGCATAAGCAGGGCCTTCGATGACTGGAGCGGGCGAAGGGAATCGAACCCTTTTGCTTAGTGTGTCGTTCCGTCGCAAAGCGTGTCGTTATGCGGTTTCCGGGCTGATCCGTCTGCTCGTTTCGGCACAATTCGGCACAGTGTTTTCGACACTTTTTCGACATTTCGCGCGTAAGCTTGAACGGCACCTTTAGGCCTAAAAAAAAGCCCACATTCTTTCGAATGCGGGCTTGGGATTAGATAGCCTAGAGCTTCGCTCTATCAGATGGTTTCCTTCGACTGAAGCATGACACCCCTCCAATTAGACTGTGATGATGAAGATATACCCTTCGCCGGGCAGAAGCAAGGTATCCCTATCGGCTAGCACCCATCGCATGTTGCCTTGTGCATCCATCGACATTTCTGGGTCATCTATGGTTCCGGTGGTACTAAAAAATACGTTGCAATTATGGCATTTTGCTTGCAGGACAAAACCTTTTACGTAACGTACAAATGCGGCCATCAGATATGGCTCTTTTTCCAAATCCTGCACGTGTTCATAGCTTCTTTCAATAGTCACTCGTCGGTCTGACGCTGGCTGGCAACTTGAGGTAGAAGGACGAACGGTTACGCTGAAATTATAAAAGCCATCATTGTCACAATCCTTAGATAAATGTGCTGCAATATCAACTGGCTTATTGTCAATGACTAGCGAAGTGAGCTTGAGGCTGCCGTCAGTAGATATTTGTTGATTGATTTCGACGCTTTCATGCCCTGGAGAAATCACAACATCGGCTTTTATTGTATGGGTTATATTGGCGTATCTTTTATCTTCTGAAAGACTTATGTCGTATGCTGCTTCGAATCTCTCAAAGTGAAACGCAAGTTCGTTGTCGAAGAATTTCTTCATTATGACGGAAGTTGCATCTTGGTGTGATGCTGGTAAGGTATCTTTTAGTAAGTGCTTTGTTATTTTTTCCCACTTGTATCGTGTGGATTCAACGCTGTCGAGTGAGTCAGGTCTGTAAAATACATCATGTATGTTGCGCTGGAAATATTCTGTGAATTGGGCGGACTTCATGATTACGGCAAAAACTCCAGCACCTAAGATACCACCGCCCGCTTTCGACATGACTTCTCCGGTGCCATGCGGTATTAAAGGCAGGCCGTCTATATAGCCTCCGAAGATGGAGCCAGCAGTAATTAAGAAAATCCCACTGGTTAAGAGTAGAAAGGGAATATATTGTTTTGCTGGCTGAATAATTGCTCTGTTGAGTAGCTGCCACATGATTGATCTCCGGGCTAAATTTTTTATTTGGTTGCTGTGGCAATACGGACTTACTGATGACGATGCTGAATACATATCCGACTATTTGTAATTTACCATAAGCATTGTCAAGATTTAGGGCAAAAAATTATTTTCGGCAGCGCACGCTGGCTCGTATCGGCTGCATATTTTCTTGAACGCAACCTTCGCCCCTTTTCGGCAGTCGCGGTAGATCAGCGAGCCTCGTTTGTAGTTTTGGCACACGCTGTTGTAGTCGATCTGGCCGTTTACCGCTGTCCACTCAAACTGACCGCTGATGCGCTGTTTGTTGTGGCCATTCTCCCAGCTCCAGTTGCTGAGGTGAGTCTGGCGGGTAACGGAGCGCTTCTGAGTGCTGCTGGTGGAGTTGGCTGCGTAGTAGCGGGCCGGTGGTGGCTGTATCGTGTTGGCGAAGGGGCGTGGCGTGTAGTTGCTATCGTTGAACGATGTTTGACGCTGCTGAAGCGCTCGGGCGGTGCCTTCTTCGAACCATTCGATTTCTTCCTGGGTCAACGGGCGTTGCTGAGGAGCTGGTGTCGGTTCTGCTTCTGGGGCTTCGTAGCTTGCAATGGAAGGCTGGCTAGCAAGCTGTATGGGCTGCTCTGGCTCTTGGTTAAACCAAGGGTTGCCGCCAATATGAATGCCTTGCTTGATCTGGTTTACGTCCAGTACGACCGGCTTGCCGAACGTAAACGCAAGTCCTGAAAGCAACACTGAACCGATGCCGAGGATCGCTAGGAAGCGCCAGGGGCTAGGTTGCTTTCTGTTGCGTAGATATTTCGGTGCATCATCCCAATCTGATTTCATGTTTGCTTCCGTGCACTTGAGTCAATGGAGGTTGCCGGTGATCACTTTCCTTTAAGTTCTTTTGCTAATCGGAAAATCTGATCTATGCCGTCAAAGGTGCTGGGAACATTGTTATCGTCAGGTGTAATGCCGGAAAAAATTATTGATTCAAACTTAAGTAAGGGGTCAGCGTCTTTCGTTTTTCTTGATTTTGCAAAGTCCGCATAACTTTCTATAAATGCGCATAATGAAAGCCTGAGTTCAATTTGCAGAAGTTGAGCTTTGGTTGAGTAGTAGCTTTTCAGTGCAATTCTAAAGAAATAAAGTAGAGCCACTTCTAAGCCAACTAAAGATATTAGCTTCCATGCTTCCGTCGTGCTCAGGGTGTTGAGTGTGGTGTCTGTGTTCGTGAGTGTCTTTACTGCAAATTGAAAAATTAGTGGGGAAAGCACTAAAGCGCCTAGAGAAATCAAAGCGATAAAGTTTGATTTAAGCTCCTTTTGCTTATTCTTGTGCATTTCGTGAAAGGCTTTTGATAGTCGAACGAAGTTGAATTTTCCTTGTTGCTCTTTAAGTTCGCTGATATATGAGTCTATGGTTACTTTATATGTTTTGAGTTGGTCTTCCCAGCTTTTAACCTGGTTGGTTACATCATCCTCTTTTTTAGAAACTTCATCTAGATGCTCCCTTACTATGTATTTTGGAATGGAGGCCCAAATAAGATCTGAAGTTTCCTTGTCTTCGGTTGTTTCATGATTTTTTGAATAGTCGAAAAAATCAAGAAGCTCTTTTTCAGGTGTTTTTGGTATGTAAGGGGTTCGAAGTGTGGTTTCTCTTGCTATTCGAGCCAGGTAACGTGTTAATTCTTGCAGTGAGCTATCGTCGGTTCTTCGGTTGGCAATAATGCTAAGTAACTCTCCGCCGATCCACTGAGCATTTAATCTTGCTGATTTATCATAAGCGTCAGGTTCATCTGAAATTTTCTTCAGCATGGGCACGCATAAAGAGACACGCTGATCTATAAGTTCTTGCTTCGATAAAAGCATTTCTAGCTTGGCGCAGTAGGATTCAATATCATTTAAATTTTCTGCGAAGATTCCCATTCTTAATACTGCTCCAAAAAGCTGTTCTAACGTCTTAAGCGGGCATACCAGCGCCTAGTCACTTCCGTTGTGATCGCTATCCCGCGCTTTGACTCGGCAAGTTTGAATCGGCAATAGCGTAATCAGGGCTAATCTGCCCCGCTTCTGGCGCTATCTCTCCGCTGACGACCCATAAGGCATATTGAGGAAAGAGCTTAACGATAGCTTCGATCTCCTCAGCCTTAATCTCGCGCTTTCGCGCTGTGTTCTTCAGGTTGTTCCAGGTATATCGACTGATGCCAGTGCGCTCTTCCAGCTCGGGCAGCCGAATACCTGAGCTTTTCAGAATAGTTATAACGCGCTCTTTAATCATAGCTACTTGATCTATATGTGATGTATCCAATTTGGATTAGCAATGGCATTATCCGTTTCGAGGTTATCCGTTATGGATAACGCAGTGCTGAATAACTGGCATTGCCACGAATAGTGACGGAACGAGCATGGAACTGGAAGAGCTAGAACCTTCAAAGCTGATCGCCCCACAGCAGGACGTGGAAACCGTCGAAGCCTGGGCGGAACGTAACGGTCTGACGTGTTCCATGGCCCGCGCCTGGGTCTACCGGGGCGTACTCCCCACCGTAAAGCTCGGCAAGCGCCGCATGATTAACAGCGCGCTGCTGCGTAGCTGGCTGCTGGAACAGGAGTGGACCGCATGAATCCTCCTTTCTATACGCAAGCCGCATTCGCCGCTCTGGCCGGTGTGCCCGTGGATATGGTCGCTGGCTGGGTCAGGACTGGCGCTGTCGAGAGCGTGAAGCTGGGCAAAACCCGTTTGGTGCGTTTTCCGGGGGGGTGAACCAATGAGCCGCACAGACCCGCAATTCAAGCTGCGCATGCCTGCGGCACTCCGCGCCCAGGTCGAACGGTCCGCTTGGGCTGCACGCCGCTCCCTGAACGCCGAAATCGTCATCCGCCTGGAAGCGTCCTTCGCCCAGCACCAATGAACAGGAGCGCTCCGCATGATCCGCGCCGTCTACGGAAAGCCAGGGGAGGGGATGGCCTATGCAGAAGCCGGCCAGCTATCAACGCCTTCCGCACGCCCAGGACTGCGACTGCTCTGTCTGCTGGTCCAGACGCGAAATGGCGAAATCCGATCCCTCCCGGTCCACACCATGCGCCCAATGCCGCCCCGCCTATGCGCGGCCGATTCGCACACTGCAAATGGGGTGCGTTGGTGGAATCTGGAAGCCTCTGCTCTCGGACTGGACAGTGGAACCGGCCTATATCTGCGAGAAGCACACGCCACCCGAGCGCCCCGCGAAGTGGTGGAGCATTATCTACGACTCGGGCAAGCCAACGCCCTACGTGCCGATTCACGAACCGTTCGAGCTGGTGGGGTAGGGCGTAAGCGGATGCAGGTTCGTATCGCGTCGCCTAACTGGCATGAGATCGGGCGGGAGCTGACCGTAGGCGGGGAGCTGTATGGGCACGTTACCTATCGCCGCGACGTTCCTCTGTTCATTCCGTTGGACGGTAGCGAGCCAACGAAACACCGGTCTCTCGTCGAGCTGCGTCGCTATGTCGCTGAGCGTTATCAGGCTGAGCGCGTGGCCGAACAGGTCAGGGGCCGCGCTCCCGGCTCGTCGGATCACGCTTCACCGATCCGGCGAACGGAAGCACGGGCGGAGCGCACCCTTGACCCTGCACGAACTGAAACAGCCTCCGCTCGTGAGTGCGGGAGCGCTTTTCCCTCCCGCGCTCCCGAGCCCTCGGCGGCAAGAGCGGGATGACAAGGGCAGAGCCCTTGGTGTTAAACAGCGTTGCGGATGATTAATTAAATTAATGTTTGCTCAGATGGAAAGTGTCAATTCAGCACTATTCGTCTCATTAAAAAATGAAGTATTGATTGTTTTAATACTTGCTAAATAGTTGTTCCAAGAGCGTTCAAATACAGCTATAGATAACCCGCAAGCCAAGTAACAAGCCGGTCGCAGTGAAATTACTTTTTCACTCGCTCGGGATCGCTCGGCCTGCAGAAAGCAAAGCAGCGCAATTAAGCGCAACTAGAAAGAGGAAACACAAATGGCACGTTCGACTATGGAAGTTGCATTTCTCGGCACTCAACGCTTCGACGGTGAAGCGGGCCAGAAGTACATCAAAGTCTTCTACGGCGACGAGCCGGACGGCAAGACCGAACACGGCCTGTCGATCATCGGCATGGCAGCAGCAGACGAAGTAGCCGACGAGATATTCGCAGCCGGCGCTAAGTTCGAGCCGCTGCAACTGGTGCGCATTCACTTCGAGATTGCCCGGGGTGGCCAGAACAAGGGCAAGAATCTGGCGCTCCAGCTCGAAGCCGTCCAGACCCGCGCCGCAGCCGATACCCCGCGCACCCCAGCTCAACCCCAGGCCAAAGCCGGCGACCCGGCCAAAGCCAACTAACCGGGAGGGGCGGCCATGCTGATTGATGACCGGGTGTACTGCGACTGCTGCGGAAACGACATGGGCAAGCTCATGGCGCTGCCCGCGCCGCAAAGCGACCTGCTGCCCGACCTCAGCCTGCCGCCCCATTTCGCCGTCTGCCCCGACTGCGAACCCTCCGAACAACCCGCCGACCTCGAGCAGGCCGGCGAATGAATTTCCTCGCCTGTGACGGTGACTGGCTGCAAGGCGCCGACGGCTCGCCCATCTGCTCCGGCTCGCTGGTCGCCCTCACGGTCGAGGAAATGCAAAGCCTCTACGGCTCTGCACTGACCTGGGACCAAGTCTCCGAGCTGCAAGGCGAAGCGATTGTTCTGTTCGCCACCGTGTTCGGCTTCCTGGTCCTCAAAAAAGCCCTGAAACAGTGAGGTATCACCCATGCAACTGAACAAGCAATTCATCAAGAAAATCGGCGTTGGCGCTGCTGTCGCGCTGTCCACCCTGGCCGGCTCCGTCTACGCCGCCGTCCCGGCTGAAGCTACCGCGGCGCTGGATACCGCCGGCACTGACGTTGGAACCATCGGCTGGGCGGTGTTCGCGGTGATCATCGCCGCGATGGCGTTCAAGTACATGCGCCGCGCCCTGTAACCAAGGTATTGCGCACTGCATGTGCCGAAGCAAACAAACCCCGCTCCGGCGGGGTTTTCTCTTCCAGGGAAACGCCATGAGCTACGAACTGTACGTCCTGATCCTCACCACCCTGGCGTTTTATCTCGTGTTTTTTGGGCGGGTGTGATTATGAAAAGGATTTTTGGGGCTTTTTTGGCTTTGCTGCTCTGGCACTTGCCCGCTAGCGCCGAAGATTATTATTGGACCATTCAATTTCCGGACCCGCTAATAAGATATTCCAGCGGTGTCGCCGCCTGTAATGCAAACCATGCCTACTACAAGCAATTAAACTCCGGGCAATATGTTTCGTTTGAGCAGGAGATTGAAAAAGGTACAGCGTCTTTTACCTGTCGTACATATGGATTAAATATCAATCCCTATTCCGGGAAGCTTGAGCGTTACGGTTCTTGGTACAACGCAGCAGCTAGACGCGGCGATTCTTGCGCTCCTGATTCCACTTACGACCCTTCGACTGGCGAGTGTGTCGCCCCTGAACCCGACCAGTGCGCCACCGCAACCGGCGAGTTCGTCCACGAGTACAACGCCGGCTCCCTGGACCCGTCCGTGCCGCCTTCTCTGCCGCCGTCCTCGATCTGCGAAAGCGGCTGCCTCTACAGCCGCACCGCCACGGTCAAAGGCTGCAATCGCTTTCTGGAAGACACCACCGGCAAGGACCTGAACTCCGTTTATTGCAAGGTTTTTTACCAGGGCGCCGGCTCGCAATGCACTTCAAACAACCCACCTCCCGGCAGTGTCTTTGATCAGCCACCGTCCAAGCCCCCGGCCGACAGCACACCGCAGTTCACCAGCGAAAGCCAATGCGGTGACTGGGTCACCAATCCGGACGGCTCCCAATCGCGCAACTGCACCAGTAGCGAAAAGCTGAAAGAACCCGGCCAGCTCAATTGCGACAACGCCGGGGATTACCTGCACTGCACCACTGGCAAGCCTGCGCCACGGCTTGAGGACACCACGAAAACCGAAGAAACCACCAAGACCACCAACCCGGACGGCTCCACCAAGACGGAAACCAACACCACCACCGACAAGACCGTCTGCGTTGGCACCAAGCCCTGTACCTCCACCACGGCCGAAGAAAAAGCCACCTCTGGCACCAACCCTGATGGCACCCCGGGCGATGAGAGCAAGGAATGCAAAGGGTCTGGTTGTAAGGAAAGCCAGGAAGGTGAAGGCGAAGGCGAAGAAGGCCCGGAGCGTTTGGCCTCGGCCGGCTCCTGCGATGCGGCGTTCTCGTGCAGTGGTGACCCGATTGATTGCGAAGTCCTGCGGCAGCAGAAGGAACAGCTGTGCCTCGCTGAGGAAATGGCCGATTTCCCCAAACAGCAGTCCGCCATCGAGGCGGCTGTTACCGGTGACCGATTCCAGCTGGATGAAGGTAACGGCGTCATCGACGTGCCTTCGTTCATCAACCAGGGCACCCGCTTTCTGCCGTCTGCCTGTCCCGCCGCCGAGAGCTTCAGCCTGACCACAGCAGGCGGTCGCACTTTCCAGCTCAGCTACGAACCGCTATGCCGCGCCGCCAGTGACCTGAGCGGCCTCTTCGTGGCCGTGGCCACCGTTCTTGCCGCCCTGTATGTGGGCCGCGCCGTAGGAGGTCAATGATGCAGTTTCTATTCATCGTCCAGATGCTCGTGATCATCGTCGGGCCGCTGGTGAAGATGGTGCTGAAGATGATCGGTTTCGGCTTCGTCTCCTACATGGGCTTCAACCTCATCATTGGCCAGGCGCAGGACTACCTGTTCGGGCTGATGGGCGATGTCGGGCCGGTCATCCAAGGGATTCTCGGACTGGCGAAGTTCGATGTGGTGGTGAACCTGTATTTCGCCGCGATCTCCACGCGCTTCATCCTCGCCGGCATCGACAAGGCCACCGACCGCAAACGTAATCAGGTCTGGCATAAGCCGGGCGGCACCTCTATCGACGCATAAGGAGGCGCCGTCATGCTCGTTATCCGCACCGGCAAGCCCGGCCATGGCAAGACCCTGAACACCATCCGCGAGGTCGACCAGAAGGCCCACGCCGAAGGCCGCGTCGTCTACTTCCACAACATCAACGGTCTCAAGCCCGATCAGCTGCAAGCGCAGTGGTTCGAGTTCGAAGATCCTGAAAAATGGTTTGAGCTGCCCAATGACTCGATCATCGTCGTCGACGAAGCGCAGGGCTGGTTCGGCTCACGCGATCCCAGGGCGCGGCCACCGGAGCACATCACCCGCTTCGAGACCATGCGCCACCAGGGCCATGAGGTGCACCTCGTCACTCAGGACCCGCGCTATCTCGATGTGCACCTTCGTCGGCTGTGCAACACGCACATCCACTACTGGCGCGTCTTCAAGTCCGCCCAGCTACTGCGCTTCGAATCTGAAGTCGTCGTAGAGAAGGTTGAGCTGAAAACCAGTTTCAAGGATGCCGACAAGAAGTCGCTGCGGCTGGATAAGCGCTACTTCGGTGCCTACACCAGCAGCAACGCCAAGCACCACTTTCAGGCCAAGGTGCCGACCAAGTTCGTCTTGGCCATCTGCGTGCTGGTCGGTGCCGGCATCCTCGTTTATCGCGCCTATGAACGCTATGCAGCCGAAAAAGCTCAAGCCGCGACGGCTACCAGCGCGCCGGCCGGCAGCATGGTCGATCAGGTACGCGATACGGTCGGGGCGTTCATCAAGCCGGTGGGCGAAGCGAAGACCGATGCGCCTGAAAGCGTCGCCAGCTACATCGGACGGCGCGTGCCTCGAATACCACAGGTCCCATCGTCGGCGCCGATCTACGACGAGCTGACGCGGCCCGTGTCGTTTCCCAGGCTCTACTGCATGTCCAGCACCGACCCTGCGACCTATGCCCGCGAGTTCGGGCGAATGGCGCATGCCGTAGTCAACGGCACACCCACCGTCTGCCAGTGCTACACGCAGCAGAGCACGCGGGTCGAAACCGACTTCGCCTTCTGCATGCGCGTGGTCGAAAACGGCTTCTTCGATCCGACCCTTCCTGATCGCTCCACCGGCGAGCGAACCCAGCAAGTCCAGAACAACCAGTCTCCGGCAATGCATGAGCCGCGCCCTGGAGCAGCGCAACCCGCTGGTGGCGCGAACATGACCGTCGTGCCGTACCAGAAGGGGCAATTCCTGTGGTGATGACCGTCAGCGCGCGTGCGCTCCGCGCTCTTTGCACGCGCGGCGAGGCACGAGCCGGCGTGCAAACGCGCGCGCTGACGTCCCTGTAACACGTCAGATAAACCCAACTGAACAGTGTCAATTCGTTGCAATTTGGAGCAGAAGAAGATGAGCGTTAAAGACCAAATTCGTGTTGATCAGAACTTTCAGGAAACCCCAGCCGGGCGACTGTTCTTCGATAGCCATTCGGCCAAGCTGACTGACCTGTCGGGCGTTCGCTTGCTGCGTTGCGGCGTCGATACGGTCCGCCAGCTGTATCGCGGGCTGATCCGTCCGGAGATCATGGCGCTGTTCGAGAAACCGGGCGTCATGGTCGAATTCGCTGGAGAGTTCTGGCACGCGGGACGGGTAGGGCGGGACTCGGGTTACCAGTACAAGCTGCAGAACGCCGACCTTGGCTTCATTCTGCTGATCAAGAACTTCAACGCCAAGCTGGAGAACATCGGGCCGCACCTGAAAATCGAGGTGTCGCCGCACGCCATCGACGCTCTGTCGCCTGAGCGCCTGCAAGAGCGCATGGACTACTACGCCGCAGCCGTGATGACGCACCGCGAACGAAACCAGTGCGCTGTCCATCTGGCGTTGGATCTCCAGGGCTGGAAGCCTCCGGTGGATCTGGTGGCACGCCTGCACTGTCGTGCGCGGACGCACCGGGATATCTCGGGGATCAACGAGATCAACTGGGCGACCAAGTCCAGCGTCTACGGTCGTGGCGAAACGTCCATGTTCGGCTCAGCCGGTGGCGTTCAGCTCTGCATCTACAACAAAACCGAACAGGCCCGCGCAACCGATAAGCTCGACTTCTGGGAAAGCGTCTGGCGTCGCCGGGATTCGTTCGATACGGCCGATCCTGATAACTACGATCCCGAGGCGGACGTGTGGCGGGTCGAGCTGCGCTATCACCATTCGGTCATCCAGCAGTTCGCCAGCGGGTCGATCAGTGCCAAGACCGGCGAGGCCATTGAAACGGATTCGTTTGCGGCGTTCTCCGCCCATTTGGACGGCCTGTGGCGCTACGGGCTGTGCCAGTTCAAGTTGCTGCATCGCCCAGGGCAATACGAACCGATCTGGACGCTGATGCGTGATGACGTGCGGGTCGACGTGGCGGTCGATTCCCTGGTCGATGAAACGGAATACAAGCGCTACTACAAGACCTCACGGGGCTTCTCGGGCAAGAACGTGGAGCTATTCCTGGGAAACTTCGTAAGCCTGCTGGCACGGGAGCGAGTGGGCGCTAAAACCGCATTTGATCGACTGAAGGAGTGGGAATGCTGGCCGGTCATTCGTGACCACTACGCCGCCAAGGACATGAGCGAGCGTGATCTGTACAAGCACATCAAGACGTTGCTTCAAGAACGCCACGTTCGATGGGGCAGAGCGGTCTGATGGCGATTCAGCAGCTCTCAGATGGTCGCTGGCGGGTCGATGTTGAGCCGGTCAAAGGCAAGCGCTTCCGCAAGACGCTGAAGACCAAGGCCGAGGCAATGCGCTTCGAGGCGACCTGTCGCGCCAAGTGCAGCGAATCGAACGATTGGGCACCGCGGCCAAAGGACAAGCGCAGGCTGTCAGAGCTGGTCGAGCTATGGTTCGACCTTCACGGCGTCTCGCTCTCCGATGGCGTTCGTCGTGTGGCGATCCTGCGAGCGTGTGCAAAGGCGATGGGCGATCCGATAGCTCGTATGGTGGATGGCGCGAAGATCGCCGCCACACGCGCGCGTTGGATGTTAGCTGGCGTCACCGGCAAGACGGCGAACAATCGCCTTGGCTACCTGAAAGCCGTTTACAACGAGCTGCATAAACTCGACGTGATCGACTATCCCTGTCCTTTCACCCGTATTCGTCCGGTTCGGTTGCAGGAGCGCCCCTTGGCCTACCTGACCAAGCCGCAGATCTCCGAGCTGCTCGATGCACTCCAGGCGCGGACCACGTCTCCGCACCCGGCGATGGTGGCGCGTATCTGCTTGGCGACCGGGGCGAGGTGGGGTGAGGCTCAAGCGCTGCGACTGGAGCGGATCAGAGGCAACGCCTTGGTGTTCGCCAATACGAAGTCGAAACGGGTGCGGATGGTCCCGGTTACGCCCGAGCTGGCGGCGGCGATCAAGAAGCACTGGCAAACCTACGGGCCGTTCACCAACTGCATTGGCGTGTTTCGGCTGGTCCTGCTCTCGACCTCGATCAAGCCACCACGCGGACAGGCAAGCCACATCCTGCGCCACACCTTCGCGGCTCACTTCATCATGGGCGGTGGCCATATCGTGACGCTGAAGGAGATCCTGGGCCATGCGTCGCTGAACATGACAATGCGCTATGCACACCTTGCGCCTGAGCATTTGAGCGACGCCATTAGGCTGAGCCCCTTGGGTGGGTTGCAGTAATGGCGTTTCGCTTTACCTTATCCGCTGTTGGTCAGGTTCGATCATTAACGAAAGGGAAATTTATGAACGAGATGCAAAGGGCCATGCTTTTTCAAAAGTACGAAAAAGCAACGCTCAAGAAATACAAGAAGAAGCTTCGCGAGAACGGGAGCCTTATCTTTGCCGTAAATTTGGTGGCGACTCTACATCGTGATGCGGAAGACGCTGTCGATGACGTCAAGAGGCAGGGAGTAAGGTTCGCTTGCGGCAAGGGATGCAACCACTGTTGCTCTACCAGGGTGGAGGTTTTGCCGGCTGAAGCTTTTTATATTGCGAAGAAATTGAAAGAAAACAAGCCTGACGATTTGCCGCAGCTAATTGAGGCGCTTGAGCATCATGCGGTAAAGGCCTACGGGGTGCGGATGGAGGATTACAAAATCCCATGTCCGTTGCTGAAGGATGGCATTTGCTCAATTTACAGTTACCGACCGTTCATGTGTCGCAAGTTCAACTCGATAGATATTGAGCCATGTAAAGAACACCTCGCATCAATTCCCGAGGCTGACGCCCTAGTGACGATGACTGCGGCTATCGGCCATAGTGTCGGGTTGGCGTACGAAGGTAAGGGTCTTTCATCCATTCCGCACGAGTTCGGGCAGGCATTGCTTGTGGCATTGACGGATGAGGGCGCGCTCAGTGCTTGGTCGCAGGGGCAGGAAGTCTTTCCCAGAATTCCTGAAATGGTTGCGTCTTAAGGCAGGGTTGTATGCTGCTTTCGACACTTTTTCGACACCACCAAAAGCCAGAAACGAAAAAGCCCTGTAAAAACAGGGCCTTAACGATAGGTGTCTGGAGCGGGCGAAGGGAATCGAACCCTCGTCATGAGCTTGGGAAGCTCAGGTAATGCCATTATACGACGCCCGCTCAGGGGTGCCTTTGTACCAGAAGGTTTGGGTGAAATGAAGGGCGACCCCGGGTTTTTCTGGCTGGCAGGCGAAAACGGCCTAGATTTGCGCGATCTCGTGGTCAGTCAGCGATCGATACCGGCCCGGCTCAAGTGCTGGGTCCAGCATCAGAGGGCCCATGCTTTCGCGGTGCAGGGCGGTAACCTTGTTGTTGAAGTGGCCAAACATGCGCTTGACCTGATGGTAGCGGCCCTCGTGCAGGGTGAGGCGGGCCTTGTCTGAAGCGAGTATCACGAGTTCGGCGGGAAGGGTGGTGAGGTTTTCGAAACGGAAGTACATGCCTCGGGCAAAAACGTCGACGCACGCTGGGTCAATTTCGTTTTCGGTTTCAACCAGGTAGACCTTGCCCTGCAGGCTGGTTGGTTGAGTCAGGCGGCGGGACCACTGACCGTCGTTGGTGAGCAGCATAAGGCCGGTGGTATTGAAGTCGAGACGGCCGGCGATGTGCAGGTCCTGCTTGTCCGGTTCGTCGATCAGGTCCAGCACGGTGCGATGCGCCGTATCCTGGGTAGCGCTGACGCAGCCTGCCGGCTTATGCAGCATCAGGTAACGGGCCGCCTTTCCGGCCTGCAGCGATTCTCCCTCCAGCTCGATGCGATCAAAGACACGAATTTCCTGGTCCATGGCCTGGCTGACTTTGCCGTTGACCATCACTCGGCCGTCGGCCACTAGGCGCCGGACATCCTGACGGCTTAAGCGCGCGCGGTTGCCGAGGTAGCGGTCAAGGCGCATCGGGGTTTGCGGTTTCGCCGCGGGCGCAGCGGGGGCAGATGCAGGCGCGGTTCCGCAGGGCTGCAGGAATGCGCTCAAGTGCATCGTCGGCAATATCTGCGCTGAAGCACCAGCACGGCTGAGCCGCGGTCGGGTTGCATTCGCCGCACTGGTTGGGCTGGCCGCAGAGTGGGCAGCGGGAAGAATCTACAGGCTCGCTCATGGCGTTTCCGTTAAGCGTCGGGCTATTGCGTGCCGGTCGCGAGGCCGGCACGCAATAGCCGGTTTACATGACGCGTTGGCCCGGCTTGGCGCCGTTATCGGGGCTCAGCAGGTAGATCTCGCTGCCGCCAGGGCCCGCCGCCAGGACCATGCCTTCGGACATGCCGAACTTCATCTTGCGTGGCGCCAGGTTGGCAACGTAGAGAGTCAGACGACCTTCCAATTTGCCCGGATCTGGATAGGCGCTCTTGATGCCAGAGAACACGTTGCGCTTGGCATCACCGATGTCCAGCGTCAGGCGTAGCAGCTTGTCGGCGCCTTCGACGAACTCGGCCTTTTCGATCAGGGCAATACGCAGATCGACCGCGGCGAACGCATCGAAGTTGATTTCCGTGGCGATCGGTTGCTTGGTTAGTTCGCCATTGCCTGCCGGGGCAGCTGAGGCTTCGCTGGAGGCGAGGTCTTCTTTGGAAGCTTCGATCATGGCTTCGATCTTCGCCGGCTCGATACGAGTCATCAGTGGGGTGAAGGCGTTGAGTTGGTGATTGGCCAGCAGCGTTGCGTGATCGTTCCAGCGCAGCGGCTTAACATTGAGGAACTGCTCGGCAGCGGCGGCAAGGTTCGGTAGCACCGGCTTGAGGAAGATAACCAGCTGGCGGAACAGGTTGACACCGAAGGCGCAGATTTCCTGCACCTCGGCCTGCTTGCCTTCGACCTTGTTTAGAGCCCAGGGCGCCTTGTCGGCGATCCAGGCGTTGGCACGGTCAGCGAGCGCCATGATTTCGCGCATGGCGCGGGCGAAGTCGCGTGCTTCATAGGCCTCGGCGATACCTGGTGCAGCTTCCTGGAAGGCGGCCCAGAGTTCGGGCTCAGGGTTGGCATCGACCATCACTCCGCCATTACCCTTGTGGATGAAGCCCGCGCAGCGGCTGGCGATGTTGACCACCTTGCCGACCAGGTCGGAATTGACCTTCTGCACGAAGTCCTCGAGATTCAGGTCGAGATCGTCGACGCCACGGCCGAGCTTGGACGCATAGTAGTAGCGCAGGTACTCGGGATTGAGATGGTCGAGGTAGGTGCGCGCCTTGATGAAGGTGCCACGGGACTTGGACATCTTCTGCCCATTCACGGTCAGGTAGCCGTGGACATTGACGGCGGTGGGCTTGCGGAAACCGGCGCCTTCGAGCATGGCGGGCCAGAACAGGGTGTGGAAGTTGATGATGTCCTTGCCGATGAAGTGGTACAGCTCGGCAGTCGAGTCCTTGCTCCAGAAGGTGTCGAAGCTCAGCTCGGGGCGGCGCTTGCACAGGTTCTCGAAGCTGGCCATGTAGCCGATCGGCGCGTCCAGCCAGACGTAGAAGTATTTGCCTGGCTCACCCGGAATCTCAAAGCCGAAATAAGGCGCGTCGCGGGAGATATCCCATTCTTGCAGCCCGCCGTCGAGCCATTCGGCGATCTTGTTGGCAACCGACTCCTGCAGCGCGCCGCCGCGGGTCCATTGCTTGAGCATGGCCTCGAAGTCCGGCAGCTTGAAGAAGAAGTGCTTGGAGTCCTTGAGCACCGGCGTGGCGCCGGAAATCGCCGAGCGCGGATGTTTCAGCTCGGTCGGCTCGTAGGTCGCGCCGCATTTCTCGCAGTTGTCGCCGTACTGGTCCTCGGCCGCGCACTTCGGGCAGGTGCCCTTGATGAAACGGTCGGCGAGGAACATGCCTTTCTCGGGGTCGAAATACTGGGTCACCGAGCGGGTGGCGATGTGGCCAACGTCGCGCAGGCGGGTATAGATCAGCTCGGCCAGCTCGCGGTTTTCTTCCGAATGGGTGGAGTGGAAGTTGTCGAAATCCACCAGGAAGTCGGCAAAGTCGCCACTGTGTTCGGCCTGCACGTTGGCGATCAGTTGTTCGGGCGTTATGCCTTCCTTTTCAGCGCGCAGCATGATCGCCGAGCCATGTGCGTCGTCGGCGCAGACGTAGATGCACTGGTTGCCGCGCAGCTTCTGGAAGCGCACCCACATGTCGGTCTGGATGTACTCGAGCATGTGGCCGAGGTGGATCGAACCGTTGGCGTAGGGCAGGGCGCTGGTAACGAGAATCTGGCGAGCTTCGGACATGGGAATCTGCAGTCGGAATTGCGAAGGAAAGTCTGCAACTATAAAGGTCCGGCGCGCATTTTTCATCCGCGCTGCCCGATCGCCCCGCTATAGCAGTGTCGTCCGGTCGTCGGTGGGCTCGGAACTCGCGGGCGGGGTAAGATGCCTGTCTGATTTGCTCGGTCTTTCTAGGAGTAACCATGTCCGTCACCCGTGAAGCTGTGGAAACCGTACTGCGTCAGTACACCGATCCCCATTTGAATCAGGATCCGGTAAGCGCCGGTTGCGTGCGTTCAATTGACGTACAGGGTGATCGGGTCAGCGTGCAGCTGGAGTTGGGTTATGCCGCTGGGTTGTTTCGCAGCGGCTGGGCGCAGCTGTTGGCGATGGCAATCGAGCAGCTGGAAGGTGTAAGCCGCGCGGATGTACAGGTCGACTGCGTAGTCCGAGCGCACAAAGCGCAGGATCAGGTGCCCGCGTTGGCGAATGTGAAGAACATCATCGCAGTGGCATCGGGTAAGGGTGGCGTCGGCAAATCCACCACGGCGGCCAATCTTGCTTTGGCGCTGGCGCGGGAAGGTGCGCGGGTGGGGGTGCTGGACGCCGATATCTATGGCCCGAGCCAGGGCATCATGTTTGGCATTGCCGAGGGCACTCGCCCAGAGATTCGCGATGGCAAGGCATTCATTCCGCTGGAAGCCCATGGCGTGCAGGTCATGTCGATGGCGTTCCTGTCTGACGACAAGACTCCGATGGTCTGGCGCGGACCGATGGTGTCCGGGGCGCTGCTGCAGTTGATTACCCAGACTGCCTGGAACGATCTCGATTACCTGGTGGTGGACATGCCGCCGGGAACGGGCGACATCCAGCTGACGCTGGCGCAGAAGGTCCCGGTGGCCGGTGCGGTGATCGTAACCACGCCGCAGGATCTAGCGCTGCTCGACGCGAAGAAGGGCGTAGAGATGTTCCGCAAGGTGAACATTCCGGTGCTTGGTGTGGTGGAGAACATGGCCATCCATATCTGCTCCAATTGCGGCCATGCGGAGCATCTGTTCGGCGAGGGTGGTGGTGAGAAGCTGGCAGCGCAGTACAACGTCGATCTGCTGGCATCGCTGCCGCTGTCGATGGCGATCCGCAGCCAGGCGGATGCAGGCAAACCGACGGTGATCGCCGACCCGGAAAGCCAGATCGCGATGATCTACCAGGAAGTGGCGCGTACCGTCGGTGCTCGGATTGCGCAGAGCGGGCAGATCATCGCCCAGTCGATGCCAAAGATCGTGATTTCCGAGGACTGAACAGTAGCGGCGGTGGCGCCAAGCGTCACCGCCTGCGTCCGGGTGATAAATCGCAGGAATAAAAAAGCCCCGCCGAAGCGGGGCTTTTTCAGAGAAGACTCAGGTTAGATAACCTGAACTTCCTCAGCTTGCATGCCCTTCTGGCCGCGGGTAGCGACGAAGGAAACTTGCTGGCCTTCTTTCAGGCTCTTGAAACCGTCGCCCTGGATGGCGCGGAAGTGTACGAAGAGGTCGTCACCGGATTGCGGAGTGATGAAGCCGAAGCCTTTCTCATCGTTGAACCACTTAACGGTACCGGTTTGGCGATTGGACATTTGATGTCTCCTTGAACCAAGTTTTTGAAAATAAAGTGCGGACTGAAAGGGTCCGAACATCACTGTGTGCAAGGAGATAGGAGTCGTATCGATATTTGGATCGAAATCTAAACATGTAGCGATTCACGGTGACACATGCAGCAGCAGCCCAGTAACAATACCTTTTTTCTGGAGCAAAGCGAGCTTTATTTTGAATTTCTTCGCCAAGCGGCGTTGCCCGGGTGTGACGAGCTCTACGCTGCGCATGGTGGCTATGCTTTAACACGCGCACGAGGCTCGGTAAGATGCGCGTCTTCGCACGCCCAACTTCAGCTATTCAGGACGCCAGCCATGAGCATCAAATCGGACAAGTGGATTCGCCGCATGGCCCAGGAACACGGCATGATCGAGCCCTTCGTCGAGCGCCAGGTGCGCACCGAAGGCAATGATCGGCTGATTTCCTACGGTGTCTCGAGCTACGGCTACGATGTGCGCTGCGCCGATGAATTCAAGGTGTTCACCAACATCAACTCAGCGACGGTCGACCCGAAGAACTTCGACGAGAAAAGCTTCGTCGACATCAAGAGCGACGTCTGCATCATTCCGCCGAACTCCTTCGCCTTGGCGCGTACCGTCGAGTACTTCCGCATTCCGCGCAATGTGCTGACCATCTGCCTTGGCAAGAGCACCTACGCGCGCTGCGGCATCATCGTCAACGTCACGCCGCTGGAGCCTGAGTGGGAAGGGCACGTGACGCTGGAATTTTCCAACACCACCACGCTGCCGGCGAAGATCTATGCGAACGAAGGCGTGGCGCAGATGCTGTTTCTTGAATCTGACGAAGAGTGTGAAGTGTCCTACCGCGATCGCGGCGGCAAATACCAGGGCCAGCGCGGCGTGACGCTGCCCAAGGCCTGATTACGCTACGCATGAAAAAGCCCTGGCCATCGGTCAGGGCTTTTTTGTTGCTGCTCTGGAAAAGACGCCACGCCGCGAGGCGGCGTGGCACCTATCTCGCTATCACCAGCCCGGCACTCCCCGCATATCGGGCAGCTTGTGCGCGATGCCCTTGTGGCAATCGATGCAGGTCGCTTCGCCATTGGCCAGGGCGGTGGAGTGGAACTCCGATGCCCGCTTGCCTTGCCGGGTGAAGTCCATGAAGCCGAAGTCATGGCAGTTGCGGCATTCCAGCGAATCGTTGGCCTTCAGGCGCGCCCACTCGTGCTCTGCCAGCTCCCGACGCTTGTCGAGGAATTTCTCGCGCGTGTTGATGGTGCCGAAAATCGTGCCCCAGACCTCCTTGGAGGCCTGCATCTTGCGCGCGATCTTGTCGGTCCACTTGTGCGGTACGTGGCAGTCCGGACAGGTTGCCCGTACGCCCGAGCGGTTGCTGTAGTGAATGGTGTCCTTGATCTCCATGTACACGTTGTCTTCCATCTCGTGACAAGAAATGCAGAAGGCCTCCGTGTTAGTGGCTTCCAGCGCGGTGTTGAAACCGCCCCAGAAGATGATCCCGGCGATGAAACCACCGAGCGTCAGCGCGCCCAGGCTGTAATGGACGCTGGGTCGGCGTAGAACGCCCCAGTAGCGTTTGAAAAACGACTTGATCGACTTCATCCAGGCCCCCTCAGTTTCCGCTGGTGGATGGTGAGGTTTCCCGGTACAGCAGCTCGTCGATGTTCTTGAAGCGGTTTTCCACCAGCGGCTTCACATCATGCTGTGGCACGTGACATTGCGTGCAGAAATAGCGCCGCGGTGCGACGGCTGCCAGGGTCTGCTGGTCGCGGTCGGTGTAGTGGGTGATGCTGATCATCGGCGCCTGGGCGCGTGCGCTGTTGGCCCTGCTGTGGCAGCTCAGGCATTTGTTGGCATTCTTGTCGACGTGATAACCGCGGATGCTGTGCGGGATGGTCGGCGGTTGCTCCGGATAGTTGCGCTCGCGCCGGATGTCCTTGTTCTCCTCGTCATGCAGCTTCGGTGGGGTGAACTCCTGGGTGATGGTCCCGCCTGGGCGGCGTCCGTCCGGGGCCGGAGCGTCCAGCGGATAGTTGGTTTCGGCAGCGATGGCCAGGCCGAACACCGCAAGCAGAGTCAGCGGCAGTAAACGAAATTTCATGGCGACTCTCCTCTCAGGCGATGCTGACCACTTCGATCTTCACGGCGCATTTCTTGTAATCGGTCTGCTTGGAGATCGGGTCGGTGGCGTCGAGGGTGACTTTGTTGATCAGCTTGTTGGCGTCGAAGAACGGTACGAAGACCAGGCCCATCGGTGGCTTGTTACGACCGCGAGTCTCGATCCGTGCCTGCATTTCTCCGCGCCGGCTGATGACCTTCACCACGCTGCCTCGCCGGGCATTGAGCTTGCGCGCGTCCTCCGGGTGCATGTAGACGAGCGCATCGGGCACCGCCTGGTGCAGTTCGTCGACCCGCTGGGTCATGCTGCCGGTGTGCCAATGCTCGAGAACCCGTCCGGTGCTGAGCCAGAAGGGGTAGTCCTTATCCGGCACTTCGGCCGGCACGTCATAGGGCAGCGCGAAGATGATCGCCTTCTTGTCGCCGTAGCCGTAGAACTGCACCTCGCTGCCGGCCTCGACGTAGGGGTCGTAGCCTTCGCGGTAGCGCCATTGGGTTTCCTTGCCGTCGACCACAGGCCAACGCAAACCGCGGGTCTCGTGGTAAGTCTCGAAAGACGCCAGATCATGGGCATGGCCGCGGCCGAATTCGGCGTATTCCTCGAACAGACCTTTCTGCAGGTAGAACCCAAAGGCTTCGGCTTCCTGATTGGCGTAGCCCTTCGTGATCTCGTCACTGGGAAACTTGTCGACTTGGCCATTCTTGAACAGGACGTCGTACAGCGTTTTGCCCTTCAGTTCGGGTGCTTTGCTGAGCAGCTCGGCCGGCCATACTTCGTCGACGTTGAAGCGCTTGGAGAATTCGACCAGCTGCCAGAGGTCCGAACGTGCTTCGCCTGGCGCGGTGACCAGCTGATGCCAGAACTGGGTGCGGCGCTCGGCGTTGCCGTAGGCGCCTTCCTTTTCCACCCACATGGCGCTGGGCAGGATGAGGTCCGCTGCCTGCGCGGAGACGGTAGGGTAGACGTCGGAAACGATGATGAAGGTTTCCGGATTGCGCCAGCCTGGCAGGATTTCCTGCATGACGTTGGGGCCGGCCTGCATGTTGTTGGTCACCTGAGTCCAGTAGACCTTCAATACGCCATCCTTGAGCTTGCGGCTCTGCTCCACTGCGTGGAATCCGGGCTTCTCCTGAATGGTGCCTTCCGGCAGTTTCCAGATCTTTTCGGCGATGGCGCGGTGCTTGGGATTGGCGACCGCCATGTCCGCCGGCAGGCGGTGGGAGAAAGTACCGACCTCGCGCGCGGTGCCGCACGCCGAAGGCTGGCCGGTGAGCGAGAAAGGACTGTTGCCCGGCTCGCTGATTTTTCCGGTGAGCAGGTGGATGTTGTAGATCATGTTGTTCGCCCAGACACCGCGGGTGTGCTGGTTGAAGCCCATGGTCCAGAACGACATGACCTTCACCTTCGGGTCGGCATAGAGCTCGGCCAGCGCCTGGAGCCGCTCGGCCGGCACGCCGGATTCCTTCGCTGCGTATTCCAGCGTGTAGGTTTTCAGGAACTCGGCGTAGTCCTCGAAGCTGATGTCACTCCAGGTGTTGGCCACCGCAGCGTTTTCGGCTTTGAGTTCGAGCGGGTCGGTCGGACGCAGGCCGTAGCCGATGTTCGTCGCGCCTTTGGCGAACTTGGTGTGCTTCTCGATGAAGTCCTTGTTTACCGCACCGCTCTGGATGATGTGGTTGGCGATGTAGTTGAGGATGACCAGGTCAGTCTGCGGATTGAAGATCATCGGGATGTCGGCCAGCTCGAAGCTGCGATGCTCGAACGTCGACATGACCGCAACCTTGACGTTCGGCGCACTGAGGCGGCGGTCTGTCACGCGGGTCCAGAGTACCGGGTGCATCTCCGCCATGTTCGAGCCCCAGAGCACGAAAGCATCTGCCGCTTCGATGTCCTCATAGCAGCCCATGGGCTCGTCCATGCCGAAGGTGCGCATGAAGCCGAACGCGGCCGAGGCCATGCAGTGGCGGGCGTTGGGGTCGATGTTGTTCGAGCGAAAGCCCGCCTTCATCAGCTTGTTCGCGGCGTAGCCTTCCCAGATTGTCCACTGGCCGGAACCGAACATGCCGATGGCTTCCGGGCCACCTTGCTTGAGCGCGGCCTTGTACTTCTCCTCCATGATGTCGAAGGCCTGGTCCCAGGTAATCGGCTGGAACTCGCCCTGCTTGTCGAACTTGCCGTCCTTCATGCGTAGCAGTGGCTGGGTCAGGCGATCCGAGCCGTACATGATCTTCGACAGGAAGTATCCTTTGACGCAGTTGATGCCGCGGTTGACCTCCGCTTTGACGTCACCATGGGTGGCGACGACGCGACCCTCTCGAGTCGCCACCATGACACCACAGCCGGTACCGCAGAAGCGGCAGGGGGCCTTGTCCCACTTCAGGTTGGTGGCGTCCGCTTCGGTTACGAGATTGCTCGCGGTCGAAGCGATGGGCATGCCGGCAACCGTTGCTGCTATAGCAGCGGCGTTGGCCTTGGCGAATTGGCGTCGGGTAAGGCTCATCAGGCGTCTCCTTCGAGGAGTTCTTCGTGATAGATCAATGCGGCATTAAGCACGCCAGGCAATTGCTGGATGTGGTCGATCGCGGCAAGGATGCGTGACTCGTGTTCGGCTTCCAGGACCACCACCAGCTTGCCGTTGGTGTTCTCCTGGTGCAGCTCGAGGCCGGGCAATAGTTGCAGGTTGGCTTTTACCGCGGCCAGCCACTCAGGGCGGCAGTGCACCAGCAGACTGGCGATTTGCAGGGGGGTACCCATCAGTTATTCCGTTTTTATTGGGGGCAGGGCGATGACGGCAGCGATCGGTTTACGCCGGGCCTGGCGGCCCGAAGATCATCTGCACGATCCAGACGATGAAGCCGTAGCCACTCACCAGCACGACGCTGAGGATGGGAAACAGGAAGACGATCAGAAAAACGAAGAGGCGGGTTTCATCCCGCTTGATCGAAGTAGGGGTGGGGCGGGTGTCATTCGGCGTTACTGTCATTGTTTTACTCCGACTGGCATATGGGGAGTCTAGTCAGAGACCCGCGTAGGGCAAAGTTCGTTTCGACCGTTGACACGGATTCGCTCTTTATTGGCGATCAGCGGCTCGCTTCGGGCGCTCTGGTATGCGCTATCGCGCGAGGTTGTGCTAGCCTGCGCGGCTTTTTTGCGGGCGGTCGGTGCTCGCGAAGAGGTTCTGATGATTGACGATAGCGCTCACCTCAGACGCGGTACGCCTGCCTATCGGCGTGCCACGTTGGCGCTTTTCTGCGCCGGGTTCGCCACTTTCGCCTTGCTGTATTGCATTCAGCCGTTGCTGCCGATGCTGGCCGCACACTTTTCGGTGTCCGCCGCCAGCAGTAGCCTGGCGCTGTCGCTGACGACCCTGTCGCTCGCGCTCTGTTTGCTTATTTCGGGTGCGCTTGCTGAAAGCTGGGGGCGCAAACCGGTGATGGCTGCTGCGCTTGGTTTGGCCAGTCTGCTCGGGCTGGCCAGCGTTCTGGTCGACTCCTGGCAGCTGCTGCTGGCGCTGCGCGCATTGCTGGGGCTGGCGCTCAGTGGGTTGCCGGCGCTGGCAATGGCATACGTTGGCGAGGAGTTCGAGCCGCAGTCGCTGCCGGCCGCGATGGGGCTGTATATCGGCGGCACGGCTCTGGGCGGAATGCTTGGGCGTCTGCTGTCCGGTCTGCTGAGCGATCTGGGCGGCTGGCAGCTGGCCCTTGGCGGTATCGCGTCGCTGGGCCTGCTGGCGCTGGCGTTGTTCGTCTGGCTGTTGCCGGCGTCGCGGCATTTCAAGGCGCAGCCACTCTCGCTACGTAACCTGTTGGCGAATTTTCGCCTGCATCTGCGCAACCCCACGCTGCGCAGCTTGTTCCTGCAGGGCTTCCTGCTGATGGGCGGCTTCGTCGCGTTGTTCAACTACATCGGCTTTCGTCTGGCTGGTGAGCCGTTTGGGCTGTCCTCGACGTTGATCGGCTTGCTGTTCGTGGTCTACCTCGGCGGCATCTTCAGCGCCGGCTGGGCCGGACGTCTGGTACCTCGCTTTGGCGCACGACAGGTGCTACGTGGTGGCGTGGTGTTGATGCTGCTCGGCGTCGGCCTGTGTGCGACACCCTGGCTGGCGGCAATCGTGCTCGGGCTTGGGCTGTTCACCCTCGGCTTTTTCGCCGCACATGCGGTGGCCAGCGGGCAGGTCGGCAGCCACGCCAAGCAGGCGCGGGCCCAGGCTTCGGCACTGTATCTGTGCGCCTATTACCTGGGGTCGAGTGTGGTCGGCTATGGCGCAGGCTACGTCTGGGATCATGCCGGCTGGCTGCCGCTGATGGCGTTGCTGGCGGCGCTGTTCGTCATTGCCGGCTGGCGGGCCAGAGCGCTTTAGCAAGGCCAGGGCGGCTTTATTCGCGGCGCTGCTCGCCAGTGAATGTCAGCGTTGTCTTGCAGCGTCGACAGTAATAGCGACGGCCCTTGGCCACGAGCGCGTGGCGTTGGGCGGTGAAGTCGAAGTCCTGATCCACGCAACTGCAACGGTAGACATAGCGAGTGCCGGCGCGACGGCGGACAGCGTAGGTATGGCAGCGATCCGGCGGCAGTTCGTACACGCCACGCATAATCAATTGCCACTCCTCACCGTGAGGTTGAATGCGTGAGCCGAACATCTGATGGGCCACCAGATGCGCCACCTCATGGGCGACGGTCTGGCGCAGGAAGTGCTCGGTGTTTTCCCGGTACAGCTGTTCATTGAAGCGCAGCAGGTTCTGCTGCAGGTGAGCCACACCCGCCTTCTGGCCGCGCAGCTTGAAGCTCACTTCGGGACGCGGGAAGCGTCGGTTGAAAAACTGCTCGGCCAGCGCATAGCAGGCTTCGACACGGGCATTGAGACGCTCGGGCATTGGGCAACTCCTGAGAGCGCCGCATTATGCCAAACCATCCCGGGCCGAGCAGTATCGCTCGTCACTCGGTGGGGCGTTCATTGAAACGACGTTCGTTATCCACGCCGCCCGGTTCCTCTTGCGGGCGGTTTTCCTCGAAGCCATAGCTCTGATTCTGGGGAGCATCGCGCTCGTAGGTCGGGTCCAGCGCGAGCATCCAGAACAGGATCATCGGCACTTTAAGGTTGACCAATACCAGCAAGCCAACGCCCCAAGTGCATGCGCCGTAGAGGAAGGTGTTGCGGTTGTCGATGCGCATGAACTTCGGCAGGCCGACGAACAGCAGGTAGGTCGAGTAGGCGCCGGCGGCTACCAGCACGAGGATCGCAATCCAGCGTGTCGGGTAAAGCGCGCCAAGCCCGGCGAGGAAGAACGGGGTGATGACATAGGCAACGAAGCCCACGCACTGATTGAACGTCGGTCGAGCGTCGAAGGTTCGCGACATCCAGCGCAGGAAGAACCCCATGATGAAGGTGCCTACAATGATGGTGATGTAGATCAGCGCGCTGAGCTGAAAGGCACTGCGGGTATCGAGCCAGATTCGCTCGTCCTCTACCAGGCTCCAGCCCACGTAGCGTGTACCGATGAACATGCAGATCGCCGGCAACAGGGCCCAGAGCAGCAAGTGGACAAGGTAGTTGGAGCTGTTCTTCTCTTCGTCGCGGCGAATGTCGGCCCACGCCTGATCGGGGCGGGTGAGCAAAGTTACTAAGTGCGGGATCATACCGAGTCTCCGTCTGCCTTGAGGGCCGCTGGAGAAAAAGTCGGCAGCGGCGTTATGGCTTTAGAACGGCAGATGCGGTGAGGGTTTCCCTGTTCAGCTCGAGCGTTTCGTCACGGGACACGATGCGGGGCCTGCTGGGCAAACGAAAAGGCCGCCCGAAGGCGGCCTGGCTGAAGATTGCAGTTAGTTAGCGCACGTATACCGGGCCGATGCCCATGCCCCAGGTAATCACCGACAGCGCGATGATCGCCACCAGCACCACCAGCCCCACGGCAAGTACGGAGCTGGAGAACATGAATCCCTCGTCCTCGGGGATGTTCATGAACTTCGGTAGCCCCACATAAAGCAGGTAGGCCGTGTAGCAGACCGCCGCCGTACCGACCAGCATGCCGAGCCACAGGTGGGGGTAGAGTCCGGCAAGCCCGCCGATGAAAAGTGGAGTTGCGGTGTAAGCGGCGAAGACGATGCATTGGGTAAGTGTCGGGTTGGCGTCGTAGGTGCGCGCCATCCAGTGGATGAAGCCCCCCATCACAGCAACGCCAGCCAGCATGGCGAAGTAGGAAAGTATCGCCAGCTGCATGCAACTGGCTTGCGTCAGCTTGACCGGCTCTCCACCGCCGATGCTCCAGCCCACCTGCGTGGCGCCTATGTAAGCCGACACGGCCGGGATTGCCGCGAGCAGCAGCACGTGCGTCAGGTACATGTGGCTGACGGTTTCTTCCTCGCCGCGGATTTCGGTCCACTCCTGGCCAGGGTGAGTGAACAAACCCCAAACGTGATTGATCATGCCAGCGTCTCCTCTGTTTATGGAGGGTCGCTTCGCCTGGCGGTCGTCATCGAGGACGGCGCGTGCGACCTTATGTCGCAGTATAGGAATGCCAATCGCCGATGCATCAGCGGGGTTAGAGCGTTTCGAAGCTATCGCGTCATCGGTAATAGCGCTGGAGTATTTCCATCGCCAGATTGATCGATTGCAAACGCTGCGTGCTGCCGCCTCGATCAGGGTGATGCAGCCCCACCAACTGACGATAACGCCGCTTGATGACGTCGAGCGTAAGCGGTTGTGTGGAGCGATCTAGCTCGAACAGTTCTAGTGCTGCGCGCTTCTCATCGCTGCCTTGCATGCGCGTCCAGAAGCTCGCCAGCAGGCGCTCGACGTCGTCTTCGTCGGTGTCTTTCAGATTGGACAGATCCAGATAGTACTCGCGCAAGGCGTCCTGCTCGCTGAGTCCGGCGCTGGCACTCGTATAAGGCAGTAACTGGATGTGCAGCGGACTGATCTGCAGGTGGCCGCTGGCCTCGGCCCAGAGGCGGTCGCGCAACAGATAAAGTGCGTTGAAGACCAGAAAGTGCGTGCGAAACAGCACCAGCTTGTCGGTCAGCGGCAGATTGGGGATGTGCGTGCTGTGCCGGCGCTTGAGCTGTTGAATCAGCGCGTATTCGCTGCAGCCTTCGGGTTGGTCCTGCAGCAATATGAGCAGGTGGTCTGGCAGATCCAGTGCGGGGGAGAGGTCGTCCATCGGCCGAGCCTAGCACAGCACCCGAGGCGCTCGAACGTGGCTGGTTCACAATGGGCAAACGGCGAACGGGCTGGGGCCGGTGACCGTTTGCGCGTAAAATGCGCGCCTTTCGCATCTCACCCGGACACCTGACATGGGCAACCTCTCGGTCAACCAGAACAAACTGCAGAAGCGCCTGCGCCGCCTGGCCGGCGAGGCCGTCACCGACTTCAACATGATCGAGGATGGCGACAAGGTCATGGTCTGCCTGTCTGGCGGCAAGGACAGCTACACCATGCTCGACGTGCTGCTCTATCTGCAGAAGGTCGCGCCGATCAAGTTCGAGATCGTTGCCGTGAACATGGACCAGAAGCAGCCGGGCTTTCCCGAGCACGTGCTGCCCGAGTATCTGAAGTCCATCGGCGTTGAGTATCACATCATCGAGAAAGATACCTACTCGGTGGTGAAGGAGAAGATCCCGGAAGGCAAGACCACCTGCTCGCTGTGCTCGCGCCTGCGCCGCGGCACGCTGTACACCTTCGCCGACGAGATCGGCGCGACCAAGATGGCGCTCGGGCATCATCGCGACGACATTCTGGAGACCTTCTTCCTCAACATGTTCTACGGCGGCACGCTGAAGGCCATGCCGCCCAAGCTGCTCTCCGACGATGGGCGCAACGTGGTGATTCGTCCGCTGGCCTACTGCAACGAGGCGGACATCGAGGCGTACTCGAAGATGAAGGAATTTCCCATCATCCCGTGCAACCTCTGTGGCTCGCAGGAGAACCTGCAGCGCCAGGTGGTCAAGGAAATGCTGCAGGAATGGGAGCGCAAGTCGCCGGGCCGCACCGAGATCATGTTCCGCGCGTTGCAGAATGTGGTGCCTTCGCAACTGGCCGACCGCAACCTGTTCGATTTCAAGAGCCTGCGTATCGACGACAGTGCCACGCCGCGCTTCGTCGATGTGATGAGTCTGTAACCAGGCCCTCAGCCGAATCAGTCACTTTCTTTGCCGTGCCGGTTGAAAGGCGCAGCCCCGGCGGAGTATGGTTCGGTCATCTTCTGGAGATCAGCATGTCCCTGAACCCTGTAGCCCTCAACGTTGTCGATGCCGGTGCCATTCGCACCGTGGTCGTTCGTGGGCAGCAGGTTGCCGCCGCTGGTTATTACTTTGGGTATTGGTTTAGCCACAGGCGCGCCTGATACCCCACAGGCGCCCTAGCAAGCAGGGTCGCCACCAGAGCAGTTTTCGAACCCCCGGTCGGCCACCCGACCGGGGGTTTTGTTTTTTCGGCCACCTGATGGCCCAACGCAACGAGGAACACGCCATGACCACCTACCGCACCGACCGTTATTACCGCTACGACTGGCGATTTAGCCGCTTCGACGCCCAACAGACAGCTCGCGAACGAACACCCGACTAGCGCCGCCGCGGACCACCCGCGCCGGCAGAAGGAACCGCCAGATCATGAATGCATCCGCCACCGTACTTGCCAAACAACCCGCTACCGCCGAAGCCAGCGTCGCCCGTCGCAGCGCGCAGCCGCTGCCAAGCCCTGCCGTTCTACGCCAGCGTCTGCCCTTGAGCGACGCCCTTGCTGCACGCATCGACAACGACCGCAACGCCATCCGCACCGTGCTCGACGGTCGCGATCCGCGCCTGCTGGTCGTCGTCGGACCCTGTTCCCTGCACGATCCTGTCGCCGCGCTGGAGTACGCCGAGCGCCTGGCCGCGCTCGCGCCCGAAGTCAGCGATCAGCTGCTGCTGGTGATGCGCGCCTATGTGGAAAAGCCGCGCACCACCGTCGGCTGGAAAGGGCTGGTCTACGACCCGCATCTGGACGGCAGTGGCAACATGGCCGAAGGGCTGCACCTGTCGCGGCGGCTGATACTGGATATTCTGGAGACTGGTCTGCCGATTGCCACCGAGCTGCTGCAGCCGCTGGCGGCCGGATACTTCGACGACCTGCTCGGCTGGGCGGCGATTGGTGCACGTACCAGTGAATCGCAGATTCATCGCGAGCTGGTCAGTGGGCTGGACCTGCCAGTGGGCTTCAAGAACGGCACCGACGGCAGTCTGGGCATCGCCTGTGACGCAATGCGGTCGGCCGAGCATCCGCATCAGCATTTCGGTATCGATGATCTCGGCCATCCGGCGCTGCTGCAGACGCGCGGCAATCCGGATACCCACCTGGTGCTGCGTGGCGGACATGGCGCGCCCAACTACGACGCGGCCAGTGTCGCTGTCGCTCGCCGGGCGCTGGAGAAGCAAGGCATCGCGCCGCGGATCATGGTCGATTGCAGCCATGCCAATAGCGGCAAGAACCCTTTGCGCCAGCCAGAAGTGCTGGAATCGGTAATCGCACAGCGCCTGGCCGGCGACGCGAGCCTGCGTGGTGTGATGCTCGAAAGTCATCTTTTCGATGGCTGTCAGCCGCTTTCCGCTGCGTTGCGCTATGGCGTGTCCATTACCGATGGCTGCCTGGGCTGGACGGCAACCGAGCAGATGCTGCGTGACGCGGCACATCGGTTACGGGGTTGAGCTGAGGGCGACGGGCTTGCGGGACGGGCCCGTCGTCGGCACCCTGTGCCGCTGCCGTCACCACCGGATCCCACCCATGCAAGACTACAAATGGCTGCACGAATACTGCCTCAATCGCTTCGGCTCGGCCGCGGCGTTGGAGGCGCGCCTGCCGCAACCGCGCAGTGCCGATGAACTGCGCGGCGTGTCGGATGATCGCTACCTTTCGCTGATCAGCCTGCGCATCTTTCGCGCCGGCCTCAAGCACAGCCTGGTGGACGCCAAGTGGCCGGCCTTCGAGCAGGCTTTCTTCGGTTTCGATCCGGAAAAGGTAGTGCTGATGGGTGGCGAGCACATCGAGCGGCTGATGCAGGACGCCCGGCTGATTCGTCATTTGGGCAAGCTCAAGAGCGTGCCGCGCAACGCCCAGTTTGTGCTCGACGTGGCGAAGGAGAAGGGCAGTTTCGGCAATCTGCTGGCCGACTGGCCAAGCAGCGATATCGTCGGTCTCTGGCGTTACCTGACCAAGCACGGCAGCCAACTCGGCGGGTTGTCGGCTCCGCGGCTGTTGCGCATGGCCGGCAAGGACACGTTCGTTCCCAGCAATGATGTTGTCGCAGCACTCAAGGCACAGCAGATTGTCGACAAGGTGCCCAGCAGTCAGCGCGACCAAGCCGCGGTGCAGGCTGCATTCAATCAGTGGCAGGCAGACAGCGGCCGTCCGTTGTGCCAGCTATCGGCGATGCTGGCATTCACCGTCAACCACTGACGAGGCTGCGACGGTTTAGCGCAGCGCCGTCGTGACGCGGGCGGTGTAAAGTCGAAACATGACCATCGTCAAAGACAAGCGTGCGCAGATCCTATGGGTGCTCCTCACCTGCATCCTGCTCAATGCATTTGTCTGCAGCCTGAACCACGCCACTCATGTGGGCTTTGGGCTGGCCATGGGGCAGGACGCTTTCTGCGTCACTGGCGATAAGTCGGCTGGCCCCGTTTCACTTCCCACCGATGTGCATGACCTGTCTCAGCATGCGCTGGACTGCCCGTTGTGCAGTTCGGTTCTGTTCGCGACCGTCGCGCTGTTCGCGTTGGCCTGGCTTGGCCGCCGCGGAGCAGGCGCGACACCCTTGCCGCAGCGAGCGTGGTGCGGAGCGCGGCATCACTGGCCGGCGCTGAATCCCCGCGCGCCCTGAAACCCCACTGACGAGTTCCGCCCGTCCTTCGGCCGCTGTGTAGCGGCGAAATGGACGGATCACTGTCGGAGTTTTCCGATGGCACTGTCAGATTCAGGGGCTTTCAGCATGACCATGATGGAACGATTCACCCGCGCCGACAGCCGCGTCAGCTATCGGCTGCCTTTTCCCGATTACCCCAGCAACGCCCGTAGTTTCGTGCATCTGGATGCCAAGTTGCTGCCGTACTGGCATGCGCTGTTCGATGTCTGCCCGCGGCTGCTCAAGCTTGACCCACCCGAGGGGCTGGAGATCTTTCGCCAGTTCATGACCTGGGCCTACGGCTGCCAGCTGGCGTTGGACTGGACCTTCCACCTCGGCGTCTGCCGCTGGCTGCTGGCATCAGATTATCGCGAGCTGGTCGAGCCGGAGCATATCGAGGCCATGATGCTTGCCGCCGCCGCACGCTGGGTCGCCAGCGATGACAGCCCGGCTATAGGCATAGTGCTCGGCTGGCGCGGCGGCAGCGAGCACGTCTTCGATTGGAAACCACGGGTGCGACCAGGCACGCGTCTGCTTGCTGCGGAAGAGGAAGAGCTGCCCCCGGCGCCATGGGATTTCGCCTGGAGCCCGTTATCGACCACTGCTGGCAATGGCTTTCGCCGCTGGTTGCGCGTGCCATGAGCGCGACAGGATGCCGCATGGCGGTGTTTCGGTACCGCGCTGCCCCATATCGCCAACCCGTGCGTCTATGCTTTTCAAGCGAAGCGGCACGCGAAGCGCAGCGGCCCCGCACAGGTGAGGCAGGCTGTCGCAGTTGTGGCGGCAAGGGGGCGGCAGGACACTTTGCGTGCCCCGAGCCCGAGCACTGCTTCCACGGGTGGGACCGGGGCGCCGCGATTGAGCCTGGACTGCTGCGTTCAGGTTTCGGCTCCCGACCCCAAAGGGGGCCTTCAATCGCAGCATGCTGTCCTGGCGCAATGCGCCGGGGCGGGCGAGCAAGGAGGTAGGCATGTTCAAGTCATCGCTCAGGCGGGACATCGTGCTGGTGCTGCTGGTCAAGGTCGCGATCCTCATAACCATAAAAAACGTCTGGTTCGATGCTCCCAGCATTCCCGAGAACGGTTCGGTACGTGTTGCCGAACATTTGCTTGATAAACGGGATGCCAATCCCGAGGGAGGGCCGAGATGATCTCGGAAAGCGTTGTAGATCTTTCACGCCTGCAATTCGCCATGACGGCGATGTATCACTTTCTCTTCGTGCCACTGACCCTGGGGCTGGCGTTCCTGCTGGCGATCATGGAGTCGGTCTATGTGATGACCGGCAAGCAGGTCTATAAGGACATGACCCAGTTTTGGGGCAAGCTGTTCGGCATCAACTTCGCCCTGGGCGTCACCACCGGGCTGACCATGGAGTTCCAGTTCGGCACCAACTGGGCCTACTACAGCCACTACGTCGGTGACATCTTCGGTGCGCCGCTGGCCATCGAGGGGCTGATGGCGTTCTTCCTCGAATCGACCTTTATCGGTCTGTTCTTCTTCGGCTGGGATCGCCTCAGCAAGGTGCAGCACCTGGCGGTGACCTGGTTGGTGGCGTTGGGCTCGAACCTCTCGGCGCTATGGATTCTCATCGCCAACGGCTGGATGCAGAACCCGGTCGGCTCGGAGTTCAACTTCGAGACCATGCGCATGGAGCTGGTGGACTTCGGCGCGCTGCTGTTCAACCCGGTGGCGCAGGTCAAGTTCGTGCATACCGTCTCGGCCGGCTACGTCACCGGGGCGATCTTCGTGCTGGCGATTTCTTCCTTCTATCTATTGAAGAAGCGCGACCTGGGCTTCGCTCGCCGTTCGTTCGCCATCGCCGCGGTGTTCGGCCTGGCTTCGACGATCTCGGTGATCATCCTCGGCGACGAGTCCGGCTACGAAATCGGTGACGTGCAGAAGGTCAAGCTGGCCGCCATCGAGGCCGAGTGGGACACCCACCCGGCGCCGGCCGGCTTCACCCTGTTCGGCCTGCCCAACCAGCAGGAGATGCGCACCGATTACGAAGTGAAGATTCCCTACGCACTCGGCCTGATTGCTACTCGTTCGGTGGACGAGGAAATCAAGGGCATCAAGCAGCTGGTTGCCGAGCATGAGCTGCGCATCCGCAACGGCATGCTCGCCTACGAGCGGCTGCAGGTGCTACGTAGCGGCGACAAGTCGGCCGAGGCCATCGCCGCCTTCAATGAGGTCAAGCACGACCTGGGTTACGGGTTGCTGCTGAAGAAGTACACCGCGGATGTGGTCGATGCCAGCGAGGAGCAGATCAAGCTTGCTGCGCTGGACACCATTCCCAACGTGTTCAGCTTGTTCTGGACCTTCCGGGTGATGGTCGCCGCTGGCTTCCTGATGTTGCTGCTGTTCGCCCTGGCGAGCTGGGCATCGATCAAGCGCGATGCGGAGAGCAAACCCTGGTTGCTCAGGTTCGCGCTGTTCAGCCTGCCGCTGCCGTGGATCGCTGCGCAGACCGGCTGGTATGTCGCCGAGCATGGCCGTCAGCCCTGGTCGATCGCCGAGGTGCTGCCGACCCATCTGTCCACTTCGACGCTGGCCGCGGGGGATATCTGGGGCTCGCTGATCGCCCTGGTGGCGTTCTACAGCCTGCTGCTGGTGATCGAGATGTTCCTGATGATCCGCTTCGCCCGTCTCGGGCCGAGCAGTCTGCATACCGGACGCTACCACTTCGAGCTTGAGGCTATCGCCGCCAGCCAGGTGCAGCGGCGGCGCGACGCGGTCGCCGCGCCGACTGTCGCGAAGGATGTGCCCCCCGAACCTACCGCAGTGTGAGGTAAACGAGATGTTCGATTACGAGGTTCTCAAACTCGTCTGGTGGGTGCTGATCGGCGTGCTGCTGATCGGCTTCGCCCTGACCGATGGCTTCGACATGGGCGCCATGGCGCTGATGCCCTTCGTCGGCAAGACCGACAACGAGCGGCGCGTGGCGATCAACACCATCGCGCCGCACTGGGATGGCAACCAGGTGTGGTTCATCACTGCGGGCGGTGCGCTGTTCGCTGCCTGGCCGATGGTCTACGCGGTCGCGTTCTCCGGACTGTACTGGGCGATGCTGCTGGTGCTGTTCGCGCTGTTCTGCCGGCCGGTGGGCTTCGACTACCGCAGCAAGGTGGAAGACCCACGCTGGCGCAGCGCCTGGGACTGGGCACTGTTCGTCGGCGGTGCGGTGCCGGCATTGGTCTTCGGCGTGGCCTTCGGCAACCTGTTCCTCGGTCTGCCGTTCCAGCTCGACGAGCTGATGCGCTCGACCTACCAGGGCTCGTTCTTCGCGCTGCTCAACCCCTTTGCGTTGCTCTGCGGCATCGTCAGCCTGAGCATGCTCAGCGCTCACGGTGGCGCCTGGTTGATGTTGCGCACCGATGGCGCCCTGGCCGAGCGTTCGCGGCAGGCGACACGCCTGTGTGCACTGGTATTTCTGGTTGGTTTCCTCGCTGCCGGGTTGTGGCTGATGCTTGGTGTCCAGGGCTTTACCCAACTGTCAGTGACCGATCCGGGGGCCGCGCTCAATCCGCTGCTGGATAAGCAGGTGGTACAGGACAATGCGGGTTGGCTGGGCAACTATGGTCGCTATCCGATCACGCTGATCGCTCCGGTCGCGGGCATTCTCGGTGCGTTGCTGGCGCTGCTCGGTTCCAGTCGCAACAGCGGTGGTGCGAGCTTCGTCGGCACCAGCCTGATGATCGTCGGCAGCATCTGTACCGCCGGCTTCGCGCTGTTCCCGTTCGTTTTCCCGTCCAGCCTCGATCCGGCGTCGAGCCTGACCATCTGGGATGCGGTGTCGAGTAAGAAGACCCTGGGCATCATGTTCGTCGTGGCCTGCATCTTCGTGCCGCTGATTCTCTGCTACACGCTGTGGAGCTACGTGCGGATGTGGGGCCGACTCAATCAGAAAACCATCGAAGCCAATCCCCACGGCCTGTACTGACTGAGCAGGGCGGGCCCCTGTGCTCGCCCAGCCAAGGAGAAACGACTTATGTGGTACTTCACCTGGATTCTCGGTGTGCTGCTGGCCTGCAGCTTCGGCATCATCAATGCGCTGTGGCTGGAAGCCACGCAGGACCTGGACGCCGAGCCGTGAGCAGCATGGCGGCAAGAAGCGCTTACGGCGCGGGCGGGCGGCTGCTCTCGCTGCTGCTGGCTTCGCCGCTGGCGCTGGTGCTGCTGATCCATCCGGCCGCGATGCTGGACGGGCAGGGCGGCTACAGTCATCCGCAGCTGATGCTGGTGATGTGGGGCATTTCCGCCGGCTTCGTACATGGTGTCGGTTTCGTGCCGCAGTGGTGGGGCTGGCGCTGGTTGCTTGGGCCTCTGCCGGCATGGTTGTTCTGTGCCATGGGCTATGCGGTGCTTTTCGATATGTCGCTGGGCATGTAGATCGGCTGCGGGCGTTCCGCTTTGCAGTCATGAGTCGGCTTCCGTAGTCTGAAGTCGTGGCCGCGGCGCGGCCATCGAGCACCGCTAGCACCAGCTTGCGGCCTTCTTCAGTCGACTCGAGCCGACCGCTGTTCATGAATATCGACAAGGTTGCCCAGGCGCTGGGCGCTGCTGAACGCCTGCTGATCATCACCGGGGCCGGGCTTTCCGCCGATTCGGGGCTGCCGACTTATCGCGGTCTGGGCGGCTTGTACAACGGAGCGACCGAGGACGGCCTGCCAATCGAGGTCGCGCTGTCCGGGCCGACCTTGCAGCGCGATCCGGCGCTGTGCTGGAAGTATCTCGCCGAGATCGGGCGTGCCTGCCTGGCGGCCGAACCCAACGCGGGCCACTTCGCCATCGCCGCGCTGCAGCGGCGCAAGCCGGGCACCTGGGTGCTGACGCAGAACATCGATGGCTTTCACCGCCGCGCCGGCAGTCCGCCGGAACGCTTGATCGAGATTCACGGCCAGCTGGCACCGCTGTCCTGCATGGCATGCGGCAAAACCGATGTGCGGCCGCTGGGGTCGCTTTTGCATGAGCCGTTGCCGCCTCGTTGCCAGGGCTGCGCAGGCGTGCTGCGTCCGGCGGTGGTGCTGTTCGAGGAAATGCTGCCGGCGAACGCTCTGGCTAGGTTGCAGGAGCAATCGCGTATCGGCTTTGATGCCGTGCTGGTAGTCGGCACTACGGCGAGCTTCGGCTACATCCTCGAACCGGTCTGGCAAGCCCGGCAGAGCGGGGGCTTCGTCGGCGAGGTAAATCTACAGCCGACCGATATCAGTCCGTTCGCCGACGTGCGGCTGGAAGGAAGGGCCGTAGACGTTTTGTCGCATTTAATCCGTCACATTTCGTCCGATTAAATTTGATCATCGAAGCGATAGAAGGCATAGTCGCCGGCACTTTGAAATCACCGACACGGTCGTGCCCATGCGCCAACGCTTCGCACCCCTCGTGCCTCTCGCACTTATCGCCCTGCTGACCGCATGTGCCGGCCAGCCCGTACAGACCGAGCAGCAGATCACATCGCCTCGGCTGTCGCACAATCATCCCCTGGCTGGTTTCGACTTCGCTGCGCTCGACAAGAGCGAAGAAGAATCGCTGGCCGAGCTCACCGACGAGCACGAATACCAGCTGCCGGAGCTGGCTGACAGCATTCTGGAGCGCGGCTTCACGCTGGTCGGCACGCCTTATCGCTTCGGCGGCAGTTCGGTGAAGACCGGCTTCGACTGCAGCGGCTTCGTCGGCTTTCTGTTCCGCAAGGAGGCCGGCCTCGAGCTGCCACGTTCCACCCGCGAGTTGATCAATCTCGACGCGCCGGTGGTCAAGCGTAACGAGCTGGAGCCGGGTGACGTGGTGTTCTTCAACAACCGCGGCCGCGGTCGCGTCAGCCACGCCGGCATCTACATCGGCGATGACCAATTCATCCATGCCTCCAGCAGTCGCAGTGGCGGGGTTCGGGTCGACAGTCTCGATGACAAGTATTGGCGCGCCAGCTACATGGAAGCCAAACGCGTCCTGGCACTGGCTACCGACCTGGAGCCGCACACGGTTCAACGCTGATTCGGCGACTTGCGGGGGTTGCGTCTCGCCCCGCATGCCGGCAGAGTGATGGCTCATTTGCCTGGACCGCTCTGCGATGCACTACCTGGCCCGCCTCACGCTTGTCGTTCTGTTTGCGCTGCTGGCCGCCTGTGCCGGTCAGCCATCGGCTCCGCCAGTCGTTCAGGAATCCGCTACCTCTCACCCCATGCCGGGTGTTGCCGCGGATGTGCTGTTCAGTGCGCTCGGCCTGGTCGGCACGCCTTATCGCTGGGGTGGCAATACACCTGACAGTGGCTTCGATTGCAGCGGCCTGATCGGCTATGTCTATCGCGGGGCTGCCGGCATCAACCTTCCTCGCACCACTCAGGAAATGAGCAATCTGCGCGGCCCAGCCGTACGACGCCATGCCCTGCAGCCTGGTGATCTGGTGTTCTTCGCTACCAGCGGTGGGCGCCGGGTCAGCCACGCGGGCATCTACGTTGGTGAAGACCGCTTCGTTCACGCGCCATCTTCTGGCGGCATGGTACGCCTGGACAGTCTTACCGCCGGCTACTGGCATAAGAGTTATCTGGGCGCCAAGCGCGTGCTCGACCAGGAGCAACTGGCCCGCAACCCCTGAGCGTCATCCGCATAGAACCCCCGTTGTAGACGTCCTGTCTTTAGTCGTACTCACATGCTGAAACATTCCCCGTTTGACATGCGGTGATTTCGCTCGCCTGGCGCTTTGGCTACCATGCGCATCCCCAATTCCTCCCCGTGCGTCGTTCGGTCGCGCACAGCCCTTTTTCCCCACTTCCCATTAGGTGAGATATGCCTGAATTGCTGACGTACGTGCTGATTGCACTGGCGGTCGCGGCGCTGCTTGGCGTCGTGCTCGAAGAAATTACCCACGTGAACAAGGCCAAGGTGACGCTGTTCTTCGGCACCCTGGCCTGGCTGCTCTTGTTCATCTTCACACCGGTGGGCGAGGCGCGCGAAACCGTGCTGGAAAGCCTCAACGAGAACATCGCCGAGATCGCCGGCTTGTGGATCTTCCTGGTGGCGGCCATGACCTTCGTTGCCTACCTGAACAAGAAGGGCATGATCGAGAACCTGATCTATCTGGTGTTGCCCAAGCGGATCAGCGAGCGGGCCTTGCTGTTTCTCACAGCGACCTTCTGCTTCGTGTTCTCGTCGCTCGCCGACAACATCACCGCGACGCTGGTCTCCATCACGTTGATCCTGTCGCTGCAGCTGGATCGGGCGAAAACCATCAAGTTCGCCACGCTGGTGGTGTTTGCCGTTAACTCCGGCGGCGTCGCGCTGATTACCGGCGACGTCACCACGCTGATGATCTTCCTCGCTGGCAAGGTGGCGATCCTCCAGCTGCTGGCACTGGCCGTGCCGGCATTCGTCGCGGTGATGGTGCTGGCCGCCATGCTGTCGATCGGCATGAAGGGCGAGGTGGTGGTACAGGGCCAGCGCAACGATGTGCGCGGTGTCGACGTGGCGATTGCACTGATCTTCCTGTGCACCATCCTCAGCACCATTGTCGGCAACTTCCTGTTCCAGATCCCGCCGGTGCTGACCTTCCTCGCCGGCCTCTCGGTGATGTTCCTGGTTGCGCGCTTCTTCAGTGACGACAACGACTCCGATCCGATTCTCGAATACGTGCGCCAGGTGGAGTTCGAGACGCTGTTCTTCTTCCTCGGCATCCTCCTGCTGGTCGGCATGCTCAAGGAGATTCGCGTGCTGGACGGGCTGGTGCACATCTATGACCAGGTGCCGGCAGTGATGGCCAACTACCTGATGGGCGTAATGTCGGCGGCCATCGACAACGTGCCGCTGACCGCAGCGCTGCTGAAATCCGGGCTGGAAATGGGTGTCGCCGAATGGATGGTGCTGACCTATGCGGTCGGTGTCGGCGGCTCGCTGCTGGTGATTGGTTCGGCGTCGGGCATCGTCGCCATGAGCAAGGTGCCGGGGCTGACCTTCGGCAGCTACCTGCGCTACATGCTCTACCTGTTCATCGCCTTCAACATCGGCTTCGCCGGTGTCTATCTGGTCGGCCTGTCGGTGGGCTGACCGCGGTTTGCGTGCGAGCGCGGGTCACCAGCTCAGGTTGAAGTGCGAACCCAGCACGAAGCGACCGTCGAGCAGGTCCCAGCGCTCGACGCAGACCTTCTTCTGTTCGCCGGGATGCAGCTTCAGCCGGTTGAAGGAGTTTGGCGAGGTGCCACGCAGGCGGGTCGAGAGCGTGGTGCCGGCCTGCACCATCCAGATCTCCCGCGCGAGGCCGCTGTACTGCTTGGACAACGGCAGCACGTATGGCAGGTGGATGTGCCCGCCCATGACCAGGTCCAGCCCGTGCTCGGCCCAGCGCTGCAGCGCGGGTTCGGCGCCGTGCTGCAGGTTGCTCAGATCGCTCGGCACCATCGCGCCGAATGGCTGGTGGGCCACCACGATGCGAATCTTGTGCGGGTTGCCATCGGCCAGCCGCTGCGCCACCCGCTCCACTTGTCGCCCCGTCACCACGCCGTCCTTGTGCCGGCGCGGATGGGTGGTATTGAGCCCGATCACCAGCATGTCGTCGTTCTCGAATACCGGCTCCAGCTCATCGCCGAAGTGTCGCCGGTAGTTGCCGTACGGCGTGAACAGGCGGGCGAAGAGGTTGTACAGCGGGATGTCGTGATTGCCCGGAATCACCAGCGTCTCGCCGACGCCATCGGCCTGCACGCGGCGCACGAAGGCGGCGGCACTGGCGAACTGCCCGCGACGGGCACGCTGGGTGATGTCGCCGGAGAACACCAGCAGGTCGGCCTGGTGTTCGCGTACATGGTCCTCCAGGGCCTGGACCACGGAAGGTTGTTCGGTACCGAAATGGGTGTCGGAAATCTGCACGATGCTGGTCATGGGCGTCGGATATGGGTCCTGGCTGATTGCTGGCATTGTTGCATTCGAAGCCTTTTGCCGTCCGCCGTTCCGAGCGCCGAGATGCAAGCGGAAATTGCAGGGCGCTGCGACAACCCCGCGGTTGCGCCAAGCCCGGCCTTGGACTAACCTCCGCGTCGCCTCAGGTGCCCCCTCTTCAGCGAGGGGGTGAAACAGGGAAGCCGGTCCATTCTCACGAAGATTCCGGCGCTGCCCCCGCAACGGTAGGCGAGTCGAGAAACCCTAATAGCCACTGTGCTCAACGCATGGGAAGGCGCGGTTTCGGGACGCCGCAAGGCGTACGCTCGCAAGCCCGGAGACCGGCCTGTCGCATTTCACTGACAGTGCGGCGGGCGCTGGGCGGGTGCATATCCCTCGCGGTATTCACTTCCTTTTGCGGTTCCTCCGTCTGTCTTCGTCGACTTTCAGTCGTGCGGGTGGGCACGACGGAGACCTGTACCTTGACTTGCAAGCCCCGTTTCAAGCCAGCGGCCTATGTGCTGCTCGGCAGTTTTCCCCTTTCCATTGGCCAGCTGGCCGCAGCCCCGCTGGATCTCCAGCAACAGGTGGTGACCGCCACCCGCACCGCGCAGACGGCTCAGCAGAGCCTGGCCGCGGTGACCGTGATAGACCGCGAGCGGATCGAACGCAGCCAGGCGAGTTCGCTGCCCGAGCTGCTCAAGCAGGTGCCTGGCGTTTCGCTGGCCAACAACGGCGGGCCCGGCAAGTCCACCTCGCTGTTCATGCGCGGCACCGAATCCGATCATGTGCTGGTGATGATCGATGGCATCAAGATCGGCTCGGTCTCGGGCGGCGGCGCGGCCCTGCAGGATCTGCCGCTGGAGCTGATCGAGCGCATCGAGGTGGTCCGCGGTCCACGCTCCAGTCTGTACGGCTCGGAGGCCATCGGCGGGGTGATCCAGATCTTCACCCGCAAGGGCCAGGGGCAGGGCGTCAAGCCGTTCTTCTCGGCCGGCTACGGCACCCATGACACCTACACGGGCAGCGCCGGCGTTTCCGGTGGTGACGGTCGTGGCTGGTACAGCCTGGGCGTCAGTGGCTCGGACACCGACGGCATCAACGTCAAGTCGGCGGACACCAGCGGCTACGAACGTGATGCCGATGGCTATCGCAACCTGTCCGCGACGCTGAGCGCCGGCTACCGCTTCGACAACGGCCTGGAGCTGGACGCCAACCTGCTGCAGGCCAAATCCCATAACGACTACGACAGCGTAAACCGCGCCCGCACGTCCGGTTTCGGCGCCAATGCCGATGGTGAGTCGAGGGTCTTCGGCACCCGTGCGCGCTTCAGTCCGCTGGAACCCTGGCTGGTGACGCTGCAGGCCGGGCGCAGCGAAGACAAATCCGATGCCTATCAGGACGGGCAGTTCTATTCACGCTTCGACAGCCGTCGCGACACGCTCAGCTGGCAGAACGATATCGAGCTGGCCGCGGGGCATACGCTGATTCTGGGTGCCGACCACCAGCGCGACGAGGTCAACGGCACCACGGTGTATGCCGAGGATTCCCGGGACAACGACGGCTATTTCGCGCAGTACCTGGGCGAGGTCGGTCGCCATGACTGGCAGCTGTCGCTGCGACGTGATGATAACGAGCAGTTCGGCCAGCACGACACCGGCAATATCGGCTACGGCTATGCGCTGACCGACTGGTTGCGCGGCACCATCAGCTATGGCACGGCATTCAAGGCGCCGACCTTCAACGAGCTGTATTTCCCCGACTACGGCAATCCCGAGCTGGACGCGGAAACCTCCGAGAGCCTCGAAGTCGGCCTTGCCGGGCAGCATGGCTGGGGCCACTGGGCGGTGAATGCCTATCGCACCGTGGTCGATGACCTCATCGCCTATGACGCCAGCATTTCCGCGCCGGCCAACGTGCAGGAAGCGCGTATCCGCGGGGTCGAGCTGGTGCTCGGCAGCCAATTGCTCGGTTGGGACTGGAACGCCAACTACAGCCTGCTGGAGCCGGAGAACCGCTCCGCCGGCGCCAACCGCGGCAACGAGCTGGCGCGCCGGGCCAAGCAGCTGTTCAACCTTGACCTCGACCGCCGGCTCGGTGCCTTCAGCGTTGGCGCCAGCCTGCACGCCGAGGGGCAGCGTTACGACGACCTGGCCAACACCCGCGAGCTGTCCGGCTACGCCACCCTCGACCTGCGTGGCGAATACCGCATCACCCCGGAGTGGCGTCTGCAGGCGCGCGTCGCCAACCTGCTGGACGCCGACTACGAAACCGCCGAGGGCTACAACCAGCCCGGCCAGGCCGCTTACCTGACCGTGCGCTACCAGGCGCTGTAAGACCGCGGCGCGGGCATGTCGCCCGCGCCCACCAGAGGAGATTGCAATGATCAAGCTTGCCCCGAGATACCAGCTGCTGGTCGGCCTCGCGCTTGCCGCGCTGCTGGCCATGACCCGCGGACAGCACTTCGCCAGCGTGAACCTGCCCAGCGCGTCCTGGGCGGTGTTCTTCCTCGCCGGCGTGCTGGTGCGGCCGAAGTGGGTGTTTCCGGCACTGTTTCTCGAGGCTTCGCTGCTGGATTTCGCCGCCATCCAGTGGGCCGGTGTCAGCGACTGGTGCATGTCGCCGGCGTACTGGATGCTCGTGCCGGCATACGGTTCGCTGTGGCTGGGCGGTCGACTCTATGCACGTCTGCATCGTGACCATTTCAGTAGCCTGGCGACCCTGGCGCTGTGCGTGATGGCGAGCGCCTTCGTTTGCTACCTGTTCTCCGGCGGCGGCTTCCTCTATTTCTCCGGGCGCTATCCCGAGCCGACGCTGGCGCTGCTGGCCGAGCGCATCGCTACTTACTACCCGCGCTACCTGTCGACCCTCGCGCTGTATGTCGGCGTCGCCGCGCTGCTGTTCGTCGGCCTGCGCGCCTGGGCCGGGCAGCGTGACGAGGCCCGCGCATGAGCGAGTCCAGCGAACGCGACGATCGCCACAAGGCACGCATGCAGCGCAAGAAGGCGCTGATCGACGAGAAGATTGCCGAGGCGCAGGACGAGTACGGCCTGCTGCTGGTGCACACCGGTAATGGCAAGGGCAAGAGCAGTTCGGCTTTCGGCATGGTGGCGCGTGCGCTCGGCCACGGCATCAAGGTCGGCGTGGTGCAATTCATCAAGGGCGCAGCCAGCACCGGCGAGGAGGCATTCTTCCGGCGCTTCCCGGACGAGGTGCGCTACCACGTGATGGGCGAGGGCTTCACCTGGGAAACCCAGGATCGCCAGCGGGACATCGCCAAGGCCCGCGAAGCCTGGGCGGTCGCAGCCGAGCTGCTGGCCGATCCCGAGATCGGCCTGGTGGTGCTCGACGAACTGAACATCGCGCTGAAGTACGGCTACCTGGAGCTGGCGCCGGTGCTCGCCGACATCGAGTCGCGGCCGCTGCTGCAGCACGTGGTGGTCACCGGCCGCGGCGCCCCGCCGGGTCTGGTCGAGGCGGCGGACACCGTCACCGAGATGGCGTTGGTCAAGCATGCGTTCAAGGCGGGTGTTAAGGCGCAGAAAGGCGTCGAATTTTGATGCCAGCGCTCAAGACATTCACGGACCGTTGCATAGGGTGGATGACGTCTGTTTCATCCACCATCGGCGTGGTCGGTGGATGGGTGAAGCGTCATCCACCCTACGATGCTGATGAGAGACCGCGATGACCAGTAGAAACTGCCCGGCGCTGTTGATCGCCGCACCTGCTTCCGGCCAGGGCAAGACCACCGTCACTGCCGCTCTGGCGCGGCTGCATGCGCGGCAGGGTAAGCGCGTGCGGGTGTTCAAATGCGGGCCGGACTTCCTCGACCCGATGATCCTCGCCCGTGCCAGCGGCAAGCCGGTCTATCAGCTCGATCTGTGGATGGTCGGCGAAGAGGAGTCGCGGCGCCTGCTCTGGGAAGCGGCGGGCGAGGCCGACCTGATCCTGATCGAAGGGGTGATGGGCCTGTTCGATGGTTCGCCCTCGGCGGCCGATCTGGCACGGCGCTTCGGTGTACCGGTGCTGGCGGTGATCGACGGCTCGGCCATGGCGCAGACCTTCGGCGCCATGGCGCATGGGCTGAGCAGCTTCCAGCCGAACCTGCCGTTCGATGGCGTGCTGGCCAATCGGGTCGGCAGCGCCCGGCACGGCGAGATTCTGCGCGACAGCCTGCCGCAGGCGATCCGCTGGTACGGCGCCCTGCCGCGCAGCGCCGAGGTGGAGCTGCCAAGCCGACACCTGGGCCTGGTGCAGGCCGAGGAACTGGCTGATCTGGACGCCCGTCTGGATGCGGCGGCCAATGCCCTGGCGCTCAGTGCGGACACCGAGTTGCCTGCCCCGGTCAGCTTCGCCGCGCCGGCCAGTGCGCCGCTCGAACCGCTGCTCGCGGGTGTGCGCATCGGCGTTGCACGCGATGCCGCCTTTGCCTTTCTCTACCAGGCCAATCTCGACCTGCTGCAGGCGTTGGGTGCCGAGCTGCTGTTCTTCTCGCCGCTGCGCTTCGCCCGCTTGCCGGCCGTGGACAGCCTGTACCTGCCGGGCGGTTATCCCGAATTGCATCTGCGCGCACTGTCGCGCAACGGGCCGATGGTCGAGGCGATTCGCGCGCACCATGCGGCTGGCAAACCGATCCTCGCCGAGTGCGGCGGCATGCTCTACCTGCTCGACGGATTGACCGACCGCGGCGACGAGCGCGCGCAGATGCTCGGCCTGCTGCCCGGCGAGGCGCGCATGCAGAAGCGTCTGACTGCGCTGGCGTTGCAGGAAGTTGAGCTGCCGGAAGGGCGTCTGCGCGGCCACACGTTCCATCATTCCGCGCTGGAGTCGCCACTCGAGCCGCTGGCTCGCGGCGAGTGTCCGAACTACAAGCGCACAGCCGAAGCGGTTTATCGAGATGGCCGGCTGACGGCCTCCTATATCCACTTCTACCTGCCGTCCGATCCGGTGGCGGCCTCGGCGCTGCTCAAGCCATGAGCGCGCATGCCTTCAGCCAGCAGGAGCGCGCGGCGGTCTATCGCGCCATCGGTGAGCGCCGCGACATGCGCCATTTCGCCGGCGGCGAGGTGGCGCCGGAGTTGCTGTCGCGGCTGCTGCTGGCCGCGCATCAGGCGCCCAGCGTCGGCCTGATGCAGCCGTGGCGCTTGATCCGCATTACCCGCGCCGAGTTGCGCACGGCCATCGCCGATCTGGTCGGTGAGGAGCGCCAGCGCACGGCCGAGGCGCTCGGCGAACGTTCCGCCGAGTTCATGCGGCTCAAAGTCGAGGGCATCGAGGATTGTGCCGAGCTGCTGGTTGCCGCGTTGATGGATGGCCGCGAGCAACATATCTTCGGCCGCCGCACGCTGCCGGAGATGGACCTCGCCTCGCTGGCCTGCGCGATCCAGAACCTCTGGCTCACGGCGCGGGCGGAAGGTCTGGGCATGGGCTGGGTGTCACTGTTCGATCCCGCCGCGCTGGCTGCCTTGCTCGGCATGCCGGATGGTGCCAAGCCGGTGGCGATCCTTTGCCTCGGGCCGGTTCATGAGTTCTACCCGGCACCGATGCTGGCACTGGAAGGCTGGACCACGCCACGACCGCTGCACGAACTGGTTTTTGAGAATGCCTGGGAGGCGAAATGAGCAAGGGGCCGCAGCGCATCGTCTGCCTGTCCACCGAGACCTGCGAAACGCTGTACCTGCTGGGCGAGCAGGCGCGCATCGTCGGCATCTCCGGCTTCACCGTGCGCCCGCCGCAGGCGCGTAAGGAGAAGCCCAAGGTCAGCGGTTTCACCAGCGTCAAGCATGAGCAGATTCTCGCCTTGGAACCGGACCTGGTGCTCGGCTACAGCGACCTGCAGGGCGACATGCTCGCCGAGCTGGCGCGCGAAGGGCTGGAAGTGCACCTGTTCAATCAGCGCGATATCGCCGGCATCCTGCGCATGATCGAGACCCTGGGTGCGCTGGTGCACGCCGGCGAGCGCGCGCGGGCGTTGGCCACTGAACTGCAGGCGGGGCTGGACGTCATTCGCGCCAGCGCCGCCGCCTTGCCGCGCCGGCCGCGGGTGTATTTCGAGGAATGGAACGAGCCGCTGATCTCCGGCATCGCCTGGGTCAGCGAGCTGATCGAACTGGCCGGTGGCGAGGACTGCTTCGCCGAGCTGGCCCCATGCAAGCGCGCCAAGGACCGGGTCATCGAGGACCCGCAGGAAGTGGTGCGCCGCGCGCCGGAGCTGATCGTCGGCTCCTGGTGCGGGCGCCGCTTCCGGCCGGAGCAGGTTGCCGCCCGGCCGGGCTGGCAGGCGATTCCGGCGGTGCGCACGGGCCAGCTGCACGAGATCAAGTCGCCGGACATCCTCAACCCCGGCCCGGCGGTGCTGACCGATGGCGTACGCCAGCTGCATGCGCTGATCAGTGCCTGCGCGCAGAGGGCCGAGTGAGTCTTTTCCTCAGCGTTAGCGCGGCGCTGCTGCTGGATGCGTTGCTTGGCGAGCCGAAGCGGGCGCATCCACTCGTGGCGTTCGGTCGCCTGGCCGATCGCCTGGAACAGCATTTCAACGGGGCTGCGGCGCGCGGCTGGCGCAGCCACGGGGTGACCGCCTGGTGCCTGGCGGTGCTACCACTGACCTTGCTGGCCTGGCTGCTAAGCCTGTTACCGAGTGTCGGCTGGCTGGTGGAGATCGTGCTGCTCTATCTGGCCCTGGGTTTGCGCAGCCTGGGCGAGCATGCACTGCCGGTGGCGCAGGCGCTGTGGCGAAACGACCTGTCAGAGGCGCGACGCCGCGTAGGTTGGATCGTCAGCCGGGACACCACGCAACTGGACGAGGAGGGCGTGGCCCGCGCGGCCACCGAGTCGGTGCTGGAGAACGGCAGCGACGCGGTGTTCGCCGCGCTGTTCTGGTTTATCGTCGCTGGTGCGCCGGGTGTGGTGCTGTACCGCCTGAGCAATACGCTGGATGCCATGTGGGGCTATCGCAACGCGCGCTTCGAGCGCTTCGGCTGGGCTGCGGCGCGCATCGACGACCTGCTCAACTACCTGCCGGCGCGGCTGGTTGCGCTGACCTATGCATTGCTTGGGCGAACCCGGCGCGCGCTGCGCTGCTGGCGCACCCAGGCGCCGCTGTGGGACAGCCCCAACGCCGGCCCGGTGATGGCGTCCGGGGCTGGAGCGTTGGGTGTGGTGTTGGGCGGCTCCGCCATTTATCACGGTGAAGTGCATGCGCGGCCCGAGCTGGGGCGGGGCAAGGCTCCGCAGGCGCGGCATATCGAGCATGCGCTGGATCTGGTCTGGGCGGGCGTCGGCGTCTGGCTGCTGGCGCTGCTGTTCGGTGGCTGGCTCTATGCTTGAGCACGGTGGACGTCTACGCGCAGCCGCGCAGCGCTATGGCATTCCGCTTTCGGATTGGCTCGACCTTTCCACTGGTATCGCCCCTTATCATCCGCCGTTGCCGAGCATTTCCAGCGGCGCCTGGACACGCCTGCCGGAGCCCGACGATGGCCTGGAAGCGGCGGCCCGACAGTGCTATGGCGCGCGTGCGCTGTTGCCAGTGGCTGGTTCGCAGAGTGCGATTCAGGCCTTGCCGCGCCTGCGCGGTTCGGCACGAGTCGGCATCATCTCTCCCTGTTATGCCGAGCACGCCGAGGCCTGGCGCCGCGCCGGTCATCGCGTGGTCGAGCTCTGCGAGGCCAGCGTACCGCGTGCCCTGGACCAGCTCGACGTGCTGGTGGTGGTCAACCCGAACAACCCCACCGGTCAGCTGGTCGCACCGCAACGGCTGCTCGAATGGCGCAGCGACCTGGCAGCCTACGGCGGCTGGCTGGTGGTGGACGAGGCGTTCATGGACTGCACGCCCGAGCACAGCCTGGCTGCGCACAGCCACCTGCCGGGGCTGATCGTGTTGCGCTCGTTTGGCAAGTTCTTCGGCCTGGCCGGCGCGCGACTGGGCTTCGTCCTGGCTCATGCCGGCCTGCTGCGGTCCCTCGCCAGGCTGCTCGGGCCCTGGACGGTGAATGGCCCGACACGGCAGCTCGCTGCCGAGCTGCTGGCTGATCAGTCCGCTCAACAGCGTCAGCGCGAATGCCTGCACTGCGACGGCCAGCGTCTGGTTGATCTGCTGCGGCGCCACGAGCTGGCGCCGCTCGGTGGCTGCGCACTGTTCCAGTGGTGGGTGAGCGCCGACGCCGCGCTCTTGCATGACTTTCTCGCCCGTCGCGGCATTCTCACCCGGCTTTTCGCTCAGCCTTCCAGCCTGCGCTTCGGCCTGCCGACCGATGTCGGCTGGGCGCGCCTGGATCAGGCGCTGCAATCCTTCAGGGAGCAACATCCATGACCACGCTGATGGTGCAGGGCACCACCTCGGATGCCGGCAAGAGCACGCTGGTGACTGCGCTGTGCCGCTGGCTGGCACGCCAGGGTGTCTCGGTGGTGCCGTTCAAACCGCAGAACATGGCACTCAACAGCGCAGTGACCGCCGATGGCGGCGAAATCGGCAGGGCTCAGGCGGTGCAGGCGCAGGCGGCGAATCTCGCGCCGCACACCGACATGAACCCGGTGCTGTTGAAGCCCAACAGCGACATCGGTGCTCAGGTGATCATCCACGGCCGCGCGGTGACCAGCATGGATGCCGCCGCCTACCACGACTACAAGCGTGTGGCGATGCAGGCGGTGCTCGACTCGCATCGGCGGCTGTCCGCGGGGTATCGCGTGGTGATGGTCGAGGGCGCCGGCTCGCCCGCCGAGATCAACCTGCGCGCCGGCGACATCGCCAACATGGGCTTCGCCGAGGCGGTGGAGTGCCCGGTGATCCTGATCGCCGATATCGACAAGGGTGGTGTGTTCGCCCATCTGGTCGGCACCCTGGCGTTGCTCTCGGAAAGCGAGCAGGCGCGGGTGCAGGGCTTCGTCATCAACCGTTTCCGTGGCGATATCGCGCTGTTGCAGCCCGGCCTCGACTGGCTGGAGCAACGCACCGGCAAGCCGGTACTGGGCGTGCTGCCGTACCTGATGGATTTCCATCTGGAGGCGGAGGATGCCATCGACGTGCGCCAGTCCGGCAAGACCGGCGAGGCGCTGAAGGTGGTGGTGCCAGTATTGCCGCGCATCAGCAATCACACCGATTTCGATCCGCTGCGCCTGCACCCGCAGGTAGACCTGCAATTCGTCGGTCCCGGCCATCCGATTCCCGCCGCCGATCTGATCATCCTGCCCGGCTCGAAAAGCGTGCGCGCCGACCTCACCTGGCTGCGTGCCAATGGTTGGGAGACGGCCATCCGCAAGCACCTGCGCTATGGCGGCAAGCTGCTGGGCATCTGCGGTGGCTTGCAGATGCTCGGCACGCGCATTGCCGATCCTCTCGGGCTGGAAGGCGCGGCGGGCGAAAGCGCAGGGCTCGGCCTGCTGGATATCGCCACCGTGCTCGAGGCTGAAAAACAGCTGCGCAACGTCACCGGCCGGTTGCTGCCGGGCGGCGCCTGCGTTACCGGCTACGAAATCCATGCCGGCGTCAGCAGTGGCCCGGCCCTCGAGCAGCCAGCGGTGCGACTGGACGACGGGCGCTGCGATGGCGCCATCAGTGCCGATGGACAGATTCTCGGCACCTATCTGCACGGCCTGTTCGAAGGGCCCGAGGCCTGTGCGGCGCTGCTGCGCTGGGCCGGGCTCGACGCGGTGCATACCGTCGACTACCACGCGCTGCGCGAACGCGACATTGAGCGCCTGGCCGATCTGGTCGAGATGCATCTGGATACACCGCGATTACGCGCGCTTTGCGGGCTTGGAGGCTGAGCATGCGGGAACTGATTCTTGGCGGCGCCCGCTCGGGCAAGAGTCGTTTTGCCGAGCGGCAAGCCCTGGAGAGCGGCCTCGCCGTTACCTATATCGCCACCAGCCAGGCGCTGGATGGCGAGATGGCCGAGCGCATCGCCCATCACCGTGAGCGGCGCCCGGCGCACTGGGCGATGGTTGAGGAGCCGCTGCAGCTGGCCCGGGTGCTGCGCGAGCAGGCCGGCGCAGAGCGCTGCCTGCTAGTCGATTGCCTGACCCTCTGGCTGACCAATCTGCTGATGCTCGACGATCCGCCGCGCCTTGCCGAAGAGCGCGATGCCTTGCTCGAATGCCTGGTCGAGTTGCCGGGCCGCATTCTGCTGGTCAGCAACGAGACCGGCCTCGGCGTGGTGCCGCTGGGTGAGCTGACCCGGCGTTATGTGGACGAAGCCGGCTGGCTGCACCAGGCCGTGGCGGAACGGGCGCAGCGGGTGACCTTCATGGTCGCCGGGCTGCCGATGATTCTCAAAGGAGCGACATGATGGACGAATGGTGGAATGGAGCATGCCAGCCACTGGATGCGGTGATGCGCGAGCGCGCACTGGCCCGGCAGGACCAGCTGACCAAGCCGCAGGGCGCGCTCGGGCGGCTGGAGCAGCTGGCGGTCGAGCTGGCAGCCCTGCAGGGCTGCGAACGACCGCAGGCGGAGCGCGTACATATCAGCGTGTTCGCCGGCGATCACGGGGTGATGGAGGAGGGCGTTTCGGCCTTCCCGCAGGCGGTGACCGGGCAGATGCTGCGCAACTTCGTCGCTGGCGGCGCGGCACTCAGCGTGCTGGCACGCCGGCTGGCTGCGCCGCTGGAAGTGATCGATCTGGGCACGGTCGAGCCGTTGCAGCTGGACGGCGTCAGCCATCTGCGGCTCGGTCCGGGTACGGCCAACTTCATGCGGCAGCCGGCGATGAGCGAGCAGCAGTTGTGGCAGGCGCTGGCGGCTGGGCGGGAAGCTGCGCAGCGCGCGGCAGCCGGCGGGGCGCAGCTATTCATCGGCGGCGAGATGGGTATCGGCAACACCAGCAGTGCCGCCGCGCTGGCGGCCGTGCTGCTGCCGCGTTCACCGCTAACCTTGGTCGGGCCGGGGACAGGATTGGATGTACCCGGCGTTCGACACAAGGAACAGGTCATCCAGAGCGCCGTGCGGTTGCATGCCGCGCACTGCGGCGCGCCACTGGAAGCCCTGCGCCGACTTGGCGGCTTCGAAGTGGCGGCGTTGACCGGAGCCTATCTGGGCTGTGCGCAGCTCGGTGTCCCGGTGCTGGTCGATGGCTTCATCTGCAGCGCCGCCGCGCTGTGCGCGGTTCGCCTGAATCCGGCGTCCCGGCCCTGGCTGCTGTTCGCCCATCGCTCCGCCGAGCCCGGCCACCTGGCGTTGCTGGAGGCGCTCGAGGCGACGCCGCTGCTCGACCTCGGCCTGCGCCTCGGCGAGGGCAGCGGTGCGGCGCTGGCGGTGCCGCTGCTGCAGCAGGCCTGCGCGTTGCACAACGAGATGGCCACCTTCGCCGAGGCGGCGGTTTCGGGTCAGTCGGCGTGACGACCCGCATCGACCTGCTGCGCCACGGCGAGACCGAGCAGGGCGGCGGCTTTCGCGGCAGCCTCGACGATGCGCTGACTGAGCGTGGTTGGCAGCAAATGCATGATGCCGTAGGCCATGCTGGGCCTTGGGACGTGCTGGTCAGCTCGCCGTTGCAGCGCTGTGCCGCGTTCGCTCACGAGCTCGCCGCGCAGCACGACGTGCCGCTGCGGCTGGAGCCAGATCTGCGCGAGCTGCATTTCGGCGACTGGGAAGGCCGTAGCGCCGCAGAGTTGATGCAGGACAGCGCTGAGGCGCTCGGCCTGTTCTGGGCCGATCCCTATGGATTTACGCCGCCTGGTGGTGAGCCGCTGGTGCAGTTCGAGGCGAGGGTTCTGTCTGCCATGACCCGGCTGCAGCAACGCTTCGCCGGGCAGCGCGTGCTGATCGTCGGGCATGCCGGCGTGATGCGCCTGCTGCTGGCGCGCGCGCGCGGCTTGCCACGGGAGCAGCTGCTGGAGGTGGTAGTCGCCCACGGTGAGCTGCTTCCGCTCAGCCCTTTTCCGGCGGGCGAACTCACCGCCGTTGGCGAATAGGGACGTGCCGATGCTGCCGCTATTGATCGCCCTACAATTTCTCACCAGCCTGCCGATCCGCTTGCCGGCAATGCCGGAGCCCGAGCAGCAGGGGCGCTCATTGCTGTATTACCCCGTGGTCGGTCTGTTGCTCGGCGCGTTGCTCTGTCTGGCCGCGTTTGTGCTGGATGGGGCGCCGCCGCTGTTACAGGCGGCCTTGCTGCTCACCCTCTGGGCCGCGCTAACCGGCGGCCTACACCTCGATGGCCTGGCCGACAGCGCCGACGCCTGGCTGGGTGGCTTCGGCGACCGCGAGCGCACACTGCAGATCATGAAGGACCCGCGCAGCGGCCCGGTGGCCGTGGTGGTCCTGGTGCTGTTGTTGCTACTCAAGTTAGCGGCGCTGCTGGCTTTGTTGCAGGCCCAGCACTATGTGGCGCTTCTGTTGGCGCCCCTGTTGGGTCGCGCGGCGCTGCTGGCGCTGTTTCTTGGCACGCCGTACGTGCGGCCTAATGGCCTTGGCCATGCTTTGGCAACGAATCTGCCGCGCACCGGGGCGAAGGGCGTTCTGCTCTTGGTAGCAATCGGATGCCTGCTGTTCGGCAGCAGCGGGCTGATCGCTCTGGCATTGGCTGTGGTGACGTTCCTGCTGGCGCGGCGCGCCATGCTGCGTCGCCTCGGCGGCACCACCGGCGACACCGCCGGTGCGCTGCTGGAGCTGGTGGAGTGTGCGGTGCTGGTGGGACTGGCGCTGCAGCTCTAGCGGTCGGCAACCGGTCGGCGGTCGAGCACGGGCGCATGCTGCGCCATCAGTTCGATGACCCAGTCGATGAACACGCGCAGCTTGGCGCTGACATGTCGATTCGGCGGGAACGCCAGATACAGCGGCATTTCATCGAGTCGCCAATCTTCCAGCAGTGCCAACAGCTCGCCGTTCGCCAGGTGCGTTCTGACCATGTACTCCGGCAGCCAGATGACACCCAGCCCGGCCAGGCCCGCAGCGAGGCAGGCGTTGCCATCATCCACGGCAAGCACATAGCGGCCGTGTACTTGAACCTGCTCTTCTTGCCGCTGCATGACGTACGGTGTGGGTTTGCCGGTGCGCGCCCAGAGAAAGCCGACAACGCGGTGGTAGCTGTTTTCCAGTTCACTCGGATGGGCTGGCACGCCGCTGCGCGCCAGGTAGCTTGGTGCCGCATAGACGCCCAGGCGCAGGTCGCCGACGTGACGGGCGATGAGTGACTGGTCGGTGATTTCCCCACCGCGCACGACGCAGTCCACGTTCTCCCCGATCAGGTCCACCCGCCGATCACTGACGCCCATGTCCAGCTGGATGTCCGGATACTTCGCATAGAAGGCCGGTAATGCCGGAATCAGGATCATCCGCGCCAGTGGGCTGGGGACGTCCACGCGCAAGCGTCCTCGGGGCACTGCTGCTGCGGCGGACAGGCTTGTTTCGGTGTCGTCCAGATCGGCCAGAAGGTGCAGGGCGCGCTCGTAATAGGCCGCACCGTCGGCGGTGACGTTGACCTTGCGCGTGGTGCGGTTGAGCAGCCTGACGCGGAGCCGCGCCTCGAGTTGCTGGACCTGCTGGGTGACGCTGGTCTTGCTGATGCGCAGGGTCTCGGCGGCCTTGGTGAAACTGCCGGTCTCCACCACACGAACGAAAGCCTGCATCGCATCGAAACGGTCCATCTGAACTCCGCGGATTGCTTGGATTATGCAAATAGTGTTGAGCGACCTGGCGCGTTTATCCAGCGCTATGCGCCTTCTACAGTGAGGCCTTCATTCAACGGGTCGCTCCGACCCTTGCTGGAGGTTGCACATGACACCGCGTGACGTTGTTTTTCCGCCAGGACGCCAAGCGCTTTACGAGCGCAATCGCTATTCCCCGGCCATTCGTGCCAATGGTTTGTTGTTCGTCTCTGGACAGGTCGGCAGTCGTGAGGACGGCTCACCCGAACCGGAGCTGGAGGCGCAGGTCCGGCGCGCCTTCAATAGCCTGAACGCGATCCTGCAGGCGGCTGGCTGCACCTTTGACGACGTCATCGATGTCACCGTGTTCATGGTCGATCCGCAATCGATCTTTGAGCGGGTCTGGAGCGTTGTTCCTGAATACTGGGGCGCTGCGCCGCATCCGACGCTGACCGCGGTCGGGGTTACCTGGCTGTACGGCTTCCAGTTCGAGATCAAGGTGATCGCCAAGCTGCCGGAACCGGCCGAGGCTTGATTCGGCTCAGCCCAGCAGCGCCACAGTCTTGATCTGCGCCCAAAGCGCCTGACCGGGCGTAATGGCCAGCTGATCGGCCGAGCGCCGGGTGATGCGTGCCAGCAGCGGCGTGCCGCCGGCATCAAGGCGCACCAGCACGTGCGCGGGGGTATCGGCCGCGACCATGGCTTCGACCCGGGCCGGCAGGAGGTTGGTGATGCTGCTGCCTTCGGCGCGCTGCAGCGCCAGGCTCACGTCGCGGGCGTGCACACGAAAACGCAGGCGCTGGCCCAGGGCTTCCGGACGCTGCGAGACCAGTACTTCTCCGCCGGGAAAGCTCAGCCGGGTCAGGTGGTACTCAGCATCATGTCCGGCAATCTCGCCTTCGATCACCACACCGGCGTCATCGCTGAAGGCGGTCGGCAGGTCCAGTCGCGCCAGCGTCTCGCGCAGTTCGCCCTGGGCGATGGCGCGGCCCTGCTCCAGCAGCACCACGTGGTCGGCCAGCCGCGCCACTTCGTCCGGCGAGTGGCTGACGTAGAGCACGGGGATATCCAGCTCGTCATGCAGGCGTTCCAGATAAGGCAGGATCTCACTCTTGCGCTTGAGGTCGAGCGCGGCCAGCGGTTCGTCCATCAGCAGCAGGCGCGGGCTGGTCAGCAGTGCGCGGGCAATGCCAACGCGCTGGCGTTCGCCGCCGGACAGTCGGTCCGGCATGCGCTCGAGCAGATGGTCGATACCCAGCAGTTCCACCGCTTGCTCCAGCGCTACGCGGCGCTGTGGTGCCGGTACTCGGCGCATGCCGAATTCCAGATTGCGTCGCACGGAAAGGTGCGTGAACAGGTTGGCCTCCTGAAACACGTAACCAATGGGGCGACGGTGTGGTGGTACGAACAGGTTCTGCGCACTGTTCTGCCAACGTTCACCATTGACGGTCAGCTCGCCCTGGTCTGAGCGCTCCAGGCCCGCCACGCAGCGCAGCAGGGTGGTCTTGCCTGAGCCGGAGTGACCGAACAGCGCGGTCACTCCGCGGCCGGGCAGCTGCAGGTCGACATCCAGGCTGAAGTCGGCATAGTCGAGGCGAAAACGTGCCTGGATTCCGCTGTGGGTTGCAGCGTCGTTCATCCGCGCCACCCTTGCTTCAGCCGGCTGCCATACAGCACCAGCAACACCAGGAAGGAGAACAGCAGCATGCCGCCGGCCAGCCAGTGCGCTTGTGCGTACTCCATGGCCTCGACATGGTCGTAGATCTGCACTGACACCACGCGCGTCTGCCCCGGAATGTTGCCGCCGATCATCAGCACCACGCCGAACTCGCCGACGGTATGGGCAAAGCCGAGGATGCTAGCCGTGATGAAGCCGGGGCGGGCGAGTGGCAGAACCACGCTAAAGAAGGTGTCCCAGGGACTGGCGCGTAGTGTGGCGGCGGCTTCCAGGGGCCGCTCGCCAATGGATTCGAACGCATTCTGCAAGGGCTGCACCACGAACGGCAGCGAGTAGAACACCGAGCCGACCACCAACCCGGCAAAGGTGAAAGGCAGGGTGCCCAAGCCAAGGCTCTGGGTGAACTGGCCGATGAAACCGTTGGGCCCCATGGCCACCAGCAGGTAGAAGCCCAGCACCGTGGGTGGCAGTACCAGCGGCAGTGCGACTACGGCACCGATCGGTCCCTTCATGCGCGAGGTAGTGCGCGCCAGCCACCAGGCGATGGGGGTGCCGATCAGCAGCAGGATCAGCGTGGTCACGCTGGCCAGTTTGAAGGTCAGCCAGATTGCTGCCAGGTCCACGCTGTCCAGCGGCATGCTGCTACTCCAGCCCGTAGCCATAGGACTGGATCAGCTCGCGAATCTGCGGCTGGGCCAGGTAACCCATCAAAGCCTTGGCAGCAGGATTGTCCTTGCCCTTGGTCAGCAGCACGGCGTCCTGACGAATCGGCGCGTGGAAGTCGCTGGGCACGATCCAGCCCGAACCGGCGGTGATCGCGCCATCCTTCGACACCTGAGACAGCGCAACGAAGCCCAGCTGCGCGTTGCCGCTGGCGACGAACTGGTAGGTCTGGGCGATGTTTTCACCCTGCACCAATCGACCGCGGAGCGTTTCGGCAAGGCCGAGCTGCTCCAGTGTGGCCACGGCGGCAGCGCCATAGGGCGCGGTCTTCGGATTGGCCACGGCGAGGTGACGGAAATCGCCGGCCTTCAGTTGAGCAGGGCCATCCTCGACCCACCCGGATACCGGCGACCACAGCACTAGCCGCCCTACGGCATAGGTGAAGCGGCTGCCGCGTACGGCCGCGCCTTCCTGCTCAAGCCGTTGCGGCGTGGTGTCATCCGCTGAAAGCAGCACCTCGAATGGCGCGCCATTGCGAATCTGAGCGTAGAACTTCCCGCTGGCGCCGAAGGCAAGGCGTGCCTGATGGCCTGTGTCGCGCTCGAAGCGTGCTGCAATCTCCTGCATCGGAGCGGTGAAGTTGGAGGCGACGGCCACCTGTACCTGCGCCGCCAAGGCACTGCCGAAGGGCAGCAGGAGGAGTATCAGTGCGTAGCGGAGTGCTCGAGATGGATGCATGCGGCCTCGTTCAATGCTGAGCGGCTGGGGCGCATCATATTGCAGTTTGGCCGAGCTGTGATTGACCGGACGCGCTTCGGCCTGCACGGGCATTGTCCTGGCCACCGCTGCGGAGTAGCGTTGTGAGCCCGCGACCGGAGAACTGGCCATGAATATCACTCGTCCACTGGCGGCACTGATGCTGGCCTTTGCCGGCGCCTCGGCAGTTGCCGCCGAATGCCCGGCCCTGCTGCAGCACGAGCTGCCCAAGCTGCGTTCCAAGGAAACCGTCGATCTGTGCAGCCAGTTCCAGGGCAGGGCCCTGGTTGTAGTCAATACCGCCAGCCATTGCGGATTCACCGGGCAATTCAAGGGGCTCGAAGCGCTCTATCAACGCTACAAGGACGACGGCTTGGAGGTGCTTGGCGTTCCTTCGGACGACTTCTTCCAAGAGGCCGACGACGAGGCCGAGACGGCAGAAGTGTGTTACGTGAACTACGGCGTGACCTTCACCATGACCCAGACTCAGCCCGTGCGCGGGCGAAACGCTACACCGCTGTTCCGCGAGCTTGCCGAACAAGCGGGCAAGGCGCCGCGCTGGAATTTCTACAAGTATGTGGTCGATCGGGAAGGGCGCGTCGTCGAGCATTTTTCCAGCAAGGTGACGCCGGATGATCCGCGCCTGATCGCTGCAGTCGAGAAAGCGTTGGCGCGCTAGAACGAAAAAGCCCCGGCGAACCGGGGCTTTTATGTCTTTGCTACGTTAGAAACGGTAGCTCAGAGCTGCGCCGAAGCCGTGGGCGCTGTTTTCGTAGTCTGCGTAGTATGTGCCGCGAGTCGGGCTATCCCGACGAACCTTGGTGTCTTCTTCCCATAGATAGGAATAGGCCAGATCGACGGTGATGTCGTCAGTCGGGTTCCAGCCCAAGCCGAAGCTCACGGCGGTACGATCCCCGCTCGGAATGCGCGGCGAACGATCCACGTTGTTGGTAGGGCTCTGGTCGAAAGCCAGGCCGGTACGCAGGGTCCACTCGCGGTTCAGCTTGTACGATGTACCGATGGCATAGGACCAAGTGTCATGCCATTCCTGATCTTCCACGATTGGGTTGAGCGGGCCGGAGGGCAGACCATCATTTTCGATGACGATCGCTTCGAAGCGGCTCCAACGAGTGAGCATTGCGCCTGCGTACAGTGTCCACTGGTCGTTGAGCTCGTGCGTGACAGAGATGTCAATGGACTCGGGCGTCGTTAGATCCAGCGAGGCATCGTACTTGCCCCCAAGTGGAGTTTGGCTGAAACCTTCTTTCAGCTTGGTATCACCTTCAAGGGTGTATTCGACTTTCGAACGGTAGGTCAGGCCCATCCGGGTGTGGGGGGTGAATTCGTAAAGGATGCCGGCATTGAAACCTACAGCGGTGTCGTCACCCTTAACTTTCACGCGCCCGTCGGCCGCTCCCAAGAAGGTCGCGCTTTGAAGCTCTCCGTCGACACGGTTCAAGGTTGGGCCAAAACCAACGGATAGTTTTTCATTGAAGCGGTAGCTAATCGTCGGCTGAACCGTGATTACTCGGACTTCGCTGTAGTCACCGTGATAGCGACCCTGATATCCGCTTTCGTAGTCGGTGATCATGCCGAATGGCACGTATAAGCCCACGCCGACGGCCCACTTGTCATCGATCGGCTTGACGTAGTAGCCCATCGGCACCGCAGTGAACGGGACCATATCGCCATCGTTACTGCCGCCAACTGGCGTGCCTAGCGCTGTGGTGGCAGATGTGTTCTTGATCTCCGTCTTCGCATGAATCGCCGCCAGACCGAAGCTGACTTCTTCGCGCTTGAGGCGAGACATGCCGGCTGGGTTGCCAAACAGGGTGGTGGCGTCGTCGGCGGAAGATGAGCGGCCTGCGAACGAGGTGCCCATGCCGCTGATGCTTTGTTCATTGAGGGCAAAGCCGGCCGCCATGGCCTGGGTGGACAAGGCGCCTACGGCTACCGCGAGCGCGGTCTTCAACCATGTTGTTTTCATTGTTCTACTACTCCGGGATGAAAGCGGGTCGGAACCTAGCAACTTTTTCGGACAGGTAGCAAGACAATGAATTGCAATTTTTCGTAAAGATGACGACTAACGGTCGTGAAAATAAATGTAACTTCGGTGAAAACCATATAGGCAATTTCTGACTGGTCGGCCACGCTGCGCGTCATGCGCAGCGTGATCCGCAGATCAGGCGCGCGGTCGGACCGGATCGGTAATCCACTCGCTCCAGGACCCCGGATACAGCTTCGCCAGCGGGTATCCGGCCAGGCACAGCGCGAAGAGGTTGTGGCAAGCCGTGACGCCTGAGCCGCAATAGGCCACGGCGGCTTCAGGCGATTTGTCGCCGAACAGCTGAGCGAACCTCTGCTGCAGCTGCTCTGGCGAGAGGAAGCAGCCAGTGTTGCCCAGGTTCTCGGTAAACGGTGCGCAGATCGCGCCTGGTATATGCCCGGCAACCGGGTCGATGGGCTCTACCTCACCGAGGAATCGCGGTAGGGCGCGGGCATCGAGCATCGTCAGCGCGGCGCTTTGCAGATGATCCTGCAGCCAGCTGGCGTCCACAGTCATGCTGCTATCGGGCATTCCGGAAAAACTGCCGGACTCGTTGGCCGGGATCGCGTCGTTCAGCGGCAGTCCGGCTTCCCGCCATGCTTTCAATCCGCCGTCGAGCAGATAGATACCTTCGCGTTTACCCAGCCACACCAGCAGCCACCACGCCCGCGCAGCGAATGCGCCGGGCCCGTCGTCATAGAGCACTACGTCGCTGTGCTCATCGAGGCCGCACTGCTGCAGGCGTGTCAGCAACCGCTGTGGGTCGGGTAGGGGATGTCTGCCAGTCACGCCGGGGACCACCGCGTCGGACAGGTCCTTTTCCAGATCGGCGAAGTGGGCACCGGGAATGTGTCCTTGCTGGTAACTGCATTCGCCGTAGTTTGGATCTTCCAGCGCGAAACGGCAGTCGAGAATCAGCAGATCGGGCTCATGCAGGCGCTTGGCAAGCTGATTGGTGGTGATGAGTTGGGCGAGTGGCATCGGACGACTCCGCAGCGAATTGTTGGCGAACACTACCAGCGTGCACGCCGGCCATGAATGCCCCCGGCTGGTCGGACGCTCGATATATACTGCGCGCCTCGTTCGGCCGCGCGCCGGTCGTCAGCCGAAAAGGAGGGCCGTGTGGCCATCGAAACCCAATGGGTTCTGGATGATGAACATCTGACCCACCTGTGCGCCGAGTGGCGCCAACTGCCCTATGTGGCGGTGGACACCGAATTCATGAGGGTCGATACCTTCTATCCCATTGCCGGGCTGGTCCAGGTCGGCGACGGCCGGCGCGCTTACCTGATCGATCCGCTCGCCGTGCATGACTGGAGCGCGTTCGCCGCGGTGCTGCAGGACAACGCAGTGGTGAAGGTGCTGCACGCCTGCAGCGAGGATCTCGAAGTGCTGCTGCGCCTCACCGGCAGCCTGCCGCAGCCGCTGTTCGATACCCAATTGGCGGCCGGTTACCTGAACATCGGCTTTTCCATGGGCTATTCGCGCCTGGTGCAGGCCGTGCTTGGTATCGAACTGCCCAAGGGCGAAACGCGCTCGGACTGGCTGCAGCGGCCTCTGAGCGACATGCAGGTGCAGTACGCCGCCGAGGATGCGCAACATCTGGCCGAACTCTACGAGGCGCTGTTGCCGAAACTCTCCGAAGACAAACGTGCCTGGGTTCTTGAGGATGGGGCGGAGCTGGTTGCCAATCTGCAACGCGAGTCCGACCCGGAGGAGGCCTATCGTGAGGTGAAGCAGGCGTGGCGATTGAAACCCCAACAACTGGCGGTGCTGAAGGTGCTCACCGCCTGGCGCGAGCGGCAGGCGCGGGCTCGCAACCAGCCGCGCAATCGCGTGTTGCGCGAGGCCAGTCTGTGGCCGTTGGCGCGCACCCAGCCGCGGGATCTGGTAACCCTTGCTCGTATCGAAGACATGCATCCACGCACAGTGCGCCAGGATGGCGAGGCCCTGCTGCAGATGATCGGCCAGGCGGCCGCAACGCCCGAGCAGGACTGGCCCGCGCCGCTGCCTGAGCCATTGCCGTTGGAGGTCTCGTCCGTACTGAAAAAGCTGCGCGCGGTCGGCCAACACGAAGCAAAGGTGCTGGATATTGCTCCGGAGCTGATGCTGCGCAAGAAAACCCTCGAAGCGTTGCTGAAAAGCGGATACCCCGATGGCCCCTATCAACTGCCCGATTCGCTCCGTGGCTGGCGCCGCGAACGGATGGGGCAGGCCCTGCTTGAAGTTCTGGAAAAACGACCATGAAGCTGATCTGTTCCATCTATAAAAGTCCACGCAAGGACGGCATGTACCTCTACGTGGAAAAGCGCGATGCGCTCAAACGCGTTCCCGAGGGGCTGATCGCCGCTTTCGGTGCGCCACAGCTGGCCTTCGAAATGGTACTGACGCCCGAGCGTCAGCTGGCGCGCGAGGACATCACCAAGGTGCTCGCCAATATCAAGGAGCAGGGGTATCACCTGCAGATGCCGCCGGCCGAAGACGATTACATCGAGCATCTCCCCGAAGAGCTGCTGCGCATGAACGATCCGATGTAAATCCGCCAGCGCCGGACTGATTGAAGACAAGGTTTAGCGAGGGGATCGGGACTACTCTCTTCTGACTGCACATGCATAAGGAGACGGTTCATGAAAGCGCGTTCTTTGATTGTCGGTTCGGTGCTGGTAGGTCTGGCGATGTCGGCCAGTGCTCAGCAAACACCCGCTGATGACAATGCAGCCTGGCAGCAGCATTGGCAGCAGATGCAGGAATATCGGCAGGCCTGGCAGTCTGCCAAGACGCCAGAGGAGCGGCAGAAGCTGCGTGACGAGCATTGGCAGAGCATGCAGTCCGGAATGGGTGCGATGGGTGGCTGCCCGATGGGTGGCCCCGGACCCGGTATGGGCAAGCAGGGCGGCAAGATGCCGGGCGCAATGGGCGGTGGTCGCATGATGGGCAACCCGTCCAAGGAAATGCTGGATATGCGCATTGAGCACATGGAGCAAATGCTCGAGCAAATGCGTAGCCATCGACAGATGCTCGACAAGCAATAACCTGGGTGCGGCCGTCTTCCCTGTGGCGGACGGCCGCCGCATCCGCCTGCCGGCTATTGGCCTGGTATCCACCAATGGCTAGACTTGCCGGTTTTCACCGGTAGTTACAATCATGGCGGCCAAGGTCGAACCTTTCTGGAAGCGTAAAACTCTTGCCGAGCTCGACCCGGTCGAATGGGAGTCGCTGTGCGATGGATGCGGCCTCTGCTGCCTGCAGAAGCTCGAGGACGAGGAAGATGGCGCAGTCTATTACACGCGCATTGCGTGCAAGTTGCTCGACCTGAAGACCTGTCAGTGCAGCGACTATCCGAACCGGCGCGCCAGTGTGCCGGACTGCATTCAGCTGAACGCTTCCGATGCTGCTCAATTCAAATGGCTGCCGCCGACTTGCGCCTACCGCCTGGTCGCCGAGCGTAAAGATTTGCCGCTTTGGCATCATCTGGTTTGTGGTGACCGCGAAGCCGTTCATGTCGAGCGAATCTCCCAGGCGGGCCGGATGCTCGCCGAAGGCAGCGTTGCCGAGGAGAACTGGGAAGACCATCTGATTTTCCGTGCCGGTTGAATCTAAGCCTCGTTTGCATCGTCTCAAGACCATTACCTCCCTCGCGTTTACCGATCCTTGGAGTTCTCTTCGATGCTCGCTCGACTGCTGTCGCTGTTCGCTCTCGTTCTTTTTGTCGGTGCGCAGGCTCAGGCTGCCAAGTCGGTGGATCTGGATTACCACGTGCGCTTTCTTCCCGAGGAAGATCAGGCTGTGGTGCAGTTGATTCTGGAAAAAGGCGAGGCGGTTCGTCGTCTGCAGTTCAATCTGGGCGACGAGGGCTACTACAGCGACTTCGAGGCAGACGGCGAATGGCAGCAGGACGCGCCGGAGCAGGGCACCTGGCTGCCTGCGCCTGGCAAGGCTCGACTCAGCTATCGCGTCCGCATCAGCCATCCTCGTGATAATGGGCGCTTCGATGCGCGGATGACCAGCGACTGGGCGTTGTTCCGTGGCGATGATCTGGTGCCGCCGGCACGGCTCGATCAGGTGGATGGTGTGAAGCTGAGATCGCGAATCACCTTCGAGCTACCCGAGGGCTGGAAAAGCATCGAAACCGGCTGGCCGCGTATCGGCAAGAACCGCTTCCGTGTGGAGAACCGCGAGCGACTGTTCGACCGTCCGACCGGTTGGATGCTTGCCGGCAAGCTTGGCACCCGTCGCGCCAGGCTTGGCGAAACGGAGGTTACCGTTGCCGCCCCCGTCGGTGAGGGCGTGCGGCGCATGGATATCCTGACGATGCTGACCTTCGTCTGGCCGCAGGTGCAGAACGTGTTCCCCCGCGATCCGGCGAAGCTGCTGATCGTCGGCGCCGGCGATCCCATGTGGCGCGGCGGGCTGTCTGGACCAAATTCCCTGTACATGCATGCCGATCGCCCGCTGGTCAGCGAGAACGGCACCAGCTCGCTGGTGCATGAGCTGGTGCATGTGTTCAGCCGCATCAAGGACACCGACCGCAGCGACTGGATCAGCGAGGGTCTGGCCGAGTACTACGCCATCGAACTGGTGCGACGTGCCGGCGGCATGAGTGAGGATCGCTACCAGGCGGTGCGCGAGCATCTGACCAAATGGAGCCGCAAGGTCGACAGTCTGCGCACCGAAAATTCCACCGGCCCAGTGACTGCTCGCGCGGTTCTGTTGTTGCAGGATCTGGACAAGGAGATCCGTCAGCGTAGCAAGAGCCGTCATTCGCTCGATGATGTCAGCCGCGGGTTGATGCGCATGGATGCCGTCAGCACCGATGACTTCATCGCCATGACCGAAACGCTGCTGGGCGGAGGCTCGAAAGTGCTCAACACGCGCCTGCTGCGCTGATCGCATCGCAGGCGTCACCAGTGGCCTGACCCCCTACAGAGGTGAGCTCATGAGCGACATCGATCTACGCAGCGACACCGTAACGCAGCCCACCGCCGATATGCGCGAGGCGATGTTTCGTGCCGAAACCGGCGATGATGTCTACGGCGAAGACCCGACGGTAAGCCGCCTCGAACGTCAGCTGGCGGGGGATCTTGGATTCAGCGCAGCGATGTTCGTGCCCTCTGGAACTATGAGCAATCTGCTGGCATTGATGGCGCACTGCGAGCGTGGCGACGAGTACATCGTCGGGCAGCAGGCGCATACCTACAAATACGAGGGGGGTGGTGCGGCTGTGCTCGGCTCGATCCAGCCTCAGCCCATCGAAATGGAGGCCGACGGCACGCTGGATCTCCGGCGTATCGAGGCTGCGATCAAGCCGGACAACTTCCACTTCGCCCGCAGCCGCCTGCTGGTGCTGGAAAACACTATGCACGGCAAGGTCCTGCCGCTGGACTATCTGGCTGCGGCACGCGATTTCACCCGCCAGCGCGATCTGGCGTTGCATCTGGACGGCGCGCGACTGTTCAACGCCGCGGTGAAGCTCGGTTGCGATGCGCGGGAGATCACCCGGCATTTCGATACGGTATCGGTGTGCCTGTCCAAGGGCCTGGGCGCGCCAGTCGGTTCGGTGCTGTGCGGTGATGACGCTTTCATCGCCAAAGCCAGGCGCTTGCGCAAGATGGTCGGCGGCGGCATGCGCCAGGCCGGGATTCTCGCTGCGGCGGGGCTATACGCGCTGGAGCACAATATCGATCGATTGGCCGACGATCATCGGCGCGCAGAATGGCTGGGCAACGAGCTGGCGGCGCTGGGCTTTGCCGTGGAGCCGGTGCAGACCAACATGGTCTACGTCGAGATGGGCGCTCAAGCGACGGCGCTGACGGCCTTTTGCGCGCAGCGGGGTATCCGGCTGACGCCTGCGGCGCGGCTGCGGCTGGTCACCCATTTGGATGTGCACGATGAGCATGTGCCTCGGGTGGTCGGCGCGTTCGCCGAATTTGCCGAATTTGCCGAAAACATGGGCCGCAACTGACGTCGAATTGCTTGATTCAATCGGCTTTATCCCCTATACCCGGCGCGCAGGCCCGATATAATGCGGCCCTTTGCCGGCTATCCGTTTGGATAGTTGCGAACCGGCTTTCGGTGGTCCCGCCTCGCCGTGTCGTTTTGCAGCCGTTCGGCCGCAGTCCTCTGGAAGAAATCTATGAAAAGCGCAGAAATCCGTGAAGCCTTCCTCCGCTTCTTCGAAGAGAAGGGCCACACTCGCGTGGCCTCCAGTTCGCTGATTCCGGCGAACGACCCGACCCTGCTGTTCACCAACGCCGGCATGAACCAGTTCAAGGACTGCTTCCTCGGCCTGGAGAAGCGCGCCTACACCCGTGCCACCACCAGCCAGAAGTGCGTGCGTGCCGGCGGCAAGCACAACGACCTGGAAAACGTCGGCTATACGGCGCGTCACCATACCTTCTTCGAGATGCTCGGCAACTTCAGCTTCGGCGACTACTTCAAGCGCGACGCGATTCACTACGCCTGGGAATTTCTCACCAGCGACAAGTGGCTGAATCTGCCCAAGGAGAAACTCTGGGTCACGGTCTATGCGACCGATGACGAGGCCTACGACATCTGGACCAAGGAAGTCGGCGTGCCGGCCGAGCGCATGGTCCGAATCGGTGACAACAAGGGCGCCCCGTACGCGTCGGACAACTTCTGGGCGATGGGCGACACCGGCCCGTGTGGCCCCTGCACCGAGATCTTCTTCGACCACGGCGAGCACATTTGGGGCGGTCCCCCCGGCTCGCCGGAGGAAGATGGCGATCGCTACATCGAGATCTGGAACAACGTATTCATGCAATTCAACCGCACAGCTGACGGTGTACTGCACCCGCTGCCGGCACCGAGCGTCGATACTGGCATGGGCCTCGAACGCATCAGTGCGGTCCTGCAGCACGTCAACTCGAACTATGAAATCGACCTGTTTCAGAGCCTGCTCAACGCGGCGGCGGATGCCATCGGCTGCGCCAACGAAGGTCAGGCTTCGCTGAAGGTCGTTGCTGACCATATTCGCTCCTGCGGCTTCCTCATCTCCGATGGCGTGACACCGTCCAACGAAGGCCGTGGCTACGTGCTGCGCCGTATCGTTCGCCGCGCTTGCCGCCACGGCAACAAGCTGGGCGCCAAAGGCAGCTTCTTCCACCGTATCGTTGCCGCTCTGGTCGCGGAGATGGGCGAGGCCTTCCCAGGGCTCAAGCAGCAGCAAGCGCATATCGAGCGGGTGCTGAAGAACGAGGAAGAACAGTTCGCCAAGACCCTGGAGCAGGGCCTGAAGATTCTCGAGCAGGATCTGGCCGGGCTTGCCGGTAGCGTCATTCCAGGCGACGTGGTGTTCAAGCTGTATGACACGTACGGCTTCCCGGTCGACCTGACCGGCGACATCGCGCGCGAGCGCAATCTGACGCTCGACGAAGAAGGCTTCGAGCGCGAGATGCAGGCCCAGCGCGAGCGTGCGCGCTCTGCTAGCGCCTTCGGCATGGACTACAACAGCCTGGTCAAGGTCGAAGGCGAAACGCGCTTTATCGGCTATCAGGGCACATCGGGCACCGGCAAGGTCCTGGCGTTGTTCAAGGAAGGCATGGTGGTCGACAGCCTGAGCGCCGGGGAGGAGGGCGTCGTGGTGCTCGATCAGACGCCGTTCTATGCCGAATCCGGCGGTCAGATCGGTGACTGTGGTTACCTCGAGGCACAGGGGCTGCGTTTCGACGTTCGCGATACCAGCAAGGCCGGCAGCGCGTTCCTGCATCACGGCATCGTCGACAGCGGCACGCTGCGCGTCGGTACTGGTGTTCAGGCTACGGTCGACGCGACTGTACGTCAGGCTACCGCGCTCAACCATTCGGCCACGCACCTGCTGCACGCTGCGCTGCGGGAAATCCTCGGCGAGCACGTGAGCCAGAAGGGCTCGCTGGTGGACAGTCAGCGTCTACGCTTCGACTTCAGCCACTTCGAGGCGATCAAGCCTGAGCAGCTCCGCGCGCTGGAAGATCGGGTAAACGCCGAGATTCGCCGCAATTCCGCTGTGGAAATCGAGGAAACCGATATCGATACCGCCAAGGCCAAGGGCGCGATGGCGCTGTTCGGCGAGAAGTACGGCGACTCCGTGCGGGTGCTGACGATGGGCGGTGGCTTTTCGGTGGAGCTGTGCGGCGGCACCCATGTGAACCGCACCGGTGACATCGGTCTGTTCAAGATAACCAGTGAAGGCGGCGTGGCTGCTGGTGTGCGCCGTATCGAGGCGGTCACCGGAGCGCCGGCGCTGGCCTACCTGAACGCGGCGGAGGAACAGCTGAAAGAAGCGGCGAATCTGCTCAAGGGCAGCCGCGACAATCTGCTGGACAAGCTCGGTGGCATCCTTGAGCGCAATCGCCAACTGGAAAAGGAGCTCGAACAGCTCAAGGCCAAGGCAGCCAGTGCAGCAGGTAATGACCTGGCTGGCTCTGCGGTCGAAGTCAAAGGCGTGCGGGTGCTTGCGGCGCGCCAGGATGGTCTGGACGGCAAGGCATTACTGGCGTTGGTCGACCAGTTGAAGAACAAGCTGGGTAGTGCCGTCATTCTCCTTGGTGGTGTTCAGGACGATAAGGTGGTGCTCGTCGCTGGTGTGACACAGGACCTGACCTCTCGCCTGAAAGCCGGCGACCTGATGAAGCAGGCGGCAGCTGCGGTGGGCGGCAAGGGCGGCGGTCGTCCGGACATGGCTCAGGGCGGTGGTAGCGAGCCGGCCAGGCTGGACGATGCGCTGGCACTTGCTCTTTCGTTTGCCGAGCAGGGGCTTTGAGGCCGAACTGCATCAGATAGCGATAAATGCCAGACCCGGCTGATGACGTGTTTGGTGGTTTTCGGGGTTGTATGTTTAATGAATGCCCGTTACGGGCTTTAGGCGGCTAACAATGGCTTTGATCGTACAGAAGTTTGGGGGCACCTCGGTAGGCACCGTCGAGCGGATCGAACAGGTGGCCGAGAAGGTCAAGAAATTCCGCGAAGGTGGTGATGATATCGTCGTGGTCGTCTCGGCCATGAGCGGCGAAACCAACCGACTGATCGATCTTGCCAAGCAGATAAGCGAACAGCCGGTCCCCCGCGAGCTTGATGTGATGGTGTCCACTGGTGAGCAGGTAACCATCGCGCTGCTGGCGATGGCGCTGATCAAGCGCGGCGTTCCGGCAGTTTCCTACACTGGCAATCAGGTCAGGATCCTCACCGACAGTGCGCACACCAAGGCGCGAATCCTGCAGATCGATGGGCAGCGCATCCAGCGTGATATCAAGGCCGGTCGTGTGGTTGTGGTCGCAGGTTTCCAGGGTGTGGACGAGAAAGGCAATATCACGACACTGGGCCGTGGCGGCTCCGACACCACGGGCGTGGCGCTGGCTGCGGCGCTGAAGGCTGATGAGTGCCAGATTTACACCGATGTTGATGGTGTCTACACCACCGATCCCCGGGTCGTTGCCAAGGCTCAGCGACTGGACAAGATCACCTTCGAGGAAATGCTGGAAATGGCCAGCCTCGGCTCCAAGGTGCTTCAGATTCGAGCCGTCGAATTCGCCGGGAAGTACAGTGTCCCGCTGCGTGTTCTGCACAGTTTTCAGGAGGGTCCGGGTACCCTCATTACCCTTGATGAAGAGGAATCCATGGAACAGCCCATCATTTCCGGCATCGCCTTCAATCGCGACGAGGCCAAGCTGACCATCCGTGGTGTGCCAGATACACCCGGCGTCGCTTTCAAGATCCTCGGGCCGATCAGTGCGGCGAACGTCGAAGTGGATATGATCGTGCAGAACGTTGCGCACGATAACACCACCGATTTCACCTTCACGGTGCATCGCAACGATTACAACAACGCCCTCCAGGTACTGCAGGGCATCGCTGCGGAAATGGGCGCTCGCGAAGTCATTGGTGACACGGATATTGCCAAGGTGTCCATTGTGGGTGTCGGGATGCGCTCACACGCTGGCGTTGCCAGTCGGATGTTCGAGGCGTTGGCCAAGGAAAACATCAACATTCAGATGATTTCGACGTCGGAGATCAAAGTGTCAGTGGTAATCGAGGAGAAATACCTCGAGCTTGCCGTGCGTGCGTTGCATACCGCGTTTGAATTGGACGCTCCGGCCGGTAATACTGCGGAATGATTCTCAGAAGGCGCGCTAGTCCGCGCCTTCTGTCGTATTGGGCCGCGCGAAAAGGAACTTTAGGTTCACACGTGCGGGTCAATAGCTGGTGAAAGGCTCTAGCTTCAATGTTTTACGGATATTTTCCGTATTTTTCTTTGCAGACTGTTTACTGAACTGAATCCGTTTAAGGAGAAAGGAATGCTGATTCTGACTCGCCGGGTTGGAGAAACCCTCATGGTGGGTGACGACGTGACTGTCACCGTGTTGGGTGTGAAAGGAAACCAAGTACGTATCGGCGTCAATGCGCCCAAGGAGGTGGCGGTGCATCGCGAGGAGATTTACCAACGGATCCAGAAAGAGAAGGATCAGGAACCAAGCCACTAATTTTTCTGTAATTTTTGGCTTTGCAAACGGGGTAAAGATGGGTATTATGCGCCCCGTGTTGCGGAGAGGTGGCCGAGTGGCCGAAGGCGCTCCCCTGCTAAGGGAGTACACCTCAAAAGGGTGTCGGGGGTTCGAATCCCCCCTTCTCCGCCATTTTGCGTTCTAGGGTTTTTTGATTCTCGCGGCAGCCTGTTTCACTGAAAAGCGTTACGGCAAAGTGCTTGACCCTCAATGTTTACTCCCTATAATGCGCACGCTCAGCGCACTCATAGCTCAGCTGGATAGAGTACTCGGCTACGAACCGAGCGGTCGGAGGTTCGAATCCTCCTGAGTGCGCCATACTCGAACGATATGCAGAAATGCGGGTTGTTCAAGAAACCAGTAGTGAACTGGTCTATCAATCACTTATGCACTCATAGCTCAGCTGGATAGAGTACTCGGCTACGAACCGAGCGGTCGGAGGTTCGAATCCTCCTGAGTGCGCCAATCAAGAGAAGGGCCTGCAGCGATGCAGGCCCTTTTTCGTTTTCGCTTCGGTCAGCGCTTGCCCTGCACGCAGCCGTGCTCGTCGAAACTGACCGTGCGCACCTGACCGCTGCTATCGCGAAAGCGCAGGCGGTCCCGGCCGTTGTTGCTGGTTACATTCTCCGGCCGGCCTAAGGCGCTTTCGACGTCCCGGCGCGTCATGCCAGTGCGGATCTGTTTGCTGATGATCGCGCTGCGTCGTGCGCTTCCGTTCACCCGGTTGCCGCATCCGTCATCTTTCTCTGCCACGATGGCCAATCCGGCATTCCCGCTGCGAGCCGCATCGCTTTTGCTCCGTGGAGGCGCCATCAGCACGGCTTTGCCGGACCCGGGTGCTGGGTTTGCTGTCTGTTGTCGCTGTTGGTGTTGTGTTTCCGGGCATCCTTGCTGGCTGAAGGTGACGTGCCCCGATTGGTCAACGCAGCGAAACACGCTCGCTGGAAATGCCGGGGCGGCGATTAGGAAAAGGCTTGCGCCAACTATCAGTACTTTCATGTTCGTCCTCCATGACTGAACGACTGGTCGCTCAGGCTACTCAATAAAAGCTGCCCGTTCATTCGTGTCTCGCCGCGGCGTGAAGGCGTCGACAGAATGTCGGCTTCGCCACCGTCGATTTGCGCAGTTCAATCCCGGCTATCTGCAATGGCTGCGCTTGAGCGCGTCGTGCCGGCGAGCGCGATGTTATGATTGCCGCATCTGCCCCCTAGGGTCTGTGGAACAACCTTCCCTTATGGACTTACCCAGTAGTCGCTCAAGTTTCCAGTTTGCCAATCACGTACTGATTGATTGATTTCCCCTGGCGCACTCCCCGGCCGGGGGTGGAGTGCGCCATGACAGAAGTAGAAGCAAAAAAGCCTCAAGAGACCTTGCAAGACCGCCTGGCGCAGGTGGTCGAATTGCTCCAGCGCTACCGCCTTGGTGAGGATCTTGAGTATCGCCAGGACGGCCTGCAAGGCGAGCCCGGCGAAGACCCGCGACAGATCCTCGTTGAGCTGCAGCGCAAACTCGACGAGCTGCACCCTGCGGACGTCGCGCACATCCTCGAGGCGCTACCGCTTGATGAGCGATTGACCGTCTGGCAGCTCGTCAAGGCCGAGCGCGACGGCGACATCCTGCTCGAAGTCTCCGATGCGGTTCGGGAAACGCTGATCGCCGACATGGACGATCACGAGCTGCTTGCCGCTGCTAAAGAAATGGACGCGGACGAGCTGGCCGACCTGGCGCCCGAACTGCCGCGTGACGTCGTCCACGAGCTGATGGAAACCCTTGATGCTCAACAGCGTGAGCGAGTCCGTTCGGCTCTGTCTTACGAAGAGGATCAGGTCGGGGCGCTGATGGACTTCGAGATGGTGACGATCCGAGAGGACGTTAGCCTGGAAGTGGTGCTTCGTTATCTCCGGCGGCTCAAGGAGCTGCCAGGCCACACCGATAAGCTGTTCGTGGTCGATTACGACGGCGTGCTCAAGGGTGTGCTGCCCATCAAGCGGCTACTGGTGAATGATCCGGAAAAACAGGTAGCGGAGGTCATGGCCAGTGATCCGGTGACATTTCATCCGGATGAAGATGCCTACGACGCCGCCCAGGCATTCGAACGCTACGACTTGGTATCGACTCCAGTAGTCGACAAGAGCGGCAAGCTCATCGGCCGTCTGACTATCGATGAGATGGTCGACCTGATCCGTGAAGAGAGCGAAACCGAAGTGCTCAACATGGCTGGTCTGCGCGAGGAGGAAGATATCTTTGCCTCGGTCTGGAAATCCGTCCGTAACCGTTGGGCCTGGCTGGCAGTCAATCTGGTTACCGCTTTCATTGCGTCGCGGGTGATCGGCCTTTTCGATGGCTCTATCGAGAAGCTGGTGGCCCTGGCAGCCCTGATGCCAATTGTCGCAGGCATCGGCGGCAACTCTGGCAACCAGACGATCACCATGATCGTAAGGGCCATGGCTCTTGATCAGGTGGGCACGGGTAATACTGCCAGGCTGTTGCGCAAGGAAGTTGGCGTTGGCTTGGTCAACGGTCTGGTGTGGGGTGGGGTAATCGGTGCAGTTGCCTATTGGCTATACGGTAGCTGGTCTCTAGGCGTGGTGATGACGGCAGCGATGACGTTGAACCTGTTGCTTGCGGCGCTCATGGGGGTCCTTATCCCGATGACGCTGGCCCGGCTTGGGCGTGACCCGGCGATGGGGGCTAGCGTGATGATTACTGCCATGACCGATAGTGGCGGGTTCTTCATTTTCCTCGGATTGGCGACAATTTTTCTGCTGTAACTGGCGTTTTCGCGCTTTATTGGGGTTTGCCTTGTTTCGCTGTTTCGGGCTAAGGTTCGGCCGTTTCGTGTGTCGCGAAACGTGTCCGAACTAACGCAGCGAATAACAAGCAGCTTGAGCTGCTGACAAGGGAACTCCCGATGACCCCCAGCCAACTCCTGCTCGAAGGCGTCGAACTCATGCTGTTCGGCATCGGTTTCGTCTTCGCCTTCCTCGTTCTGTTGATCCTTTGCATTCGCCTGATGTCCTATCTGACCGGCCGCTTCGTCAGCGAGCAGCCGCTTCAGGTAGCGGCTGCCCAGGCAGCGAGTGCTGAAACAGATGCGGATACTCTTGCAGCCATCCAGGCCGCGATTCATCAACACCGCGCGCGACGCGGATGACTCTGGACAGGGAGTTCCTTCCATGACAGTTGCTAAACAGCCGCTCGGCATTACCGACGTGGTGCTGCGTGACGCGCACCAATCCATCCTTGCCACCCGTGTTCGCCTGGAAGACATGCTGCCGATCGCCGCTAAGCTCGATCAAGTCGGCTTCTGGTCGGTCGAGAGTTGGGGCGGAGCGACCTTTGATGCATGTATCCGTTACCTGGGAGAAGACCCCTGGGAGCGTATCCGAGAACTCAAAAAGGCTATGCCCAACACCCGCCAGCAAATGTTGCTGCGTGGACAGAACCTCTTGGGCTACCGCCACTACGCCGACGATGTGGTGGAGAAGTTCGTCGAGCGGGCTGCTGTCAACGGCGTCGACGTGTTCCGTGTTTTTGATGCGATGAACGATCCGCGCAATCTGGAAACCGCTCTGCGCGCGGTCAAGCAACAAGGCAAGCATGCGCAGGGCACCATTTCCTATACCACCAGTCCGGTGCATACCCTGGAAATGTGGGTTGACCTGGCCAAGCAGATCGAAGACATGGGGGCCGACTCTGTAGCGATCAAGGACATGGCCGGCATCCTTACGCCGTATATGGCTTTCGAGCTTGTCTCGCGTTTGAAGGCCAGTCTCGCCATTCCGATCCATATGCAGTGTCATGCCACCGCTGGCCTGTCCACTGCCGCGATTCTGAAGGCCGTCGAGGCCGGTATCGACAATGTCGATACCGCTATTTCCTCGCTTTCGATGACGTACGGCCACTCGCCGACTGAGTCGGTAGTCGCGATTTTCCAGGGGACAGATCGCGATACTCGCCTGAATCTGGAGTTGCTCGAAGAAATCGCAGCGTACTTCCGTGAGGTGCGCAAAAAGTACGCAAAGTTCGAAGGGACGTTGCGAGGTGTCGATTCCCGGATCCTGGTGGCTCAGGTCCCGGGTGGCATGCTGACCAACATGGAAGGCCAGCTCAAGGAGCAAGGCGCCCTGGACAAATTCGATGACGTCCTCGCGGAAATACCGCGAGTCCGCGAGGACCTGGGCTTCATTCCGCTGGTAACTCCGACCTCGCAGATTGTCGGCACGCAGGCCGTCATCAACGTCCTGACCGGCGAGCGCTACAAGTCGATTACCAAGGAGACGGCTGGTGTGCTCAAGGGGGAGTACGGAGCGGCGCCGGCTCCGTTCAATTCGGCGCTGCAAGCGCGCGTACTGGACGGTGCCGAGGTGATTACTTGCCGTCCTGCCGACTTGCTACAGCCGGAGATGGAGCGCTTGACCGTCGAGCTCAAGGGGCTGGCGCAAGAAAAGAACATTACCCTGGCGGCGGACTCGATTGATGATGTTCTGACCTATGCGTTGTTTCCTCAGATCGGACTGAAATTCCTCGAGAACCGAGGCAACCCTGCTGCGTTCGAACCCGCGCCAAATGGCAGCGATTTGCCGGCGCGCGAACCTGGCAAGCCGGAGGTGTATACCGTAGACGTCAATGGCAAATCGTTCGTTGTGCAGGTTTCAGACGGCGGTGATATCGAGGGTATCAAACCCCTCGGTGGCGCTCCGGCGAATGCCGCCAGCACCGCTGCGGTTGCGCCAACCAGTGGCGAACCTCAGGCGGCGCCGTTGGCTGGAAATATCTTCAAGGTGCTTGTGCAGCCGGGACAGTTGGTTCAGGAAGGCGACCTGGTGATCATCCTCGAGGCCATGAAGATGGAAACCGAAATCCGGGCCTTCAAGGCCGGCACGGTTGCCTCGGTCAATGTAAAGGTTGGCGACGCGGTTTCGGTCGGCGACAGCTTATTGAGCATCGCTTAAGGGGAGTTGCATGGATAAGTTGCTCAAGCTGTGGCAAGGGACCGGTCTCTATCATCTGGAGCCAGGGCAGGCGCTGATGATCCTGGTCTGCCTTGGATTGATCTATCTGGCTATCCGCAAAGGATTCGAGCCTCTGCTGCTGATACCGATCGGTTTCGGCGGCATTCTGGCCAATATTCCAGTCGCTAATATGGGAGAGGGCGCGGGAATCCTTCATTTGTTTTATGAAGTGGGCTTGCCGACCAGCGTCTTTCCGCTGCTGATTTTCATGGGCGTCGGCGCCATGACGGACTTCGGTCCGATGCTTGCCAATCCTAAGACCCTGTTGCTCGGTGCGGCTGCGCAGTTCGGTATCTTTGCTACCCTGCTCGGTGCCCTGGCTCTCACAGCGGCTGGAATTCCAGGTATGGAGTTCACCCTGCGCGAAGCGGCATCGATCGCCATCATTGGAGGCGCGGATGGTCCTACGTCCATCTTTGTAACGTCCAAACTGGCGCCGGAGCTTCTCGGTCCGATTGCAGTGGCCGCCTATTCCTACATGGCGCTGGTGCCCTTGATCCAGCCACCCATCATGCGCGCACTTACTACCAAGGAAGAGCGCGCGATTGTCATGACGCAGCTGCGTCATGTCAGTCAGGTCGAGAAGATTGTCTTTCCGTTGGTGCTCTGCCTTCTGGTGGGCCTGTTATTGCCCGATGCGGCTCCGCTGGTAGGTATGTTCGCGTTTGGCAACTTGTTGCGCGAATGCGGCGTTGTAGACCGCCTGGCCGACACGTCACGCAATGCACTGATCAACATCGTCACCATCGCGCTTGGTCTAACGGTGGGGTCGAAACTTTCTGCTGAGGCGTTTTTGCAGATCAAGACCCTGGGCATTCTCGTCCTGGGAATGGTTGCCTTCTGCGGTGGGACCGCGGCCGGGATCTTCATGGCCAAGATCATGAACCGCTTCAGCCAGAATAAGATCAATCCGCTGATTGGTTCTGCTGGGGTTTCGGCGGTCCCGATGGCGGCCCGTGTCTCTAACAAGGTCGGTTTGGAGGCGAACCCTCAAAACTTCCTGCTGATGCATGCCATGGGGCCGAACGTGGCGGGCGTCATTGGCTCTGCCGTTGCAGCAGGCGTTCTGCTCAACTTCGTCGGCTGAACAAGCTCCCTCATATCCAGGCGGTCGGCGGACTCGCCTGGAGTGTCACAAGCAGTCCTCATGACCAATCATTCGATGGCGCGGCGGGGCCACAGCGAAGCGTTCGTTGCCGCATTTGATGATTCGGGGGGGGGGGCGGCCTCGCGCAGTCTAGTCTTTGCCTTGCCGGCACGATAAGCGCGGTCTGCGCCATGATTAGGCTGGGTCGTGTTTGGTGAGGCGCAGGGGAGGCGGGGTCTACTTTACTCGAGCCTGCAGAGCAGGCGGCGTGAGGCGGCTGTTGCCTCTCACGCCACGCGATCAATTAGTCGTCTTCTTTGTTCAGCTCGGTATCCTGCGCAATCAGGGCGATCAGCGCGTTCTGCTGGCGATGCGCGAGCTGTCTGAAGCGTTGCAAAAGCTCTCGCTCATGCAGGGAAAGCTCAGGACTGTCCAAGCGCATGCTGAGATCATCGTCCAGCGCACCTTCCTGTAAAAGACTCTGCTCCAGCCTCGCAATGATCTCTGAGTTCATGCTGCGATGGTGGTTGCGTGCGACTTCAGCGATGCGCTCGCGCATGCCATCGGGAAGGCGAACGACGAACTTGTCAGCCGTGCGGCTGGAATAAACTGCCTGTTTCATAGGGCGCATAATTAACCGGTTAGTCAGGTGGGCGTGCTGGCGTATTGCCGGGGTGGTCACCGGTCTGACAACCAACAGTACTTGCTGTTCCGTCTTATCACCGAAAAATCTCTAGACGGCTTCATGGCGCCAATTGTACGTCGTCTGAGCGATTAGTAAAGTCGCTGTGCCATCAATGTGCCTCTATTGTGAAGCAGTGCCCTATGCGGATCCGGACCTGCTCATCATCATCAGCTAGCGAAGCACTGGGTCGAATTTGATCCTGCGCCCGATAAGCATCGCCAGAATGAACAGCGTGCCAAAGACACCTATTCCGGCCCGGCTCGCCTGGATGAGACTGTTCGTGAGCTCTGGGGCTAGGAAGGCTCCGTACAGGCATGCGGCAGTCATGGCTAAACAGGTAAGTGCGAATTTTGACATCGAACCTCTCTCCTTTTTGGAACGATTGCGTTTCGAGGCGGCTTAAAAAACCCAGCGCTGAGGCTGTGGACGTGTGTTGGTTTCGCTGCCGGTGAGGGTGATGACCCGAGCACCCTCATCTGCGCTGGTGCGCTGAAAGGTCGGCTGCATATTCATTTCAACCCGTGGCGATGGTGTTTGTGCGGCTGGCAATTGCAAGGCGGTCAGCGCGGCAAGTGCGAAACCTGCGGTGAGGAGATAAACCGGCTGTTTCATGAGGCGTCATCCTTCGCGTCACGTTTAGGTTGCTTCTCCTTTGCAGCAGGTATGCCAAGACTGATAGTAAATAAAATCCTTTGAAATCAATTAGTTATATCAATTATAGGATGTGTTTGGCGTGCGCTTTGCACGGCAGGCCTTATGGCGTCGTGCAATATGCAAGAATGGCCAGGCTGAGTTCGTGTAGAAGTCAGCAATAACGGCCTTAGGCATGACAAATGGTGTTTGGCTCGCTAACATTCGGCGCGCAATTACGTCCCAGTAGCTCAATCGGATAGAGCATCCCCCTCCTAAGGGGAAGGTTGGAGGTTCGACCCCTCTCTGGGACGCCATTTTCTCGTTCGTGGCACCGGTTTAGACGAGTTTTCCTCAGTCTGGGCGGTAAGGCTGGGGCTGCGCTTGCGGCGGTGGGATCGCTGATGCGTTAGCCGAAAGGGCTTTCGGCCGTCTCGCGACGGGCGTCGCGCTGCAGTTGATAGACCAGGCGCTCGATGTGGCGTTGTGTGAGGCCGCTAAGGCGGTGAAAGCGCAGTCCGCATAGGGAAGCATCAAGCTTCTCATCAATCACCAGATGTCGCAGCTCGACTGCTGCCTGGATGGTCCCTATCGATAATCTTGCTGACAGCTCGTACACCTGTCCGGTTTGCAGGCTGGCTTGTTGATTGCCTTTGATGCTGAGCTTGCAGCCAGTAGCTGAGATATCGAGCAGCCTGCCTTCCAATGCTTTGCGTAAAGCGGCACCACCAAGCTGGGCGGCAACGGCTGGCTCTTTCAGTTGCGCGCGGTAGGCGTTGCGGCGCTGATGGTAGGTCAGTTCCGCTGGGGTCGGTATCCAGTAACAGCGAGCGCCATCTATTTCGCCGACGTGGACTTTCTCGTCATTCGCCCAGGAAACCCGTGCTCCCTCATAGAAGCCTTCGATATGAAAGGCTTCGCCCTGTAACAGGAAGCGCTCGCCATCATTCGGAATCAATTCGTCGAGCGCAATCCAACCGGTCTCGCGATTCATTTCCACAAGGAAGGTCTGATAACGCTGACTACGCTCGTTAAAGCGCAGGGTGAGGGGGGTGTTGTTATCGATGAGTGGCCGCAGATTGGCGTATATCTCTAGGGGCGCCGTAAGAAGTTTCGGCGGCTGCGGACCTTCTTCGTCCAGAAGTAGGCTAGACACGGTCCGCGGATCCCTGGCACATCTTCATAACCATCACGTTGTGTCCTGGTGCGTTGATTCAGGCTTGGCTCAGGGGCCGCTGCTGCTTGCTTTTGGAGGCGCCGCCGCGATTGTCATACAGGCTGGGCGTGTCGTCCTTGCCTTGGAGAATGCTTAACATGCTTCCAAGTGCTCCCTGGTTCGCGCGGATCAATCGGCCATTGCGCTCGTTGGCGCCACGACAGTTCTCAAGCTCGGCTTCGAGCAGCTGAGCTGTTTCCAGAATGCTGGCGCCTTCTTGGTATTTGCTCACGGCATTTTCCAGTCCTGCACGATCGGCGCTCAGCTGCTGATCTATCAGCCACTGGCTGCGCAGGGCTCCGTGCTGGCCAAGCAGAGCAAGCAACGGCTGCTTCTTGGTGAGCAGCGCTTCCAGCTCCGTCAGGTTGCGATCGCTCAGTGCTTTGAATTCCTGGTCGATCAGCTCAAGGAGTTCGCGGGCCATGCCGATATCATCGGTCAGCTGCTCCAGCAGGGTGGTTTCGTTCATTTCAGACTCTGGGCGTGCTCGCGAGTGGGATCAGGCTCAGCGCTGCGTTTCGAAAGCCAATAACTTGGCTGCAACACGCTTGCTGTCGACCTGATAGGAACCGTCAGCAATGGCCTGCTTAAGCTTGGATACCCGCTCCTGATCGACCGCAGGTTGCTCGTTGAGCTTGTCGGTCGCCTGTTGCAGGCGCTGGGCTTCGGGGCTCAGCTGTACGGTGTCACCAGTGCTGGTACTCGCGCTGCCGGTTTTCGGTGCGTCGCCTGCGGGCTCTGCTGGGGTGCCGGTGGGACGCTCGTTACCTTGCACACTGCTGCGCCCGTTAGGGGCGTTCAATGGGCTGTTCGGTCGATTGAAGTCGATGACCATGATGCAAACCTCGAAGGAATCAGGACGCTTGCCATGTGTTCGGCAACAATGGAGCAAACTTTAGCTTTTTTTTCGGGATCGCACACCGGAAAAGTGCGCCAGGCCCATTGCAGCTACATTGCAACTTCAACCTGACCGGGGCCAGTAACGCGGGCTTTGATTATTCGACCAGAGCGCTGGTTTTTAACAGGGATCTGCTTGCCCGGGACGCCATCCGTCATCGCCTCGCCTGGCATCCGGACGCTGATGGATCCGCTCCTGGCTGTAATGACGACCTGATCGCCTTTCCGTACGACCTTGGCCAGCTCCATTTGGTTGGGTGTGATCACCTGATCTGGCTGTACGGGGCGGGTGAGCTTGTTGCCCAGTACTTCGTCGAGTCGCGTCAGATAGCCTTGGTTGAGGTTCGACACGTCCCGCTCGGCGAGGCTCACATCAGCGTCGGCCAATACCGTATCACGCAGTAATGATCGATTGGCGACGACCACCTCGCGGTAGAGTCGGACCTGCGCCGGGACGAACACTGACCAGGGGGCATTGCCTTCGCAACTTACCCGTACCGTGACTCGTCCTATGGGGGGCGCAGAATTAGCGAAGCTCGCCGCAAGCGGCTGGTCGCATTGATTCAGGCGCAGTCTGGGGTCCAGGCGGCTGACTGCGATTTCGTGGCGCGCAACGATGCTGCTGCGATTTAAATAGTCCACTACTGCGCGCTCAAGAAACTGCTCAGTCACGTCGATAAGCTGGTCAGGGTGTGACATGGTTGATGCGTGTGTGAATTGACTCATCGCGCACAGCGCTGTGAGTAGCAAGTAGCCGCACAGCATCTGGCGACTGCGCCGGAAAATGGTCATATGGACGTTCATATCCCAACCAAAGCAAGGGGCGTGCCGCGTCTAATATTCGTCTGGCCCCAATTATCTGCAAGCAGAGAGGAAGACTGGCATGGCCGGTGTACTGGATTCGGTGAACCAGCGTACCCAATTGGTGGGGCAGAACCGTCTGGAGTTGCTGCTGTTTCGTCTCGAGGGCGAGCAGCTTTATGGGATCAACGTATTCAAGGTGCGCGAAGTTTTGCAGTGCCCGCGTCTGACCATCATGCCCAAATGTGGACGAGTGGTGCGCGGGGTGGCGAGCATTCGCGGCACTACGCTGCCGATCCTCGATCTCTCGCTGGCAACAGGCAAGTCGGCGCTGATGGACCTGCAGAACTCCTTTGCAGTCATTACGGAATACAACAACCGAACACTTGGTTTTCTGGTGAGTTCAGTCGAGCGGATCGTCAACCTCAACTGGGAGGCGATACTGCCGCCGCCAAAAGGCGCGGGGCGTGATCATTACCTGACGGCGGTCACCCACATCGACAACAAGCTGGTCGAAATCATCGACGTGGAGAAGGTGCTGGCAGAAGTGGCTCCCACCTCGGAGGAGGTTTCTTCGGGGGTGATCGATGCCGACACTCGAGCCAAGGCGCTCTCCTGTCGCGTGCTGATTGTCGATGACTCATCAGTGGCGCGTAAGCAGATCACTCGCTGTCTGGAAAATATAGGCATCGAGGTCGTCAAGTTGAACGACGGGCGCGAAGCGCTGAACTATCTGAAGCGGATGGCGGACGAAGGCAAGAAGCCGGCAGAAGAATTCCTGATGATGATTTCTGATATTGAAATGCCGGAAATGGATGGCTATACCCTGACTACCGAGGTGCGACACGATCCGCGCATGCAGGGTATGCATATACTCCTGCATACTTCCCTTTCCGGTGTGTTCAATCAGAACATGGTGAAGCGGGCGGGCGCGGATGATTTCCTCGCCAAGTTCCAGCCTGACGATCTCGCTGCCCGCGTGGCCGAGCGGATCAGGCAGGCGGATGCAAACTGAGGCTAGCTCCTCTCATGATGGTGAGGCTTTATTGGTGTCAGTCGATCTGGATTTCGAGCAGTTCCGGGTATTTCTTGAGAAAACGTGCGGCATCCTGCTGGGCAGCAACAAGCAGTATTTGGTGTCCAGCCGGCTGAACAAGCTGATGGAGCAGCAGGGCATCAAGACGCTCGGCGACTTGGTGCGCAAAATCCAGGCACAGCCGCGTGGTGGGTTACGGGAACTGGTCGTTGATGCGATGACGACCAACGAAACGCTCTGGTTTCGCGATACGTACCCGTTCGAGGTGCTCAAGAGTCGAGTTCTGCCTGAAATGCTCAAAACCGGCTCCGGCCAGCGCCTGCGAATCTGGTCGGCGGCCTGCTCATCGGGACAGGAGCCCTATTCGCTATCGATGGCGATCGATGAGTACGAGCGCAGCAACCCAAGCCAGGCGAAGACCGGGGTGCAAATCGTTGCCACTGAGCTTTCCGGAACCATGCTCGCTGCCTGCAAAGCCGCTGAGTACGACAGCCTGGCTATTGCGCGCGGCCTGTCCAGCGACCGTCTGCAACGCTATTTTGACGTTAAGGCACCGGGGCGTTGGGCGGTAAAGCCGGCAATCCGTTCGCGGGTCGAGTTCAGGGTCCAGAATCTTCTGGACAGCTATGCCGCGCTGGGCAAATTCGACATTGTGTTCTGTCGGAATGTGCTGATCTATTTCTCCGCGGACGTGAAGAAGGACATTCTCAAGCGCATTCACGCCACGCTGCGCCCAGGCGGATATCTCTTTCTGGGCGCCTCGGAAGCCCTTAATGGACTTCCCGAGCTGTACCAGATGGTCCAATGCAGTCCAGGTATCATCTACAAGGCGAAATGAGCGCTGCTCCAGGCGGCAGAAAACCGTCATGCAATGTGGCGGTTGTGGCAGGCAAGCGGTAAAGCCTTGCCGCTTTTGACGCATTGCTGGTCCTTGTCGCGAGCCTAACCCTTGTAAATCAATATGTTGCATGTAGTGGCATGGGCTTTGCTGCAGTTTGCGTAAGCAGACTTGTATCCGGCAGAGGGCCAGATCATGAGCATCAGTTTCGACAAGGCATTGGGTATCCACGAAAAGGCGCTTGGCTTTCGCTCGCAGCGCGCCGAGGTGCTGGCCAACAACATCGCCAATGCCGATACGCCTAACTACAAGGCACGGGATCTGGATTTCAGCAGTGTGCTGGCCGCGCAGTCGGCGCGCAGCCAGGGTGGGTTCGGCGTCACGCGGACCAGCGATAGACATATTGCAGCCGAAGGGCTGGAAATCGCTGATGCGTCCCTGCGCTTTCGTACGCCTGCACACCCGTCGCTCGATCAGAACACCGTCGATCTGCAGATCGAACAATCCAATTATGCGAAGAACGCCGTGGACTTCCAGGCGAGCTTCACCCTGCTCAATAGCAAGTTCAGGGGGCTGATGAGCGCCCTGCGCGGCGAATGAAGGAGTAGCCCATGTCCCTTAGCAGCGTATTCAACATTGCCGGCAGCGGCATGAGTGCCCAAAGCACCCGCCTGAACACCATTTCCAGCAACATCGCCAACGCCGAGACCGTTTCGTCAAGCGTCGATCAGACTTACCGGGCGCGCCATCCGGTATTCGCCACCGTCTTTCAGCAGGCCAACGGCCAGCCCGATCAATCGCTGTTCGCCGGGCAGGACCAGGCCGGGGTTGGTGTCCAGGTATTGGGCGTGGTGGAGGATCAGAGCGAGCTTCAGGCGCGTTACGAGCCCAACCATCCGGCAGCGGATGAAGCCGGTTACGTCTACTACCCGAACGTCAACGTGGTGGAGGAGATGGCCGACATGATTTCAGCCAGCCGTGCGTTTCAGACCAATGCCGAGCTGATGAATACGGCCAAGACCATGTTGCAGAAAGTGCTGACGCTGGGTCAGTGATAGTTACGAGAGCGCACTTATGAGCACTACGAACGGCGTCGGTGGAACCGGCTCGATACTGGATCAGTACCAGTTCGGCGAAAAGCGCGAAGCCAAGGGCAATGATCTTGGCAAGAACGAGTTTCTGGAGCTTCTGGTTGCCCAGCTGAACAACCAGAACCCGCTAGAGCCGCAGGAGAATGGCGAGTTCATCGGCCAGCTGGCGCAGTTCAGTACGGTTGAGGGCGTTGAAAAGCTGAACTCGAGCATGCAGACCATCCTGTCCGGGTATCAGTCGTCCCAGGCGTTGCAGGCTTCCTCGCTGGTTGGCCGCAAGGTGATCGTGCCGACTGACAAGGCGGTGGTGGATACCAGCGAAACCTTCAAGGCCAGCCTTGTGCTGCCAACCTCGAGCAGCAACGTGTTCGTCAATATCTACGACAGCACCGGTGCTGCAGTCGGGCGTGTGAACATGGGGCAGCAGGAGGCCGGCAACATCTCGTTCATGTGGGACGGCAAGGATTCCAGCGGCAATGTCTTGCCGCCGGGTACCTATCGCTTCGAGGCCCAGGCTACCTATCAGGGTGAAACCAAGGGCTTGTACACCTTGCTGCCGGCGAACGTCGACAGCGTCACGCTTGGGCAGAACGGCGGGGAGCTGATGCTCAACCTTGCCGGTATCGGCAGCATCGGCCTCTCCCAGGTCCAGATCATCGGACAATAACCGCCGCACTCTCGGCAAAGGAGCGATTCAATGTCCTTCAATATCGGTCTTAGCGGCCTGCGTGCCGCGAGCAAGGATCTCAACGTCACCGGCAACAACATCGCCAACGCCGGCACCGTAGGCTTCAAACAGTCGCGTGCGGAGTTTTCCGACGTCTACGCGGCGTCCGTGCTCGGTACGGGCAAGAACCCTCAGGGTAGCGGTGTGTTGATGTCGAATATTTCCCAGCAGTTCAATCAGGGGAATATCAACTACACACAGAACGCGCTGGATCTGGCCATCAATGGTAATGGCTTCTTCCAGATCAGCAATAACGGCGCGGTAAGTTATACCCGCGCTGGTTATTTTGGTACTGATCGCAGCGGTTTCCTGGTCGACAACTTCGGCTATAAGCTGCAAGGCTTCCCTGTGGACGGAAACGGCAATCTGCAGAATGGTGTAATTGGTGATCTGCAAATTCAGACTACTAATCAGGCGCCGAAGGCGACCAGTCAGATCAATACGGCATTCAATCTGAACTCGACGCAGAAGTCTCCAGTTACCTGGCAGTCTGCCTATGACGCTTCATTACAGCCTGCGTATGACGCGGCCTATAACACCTCGCTTACTACTGCAGGGCAGGCTGCATATGACGCTGAGTTCGCGGTGAGCGGTGACCCAGCGCTGGCTGAAGATGCACGCGCTGCCGCGCTCGTCAATGCAACAAATATCACCAATGCGCAGGCTGCGGGAAATGCAGCCAAGGCGTTGCCAGCCAATCAGGCAGCAGCTCTGACTGCCGCCAACGGAACCTTTAACCCTGCCGACCCCACGACCTACAACAGTTCGACGTCGCTGAACATCTATGACTCGCAAGGTAATGCCCACGTCATGACGCAATATTTCGTCAAGACGAGTGCCAATACATGGGACATGAAAGTACTCATTGATGGTCGCAACCCGGCTAGTCCTGCACAGGAGCCGCCTCAGCCTTACGTCATGGGGCTGACATTCGATGCTTCCGGTGCGCTGACAGCTATCGATAATGGTGGCTCTGGACTTTTCAGCGTTTCGCCTGATCGGAAAGTTACGCTGAATTCCGCTACGGGCAATCCGCCCAGCGGAGGCTGGATTCCAGCGATCTCCAACGGCGCCACCCCGGCGACCTGGTCTGCCAATGGCGCGCTGGCAAACCCAGGCGGCATCGTGCTCGATTTCTCGAAGTCAACGCAGTACGCCAGTGCCTTCGCCGTGAACAGCGTTGCCCAGGATGGCTACACCACCGGTGAGCTGGCGGGCCTGGAAATCGACGATACCGGCGTGATCTTTGCGCGTTACACCAACGGCCAATCCAAGGTCCAGGGACAGATCATTCTGGCCAATTTTGCCAACGTTCAAGGCCTCACTCCGGTGGGCAAGACCCAGTGGGTGCAGTCGTTCGAATCTGGCGAGCCGGTTGTTGGCACGCCGGGCTCTGGGACGCTCGGTGCTTTGCAGGCGGGGGCTCTGGAAGACTCCAACGTCGAACTGTCTGACCAGCTGGTTAACTTGATCGTCGCTCAGCGTAACTATCAGGCTAACGCCAAGACCATCGAAACCGAGAGTGCAATTACCCAGACCATCATAAATCTGCGGTAATAGTGCGGCAGGTGTGATTGCCGCTGGCGGCAGTATTCCGCCACTCCTCTGAAAGAAGGCCCATCCGGGCCTTCTTTTTATTTATAAAACTCTTATAAATCAATCTGTTGCCTGTTGGTTCGGCTATGGCACGGGCCTTGCATTTTTCATCTCCAACAGATCAGCAAGTGTCAAACTCGCGTCTCGGAGATGTCGATGGACAAGATGCTTTATGTGGCCATGACCGGTGCCAGCCAGAATGCGCGGGCACAGCAGGCCCATGCCAACAATCTGGCGAACATATCAACCACGGGCTTTCGCCGGGATTTCGAACAGGCCCGCTCGATGCAGGTTTTTGGTGATAGCCATCCTGCTCGGGTCTATGCCATGTCCGAGCGTCCCGCCACCGATTTCACCTCCGGCACATTGCAGGAAACCGGTCGCGATCTGGACATCGCTATTGAAGGGGAAGGTTGGATTGCCGTGCAGGCACCAGACGGCAGTGAGGCCTACGTTCGCACCGGCAGCCTGAATATTGACGTGCTGGGCATGTTACGCACCGCCGACGGCATGCCTGTGATGGGTAACGGTGGCCCGATCGCGATTCCGCCGGAGGAGAAGATCGACGTCGGTCATGACGGCACCATCAGTATCCGGGCGCTGGGCGAAAACCCGAACATCGTGGTCACGGTGGATCGGATCAAGTTGGTCAATCCCGATCCGAAGCAGCTGGAAAAGGGTACGGATGGCTTGATTCGCCTGAAAGATGGCCAGCCCGTCGAGCCGGACGCAAACGTACGAGTCGTTTCGGGGTTTCTCGAGGCGAGCAACGTCAACGCGGTATCCGAAATGACTTCCATCCTGGCGCTGTCCCGCCAGTTCGAACTGCACGTAAAGATGATGCGCACCGCCGAAGATGATGCGGCTGCCATGGCGCGCGTACTGCAACTCAGCTAATAGCGTGGCGCCGGCGGCGCACGAGGAGAAAGCTCATGCTTCCAGCACTTTGGGTCAGCAAGACGGGTCTGTCCGCCCAGGACATGAACCTGACGACCATTTCCAACAACCTGGCCAACGTATCAACTACCGGCTTCAAGCGTGACCGTGCCGAATTCCAGGATCTGCTGTATCAGATCCGTCGCCAGCCCGGCGGCCAATCCAGCCAGGACAGCGAACTGCCGTCCGGCTTGCAGCTGGGTACCGGTGTGCGCGTGACCGGTACCCAGAAGATCTTTACCGCCGGTAGCCTGCAGACCACCGAGCAGCCGCTGGACATGGCGATCAATGGCCGCGGTTTCTTCCAGGTGCTACTGCCGGACGGTACGGTTTCCTACACACGCGACGGTAGTTTCCACCTGAGCTCCGACGGCCAGCTGGTGACCTCCAACGGTTACGCACTGGAGCCGGCCATCGTGGTTCCGCCGGAAACCCAGACGTTCACTGTTGGCGAAGACGGCACCGTTTCGGTGACCACCGTGGGTAACCCGCAGCCGCAGATCATCGGCAACTTGCAGACGGCTGACTTCATCAACCCGGCAGGCCTTCAGGCCATGGGCAGCAACCTGTTCCTCGAGACCGCTGCCAGTGGTGCACCGCAGGTCAGCACGCCAGGACTCAACGGCCTGGGTACGGTACTGCAGAACACCCTGGAAAACTCCAACGTCAGCGTCGTCGAGGAACTGGTGAACATGATCACCACCCAGCGCGCCTACGAGATGAATTCCAAGGTCATTTCCACCGCCGACCAGATGCTGTCGTTCGTCACGCAGCAACTCTGATCGCGTAGTCGCCGTTGTATACGGGCAAGCACGCCTCGTGCTGCTCGCTGTAGTTTCGATGGCCTGTCATGGCTTGAGGTGTTTATGAGCCGTTTGTTGATTGTTGTGTCGATGTCGTCTGCCCTGGCGCTGGTCGGATGTGTTGCCCCTGCGCCGAAACCGAACGACCCGTACTACGCTCCGGTGCTGCCACGCACGCCGTTGCCGGCGGCGCAGAACAACGGCGCAATCTATCAGGCTGGGTTCGAGACCAACCTCTATGACGACCGCAAGGCTCATCGGGTTGGCGACATCATCACCATTACCCTCAACGAGCGAACCCAGGCCAGTAAGAACGCGACCTCCAAGCTTTCGAAGGACAGCAGCGCGAACATCGGTCTCGGCTCGCTGTTCGGCGGGGCGGTGTCCATGGCCAACCCGCTGACGGGCAATTCGATGAATCTGGGGGCCGAGTACGAGGCGTCGCGCGACACTTCCGGCTCTGGCCAGGCAGGGCAGAGCAACAGCCTGTCCGGCTCCATCACTGTCACCATTTCCGAAGTGCTGCCTAATGGCATCCTCGCCGTGCGCGGTGAGAAGTGGATGACGCTCAATACCGGCGACGAACTGGTGCGCATTGCGGGCCTGGTGCGCGCGGACGATATCTCCACCGACAACACCGTTCCGTCAACACGCATTGCCGATGCACGTATCACCTATTCGGGCACCGGCGCATTTGCCGATGCAAGCCAGCCGGGCTGGCTCGACCGATTCTTCATGAGCCCGATGTGGCCCTTCTGACCGGAGCTGATGTCATGTGGAAAAAACTGCTTCTGCTCGCGGGCTTGCTCACGCTCTGCGCTGGCGCTCAGGCCGAGCGTCTGAAGGACGTCGCGACCATCCATGGTGTACGGAGCAACCAGCTGATCGGTTACGGCCTGGTTGTCGGCTTGAACGGTAGCGGTGACCAGACCACTCAGACGCCGTTCACCGTGCAGACCTTCAACAACATGCTGGCCCAGTTCGGGATCAAGGTGCCGGCCGGCGGCAATATCCAGCTGAAGAACGTCGCCGCGGTTTCGATCCATGCCGAATTGCCGCCTTTCGCCAAGCCTGGTCAGACCATCGACATCACCGTCTCGTCCATCGGTAACGCCAAGAGCCTGCGCGGCGGTAGCTTGTTGATGGCCCCATTGAAGGGTATCGACGGCAATGTCTACGCGATCGCTCAAGGCAATCTGGTGGTGGGGGGCTTCGACGCCGGTGGCGCGGATGGCTCGCGGATTACCGTCAATTCTCCGTCGGCGGGCCGCATTCCCGGTGGCGCGACTGTGGAACGGCCGGTCCCGAGTGGTTTCAATCAGGGCAATACGCTGACTCTCAACCTCAATCGTCCGGACTTCACTACCGCCAAGAATATCGTCGACCAGATCAATGACCTGCTCGGCCCTGGCGTGGCGCAGGCGTTGGACGGTGGGTCGATCAGTGTGACCGCGCCGCTCGATCCGAGCCAGCGCGTTGATTACCTGTCGATCCTGGAAAATCTCGAAGTCGAAGTCGGCCAGGCCGTGGCCAAGGTCATCATCAACTCGCGTACCGGCACCATCGTGATAGGCCAGAACGTGCGGGTTCAGCCTGCCGCCGTCACCCATGGCAGTCTGACCGTGACCATCACCGAGGAGCCGCAGGTCAGCCAGCCGGAGCCCTTCTCGGATGGGCAGACAGTGGTGGTGCCCAACTCGAAGGTCAAAGCAGAGCAGGAAGCCAAGCCGATGTTCAAGTTCGGCCCGGGTACCACGCTGGATGAAATCGTCCGAGCGGTGAATCAGGTGGGCGCTGCGCCCAGCGACCTGATGGCCATTCTCGAAGCGTTGAAGCAGGCCGGCGCGCTGCAAGCCGACCTGATCGTGATCTAAGGGTAGCGATATGGAAAATCGTCTCGGTAGCGGAGCACGCGGTCTCGATAGCGGCAGCTACACCGACCTCAATCGTCTCAGCCAGCTCAAGGTCGGCAAGGACCGCGATGGCGAGGAGAACGTGCGCAAAGTTGCGCAGGAATTCGAGTCGTTGTTCCTCAACGAGATGCTCAAGTCGATGCGTGCGGCTACCGAGGTGCTGGCCAAGGACAATCCTCTGAATAGCCAGGCCAGCAAGCAGTATCAGGACATGTACGATCAGCAGCTATCGGTGAGTCTGTCCAAGGAAGGTGGCGGCATCGGCCTGGCGGATGTGCTGGTCCGCCAACTCAGCAAGCAGACCGAAACGGTTACGCGCAACAATCCATTCGCCCAGGTTGCGCAGACCGAGGGCGCGGCCTGGCCGAGCAAACCGGCAGCTGGCGTCGAATCTGCTCGAGATGATTCAAGGCTGTTGAATCAGCGCAGGCTCGCCTTGCCTGGGAAGCTGAGCGAACGACAGGTTGCCAACGTATCAGCCACAGCCGTTCCTCCAGCGGGCGATGCCGTGCAGCCATTGGTCAACGTCGACTGGAAGCCGGCCACCGCGTTTGTGCCGCCCGCGGACAAGCCGCTGACCATAAACGGCGTGGAGAAAGGTGCTCCGAACGCGCCCAGCAAGACGCGTTTCAGCTCCTCGCAGGAGTTCATCGCCACCATGCTGCCAATGGCGGAGAAGGCAGCCGAACGCCTTGGGATCGAGCCACGTTTCCTGGTTGCACAAGCGGCGCTGGAAACCGGCTGGGGCAAATCCATGATTCGCCAGAAGGACGGCAGCAACAGCCACAACCTGTTCGGTATCAAGGCGACCGGCTGGAAAGGTGCATCCGCCACCGTCACGACGACCGAATACGTCAATGGCAAGGCCACCCGCGAGAAGGCGGGCTTTCGCGCCTACGATTCATTCGAGCAGAGCTTCGACGACTTCGTCAGTCTGCTGGAGAACAACGACCGCTACCGGACCGCTATCCAGGTAGCGAGCAACACCGGCGACTCGGAGCGTTTCGTCAAGGAACTACAGAAAGCCGGCTATGCCACCGATCCGCAATACGCCCGCAAGATCAGCCAGATCGCGCGCAAGATGCAGACTTATCAGACCGTTGCCGACGCGAATTCGGTGCCCGCGATGCGGACCAGAGGCTAAACCATGGCTGACCTATTGAGCATTGGCCTTTCCGGCCTGGCTGCCAGCAAGACCCAACTGTCGATCACCGGCCACAACATCACCAACGTCAATACGCCTGGCTATAGCCGCCAGGATGCGACCCAGGCTACTCGCTCGCCACAGTTCAGCGGTGCCGGCTATATCGGCTCGGGCACCACGCTGGTGGAAGTTCGCCGCAGCTACAGCGAGTTCCTCACCAGCCAGCTGCGTAGTAGTACTTCGCTGAGCGCGGATGTGGAGGCCTACAAGAGCCAGATCAATCAGCTCGATTCGTTGCTAGCCGGCACTACAACCGGCATCACGCCCTCGTTGCAGAAGTTCTTCTCAGCCCTGCAGACTGCCGCCGAGGATCCGGCCAATATCCCGGCACGCCAGTTGGTTCTGGCTGAGGCGGAGGGGCTGGCGCGGCGCTTCAATACTGTCTATGACCGGCTCTCCGAGCAGAACAACTTCACCAACAAGCAGATGTCTGCCGTCACCGATCAGGTAAACCGGCTGGCAGGCAGCATCGGCAGCCTGAACGAGGCGATCGCCATCGCTGCGGCCAATGGTAAGCAGCCGAACGATCTGCTCGACGCTCGCGATGAGGCGGTGCGCCAGTTGTCGGGCTACATCGGCGTGACTGTAGTTCCGCAAGATGACAGCAGCTTCAATATCTTTATCGGTAGCGGCCAGCCGCTGGTTGTCGGCAGCACGGTGGCGCGCCTCGAAGTCGTGCCAGGGCAGGGCGACCCCAATCGGCATGAAGTGCAGTTCATCAGCGGTGGCTCGCGGCAGGGGATCACGTCGCAGATCACCGGCGGCGAGCTGGGCGGGTTGATTCGTTATCGCGAGGAAGTGCTGGACTCCACCATGAACTCCCTGGGCCGCCTGGCGCTTGCAGTGAGCGACCAGGTCAACACGCAGCTGGGGCAGGGGCTGGATCTCAAGGGGCAGGTCGGTTCGGCGCTGTTTGGTGACTACAACGACCCGGCGCTGGCGAAGTTGCGTGTCAATGCGTTTGCTGGCAATAGCAGTGCACAGCCGGTACTGAACATCACCAACACCAGTCAGCTCAGCACCAGCGACTACCTGATGGAGTATGACGGTAGCAGCTTCAAGATAAGGCGGCTGAGCGATAACCAGCTGATGACGGCTACGGAGAATCCGGCCGGTACGCTGTCGATCACTGACAAGAATGGCCGCGACCAGGGCTTTCAGATCGTACTGGGCAATCCGCCGCCGGCACCTGGTGACAAGTTCAGCCTGCAGCCGACCCGGCGTGGCGCTTCTGATATCAAGGCGACGCTGGATCAAGCCGATCAGCTGGCGTTTGCAGCGCCGGTGCGGGCCCAGAGCACCTTGCAGAACAGCGGGACAGGGGTGATCGGCCAGCCGAATCTGCTATCTGCTCCATCGCCCATCAATGCGGCTGCGTTATCGGCGGCGTTCGAAGGGTTGACGCTGAGTTATGACGGCAACGGGCTGACGCTCCCGGCACCTGCGCCAGCGGGGCTCACGCTGTCGCCTTCGAGCATTACCGCCGGACAGACCAATACGCTGAACCTGACTCTTACCACGGGCACGGCGCCCAATGTGCAGCAATACAGTTTCGAGTTCACCGTAAGCGGCCGGCCCGAGACGGGCGATACGTTCTCGTTCAACTTCAACCAGAGTGGCGTCTCCGACAACCGCAATGCCCTGAAGCTAGTGGATCTGCAGACCAAGCAGACCGTAGGCGTGACCCCTGGCGTCGCTGGTTCCGGTTTCAGCTTCACCGACGGCTATGGCGAACTGGTCGAGCGTGTCGGAACCTTGACCGCCCAGGCACGGATGGACAGCGAAGCGACTGGCGCAATTCTCAAGCAGGCCACTGATAACCGCGATTCGCTATCGGCTGTAAACCTGGATGAGGAAGCGGCAAACCTGATCAAGTTCGAGCAGTACTACAACGCTTCGGCCCAGATCATTCAAGTTGCCCGCTCCTTGTTCGATACATTGATCAGCTCCTTCAGGTAACAGGCCCGACCTATGCGCATTTCTACCGTGCAAGCGTTCAATAACGGCGTCGCCGGGTTGCAGCGTAACTATGCCAACGCGACCCGTACGCAAGAGCAGATCAGTACGGGCAACCGCATTCTTACGCCGGCAGACGATCCGGTCGCTTCGGTGCGCCTTCTGCAGCTAGAGCAGCAACAGAACGTGTTGAGCCAATACAACTCCAATCTGACCGCTGCGAAGAACAGCCTTACGCAGGAGGAAGTCACCCTCAATTCGGTGAATACGGTTTTGCAGCGAGTGCGCGAGTTGGCGGTGCAGGCGGGTAATGGAGGCTTGAGCGCTGACGATCGCAAGTCGATCGCCGCGGAGCTTACTGAGCGCGAGGACGAATTGCTGTCACTGATGAACACCCGTAACGCCCGTGGCGAATATCTATTTTCGGGTTTTCAAGGCAAGACGCAGCCATTCGTGCGCGATGGTGCCGGCAGCTATAGCTACCAAGGCGATGAGGGGCAGCGGAAGCTGCAAATTGCCAGCTCGTTGAATATAGCCATCAGCGATAGCGGTAAGTCGATATTCGAAAATGTGACAAATGCTGGACGTTACTTGAGCAGCCTGGATATCACTGGACAACCGGGGTCGACTCTTCGCGTTTCGACGCCATTGGTGCAGGATGAGGTTGCCATTAGCGGCAATCCGCCATTTCCTGCTGCTGGGGTTGGTGTACGGTTTACGTCCGATACTGAGTACGTAGTCTACGATCTGGCAGCTGCGCCTGACTTTGCCAATCCGCCAATCGACCCTAACCTTGTTCTCGCTTCAGGGGTGGTTGATCAGCAGGAGAAAACAACCGAAAAGCTGGTTTTCCGCGGCGTGGTCGTCCAGTTCGATGGCATTCCCGTCGGCGGTGAGACGGTGGAGGTTCAGCTGGACCCCGCTGTGCAGAAGCAGGGCATCCTAGAGACGATTTCCAACCTGCGTAAGGCATTGGAGGATCCATCCTCTGGCAATGCCGGTGTACGCGACGCTGTAGCAGTAGCGCTTACCAACCTCGATCACGGCATGATTAGCGTCGACGCGGCGCGCGGTAACATCGGCGCGCGGCTCAACGTAATCGAGACTACACAGACCGATAACGAGGATGTGACATTGGTGAACAAGGCTGTCCAGGCCGAGTTGCGCGAACTCGATTACGCCGAAGCCCTTTCCAGATTGTCATTCCAGACCATCATTCTCGAGGCGGCGCAGCAGAGCTACGTCAAAATCAGTGGTCTGAACCTGTTCAACGCCATGCGCTGAGGAGTTTGACGAGGTTGGCAAAAATGCAGCCTCGTTTTGACATCAGCAAGCAGGCGGCTAGATTGGCTAACGCGGAGCAGGAAGTCCCGCATAGAACATTTCTCGGATAAGGACATCTTCATGAACAAGGCTTTTCTTGCCGCTGCGGCGTTCGCCGTGCTTACCAGTTTTTCCTTCGGCGCTCATGCCGCCACTCAATCTCAGCCCGCACCTGCACCGGTTGCCGCCGTCACTCAGGCGTCGGTGAACCTCAATACTGCTGATGCCGCCACACTTACCCGTGAGCTCAAAGGTATCGGTGCTACCAAAGCCAAAGCGATCGTCGATTACCGTGAAGAGCATGGCCCCTTCAGTTCGGTAGACGAATTGCTTGAAGTAAAAGGGATCGGCTCGGCCACCCTGCAAAAGATCCGCAGCCAGCTCAGCGTGCAGTAAGAGCGCAGCGCAGAGGCCGGTCGCAACGACCGGCCTCTTGTCCATTCCTAGACCGAACGCCCTGTGCAGCCACCAGTCAAAGTGCTTGTGAAGCCATTGACAATCTTCGGTTATGCACATTCGGAATAGAAAAGCAGATGTCCTGCCCTGACGCTTAGCGTCCGTTTTCGTGTTTTCGTAAGTGACTGATTTAAAAGGTCTTAACCGGTTGGATAAAAAAGCGCCGATCTGTCGGGCGGCCCCGTAGGCAGGGCTTTTGCGGCGGTCATCCATAATCTGTTCACAAGGTTATCCACAGGTTCGGTGGATAACATTCTCAAGGTCACGGATGGCGCAGGCTGGAAGGGGGGTCGATGAAAGCTCCGTGGAATTTGCTGAGATATTTACCGCTGGCGCAGCGCCTTATCAAGCGCGGAAAAATCCCCGCGCTGTTGCTCGCAGTGGCACGCAAGTCATCGTCGAAGCGGGGATTGCTAAAGGGGCTTCGCGAGGATCTGGCGTTGCTACAAGCGCTTTGTGTGGCATGGTGGCGTGGTGAGTACAGGGCGATCAATCCGAACGCGTTGATAGCGGTAGTGGCTGGCCTGCTGTATTTCCTGTCGCCCATCGATGCCATCCCCGACTGGTTGCCTGGTCTCGGATTTGTTGATGATCTGGCCGTATTGGGCTGGGTAATGCGCAAATGGTCTGGAGAGATGGAAGCGTTCAAAGCCTGGAAGCAGGCGCAGTCAGCCGAACGCCAGGCAGGGCTGCTAAGATTGCCCGCGCTGGACGAGCCTCAAGGTGATGACTCGCCGCAAGTCTAGGCAGAGCACATCATCGTCCAGCCGTTGGTCGACACTCGTCGGACATTTTGCGGCACCATTCCCGATTCGCTATGCGTGCGGCAGCTTGGTAGCTTCAAGGAGCGGCGCGGGCTGTTAAGATTCCGCCTCTTATCGAAGACGCCTAGGGAAAATACGGATGAATGTACAGGTCATCATGCGTGACGGCTCGCCGGAATACGCCGTTCTGCCATGGGACGAGTACCAGGCACTCCTCAACGCTGTCGGAGCGCGACCACCCGCTGTAGCAGCTCCTGCTTCCCCGGATGCACAGCCGCGTCCTCCGCTTAGCCAGTTACCATTTCTGCGCGACGCCAAGGGTCTCACCGTGGAAGCTCTGGCGCGTGCGGTAGGCATCAGTCCGGCTTACCTGGCGTTAATCGAGGCGGGTGAGCGCGAGCCCGATGCCGCGATTCGCCGTGCGCTGGCCCGTGCATTGGAAATCACCGGTTGGGAGGGGGACGCTTGACGTCAGTATCCATCAGCCGCCAGCACTGGCAGGCCTTGCTCGGAGAGCTTGATGCCGCACGTCGGCAGAGGCATCTGGTGACCTATCGGGCGCTGGTCGAGCGCCTTCAGCTGCCAACCCCCGCGATGCAGACACTTACCGCAGCGCTGGAGCATTTAGCAGCACTGGATGCCCGTAATGGTCGCCCGCTGCGTAGCGCGCTGGTCATCAGTCAGGGTGCTAGTCGCCTACCGCGGCCGGGCTTTTTCGAGTGCGCTGCGCGCCTGGGGCGCTTCTCCGGAGCGGCGGACGGTACTGCTGCTGCGTCTTGGCATGCAGGTGAAGTGGCGCGGGTGTTCGAGTTCGAATATCCGGAGGAAGACTGATGCTGTGGAAACTGCGTGCGAGGCTCGGTTATTTAACTGCCCGCAAGTTGATGACTTCCCGTTATGCCGTTCAGCAACCGAAACTCTGGAGCTGGATGGAAGGTCAGTTTGCGCGTATGGCGGCTCTGGGAGACGTCGGTGCGCAAAGCTTCTACGGTCATATTCTGTATTTTCGCGGCCGAGGTCATGGTGCCAAGCAGGAGGGCGTTCGCTTGTTGCGCCTTGCGGCCAAGGCGGGCGATGTGAAGGCTGCCTACCAGATGGGGGTCGTCAGCCTGAGTGAAGATGCGTCACATGGGCCGGACGGCAGCGAGGCGGCTCGCTGGTGGTCCCAAGCGGCTGAAGCGGGGCATCCCCTGGCGGCCGTTCGGCTGGAGCAATTGTATCGCGCCGGAGGTCACGGCCTGGCCGCTGATTCCCAGAAGGCAGACCGTTACAAGGCAAAGGCAGCGCAGCTGGGGCTGTGAGCGGTTCGCCTGCATCAAACAGATGAAAGTTCGGGGGCTGCTTGCCTTTTCGCGTGATGCTTGGCCGCTGAAGCCCAGTGCAGCAGGCCTGCACGTCCAAGTGGTCTATATGCCGAGCGTGCGCTGACACCGGTGACAACAAGCCGCATTGCTGCCCCTCCATCTTCGTTTACGAAGATCAAGCCCTCGTCCTCAAGGTTTATCGGTAAGACGCCTCGTTGCGGAGCAGAAGACCATGCTGCAACTGCGCTATGCACCGTCCCAGTCGGGAGCCAGTGCCAGCAGGAGGTCTTCAGGCACCGAGTGGGACTCAACGTTACCTTATCGGCTTTTCGTTGCCGTAGAGGTCACTCAAGGGCACTTGCTCGACGGCTTCTTAACCGAGTACCGCTTCTAAGCACGAGGATGAGCCTGGAGCAGCGTGGTTGATGGTGCTGTGAGCAAGGACAACTATCAGCATGCTCAACGGCTTGGTGACTTGTTATAGAAACTCTGCCGTGAAAGAAAAAGGGCCACGAATGTGGCCCTTGATTTTTACGCGATGCAGCGATGCCGCTTTGATAGCTGGACGCGCTGTTTGCTCTCAGTGCTTGGCCATTGCCGAGCTGAGGCCAAGGTAGTCCAGAAGGATGCGTCCGCTTTCGGAAAGGTACGCATCGTCTTCGGGCTTGGGTTTGTCCGTTTCCTTATGTGGCGTGGTTTCGTCTTCCTTCTCTAGTTTGGCCAACGGCTGCTCGCCTTTGGCCAGGCGCAGCGCGTTCTCCAACGCCAGCTGGCGCTTCTCGATATCCGCCTGCTGAGCGCGACGTTTATCTTCATTGAGGCTGACAGTGGTGTCATGCATCAGCTCTTGAGCAAGCGCCAAGCGATCGCGGGTGAAGACGAAATCCGGGTTCTCGCCAGTGCGCGCCTCATGGCGTGCCTTGAGCTCGGCAAGGAACGGCTTGAACGGGTTCATGTCCGGGTTGATTGCCGCGCGGATGCTGTCCCACGGCAAGGCCTCGGGAAGTGCGCTTTCGCCGATTTCCTTGGTGTCGACATCAGCGGGGTAGGTGATGTCTGGAATCACGCCCTGATGCTGGGTGCTCTGACCCGATACACGGTAGAACTTGGCCAATGTGAGTTTCAACTCGCCATGGTTGAGCGGCTGGATGGTCTGCACGGTGCCTTTGCCGAAGGTCTGGCCACCGAGAATCAGCGCACGGTGATAGTCCTGCATGGCGCCTGCGAAGATCTCTGACGCGGATGCCGAGAGGCGATTGACCAGAACGGCCAGTGGCCCCTTGTAATAGGCGCCGGTCTGTTCGTCGGCGAGTACATCCACACGGCCATCACTGTTGCGCACCAGTACGGTTGGACCCTGGTCGATGAACAAGCCGGTGAGCTCGGTGGCTTCCTGCAGTGAGCCGCCTCCGTTGTTGCGCAGGTCGATGACGACGCCATCGACCTTTTCCGCTTCCAGCTCGGAGAGCAGCTTCTTCACATCGCGAGTAGTGCTCTTGTAGTTCTGGTCGCCGGCGCGCAGGGCTTTGAAGTCAAGATAGAACGCCGGGATCTCGATAACGCCAAGCTTGAAGCTCTGGCCCTGGTGCTCAAGGTTCAGCACTGACTTCTTCGCCGCCTGCTCCTCGAGTTTGACTGCTTCGCGAGTAATCGCGACCACCTTGCTGCTCTGGTCATTCGGTGCGTTGCTCGCCGGGATGACTTCCAGGCGGACGACGGAGCCTTTCGGGCCGCGGATGAGCTTGACCACCTCATCCAGGCGCCAGCCGATCACATCGACCATTTCGTCGTTGGCCTGGCCGACGCCGACGATCTTGTCCGCTGGCGCCAGCTGCTTGCTCTTCTCAGCCGGGCCGGCGGGGACCAGACGCACGATCTTCACGTGCTCGTTGTCGCTCTGCAGCACCGCACCGATGCCTTCCAGCGAGAGACTCATGTTGATGTCGAAGTTTTCGGCGTTGTCCGGAGACAGATACTGAGTATGCGGATCGTAGGACTGGGCGAACGCGTTGATGTAGGTCTGGAACACGTCCTCGCCGCGCGTTTGGTTGAGGCGCGCCAGCTGGTTCTTGTAACGCTTGGTCAGCAGTTCCTCGATTGCCTTGGGCTCTTTGCCGGCGAGTTTCAGGCGCAGCACCTCGTCCTTGACTCGCTTGCGCCACAGGTCGTCGAGCTCGGCCATGTTCTTGGCCCATGCGGCTTTCTCGCGATCGATCAGCAGCTCTTCATCTTTGGTGAAATCAAAGCTACCGACGCCTTTGTCGAGCAGGCCAAGCGCGTAGTTGAGGCGATTCTGCAAGCGCTCCAGGTGACGCTTGTAGATGGCAAAACCGGGCTCGAGATTTCCGCCTTTAAGAAAATCATCGAACTGGTTACGCCACTTGCCGAACTCTTCGAGGTCGGATGCCAGGAAGTAGCTGCGCGAAGGGTCGAGCATCTGGATATAGCTGTCGAAGATCTTCGCGGAGCGCGCGTCGTTCAGCGGCGGCTTGTTGTAATGATGACGCTTGAGCAGTTCGACGACGTTCAGGCTGGCAATCACCTGGTCCCGATCGGGTTGCAGGTAATCCCAGCTCTCCGGCGTGCTGACGGCTTTGGCCATCGCCAGGGAGGCGTGGAGTCCGAAAAGGACGGCAAGAACGGTGCAGGTCAGCGTACGTTTCATGGCTTGGGGGCGACGCAAGGCTAAGGAATAACGCATATTAGGCCATCTAAAGTAGGCGCCGGTTCGGTTTTCCGTCCGGCGGTGGAAAGCACAAGCCCGATGGTAAGAATGGTCAAAGAAGGCCAGCGAGCGATCAGTTGGGTGGGCAGAGATAGAACCACTATGGAGGCAGCATGAAGGCATTGCAAGGTATCGAGGGGCATCTGGAGTGGGCCGAACGACCGGCTCCGGCGTGCGGCGAAGGCGAAGTCCGTATCCGTGTCGCGGCCGCTGGGCTTAACCGCGCGGACCTGCTGCAACGCGCCGGGCATTATCCGCCGCCAGCCGGTGTTACCGACATCCTGGGCCTGGAGTGCGCCGGTGTGATTGCTGAAGTAAACGGTCGCAGCCGCTGGAAGGTGGGTGATCGCGTCTGCACATTGCTGGCTGGCGGCGGCATGGCTGAAGAAGTGGTGGTCGATGCGCGCCACGCACTGCCGGTTCCCGAGGGCATGACGCTGCAGGAAGCGGCGGTGATCCCCGAGGTTTACGCCACGGCCTGGCTGAATCTCTATCGGCTTGGCGCGCTGCTGGCCGGTGACAAGGTGCTGTTGCATGCCGGAGCGAGTGGCGTCGGTTCGGCGGCGATCCAGCTGTGCAAGGCGTTTGGCAATCCCTGTTGGGTCAGTGTTGGTTCCGCAGAGCGCTTGGCCTACTGCGAAGCGTTGGGCGCTCAGGGGGGCGTGCTGCGTGGAGACTCGCTAGAGGCGCTGCGAGATTTCGCTCCGTTCGACATGATCCTCGATCCCGTTGGTGCCAAGTACGCGGCGCTTAACACGCAGCTGCTGGCAATGGACGGACGCTGGGTGATGATTGGTCTGATGGGCGGCCGTAAGGCCGAGATGGATCTGGGCGGACTGCTGGCCAAGCGCATCCAGTTGATTGGCTCGACCTTGCGCAGCCGTGACGCCGACTACAAAGCAGGGCTGCTGGCAGAAATGGAGGAGAAGGTCTGGCCGCTGTTTGCCCAGGGCAAGCTTTCGCCGCGTCTGGAGCAAACCTTCGCCATCGCAGACGTAGAGGCGGCATTTGCTGCACTCGCCAGCAACACCGTTTCCGGCAAAGTGGCGCTGGTGATCGATAGCACCATTTCCTGACGCGTACAGATCGTCAAACGGAGCAACGCATCGCGATGAGCAGCCTGGCCTGCTCATCGCGAGATCCGTTCAGGGCAGCTGACTGCTGTTATAGAAGGCGGTCAGTACCTTGACCAGATGCGCCAGATCCTGGCTTCCGGCTAGCTCTCGGATCGAATGCATGGCAAAGGTCGGCAGGCCGATATCGACTGTGCGCACACCCAACTGGCTTGCCGTGATCGGGCCGATGGTCGAGCCGCAGCCCATATCGCTACGAGTGACAAAACTCTGCACCGGCACCTCGTTTTCCAGACAGAGATGGCGGAAGTAGCCCGCGGTTTCGCTGTTGGTGGCGTAGCGCTGATTGTTGTTGACCTTGATCACCGGGCCGGCATTGAGCTTCGGCCCGTGGTTGCCATCGTGCTTGTCGGCGTAGTTGGGGTGCACCGCGTGGGCATTGTCGGCCGAGATCAGCAGGGAATGGCTGATAGTGCGCTGGAAGTCATCTTCATCCGGCAGCAGGCGGCGTAGCACCTGTTCGAGGAACGGGCCGTCCGCGCCGCAGAGCGAGGTGGAACCCACCTCTTCGTGGTCGGTACAGACCAACACGCAGCTGTGTTCGGGCTCGGTGTTCAGCAACGCCTGTAACCCGGCGAAGCAGGAGAGCAGGTTATCCAGGCGGGCACCGGCGATGAAGTCACCATGCAGGCCGATAATGGCTGCAGCCTGGGTGTCGTAGAAGCTCAGTTCGAAGTCCAGGACCACGTCGGCGACCAGGCCGTGTTCGCGGCCGAGCTGATCGGCCAGCAATGCGCGAAAGTCCGGACTTTCCTGGCTGGCAATCTGCGCAAGGATCGGTGGTAGCTCGTTCTGGGCGTTGATGGCCCAGCCCTGATTGGCTTCCCGGTTCAGGTGGATCGCCAGGTTCGGTATTGTCGCGATGGGCAGCTTGAAGTTGATGAGCTGGCTTTCGATACGGCCGTCTCGGCTGTAGGTAACGCGCCCGGCCAGCGACAGGTCGCGGTCGAACCAGGGTGCGAGCAGGGCACCGCCATACACCTCCACACCGAGTTGCCAGAAGCCCTGACGCTGCAGCTCCGGTTGCGGTTTGACTCGTAGACAAGGGCTGTCGGTATGCGCGCCGACCAAGCGCAGGCCGTGCTCGACGAGCGGCTTGCTGCCCAGTTGGAAGGCAATGATGGCCGAGTCGTTACGAGTGACGTAGTAGCGCCCGCCGGCCTCGGTATGCCAGACCTCGCGTTCGTCCAGCGCACGGTAGCCGGCGGCCTGCAACGCCTGGGCGAGGTTCTCGGTGGCATGGAAGGGGGTGGGGGACGCCTGCAGATATTCGATCAGGCCTTGATTGAGAGCTTTGCGCATTTCGGACTCCGGACTGCCAGGTCACGAAGTCTATAGCATTCGACTCTGGCGAATAAGCGCGCCGGCACCTGCCTCGCGGTTTGGGTGAGCGGGTGGCAGGCGGGCAGATGTTGCCACTACTAGAACGGGGCCGGGCACTCGAAGCGCAGGCGCTCGCCGGTTTGCGGATGGGTCAGCGTCAACATGCTCGCATGCAGACACAGGCGTTCATGGGCCTGCAGGGCCTGCTCGTGGGCATACAGGCGATCACCGAGCAGCGGATGACCGATCGACAGCATGTGCACCCGCAGCTGGTGGGAGCGGCCGGTGATGGGTGTCAGCTCGACGCGGCTGTAGTCGCCACAGCGTTCGAGCACGCGCCAGAAGGTCAGCGCATGCTTGCCTAGTTCGTGATCGACCACGTGACGCGGCTTGGTCGGCGGGTCGTAGCGTAGTGGCAGGTCGATGCTGCCGCTGTCCTGCTCGGGCTCACCCCAGCACAGTGCGGTGTAGGCCTTTTCCGTTTCGCGGTCGTGAAACTGGCGGGACAGTTCACGGTGGGTATCGGCGTCACGGGCGAGCACGATAAGCCCGGAGGTTTCCCAGTCCAGTCGATGCACGATGCGGGCCTCGGGATAGCCGTTTTCCTGCAGGCGGGTCACCAGGCAGTCTCGATTGTCTTCGGCGCGGCCGGGTACGGACAGCAGCAGGGTTGGCTTGTTGATGACCAGGAGGGCCGCGTCCTGGTGGACGATCTCGATAGCGCTAAGAGGCATTCGCTTTTCCACAAACGAAGACGGCGACCCGTGGGCCGCCGTTTCTATGCACCGGTGTCGCTCAGCGATCCGGCAGGGTGATATTGAGTTCCAGGATCGAGCAGCTGCCCTGATCCTCGAGTGCTACCTGGACCTGATCGCTGTCGATGTTGACGTACTTGCGGATCACTTCGACCAGCTCTTTCTGCAGCGCCGGCAGATAGTCCGGCTCGGTGCGCTGGCCGCGCTCATGGGCAACGATGATCTGCAGGCGCTCTTTGGCGATCGCGGCTGGAGTTTCCTTCTTCTTGCGTTCACGGAAGAAGTCGAAGAGGTTCATTCGCGGCCTCCGAAAAGTCGTTGCAGGAAGCCTGGCTTCTTGACGTCGAGGAAGCGGTGCGCGACCTCTTTGCCGAGCAGGCGGTCGACGGCGTCGCTGTAGGCCTGGCCCGCATCGCTTTGGTCATCGAGAATCACCGGAATGCCCTGGTTGGACGCCTTGAGCACGGCTTGCGATTCGGGGATCACGCCGAGCAGGCGGATGGAAAGGATTTCCTCGACGTCCTCGACGCCGAGCATTTCGCCCTTGGTAACGCGCTCGGGGTTGTAGCGGGTCAATAGCAGGTGTTCCTTGATCGGCTCTTCGCCGCTTTCGGCGCGGCGCGACTTGCTCGCCAGCAGGCCGAGCATGCGGTCGGAGTCACGAACCGAGGACACTTCCGGGTTGGTTACGACGATGGCCTCGTCGGCGAAATACATGGCCAGGTGCGCGCCCTTCTCGATACCAGCCGGCGAGTCGCAGATAACGTATTCGAAATTCTTGCTCAGCTCGTCGATGACCTTGCCGACGCCTTCCTGAGTCAGGGCATCTTTGTCACGCGTCTGGCTGGCCGCCAGCACGAACAGGTTCTCCAGACGCTTGTCCTTGATCAGAGCCTGGGTCAGGGACGCATCGCCATTGATGACGTTGACGAAGTCATAAACCACCCGACGCTCGCAGCCCATGATCAAGTCGAGATTCCGCAGACCGACGTCGAAGTCGACGATGACGGTCTTGTGGCCACGCAGAGCGAGGCCGGTGCCGATGGCGGCGCTGGTGGTGGTTTTACCAACGCCACCTTTGCCGGAAGTGACTACGATGATCTTGGCCAAGGTGATTCACCCTAAAAATTAAAAAATCGGGACCTTCCGCTGATTTCAGCGTCAGGATTGCCCGTTTGGTCCTTGAAAATTCGCGGCAGTATCCGTTAAAGGCGGGTGATGTTCAACACGTCGCCAGAGAGGCTGATCTGCACCGCTTCAGCCCAGAGAGGTTCGCGTCGCAGGTCCTCGGCGACCTTGTACTGGCCGGCGATGGAGACCATTTCCGCGGCGAGCTGCTGACAGAAGATCCGCGCGCTGGTATCGCCCTTGATACCTGCCAGAGCGCGACCGCGAAGCGGACCGTAGACATGGATGTTGCCATCGGCGAGAAGTTCCGCACCGGGGCTGACCGGAGCGAGAACGATCAGGTCGCCGCCCTGGGCGTAGACCTGCTGGCCGCCGCGAATGGGGGTGGTGACGACGCGGGTCGGGCGGTAGGTCGGCTCGGCAGGTTTCGGCGGGATTTTCGAACCCAGGTCGACCTTGCGTTCACGTGCGCCGGAGGGGGGCAGTACGGGCAGATCGAGCGCGGCCGCCGCTTCCAGATGCACCGGTTCGCTGGCGCGCAGCGCCAGGGTGCGCAGACGATGCTTGCGGCACAGGCTGACCAGCGCGGCGATATCGATCTCGCGGGCTGATTCCGGCAGCTTGTCCAGAGCCAGCACCAGCGGTGTGTTGTTGAAAAAGTCCGGCGCCTGCTCGACCTTGGCCGCAAGTTGCTCGTCGAGACGCTCGATATCGTTGCTGGCGAGTTCCAGCACGGTGATGGCGAGCATGCTGCCCTTGAGCTGGAAGGCTGGGGACTGATCGGTGAGGTCGGCTTGGCTCATGGTCTGTCTGCTGCGGTAAATGGCGAGGACTTATAGCGGGGAGTGCCGCCGCCTGCAACCCGCCAACCGCCTGCGGAGCGATCACTGGTGCGCCGAGGTTCGGTCAATGCGAGCTTTTGCCGGTAGAATGCGCCGCTTCATCGGCTGTCGAGCTATTCATGGACCGTCCTCAGTTTCGTGCGTACTTCCTGCACCCGCGTTTCTGGCCGTTGTGGCTGGGGCTTGGGCTGCTCTGGCTGCTGGTGCAGCTGCCGTATCCGCTGTTGCTGCAACTGGGCCGTGGGCTCGGCGCGCTGATGTTCCGTTTCGCCGGTTCGCGGCGCTACATCGCCCGGCGCAACCTGGAGCTGTGCTTTCCAGAACTCAGCCAGGAGCAGCGCGAACGGCTGCTGCATGAAAACTTCGCTTCCAACGGCATTGCCTTCTTCGAGATGGCGATGAGCTGGTGGTGGCCACAGGCGCGCCTGCAGCGCCTGGCCCGGATCGAAGGGCTGGAGCATCTGCAATTGGCGGGGCAGGGCGTAATCCTGATGGCGCTGCATTTCACTACCCTGGAAATCGGCGCGGCGCTGCTTGGCCAACGGCACACCATCGATGGCATGTACCGTGAGCACAAGAATCCGGTATTCGATTTCGTCCAGCGCCGCGGGCGCGAACGACATAACCGCGACGCCAGCGCCATCGAGCGTGAGGACGTGCGGGCCATGCTCAAGGTTTTGCGTGCCGGTCGCGCCATCTGGTATGCGCCGGATCAGGACTATGGGCGCAAGCAGAGCCTGTTCGTGCCGCTGTTCGGCATCCAGGCAGCCACGGTGACCGCCACCACCAAGTTCGCGCGGCTGGGCAGGGCCAGGGTCGTGCCGTTCACCCAGGAGCGCCTGGCGGATGGCTCGGGCTATCGGTTGGTGATCCATCCGCCGCTGGAGGATTTTCCCGGCGAGAGTGAAGAGGCCGATTGCCTGCGGATCAATCAGTGGGTCGAGGAGGCTGTGAGCGCATTGCCGGAGCAGTACCTCTGGGCACATCGCCGCTTCAAGACCCGCCCAGTCGGTGAGCCTGGCCTTTATACGAAGCGCAGCAAGCGATCGGCCGGTCGGTAGGCTCCGCTGGCGGCGCGCAGGCTGAGGGGCGCTGCGAGTCGATCTGCTGCTGTCAGGCCAGCGTCCCGTCGCGGAAATCCCGCAGCGCTTGCTCGATCTCCTCGCGGCTGTTCATCACGAACGGACCGTACTGCACGATCGGTTCTCTCAGCGGTCGGCCGGCCAGCAGCATCAGTCGTGCGCCGGTCTCGCTGTGTAACTGCAGCTCGCCCTGTTCGGACAGGCGCACCAGCTGGCCCCTGCCGACCGGCTGATCGCCGAGCTGCAACGCGCCCTCGTATACATAAAGCAGTAACAGATGGCCGTCCGGAATTTGCGGCGAGAGCGTGCTGTCTGCGGGCAAGTGCAGATCGAACAGCTGGGGCTCCGTATCGGGCCGCTGTACCACGCCCTGTTGCTCGATGCCTTGCGCCTTCAAGGTTCCGGCAATGACCTTGGCCTGTACGCCGTTGTCGAGGCGAACCTGGGGAATCTCTGCGGGTGCGAAGTCGCGGTAGCCCGGCTCGCCGAGCTTGGCATGGGCGGGCAGGTTCAGCCACAGCTGGAAACCGCGCATGTTGCCTTCCTGCTGCTCCGGCATTTCGCTGTGAATCACGCCACGCGCTGCGGTCATCCATTGCACGCCGCCGCTTTCCAGCAGCCCGACGTTGCCCATGTGATCCTCGTGGCGCATACGCCCTTCGAGCATATAGGTGATGGTTTCGAAGCCGCGATGCGGGTGTGGCGGAAAACCGGCGATGTACTCGTCCGGGTCGTTCGAACCGAACTCGTCGAGCATCAGAAACGGGTCGAATCGTTCCGGTGCGGCGCCGCCGAACACGCGGGTAAGACTGACGCCGGCGCCATCGGAGGTGGGCCGGCCGGTGGTGATGGAGAGAATTTCCCGGTGGGACATGATCGTTTGCCTCCTGGTTATTACGCCAAGGATAGGCAGCTAGGTTCGATCAATGGTTGCTGTTTTCTGCTATATCGAATCGAAGCGGTAGATCATTCCTCGACCAGCAGGTCGCGCGCACGGCTGTATACATAGCGCACCTTTTCATATTCGAACGGCGAGTTGAGTTGCCCATAACGGAAGCTGGTGACATGCCGCGCATTGATGGCGCGCAACGCTGTCAGGCTCAACTCGCCACCGGTGGTTTCGGAGTACTGCAAAAAGTCCATCTGCCGCTCGACCGCAAAGTCGGCCACGCGGCCGGTGGCATCGCGTAGATTCGATGGCCCCAGGGCCGGGATGATCAGATAGGGCCCCTGCGGCACTCCCCAGTAGCCAAGCGTCTGGCCGAAGTCTTCGCTCTGGCGCGGCAAGCCCATACGGGTCGCCGGATCCCAGACGCCGCCGACGCCGAGAATGGTGTTGAACAGAAAGCGCGCCGTGGCGTTCGCGGCGCGCTGGGCCTTGAGCTGCGCGAGACTGTTGAACAGGGTGGGCACTTCTCCCAGGTTGCCGAAGAAGTTGCTCACTCCGGTGCGCACCGGCTGCGGCGTGACATAGCGATAGCCGCGCACCACCGGCAACATGACCCACTGATCGAGCCGGTAGTTGAAATGGTAGATGCGTCGGTTAATCGATTCGAACGGGTCGTACACGTCCAGCGCCTGGAAGGTGGCCCGCTCGAACTCGCGTTGGTCCAGCCCGGGATTGAACTCCAGGTTGCGTAGTGGATGGGTGAAGCCATCCTCGTCGGCCGTCGGTGGTTCGGCGAAGGCCAGTCCACTGGCCAGGAGCAACGGCAGCAGCATTCCTTTAGCCACGGAAGAACTCCAGCATATGTTGGGCGTTGACTCGGTAAGTGAGGTTGCCGCAATGGCCTCCTCGCGGGTAGAGCGTCAGACGATCACCGAAGGTACGGCGCAGGAAGCCGATATCACCGGCGCCGAGAATGACGTCGTCGGCGTTGTGCATGACCGCGATCTTCGGACTCTGCCGCAGGTAGTCTTCAAGGGCGTACAGGCTGACCTGTTGCACCAGCTGAGTCAGGCTGCCGCCGTCGTACTGTGCGCGCCACATGGGGATGAGCTGCTCGGTGATGTAACAATCGAAGTCACACAGCAGGGCACGCTTGAAGAAGGGCTCAAGACTGGTGCTCTGGTTGATGGGGTAGTCCTGCGGGACGATCAGCCCGCGGCGGTTGATCAGGTCGGAAGTGAAGATGATGTCGGCGGCGGAGAAGCGGAAAACCGAGCCGATCAACATCGCCATCTGTTCGTCGCTGAGCTTCAACGTCGATTGCTGGAAGTCGTAGAGCATCGCCTCGTCGAGATCGATGTAGCCTCGTTGCTGGTAATAGCGGGTGAGCTTTTCCAGTACCACTTCATAGAAGGTGGTGTGGTCGTTGATCCCGTCGACCCTGGTCTGCACCAGCTTGTCGAGATTGGCGACCGAGGTGTAGAGATTCACCGGAGGGTTCAGCAACAGGACCCGTTTGAAATTGAAACTGCGCCGCGTCTCGTCCAGCTGGCTGACGAAGGCGGCATTCAACGCGCCCAGGCTGTAGCCGGTGAGGTGGAACTCGGTTACCTGCAGTTTGTGCTGTTGCGCGCGAACCGCCTGCATGACCCGGTACAGGTCTTTGGCGTCGTCGCTGCTGATGCCTGGAGTTGCATAGCGCGAGGCGGCCGACATGAAGTCGTAGCTGGTCGGCGAAGACAGCTGCACCACATGATAGCCGGCGCCGTAGAACAGCCGCTTCAGTGCCTCGGTCTTGCCGGCAGAGTAGTGCGCGCCGGTTCCGGAGATGATGAACATCAGCGGTGCCGGGCCGCGCTGGCGGGCCAGTCGATAGCGCAACTGTTTCACCGGCCAGAAGTTGTCCGGCAGAGTGAATTCCCGCTCCGGACGAAGGCGCAGGCTGTAGTCGGCCTGATCGATGGCGTCATCGCTCGGCACTTCTGCGCGCAGGTCGGCCGGTGTACCGGCAATCGTGGCTTCGAACGGGTTGGCCAGTGGATAGCCGTATTCCTCAACGCTTAGATCGGCGGCATGCAGCGGCGTAACGATCAGGGCGAGCAGGGCGGTCAGGCGCAACAACAGCTGCATGTACTTCTCCATTGCAGGCCGTTCGCGGCCTGTAGCGAGGTGACAGTGCTTCGCCTGCCACCCGTTCCAATCAGAACTGCATCGGCTTTCACATGCAAGCCAACATCGCTTTGGCAGCATCGCGTGCAATTCGATCCGTGGATCGATGCGGAAATGCGAACGGCTCGATATGGGCGGTCGAGCTGCTGGTGGTGGCCGGCATCTTATGCCTGGTGATGCAGCCAGGCGTGCTTGGGAACTCTGCGTGCGCCGCCGGGGTTGCGCTCAAAGCGTTGCCAGACCTTTTCATGGAAGTAGAACGCCACGGAATTGCATAGCGGTTCGACGGCTGCCACCAGGCCACCGATGGCGATGCTGCCGGTCAGCGCGTAGGTGACCGAGAAGGCGATGCAGAAGTGCATCAGGGTGAACGTCACGGTCTTCAACATGGCCCGTCTCCTTGCGCGATCGAGAATTGTTCTCGTGTTTGCACAGTGTGGTTGCGCGCCAGCAATGTCTGAAATCAACGTTCTGTATCTGCGGCATAGCGCCACACTATTTGTATTTGGAATTGTTGCAAGGCCCCGGTTTGCGTGGCCTGAAGGCTCTAGAGCGGGCTTTCTGAAGAGCGGTCCTCAGACCAAAGTCGGGTGGTGTTCGCATTGTCCGGCCCTAAAGTAGCCGCCCTGCTCCCACCAGGGGGTAGTGACCGTGGAGACAGATTCCAATGAACAATGAAAATGTTTACCGGCAGATCTATGCCAACCCGCGTTTCCAAGAGCTGGTCGCCAAGCGCGGGCGTTTCGCCTGGCTGCTGTCGGCCGTCATGCTCGGCGCTTACCTGGCGTTCATCCTGCTGATCGCTTTCGAGCCGCAGATCCTTGGTGTTCCGCTTTCTGCCGACACCGTGACCACCTGGGGCATCCCGGTTGGCGTGGGCGTGATCTTCATGGCCTTCATCCTGACCGGTGTCTATGTGCAGCGTGCCAACGGTGAGTTCGATCGCATCAACCAGGAAATCCTCAACGAGGCCCAGCAATAATGATCCTGCGTTTTCTGATGACTGCCCTGCTGTTGGCAGTCTCGCCTGCACTGCTCGCCGACGCCATTACCGGCGAGGTCGAGAAGCAGGCCACCAACTACACCGCCATCATCATGTTCGTGGTGTTCATCGCCTTCACCATGGGTATCACCAAGTGGGCGGCCAAGCGCAACACCTCCACGGCTGATTACTACACCGCGGGTGGCAGCATCACCGGCTTCCAGAATGGCCTGGCGATTGCCGGTGACTTCATGTCGGCAGCGTCCTTCCTCGGCATTTCCGCGCTGGTCTACACCAGCGGCTATGACGGTCTGATCTACTCCATCGGCTTCCTCGTCGGCTGGCCGATCATCCTCTTCCTGATGGCTGAACGCCTGCGCAACCTCGGCAAATTCACCTTCTCCGACGTGGCGTCCTATCGTCTCGGTCAGACGCAGATCCGTCTGCTCTCGGCGTTCGGTTCGCTGATCGTCGTGGCCTTCTACCTGATCGCGCAAATGGTCGGTGCCGGCAAGCTGATCCAGCTGCTGTTCGGCCTGGACTACTACGTGGCCGTGGTGCTGGTCGGTGTGCTGATGGTCATGTACGTGCTGTTCGGCGGCATGCTGGCGACCACCTGGGTGCAGATCATCAAGGCGGTCCTGCTGCTGTCCGGCGCCAGTTTCATGGCCATCATGGTGATGAAGAGCGTGGGCTTCGATTTCGGCAGCCTGTTTGCCGAAGCGGTGAAGATTCACGAGAAGGGTGCGCAGATCATGAGCCCGGGCGGCCTGGTCTCCGACCCGATCTCGGCGATCTCCCTCGGCCTGGCGCTGATGTTCGGTACCGCCGGCCTGCCGCACATCCTGATGCGCTTCTTCACCGTCTCCGACGCCAAGGAAGCGCGCAAGAGCGTGTTCTACGCCACCGGCTTCATCGGCTACTTCTATATCCTGACCTTTATCATCGGCTTCGGCGCGATCCTGCTGGTCAGCACTAACCCGGAGTTCAAGGACGTGACCGGCGCCATCGTCGGTGGCACCAACATGGTCGCCATCCACCTGGCCAGCGCCGTGGGCGGCAACCTGTTCCTCGGTTTCATCTCTGCGGTCGCCTTCGCCACCATTCTCGCCGTTGTCGCGGGTCTGACCCTGGCCGGTGCCTCGGCGGTTTCCCATGACCTGTATGCCTGCGTGATCAAGCAGGGCAAGGCGCGGGAAGAAGACGAGATGCGCGTGACCAAGCTGACCACCCTGACTCTGGGCGTGGTGGCGATTCTGCTGGGCATCATCTTCGAGAAGCAGAACATCGCCTTCATGGTCGGCCTGGCATTCTCCATCGCCGCCAGCTGCAACTTCCCGGTGCTGTTCCTTTCCATGTACTGGAAAGGCCTGAGCACCCGCGGCGCGTTGTTCGGCGGCTCGCTGGGGCTGTTCACTGCGCTGCTGCTGACCATCATCAGCCCGACCGTATGGGTCGACGTGTTCGGCTTTGCCGAAGCGATCTTCCCCTACAAGTACCCGGCGCTGTTCTCGATGGCTGCGGCATTCGCCGGCATCTGGTTCTTCTCGGTCACCGACAAGTCCAAGCGTGCCGGGGAAGAGCGTGAGCGCTTCTTCGCCCAGTTCGTCCGTTCGCAGACTGGCCTGGGGGCTACTGGCGCCGTCGCGCACTGACGCCCTGCTAGCAATACAAGAGGGCAGCCTGCGGGCTGCCCTTTTTCATGCGTGCAGCAAAGGCTGTCGACCGGCTGTAACAGCCCCATCCTGCACCCATATTGCCTGCCCGCAACCGCGCGGTCAGCCCCATGAGCCGCGGGTTTGCCAAGGGCATTCAGCAGTCTGATGGATGCCGGTACGCGCGCCGGCATTCGCTAGACTCGCTGCCACTACCCGAACAACAAAAGGCAGCAGAACAATGCATAACCGCATGATGATCACCGGTGCCGGCTCCGGACTCGGTCGCGAGATTGCCCTGCGCTGGGCGCGTGAGGGCTGGCAGCTGGCGCTTTCCGATGTCAACGAAGGTGGCCTGGCGGAAACCCTGAAAATGGTTCGTGAGGCGGGCGGTGACGGCTTCACCATGCGCTGCGACGTGCGTGACTACAGCCAGCTGATCGCCTTCGCCCAGGCCTGCGAGGAGAAGCTCGGCGGCATCGACATCGTGGTCAACAATGCCGGCGTGGCGTCCGGTGGCTTCTTCGACGAGCTGTCGCTGGAAGACTGGGAATGGCAGATCGCAATCAACCTGATGGGCGTGGTCAAGGGCTGCAAGGCCTTCCTGCCACTGGTGCAGAAGAGCAAGGGCAAGATCATCAACATCGCCTCGATGGCGGCGCTGATGCAGGCGCCGGGCATGAGCAACTACAACGTGGCCAAGGCCGGCGTGGTGGCGCTCTCGGAGAGCCTGCTGGTGGAGCTGCGCCAGGCCGAGGTTGGCGTGCATGTGGTCTGCCCGTCGTTCTTCCAGACCAACCTGCTGGACTCTTTCCGTGGCCCGACGCCAAACGTGAAGGCGCAGATCGGCAAGCTGCTGGAGTCTTCGCCGATTACTGCGGCGGACATCGCCGACTACATCCATCAGCAGGTCGCCAAGGGCGAATTCATGATCCTGCCGCACGATGAGGGACGCATGGCCTGGAAGGTCAAGCAGCAGAATCCGCAGGCGATCTACGACGAGATGGCGCTGCTGGCGGAGAAGAAACGCGCCAAGAGCAAGGCACTCTGAGATCGTCCGGCCGCTCCGGTGGCCGCTGCGGTTGCTTCAGGGAAGGGTCGGGAGTAGGGTTGCCGGTCAGGCTTTTTTCGCCGTAACCCTATGGATCGCTTGTGAAATTCCCCTCCCGTGGACTGTTGATGGTGGCCCTGGTGCTGGCCGCGATCAACCTCCGCCCCGGCATTACCTCCTTCGCTCCGCTGATCGAACGCATCGCCGAAGAACTCGCGCTTTCCCGTGGGTTGATCAGTCTGACCACCGCCTTGCCGGTGCTCCTGATGGGCCTTCTGGCGCCATTGGCGCCGCGGCTGGCCGTACGCTTCGGCCTGGAGCGCAGCATCGCGCTGTGCCTCGGTCTGATCGCTGCGGCTTTGCTGTTGCGACTGTTCGGCCATAGCGCAGCACTGCTGATCGCTACCGCTGGACTGGTCGGTGCGGGGATCGCCGTCGCCGGGCCGCTGTTGTCCGGCTTTATCAAACGTTACTTCCTCGAACGCATGGGCCAGACGGCGGCGTGGTATTCGCTGAGCATGGCGGTCGGCGGCACCCTCGGGGTAGTGGTGACAGCACCGGCCACCGAAGCGATGGGGCAGGAGTGGACGCGGGGCTTGGCGCTCTGGGCGCTGCCGGCATTAGCGGCATTGCTGATCTGGCTGCGCCTGCCCAACCAGCCGGAAACTGCCAACGACAGTCGTGCCGGTTTGCCCTGGAAGGAGCCGCGGGCCTGGCTGTTGAGCATCTATTTTGCCCTGCAGGCCGGTCTGTTCTATGCGCTGGCCACTTGGCTGGTGGCGCGTTATCACGAGGTGGGCTACAGCCTGCTGCAAAGCAATGCGTTCTTCAGTGGTTTCATGCTCATCGGCCTACCCAGCGCCTTCGCCATGCCCTGGCTGGCGCAGCGGCTGGGTAACCGGCACCGGATCATGGCGGCGTGCGGCGTGCTGGCGACACTATGCCTGGCCCTGATCGCGCTGCTGCCGGGCTGGCAGCCGTTGCTGGTCTGCATGCTGCTGGGTGTTGCGCTCAACGGCACCTTTTCCCTGGCGCTGATCTCGCCGATGTACGAAGCCAGCACGCCGCTGGCGGTCAGTCGACTCACGGCGATGATGCTCTGCACCGGCTATTGTCTGGCCTGCCTGACGCCGGTCCTGGCTGGGCTCGGGCGCGACCTGGCCGGCGACTATCGTATGCCGTTCCTGGTCCTGACCGGCATGGCCGCGTGCATGTCGATGCTGGCGATGCGCCTGCGGTCGAGGCACACAGGCGGCTGAACGCACTCAGGGCTGTGGCCTGTTTCACCACTTCCCAAGCCGCGGGTGACCCGCCAGCCACGCTGTGCTAGAAAGCTCGCCGTCCCGTCCCTGCGTTCCCGGAGTTTCGAGTGGAGTCTGAGTCCATCGTTTATGGCTGCATCCGTGATTGGCCTTCCGCCGACCCCGAGCAAAGCCGCCAACGCCGGGCGAACAATCTGGCTGCGGTGCAAGCGCTGCCGCAGGGCGAAGCCTGGCCCTTCATCGGGCGTGAGATGTTTTCCCTCTGCCGTAACGAGGAGCTGGGTCTCTATCAAACCCAGGTCATTCACTTCGGCGCCAGCTACCGGGCGGTGGAATACGAGTGGACGCTCTGGGTGCAGCGCTTCGAAGAGCTGCTCAAGCAGCTGTACTGGACCAGCGCCGTGGTGCATCTGGAAACCGAGCTCAACGGCACGCACACCTTTCGCTGGCAGACCGAGGCGGGTAGTCACAGCCCGCAGCAGAGCGACCTGCGCATGCGCTGCGCCTGGGAGCGGGAAAGCGGTCTGTTCGGCTGACTCGGGCGCTGCTCAGTCCAGCCACTCGCGTGGCACGTCACGCCTGAGTGCCAGTTGGCATTGCTGACTGTCGGCGTCGAAGACGATCACCGCTTCACCTTTGTCCAGCGCCCGGCGCACCCGTGCCACGCGGGTTTCAAGCGGGGTTTCGTCGCCGTTGTCGGTGCCCTCGCGGGTGACGAAATCTTCGATGAGGCGGGTCAGGGTGTCCGGTTCGAGCTGGTCGTGGGGTATGAGCATGGGGCTTCTTCGGATGGATCGAGCGTGGCGCAGAGCAGCGCAACCTAGCTCGCGCCGCTCTGCAGATAACTGTCCAGGCAAGCATACAGCTGCCGGCTTTCCAGTGGTTTGCCGATGAACTCATCCATCCCCGACTCCAGGCCGCGCTGGCGATGCTCGGCCAGCACATGGGCCGTCACCGCGATAATCGGCACGGCCTGCAATTGCTGGTCGGCTTCGAGCTTGCGTATCTGCCGGCTGGCCTCGAACCCGTCCAGCTCCGGCATTTCACAATCCATCAGAATCAGTTGCACGGCGTCCGGGTCGCGACGGTAGAGGTCCACGGCCTGACGTCCATTGTCGGCAAGCTGCACGGCGTAGCCGCGTTTTTTCAGCAGGCCACGAACCACCATCTGATTTACCGGATTGTCCTCAGCCACGAGGATGCAGGGTTCGCTTTGCAGCGGCGCAATCGAGGCTTTGTCGGTTTCGGCCGATTGCGCTGGCTCGCGTTCGTAGAGCGCCTGCAACGCTTCTCGCAGCGGGGCGCTCTGGAGCGGTAGCGCCAGGCTAATCAGGCGCAGATCAGGCGTCAGCGGCGGCGGCTCGTGAATCGGCGAGTAGAGCATGAGCATCCGCTGATTCGCCTCAAGGTATGGCCGCAGGCGTTCCAGCCATTGGCTTGGGCTGCCTGGCCATGGCGCCAGTAACACCAGCAGCGGCGGGGCAGTGAAGTCGGCGAGATAGTCCGGTAGACGATCCGGCGTCAGGCAGCGTTCGGTGCGCATGCCCCAGCGCCGCAGCAGATGGCTGAGCGCCTCCAGACCCTGGGCATCCTGCGAGGCAAGCAGAGCGGGGCGGCCTGCCAGCAGCTGTGTTAGCGGGTCTTCCACGTCGGTGGCGGTTCGCAGTGGGATTTCAAAGCAGAAACGGCTTCCGCGGCCCGGGGCGCTCTGCACCTCGATATGGCCGTTCATCATTTCCACCAGCTCTTTGCTGATTGCCAGGCCGAGCCCGCTGCCGCCGTAACGCCGGGTGGTGCTCGAGTCGCCTTGGGAGAATGATTCGAAGAGCTGCGCCAGCACTTCCTGACGCATGCCAATACCGCTATCGCTGACGCAGAACACCAGCCGCGGTCCGCCATCCGGCGTCTGGCGGCAGGACACTTCAAGTAATACGTGGCCGTGTTCGGTGAACTTCAAAGCATTACTCAGCAGGTTCATCAGGATCTGCTTGAGACGCGTCGGGTCGCCGCGGATTCGCCGCGGCACACCGGGTTCCAGACCAACATGCAGGCTCAACTGCTTTTCCAGTGACTGGGCGGTGAACAGTCTGATCGTTTCGGAGATCAGGATTTCCAGGTCGAAGTCGATGTCTTCCAGGCTCAGCTTGCCGGAGCCTATCCGTGCGTAGTCGAGGATGTCATTGATCACCGCCATCAGCGAATTGCCGGAGCTGGAAATGGTATCCAGATAGAACTGCTGGCTGCGGTCCAGCGGCGTTTCACGCAGCAGTTGCAGCATGCCAAGCACGCCATTCAGCGGTGTGCGGATCTCATGGCTCATCTTGGCCAGGAAACGGCTCTTTGCCTCGTTCTCACTGGCGGCCCGCTCGGCGGCTTCGCGCGAACGGTAACCTTCTTCCTTGAGCAGGTTGATACGGTCGGCCAGACCAATGGACAGGGTGATCAGCTCGAACGCGACGCTGGCTTTGACCACCCCAGCGCCATACAGACCGAATAGCTCGATGCCTAGCGAACCGGCGGTGACAAGGATAAATGAAGCCAACAGCACGCCCCAGGCCAGCGTGTAGTAAACCCCATAGCGCACGCCACGGCGCCAGACGAAGGCGCCGGCCAGCAGTAGCCCGGCAGACACGACGATCACCGTCACGCTGGCCAGGATGCTCCAGCTCTGCACGTCCAGCACGAGGCCGGAAATCATGCTGCCCAACGCAGCCAACAGGGTGCAGCGCAGGAGCAGGTCGAGCCGCGGGAATAGCTCGCGGGTGTGCAGGAAGTGCCGGCTGAACTGAATGGCGATCAGGCAGTGGCTGAACATCAGGGCATAGATGCCAAGCGCCACCAGCCCGCCATCGTCGGCCAGCCACTTGACCAGCAGACCATCGAAGGAAAGGGCGAACAGCCCGACATTGAGGGTGTAGACCAGATACCAGAAGTAAGCCGGCTCGCGCAGGGAGGCGAAGAGGAACAGGTTGTAGCAGAACATCGCGAACAGCACGCCATAGAACGCACCGCTCAGACCGCTCAGCTCCTGCTCCTCGGCGGCGCTGGCGTTGTAGGTGCTGAAGTACAGCGGGACGTACAGCGTGCTGGTCGTCTTGATCCGCAGCAGTAGCGTGGTGTCGCCTGGAGGCAGTTCGACCGGAAACCAGAAATTGCTGACTTTTACCGGCCGCTGCGCGAATGGGTAAATATCGCCGGTGAGCTGGCGGCTGATGTTGCCGTCGGGGTATTGCAGGAACAACTCGATATGATCGAGCAGGGGATAGTTGATCTCGATGAAGCCGCCGACGGGATTGCCGAGGCGGTTTTTCAGGTCGGCGCGTAACCACCAGGTCGAGCCGTTCTTGCCTTCGTTGACGTGCCCGCCCGTGACTGGTCGAAAGCGCTCCGATGACAGCGCCATGACATCGTCGACGCTCAGTTGGCCATCCGGGTCTTCCAGATAGCGCGTGCCGCCGCCCAGCGACTGGCGGGAATCGATGGAATCGACCACCACAGGCGTGAATGCCCAGACTTGGAGCGACAGGCAACACAGCAGCAGAGCCAAGCATGCACGCGGCAACATGTTTCGTTCCGGAAGGGTGTGTGCCCTGTGGCAGGGCGACACATATTAGTAGAGCGATGTGACGGTACCGATTCCTTCGGGCTCTACATGGCGCCTTCAGAGTGCCGCACGTCCTTGTCCGGTTATCTTTGCCGAGTTACCCGTGATGCGGCAAGTACAGCTTGCCCGAAGCACGCGACTTGTCACGGAAGGCGGCCGCTCAGCCGTTGCGGTCGTGCGGGTCGGCCTGGCGGCCGATGAGGGTGTCGACCGGCGGCACGCGGGTATCGTTTTCCATCTGCGCGTCGTGCTCCAGTTGATGGCTGAAGCGCTCCAGCGAGTCGTTCGAGTGCTGCGAATCGCTGGCGAAGACCGGTTGGCTGAGCATGTAGCCACAGAGCAGGCGACTCATGGCGGCGAGACTGTCGATATGGGTGCGCTCATAACCGTGGGTCGCATCGCAGCCGAACGCCACCAGCGCGGTGCGGATGTCATGGCCCGCCTCGACAGCGGACTGGGCGTCGCTGTGGTAGTAGCGGAACAGATCGCGGCGTACCGGGATCTCGTGTTCGCCGGCCAGCTTGAGCAGGTGACGTGACAGATGAAAATCATAGGGACCACCGGAATCCTGCATCGCCACGGTCACGGCGTGCTCGCTGGATGCCTGGCCCTTGGCTGCGGGTGCAATGTCGATGCCGACGAACTCACTGACATCCCAGGGCAGGGCACCGGCGGCACCGGAGCCGGTTTCCTCGGTGATCGTGAACAGCGGATGCACGTCGATGGGCGGTTCGCGGCCACTTTCGACGATCGCTTTCAGCGCGGCGAGCAGGGCGGCGACCCCGGCCTTGTCATCCAGGTGGCGGGCACTGATATAGCCGCTTTCGGTGAACTCGGGCATCGGATCGAAGGCGACGAAGTCACCGACATTCACCCCTAGCGCGCAGGTTTCGTTACGGCTGTAGGTGTAGGCGTCCAGGCGCAGCTCGACGTGGTCCCAGCTGACCGGTGCTTCGTCCACCGCGGTGTTGAAGGCGTGCCCGGAGGCCAGCAATGGCAAGACGCTGCCACGGATCACTCTGGTGTCAGTGAAGACGCTGACGCGGCTGCCCTCGGCGAAACGGCTCGACCAGCAACCTACGGGTGCCAGGCCCAGGCGGCCGGTATCGTGAATCTCGCGGACGATGGCGCCGATGGTGTCCAAATGCGCGGCGACGGCGCGGTCCGGGCTATAGCGCCGACCCTTGAGGGTGGCGCGAATGGTGCCGCGGCGGGTCAGTTCGAAGGGAATCCCCAGCTCCGTCAGACGCTCGGCGACATAGCGCACGATGGTATCGGTGAAGCCAGTGGGGCTGGGGATGGCGAGCATCTCCAGCAACACGCGTTGCATGTAATTGAGATCAGGTTCGGGAAGTTGTGCGGTCATGGGAGCTCCTTTGAGCGGCGACTTTCTCAGCCACCGAATGGAGGTGAATGTAGGAGAGCGACCTGCTGGTACGGCGCGCGGCGTAGGCGTCCCGGCTCGGTGCCGGGACGCCTGTGTGATCAGCCGGCGGTGCTCAGCGGGAAGAGCAGGTCGATGAAGCGTTCGGCGGTCGGCTGCGGCTGGTGATTGGCCAGGCCGACGCGCTCGTTGGCTTCGATGAAGACGTACTCCGGTTGATCCGGGGACGGCACTAGCAGGTCCAGGCCGACTACCGGGATATCCAGCGCCCGGGCGGCGCGTACGGCTGCGTCGATCAGCTCGGGATGCAGCTGCGCCGTGACATCCTCCAGCGTGCCGCCGGTATGCAGGTTGGCAGTGCGACGCACGGCCAGGCGCTGTCCGTCCGGCAATACGCTTTCGAAGTCGAAGCCGGCATCGCGCAGGCAGCGCTGGGTTTCTTCGTCGAGAGGAATGGAGCTTTCGCCGCCGGTCGCCGCCTGGCGACGACGGCTCTGCTTCTCGATCAGCGAACCGATGCTGGTGCGGCCATCACCAATGACTTCGGCGGGGCGACGTATCGCCGCCGCGACCACTTCGAAGCCGATCACCACGATGCGCAGGTCGAGCCCCGGGTGAAAACTCTCCAGCAGTACGCGACTGTCGAACTGCCGGGCGCGCAGGATGGCCTCCTCTATTTCCGCGGCATCGCGTAGGTCGACGGCAACGCCCATACCCTGTTCGCCGTCCACCGGCTTGACCACCACGCTGGCGTGTTCGGCGAGGAAGGCAGCGTTCTCGGCAGCACTGCCGGCCAGTTGCTGCGCCGGCAGGCAGATGCCTGCCTGCGCCAGCGTGCGGTGGGTCAGGCGCTTGTCCTGGCAGAGCGTCATGCTCACGGCCGATGTCAGGTCTGACAGCGATTCGCGGCAGCGCACGCGGCGCCCGCCCTGGGTCAGCGTGAACAGCCCGGCTTCGGCGTCATTGACTTCGATCTCGATGCCGCGGCGGCGGGCTTCGTCGACGATGATCTTGGCGTAGGGATTGAGCTTCGCTTCCGGCCCGGGGCCGAGAAACAGCGGCTGGTTGAAGCTGTTCTTGCGCTTGACGGTGAAGGTCTGCAGGTCACGGAAGCCGAGCTTGGCGTAAAGCGCCTTGGCCTGCTGGTTGTCATGCAGCACCGACAGGTCGAGGTAAGCCAGGCCGCGGCCCATATAGTGTTCGATCAGGTGGCGCACCAACGCCTCACCGACACCTGGCCGCGGGCAGCTTGGCGAAACCGCCAGGCACCAGAGGCTAGAGCCGTTTTCCGGATCATTGAAGGCGCGGTGATGATCGATACCCATCACGCTGCCGATGATCTGCCCGGAGGTTTCGTCCTCGGCCAGCCAGTAAACCGGGCCGCCCTGTTCGCGCGGGGTGCAGCGCTCCGGATCGACCGGCATCATCCCGCGCGACTGGTACAGGCCGTTGATGGCGTGCCAGTCGGCATCGCTCTGCGCGCGGCGGACGCAGAAACCGCGGAAGCGCTTCTGTGACGGGCGGTAGTCGGTGAACCAGATACGCAGCGTGTCGGAGGGATCGAGAAAGAGTTGCTGCGGGGCATAGGACAGCACCTGATGCGGAGCAGCGACATACAGCGCAATGTCGCGCTCGCCAGCCTGCTCGTTGAGCAATTCGGCGGCGAGTTGTGCAGGGTCGGAATAGGTGTGGCCGACCAGGATGCGGCCCCAGCCGCAGTGCAGGACCACCGGGCCGCAGGGTTCTTCCTGACCGTCCTCGGCGAAGCGTGCCTGCAGCCTCTGGTAGGTCGGTGCCTGTCCGCGCAACAGACGCTGGCCATAGGCTTGGGACTTCTGCATGGTGCGTTCCTTGATGCTAAGTCACGAACCGGCAAGCGGTGGGGCGAAGTCTTCGCCCCCGTGGCGCGTGGCAACCGCAGCCGTTCGTGAGCGGGTTATCGGGGCCTTCGTGGTCGGGCGCCTGCCTCGACCACTATTAGAGGCCTTGTTCGCTCAACCATAGATTGACCGCCGCCAGCTGCCAGAGTTTTGAACCGCGCAGCGGCGTGAGCTGGCCATCCGGATCGGCGAGCAGCTTCTCCAGCGCCTGTGGGTTGTACAGCCCGCGCTCCTGACTCGGGTCGAGCAGCATCTCGCGCACCCAGTTCAGCGTCGCACCCTGCAGGTGCTTGAGGCCCGGTACCGGGAAGTAGCCCTTCGGCCGGTCGATCACTTCGGCGGGAATCACCTGGCGCGCCGCTTCCTTGAGCACGTACTTGCCGCCCTCCGGCAGCTTGAATTTCGCCGGAATCCGGGCCGACAGTTCGGCTACGCGATAGTCGAGGAACGGTGTGCGCGCCTCGAGGCCCCAGGCCATGGTCATGTTGTCCACGCGCTTGACCGGGTCATCGACCAGCATCACCGTGCTGTCAATGCGCAGCGCCTTGTCCACCGCAGCATCGGCGCCAGGCTGGGCGAAGTGTTGGCGGACGAAGTCGCCGGAGAAGTCGCCCTGCACCCACTGTTGCTGCACGGTCTCGGCATACTCCTCGTAGCTGCGATCGCGGAACGCGGCGAGGTAGGCCGCCACCGGGTCCTCGGCGCCATCCACCAGCGGATACCAGTGGTAGCCGGCGAACAGCTCATCGGCACCCTGGCCGCTCTGCACCACCTTGCAGTGCTTGGCCACCTCCCGCGAGAGCAGGTAGAAGGCGATGCAGTCATGGCTGACCATCGGCTCGCTCATCGCCTGGAAGGCGGCCGGTAGCTGCTCGAGGATTTCCTTTTCCTGAATGCGCAGCTGGTGGTGGCGCGTTTTGTAGTGCTTGGCGATCAGATCGGAGTACTTGAACTCGTCGCCGCGCTCGCCGCCGGCATCTTCGAAGCCGATGGAGAAGGTCAGCAGGTTGTCGGCCACGCCGGCTTCGCGCAGCAAACCGACCAGCAGGCTGGAGTCGACACCGCCGGAGAGCAGCACACCGACATCCACCGCGGCGCGCTGTCGGATCGCCACCGCTTCGCGCATCGTATCCAGGGTGCGCTGTTTCCAGTCTTCGAAGCTGTAGTTGCGCTCCTCTTCACGGGCGCCGAATTGCAGTTCCCACCAGCGCTGGGTGGTGGTCGCGCCATTGGCGTCGACGCGCATCCAGCTGGCCGGCGGCAGTTTCTCGATGCCGGCGATCAGCGTGTCCGGTGCCGGAACCACGGCGTGGAAGCTCATGTAGTGATTCAGTGCCACCGGGTTCAACACACCGGCGATATCACCGCCCTTGAGCAATGCCGGCAGCGACGAGGCGAAGCGCAGGCGCTGATCTGTGCGCGACAGGTACAGCGGCTTGACGCCCAGACGGTCGCGGGCGATGAACAGCTGCTGCGTATCGCGCTGCCAGATGGCGAAGGCGAACATGCCATTCAGCCGCGGCAGCAGCGCTTCGCCCCAGGCGTGGAAGCCCTTGAGCAGCACTTCGGTATCGCCTTCGGAAAAGAAGCGATAACCCAGGCCTTCCAGCTCTGCGCGCAATTCGGGGTAGTTGTAGATGGCGCCATTGAAAACCATCGACAGGCCGAGGGCCGAGTCGATCATCGGCTGGCCGGAGGCCTCGCACAGATCCATGATCTTCAGGCGTCGATGGCCGAGGGCGAGAGGGCCCTGGCTGTGGAAACCGCAGGCGTCGGGGCCGCGCGCAGTCAGGTGTTGAGTGATGCGTTCAACCGCAGCCAGATCGGCCGGGCGGTTATCGAAGCGAAGTTCTCCAGCTATGCCACACATAAGATCCTTACCGGTTTTGCCGTTGGGGAGTGTGACTGACCCGTCACGGGCGAAGTTCAGCTTTTCGGACCAGCGCAGCGGCGTCGATCCGGCCTGGCTCGGCTCAGTCATCTTTTTACACCAAAGCAAAAAAATGCTTTGATGTCAAAGTTACTGGTCGTGCGAAGGCTTTAGAATGAGCGAAAAGACAGTTTCAGGCGAAACCAATGATGCTGTGCTGGACGCGTTCGAAATGCCGCTGTTCCAGGCCATGCGCCGGTTGCAGCAGGACGCCGAGGTGCATGCCAAACGGCTGGCGCGTTACGGCGGGCTGAGCCCGGTACAGCTGATGATCCTGCAGGTGCTGGCGAGCGACGGGCAGATGACCGCGAGCGCCTTGAGCCGACGCGTCAGCCTCACCGCTGCGACGTTGTCCGGCCAGCTCGATCGCCTTGAAGAGCGCGGGCTGTTGCAGCGCCAGCGCGATGATCAGGATCGCCGCCGCCAGTGGCTGCTGCTCAGTGACAGCGGCCGGGAACTGCTGCAGGAGGCGCCAGCGTTGCTGGCGCCGGAATTCCGCGCGCGTTTCGCCGCCTTGCCGCAATGGGAGCGCCACGCGCTTACCGCCGCACTGCTGCGTGCCGCCGAGCTGTGCGGCGACATGGAGTGAAGCGACCTAGCGCGTGTTCTCCAGGCTCTTCACGGTGAGTTCCAGCGCCTTGCGCATGTCCAGCCGTGCCGAGCGACCGACATCGTTGTCATCCAGCCGGTAACCACGCTCCGACGGCAGGATCGGCGCGGTCAGGTCATCCGCCTCGGCGGGCTCGAAATCCGAGTCGCGGCCGATGGTCATCGCGCTGCGGCGCAGCAACTCACGCACCTGGTCGGGTGCCAGCTCGGGATTGACCGACAGCATCGCGCCCACCGCGCCGGCTACCAGCGGCGTGGCGTAGGAGGTGCCGCAATGCACGTCGCCGCGCTGTTCGGGATCGAGCGTGGCGGCGCGGGTGCAGGCGGCTGCGGTGATGTCCACGCGCATATCGACGTTGGATGACTTGCGCTTGCGCACGTAGTCCGGGTGTTCCACCGAGACCTTTTTCTGGTCGTTGCGCTCATGGCCACCGACCACCAGCAGCTGCTCTGTAATGAACGAGGAGGGCAGGCGGTAATCGTCGCGCCCGGAGTGGGCCGAGCCGTTGCCGGCGGAGTTGATCACCAGCACGTCGGGATGTTCGCGGCGCAACCAGAGGAAGAATTCCTCCAGCAGCTCCTCGTAGCCGCTCATGGCAATTCCCGAGCGCAGCAGCGAGTCCACCGGCTCGCCTTCCACATCCACCGTGCCGATGCGATGGATGCCCCAGCTCCAGTTGAGGATGCGCGCGCCGTCCTCGACCAGATTCACCGAGGCTGCGACGTTGGCGGTGATGCCGGCATCCGAATTGCGCTCGACGATCACCTCGAAGCCCGGTCCGGTGCCGTCCAGTGCACTGAGAAAGCCCTGGTCGCGGGCATCGCTGGCGTGGGCGGCGAGAATGCCGGCGACGCTGCTGCCGTGATTGTCCGGCCGGTCGGCGTCGCGGGCGTAGAGGCAGGTGCGCTGTTGTTGTGGATCGCAGGGTCCGAGGTACTCGGCGAAATGCGGGGCATCGAAGTCCACCGCACGCTCGATGATGCCGATACGCACCGGCTGTTTTTCGCCGGCGCGCTGGCCGGCGGGAATGCGTTCGCGGTAGTAGTCCACCGCGTCGAGGAAGCGATTGGCGGCCCATTCGCGGTTCTGCGGGCGCTTCTGATCCGCGCTCTTGCCGGTTTCCTGCTCGTCGTTCTCGGCGGCCGATTCCTCGATAACCACGGCATCCACACCCACCTCACTGCCCAGGCGCAGCACCATGGCGTCGCGCTCGGTGAGGTCCTTCACCGGCAGGCGCAGCTGGTAGGTGTTCAACGGCGGGATGGCGCCGACCACCTCGGCGCCGTACTTCTCGGCAAGCTGGCGCGCCTTGTCCAGGCCTTGGTGATCCTCCTCGATGATCAGACTGACCAGATCGACATAGGTGGTCAGGTCATCCATGTTGCGCGCCACTTCGTCGGGCGTGGCGGCGAGCACCTGGCTGCGGCCGGCCGAGAGCCAGACCGGGTTGCTGCGCTTGCCATCGTGTTCCAGCCACAGCGGAGCGCTGCGTACTGCATCCGGCGCGAGCGTCAGGCGCAGCTGGTCGCGGTCGCGCTGGAGCGTGTCGGCATTCAGCCGCTTGCCATCCAGATAGAGCTGCACCTCGCCACGTGGAAGGCCTCTGGCGCTCAGACACCAGCTCTGCGCGTCTTCGGCGAAGAGATCGCCGCAGCGCTTGAGCTGGGTGACGCGGATCGGGTCTTGCGCGGTGGCGGGAAATGTATAGAGCGCGTTGAGCAGGCCGAGGCCGAGGGCAAGACCAGTGAGTTGACGGGTTGTCATTGATTAACGCCGTTGCAGGTAGTTGACGCTGAACAGGTCGCGCGGATCGGTCCACTGGCCAAGGCAGTCGAATCCGGATGCACCGGCCAGGGCGGCGAACGATTCGAGCGTGTACTTGTAGGAGTTCTCGGTGTGCAGGCTTTCCCCCGCATCGAAATGAAAGCGTCGGCCCTCGATGCTCACGTCCTGCGCCTCGGGGCTGAGCAGGTGCATCTCGATGCGCGACTCGGCCTCGTTGTAGAAGGCGCGGTGGATGAAGCGTGACGGGTCGATATCGCTGTCCAGCTCGTTGCGGATGCGCTGCAGCAGGTTGAGGTTGAAGGCGGCTGTGACATGAGCGCGGTCGTTGTAGGCCGCTTCCAGCACCGCACGATCCTTGACCAGATCGACGCCGATCACCAACCCGCCGCCGGCCGGCAGCACGTCGTGCAAGCGCTGCAGAAAGGCAGCGGCCTCGCCTGGGGTGAAGTTGCCGATGCTCGAGCCGGGAAAGAACATCAGCGGATGTTCGCTGCTGAAGTCATCCGGCAGGTTCAACTCGTTGGAAAAGTCGGTGCAGGCGGCATGCACCTCCAGCCACGGGTAGTCCGCAGCCAGGCGCTGGGTGCTGCTGAGCAGGAAGTCCTCGGAGATGTCGATGCCCAGGTAGCTGGTTGGGTGCAGCGCCTCCAGCAGCAGGCGGACCTTGCGGCTCGCGCCGCTGCCCAGTTCGATCAGGTCGCTGTGCGGGCCGGCGATATCGAGGATGTCATTGGCCGCACCGGCGAGGATCTGCTCCTCGGTGCGGGTGATGTAGTACTCCGGCTGCTGGCAGATCTGCTCGAACAGCTCGGAGCCGCGGCGATCGTAGAAGAACTTTGGTGAAGCCCATTTCGGCTTCGCGGCAAATCCGGCAAGGGTTTCGTCGCGCAGCGAGGCGTCGTGTGGCTGTTGCAGCTGATCGTGGAAATGAATTGCCAGCGCCATGTTCAGAGCCCTCTGGCCAGGCGCAGCCCGGCGAACTGCCAGCGCATCGCCGGCTGGAAGAAGTTGCGGTAGGTGACCCGCACGTGGGATTCCGGCGTGGCGCAGCAACCGCCACGCAACACCATCTGGCCGGACATGAACTTGCCGTTGTATTCACCGAGGCTGCCCTCCAGCGGCCGGAAACCCGGGTAGGGCAGGTAGGCGCTGGCTGTCCATTCCCAGACATCACCGAACAGTTGCCTTGGGCCGTCGTGCCCCGGCAGGGCGGCGACCGGTTGCAGGTAGTCGCTTTCGAGGAAGTTGCCGCGCAGCGGTTGGTCAGCGGCGGCGACTTCCCATTCCGCTTCGCTCGGCAGGCGTGCCCCGGCCCAGCGGGCATAGGCATCGGCCTCGTAGTAGCTGATGTGGCAGACCGGTGCTTCCAGATCCAGCGTGCGCAGGCCGCCGAGGGTCATTTCGTGCCAGCTGGAGTCTTCGCGCAGCCAGTACAGCGGGGCGTTCCAGCCGGCCTGCTGGATCAGATCCCAGCCATCCGACAGCCACAGCTCCGGACGGGCATAACCGCCATCAGTGATGAACGACAGGTATTCGCGGTTGCTCACTAGCCGCTCGGCAAGCTGGAAATCTTCGACGAACTGGCGATGGCGCGGGGTTTCGCAATCGAAGGCGAAGTCGTTGCCGGCATGCCCGATGTGCTGCACGCCGCCAGTGAATTCGTGCCAGCGCGGGCGCTCCGGGCCGCTTGGCTGCGGCTTGGCGAGGTCATGGCGATAGACCGGATGCAGCGGGTTCTGCGCCAGAATGTGCTTGATGTCCATCAGCAGCAGCTCCTGATGCTGCTGCTCATGCTGCAGGCCCAGGCCGACGCGACGGACGATCTCAGCGGCCTGCTCGCGAGGCGGGTTGCTCAGCAGCTCGCCCATGGCCTGATCGACATGCCGGCGGTAGCGGTAGATTTCATCCACGCCCGGGCGGGACAGCACACCGCGGCTCGTCCGCGGAAACGGCAGGCCGTGAGTCTGGTAATAGGAATTGAACAAGTAGTCGTAGGCATCGTTCAGGCGTCGGTAGCCGGGCAGGTAGGGCAACAGCAGAAAGGTTTCGAAGAACCAGCTGACGTGCGCCAGGTGCCACTTCGGCGGGCTAACTTCCGGTGTGCTCTGGATCACGTAGTCCTCGACCTGCAGCGGTGTGCAGATCGCCTCGCTGGTGGCGCGAACCTGTCGGTAGCGCTGCAGCAAGAGATCGAGCTCTGCCAGTGCCGGATGCGGATGTGGCTGCTCTGCCAGGTTGCCCATGGCTGTCCCCCTACGGTTTGACGACCGAAACGGCCTCCCATAGCGACCCGGTGCGCCGGGCAAAAGTTTCTGCCGGCCGGCCTGGCAATGTTGAAGAAGAACCGGCGGCGCCCTGGTCACTCTGTATGAGCAAAGCAGGGGATCGAGCCATGCGACAGTTATTCGTTCTGAGTTCCGCGCTGCTGTTGGCTGCCTGTGGGCAGCACAATACGGCGTCCTATACGGCCGCCGCGGGCGCGCCGAAAAGCGCAGAAACGCGCACGCTGGAGGCCGGCGCAAAGCTGTTGCAGGGCAAGGCGCCGTTGAATGCGGTCAGCGCGTACCTCAATGGCTTTCACTTCTATAACGGCGACATGGATGGACAGATGGAGGCGCACCATTACGTCACGCGGCTGAATGAAGACGTGATGCAGGCGCTGATCTACGATGGCAACGGCAGCGATGCCAAGCTCATGGGCGTCGAATACATCATCAGCGCGCGCCTGTTCGCGACACTGCCCGAGGACGAGAAGAAGCTCTGGCACAGCCACGATTACGAGGTGATGTCCGGCTCGCTGGTCGCCCCCGGCCTGCCGCAGATCGCGGAAAAGCAGCTGATGGAGCAAGTTGTCAGCACCTATGGCAAGACCTGGCACACCTGGCATACCGACCGCGACAAGGAGCTGCCCTACGGTATCCCGGCGCTGATGATGGGCTTTACCGCGGACGGTCAGCTCGATCCGGCGCTGGAGACGGCCCGTGACCAGCGCCTCGGCGTGGATACCCAGGCCATTCGCCGCAGCCGTAAATCGATACCGCAGCCCCGCGTCGATCCGGCGGCGAATGCCTGGGAGAAGGGCGAGGTGATTCAGCTGCAGCGGGTACACGGCGCCGGCGAGCACCGCCACGGCGACGCTGCCGGGCGGTCGGAAGTCAATCAGTCGGGACGCCTGCAACAACAGCAGCAGCGCAGCGATGAGCGCTGAGGTTACTGATCGCCGTCTACCACAGGTGGCGTCGGGCGAATCAGGATTTCGTTGACGTCGACATGGGCCGGCTGCGATAGCGCGTAGACCACTGCGCGGCCGATGTCTTCGGGTTGCAGGGCATAGGCGGGCGGCTGGTCGAACAGTGGCGTGTCGACCATGCCCGGTTCGATCAGCGTGACCCGCACGCCAGTGCCGCGCAGTTCCTCGCGCACGCTCAGGCCCATGCCGGTCACCGCCCATTTGCTGGCGCTGTACATCGAACCGGGAATGACGAAGCGCCCGGCTGCCGAACCGGTGAGCAGCAGATGGCCGCGGCTGGCCTTGAGCGCGGCCAGGCTGCAGCGCAGGGTCAGCCCGACGCCGTAGACGTTGGTCAGCAGCATGGTTTTCCACACCTCGGGATCGGCGCCGCTGAAGCCGCCTTCGCTGCCGGGAATGCCGGCGTTGGCATAGACGGCGTCGAGCTGGCCATAGTGATCGAGCACGCGTTGCACCATGGCCCGCTGCGCGGCGTAATCGGTCACGTCGCAGGGAATGGCGAGGGCGCGCTGCGGCCCGATCTCGTCGACCAGATGCTGCAGCTTGTCCTCGGAGCGTGCGGCGAGCGCCAGCCGATACCCCGCGGCTGCGGCCAGTCGCGCGGTTGCGGCGCCGATACCGGACGAGGCGCCGGTGATCAGCAGCACTGGATCGCTCATGGTCGTTCCTCAGTAGTTCGGCGTGGTTTCCGGAATGGCGCTGTCATCGGTGATGAAGGGCATCGTCCAGGGTTCCAGCGTGCAGCCCTTGCCGATCAGCTCCTGGCGGGTCTGCTCGATCACCTGCGCCACGCGCATTGGGTCGGCGTAGTCGCGCACCTGCGCCACACGGGTGATTTCCTCGCCATTGCCGTTCATCACGGTGAAGCCGAAGCTATCGTCCTCGGCGTTGGCGCTGGTCACGCAACCGCAGGGCAGAAAGGCTTCCGAGGCCAGTTGCATGGCGTTGTCGAGGCTGAGCGGGGTAGTGGTCATGGTCGTCTCCGTTGCGTTGCGGATGTTTCAAGTTGACCGCCATATGTCATGGCCGTTTCCCTATCGCCGACCGGCTGTCGCTTGTGCAATGCCGGGGGCGCCACCATATTCATCGACATGAGCATCTCATCCGCCGGTCCGCTTGGCCGTTTCCACCCCGCCGTAGCGGGCTGGTTTTCCCGCAGTTTTCCCGCGCCGACGCCGGCCCAGGCGGCTGCCTGGCCGCTGATCCGCGCCGGTCGTTCGACACTGGTGGCGGCACCGACCGGCTCGGGCAAGACCCTGACCGCCTTTCTCGCGGCCATCGATGGTCTGGTGCAGCAGGGGCTGGCCGAGGGAGGCCTGGCCGACGCGACGCGGGTGCTCTACGTCTCGCCGCTGAAGGCCTTGTCCAATGACATCCATATCAACCTGGAAGAGCCGCTCGCCGGAATCACGGCGGAACTGGCACGTCTGGGCCTGCCGCCGCTGGAAATCCGCACGGCGGTGCGTACCGGCGACACGCCGCAGGCCGAGCGCAACGCGATGCGCAAGCGCGTGCCGCATATCCTGGTGACTACGCCGGAATCGCTCTACGTACTGCTCAGCTCGGCGTCGGGGCGGGAAATGCTCGCCGATGTGCAGAGCGTGATCGTCGACGAGATCCACGCCATCGCCGGCAACAAGCGCGGCAGCCATCTGGCGCTGTCGCTGGAGCGACTGGAAGCGCTCTGCAATCGGCCGCTGGTGCGTGTCGGCCTGTCGGCTACGCAGAAGCCGATCGATGCGGTGGCGCGCTTTCTGGCCGGCGTCGAGCGGCCGTGCGAGATCGTCGACATCGGCCATGGCCGCGCCCGCGACCTGGCGCTGGAAGTGCCGTCGGTGCCGCTGGAAGCGGTGATGAGCAACGACGCCTGGGCGCTGGTCTACGACCGCCTCGCGGCACTGGCTGGCGAGCATCGCACTACGCTGGTGTTCGTCAACACGCGGCGCATGGCCGAGCGCACCACCCGGCATCTGGCCGAGCGGCTGGGGGCAGAGGTGGTCGCTGCGCATCACGGCAGCCTGGCCCGCGAACAGCGGCTGAGCGCCGAGCAGAAGCTCAAGCGCGGCGAGTTGCGGGTACTGGTCGCGACTGCCTCGCTGGAGCTGGGCATCGACATCGGTGATGTCGAACTGGTCTGCCAGCTCGGCTCGCCACGCTCGATCTCGGCTTTCCTGCAGCGGGTCGGGCGGGCCGGGCATCAGGTGGCGGGTGTCTCCAAAGGCCGGCTGTTTCCCGGCTCGCGGGACGACCTGATCGAGTGCGCCGCGCTGTTCGACGCCGTGCGCCGCGGTGAGCTGGACACACTGAAGATTCCGCAGGCGCCGCTGGACGTGCTGGCGCAGCAGATCGTCGCCGAGGTGGCCTGTCGGGAATGGGAAGAGGGCGCGTTGCTCCAGCTTTTGCGCAGGGCGATGCCCTATGCCGCGCTGGACGAAGCGACCTTCCAGGCGCTGCTGCGGATGCTCGCCGAGGGCTACACCACCCGCCATGGCACCCGCGGCGCCTATCTGCATCGCGACCTGGCTACACGAAGCCTGCGTGGCCGGCGCGGCGGGCGGCTAACCGCGCTGACCTCCGGCGGCACCATCGCCGACAATGCCGACTATGCCGTGCTGCTGGAACCGCAGGGGCTGAACATCGGCACCGTCAATGAAGACTTCGCGATTGAGAGCCTGGCGGGCGATGTGTTCCAGCTGGGCAACACCTCGTATCGCATCCTCAAGATCGAGTCGGGCCGGGTGCGCGTCGAGGACGCCCAGGGCATGCCACCGAGCATTCCGTTCTGGCTGGGCGAAGCGCCGGGGCGCAGCGACGAGCTGTCCTTTGCCGTGGCGCGGTTGCGCGATGAGATCGATCGACGGCTGCACGATGCCGCAACAGCGGCGGACGACGCCGCCAAGTCGCCGGGCGTCGTTTCAAGCGCCAGCTCGCGCCTGGCGCCGGCCATCGACTGGCTTACTGGCAGCCTTGGCCTTTCGGACGACGCCGCGCGGCAGATCGTCGAATATCTGGCCCGCGCCCGCTCGGCCCTGGGCGCCTTGCCAACCCAGCAGCGGCTGGTCATGGAGCGCTTCTTCGACGAGCCAGGCGGCACCCAACTGGTCATTCATTCGCCCTACGGCAGCCGCATCAACCGCGCCTGGGGGCTGGCGCTGCGCAAGCGCTTCTGTCGCACCTTCAACTTCGAGCTGCAGGCCGCGGCCACCGAAGACGCCATCATCCTTTCGCTTTCCACCAGCCACAGCTTCCCGCTGGCGGACGTCTGGCGCTACCTGCATTCGGCCAGCGCCGAGCAGGTGCTGATCCAGGCGCTGCTGGATGCACCGTTGTTCGGCGTACGCTGGCGCTGGATTGCCACCACCGCGCTGGCCCTGCCGCGCATGGCCGGCGGGCGCAAGGTGGCGCCGCAGCTGCAGCGCATGAAGAGTGAAGACCTGCTGGCCACGGTGTTCCCCGATCAGGTGGCCTGCCTGGAAAACATCGTCGGCGAGCGCGAAATTCCCGACCATCCGCTGGTGCGCCAGACCCTCGACGATTGCCTGCACGAGGCCATGGACAGCGAAGGTTGGCTCGCGCTGCTGCGCCGCATGGAGCGCGGTGAGATCGAGCTGTTGGCGCGGGACCTGCCGGCGCCGTCACCGCTGGCGATGGAGATTCTCGGCGCGCGGCCCTACGCCTTTCTCGATGACGCGCCGCTGGAAGAGCGGCGTACCCAGGCGGTGCTGGCGCGGCGCTGGAGCGACCCGGAGTCCAGCGATGACCTTGGCGCGCTGGACCCTGAGGCGATTGCCGCGGTGCGTGAGGAAGCCTGGCCCGAGGCGCGTAATGCCGACGAGATGCACGAAGCGCTAACGGCCCTGGGCTGTATCGCCGAAGCCGAGGCCGCCGCGCAGCCACAGTGGCTGGCGTGGCTGACTGAGCTGGCCCGTGCCGGGCGGGCGACGCGCATGCAGATCGCCCACGACCGCGTCCTCTGGCTGCCGCTCGAACGGCTGGCGCTGTTGCGCGCGATCTATCCGCAGGCCCCTTTCGAGCCGCATCTGCAGGCGCCCGTCGGGTACGACCAACCGCTCGCGGAAGAGGATGCGCTGGTCGAGCTGATCCGCGCTCGATTGAGCGGCTTCGGCCCTTTACCCGTGTCGTTGATTGCGCGGCCGCTGGCCTTGCCAGCCTCTGCCGTCGCAATGGCGCTGATCCGCCTGGAAAGTCAGGGCTATGTGATGCGCGGCCGTTTCAGCGCCGGCGCAGTAGAGGACGAGTGGTGCGAGCGGCATCTGCTGGCGCGCATCCATCGCTATACGGTCAAGCGTCTCCGGCGCGAGATCGAGCCGGTCGAGCGTGCCGATTTCATGCGCTTTCTCGCCGACTGGCAGCATCTGTCCGCGACCACGCGTATGCAGGGTCGTGAGGCGCTGGCCAGCGTGGTGGAGCAGCTGGAGGGCTATCAGGCAGCGGCCGCGGCCTGGGAAGCCGATCTTTTGCCAACACGCCTGAAAGACTACGGCGGCACCTGGCTGGACGAACTGTGCCGCTCCGGGCGCATCGTCTGGACGCGCCTGGCTGGTCGGCTCAAGGCTAGCGGCGGACCGGTGCGTGGCACGCCCGTCGTGCTGCTGCCGCGCCGCCAGTTGCCAGCCTGGTATGCGCTGGCAGGTGACGCGCCGATGCCGGAACTGTCATCGCGGGCGCAGCGGGTGTTCGACTACCTGCAGACCCACGGCGCGCTGTTCTTCGATGAGCTGCAACATGACGCGCATTTGCTGCGCAGCGAGCTGGAGGATGCCCTTGGCGAACTGGTGGCGGTGGGGCTGGTGAATGCGGACAGCTTTGCCGGTCTGCGCAGCCTGTTGGCACCTGCCAGCAAGCGCTCGCGAGCGGCCCGGCGCAGCCGTGGCGGTGCCTTCATCGGCGGCATGGACGATGCCGGCCGCTGGGCGCTGGTGCGCAAGCCGGGCACGGCAAACGATGCATCGCGCCCGGCCAAGGTCGACGCCGAGGCGCTGGAGCATATCGCCCGTGTACTGCTGCGCCGCTACGGCGTGGTGTTCTGGCGCTTGCTGGCGCGTGAGGCCGACTGGTTGCCGCCCTGGCGCGAACTGTTGCGGGTCTATCACCGGCTTGAGGCGCGGGGAGAGATCCGCGGCGGGCGCTTTGTCGCCGGTGTGGCCGGTGAGCAGTTCGCCCTGCCCGGGGCGGTCGGCCTGCTGCGCGAAGTGCGCAAGCGGCCGCTGACGGGAGAAATGCTGGCGGTATCGGCGGTGGATCCGCTGAATCAGCTCGGTACCTTGTTGCCCGGGAGCAAGGTGCCAGCGCTTGCGGCCAATCGGATTCTTTACCGTGACGGGACGCCATTGGCGGTGCTGGTCGCCGGCAAGCCGCAATGGCTGGTCGAGCTGGACGAAACCGGGCAGCTCGAGGCGCGTCGCCTGCTGCTATCGGCTAGACGTTAGGGCGCCGAGCGCGCTCGTCAGGCCGTCGGCGGCAGGCACTTGAGGCTGCCGAAATCCGTCTGCAGCTGGGCGAGTCGGTTGGTCAGGTGCGCACGCTGGCCATCGTCGGCGAGTGTATGCAAGTCGGCAACCAGCTCCAGGCCGGCCCGTTCGGCACGTTGCAGGGTTGCTCGATCGCTGTCGTTCATCAGCGCTTCGCGCTCCTGCAAGAGCCGCGCAATGCGGGCGTCGAAGTCGTCACTGTGACGCTTCTCGACGGCAGCGAGCAGCATCTGCTGCCAGCGTTCACGATTGTCCAGCCAGCGCCTGTTCTGCTCGCCAAGGGTATGCGCCCAGAGCAGTACGCGCTGGCGCTGCTCCGCGTTGAGCGGTCCGAACCAGTACTGCAGGCGCTCCTGCATGCGCTCGGCGCGCTCACGAATCTGCTGTTCCAGGGGCGGCTCCAGGTACTTCTCCCGGTGCTCGCGACGGTTTTCTGCCAGCGAGCGGCGCAGCTCGTCAACCTGAGCATCGCTGAGTGCACGCAGCAAGTCGGTGGCAGTGGGGGTGACCTCCACGGCGATGCTGTGCATGGCTTCGCGAACGCCGTGGTAATGCGGCGCCAGATCCTCGCGCTCGAGCCGGCCGCTGGCGCTTTCGCGTTCCAGTTGTTGGAGGCTGGCGAGTAGCTCCGGCAGCTGCGTGCTGCAATGCCAGGCCAGGTGCTGGCGCAAGCGTTCGCGGAGGTCGCGCTGCTGGCTGCGATCCAGGTCCAGGTAATCGTTCAGCGACCAGGGCACCAGCATGTCGAGGTTGCGATAGACCAGGGTTGCGCGGCTGCAACCGGAGATCAGCAGCGCGGTGAGCAGCGTCAGCAGTAGCAGGCGGGTGGTGGTGCGCATCGTCTCTCCTCGCTGTGCGGCGCCTGTTGTGTAGAGCCGTGACGCTGCCAGGGGTTCGTTCGCTGGGCCGTTTCGTCGTGCCGGACGAGCAAAGACGGCCGCCCTGTGGTCTGCATTGCATGGGGCCGGCCTTGTCGCGGCGAGGCGGCCGTCTTATCCCAGCAATGATGGAGAAATGCCATGACCTCTCAGATCAAGCACCTCAGCGGCGACGACGTACCCAAAGCCTGGCGCCCGACCTGGGCCGTGTGCTGGGTAGTGGAACTGAACGGCACCGTCGTCGCTGGCCCCTACGCCACCGAAGAAGAAGCCCGCGCCGTGGCCGAAGGCAAGGAAGAGCCACGCATCTCGCAAACCCCGGCACCCTGAACGCCACACACGCCGCAGCCCGTAGCTAGCGCGACTGATCCAGGCAGTGCTGCGGGCACGGCGCCTGGTATGGCACCGATGGTGGCGGCGGCGCGACCAGTTGGTTGACCAGCTCCAGCGATTTGTCGAATGACGGATAGCCGCTGCGAGCGACATCCAGCTCGCCGTAGGCTTCGCGGTAGTACTCCGCGCGCAGTACATCGGCTTCGGTGAGCAGGTACGGCTCACCATAGATCTTGTAGAGCAGTGCCACCGCATGGGGATGACCCTTGCTCTTGGCCTTTTCCAGCAACTCCAGCACTTCCGAAGTCTCCGGGCCCTGGCGAATCAGCAGCAAGGCCTGATAGAACTCGGTCTCGCCACGCCGGTCCAGCTTCGCACTGCGGTCGAGCAGGGCCTGGGCCAATTCGTAGCTGTCTTCGTCAGCGATGGAGATCAGAATCTTCGCCTGCATCAGATCGTTCTGATAGAGCAGGCGTTCGGCACGGCAGCTGTCGCTACGGGACTCATCGCAGGGTTGGCTGGCACAGCCGCCGAGGGTCAATAGCAGGCCGAACAGCATTGCCTTTTTCATGGCTGAATTGGTACTCCGTTCTCTTTTTGCCAGTATGGGCCGTGCCAGCTTCGATTCGCCAGCGCCGCTTACGTTCGCTCAGTAGGTGGAGCAGGGCGCGTTCATCTGTTGCAGGCCGTAGCGTCTGAGTAGCGTCTGCCAGCGCGCGCTGTGCGGCAGGTCGGCGATGAGCTGCTGGACGAACTGCGTGGTCTCGGCAGGCAGGCTGGCGGTCATCAGCACATGTCGATCGAAAATGTAGAGTGGGCTGGGCGATACGTGCAGCTGCGCGTCCGCGACCTCGGTCAGACCGTAGAAGAGCCGGGAGGAACGGGGCATCAGGGCGACGTCGATGCGCCTGGACATCAGCTTGTTGAGGTTCTGCAGATCGCTGTGCACGTCCTCGCGCCGGATCAGCCCGCGGTCGATGTCGTTTTGCAGTTCCCGGTAACGGTGGCCAAGAACACCACCCAGGCGCATGCCGTGCAGCGAGCGCGGCCCCTTGTAGTCGAAAGGTGCGTCGCTGCGGGAGACGAAATCCTGAATGTCGCACAGCAGTGGTCGGGTCCAGCTCGCATTGGCGGTCAGGCGCTCGGGAAAGAACTCGGGTGTGGCCCACAGCAGCACGCCAGGCGCGTTGGCGGCAAGGCGGGCATCGAGGCGCTTGCGCGGCAGCTGAGTCAGCTTGAAGTCGTAGAGACCCTGGTTCGTCGGATGCTCATTGAGCAGCTGCACCAGGGATTCGGAAAGACCCGGGTTGTGCTCGGAGGCGAAAGGCGGTGAAGGCTGGTATGCCCAGACGGCAACAGGCTTGGCCGCCAGGATATGCAGTGGAAACAGGGTCAGCAGCAAGAGCAGCAGTTTCGGCATCGCGATCCTGTTCGGCGAAGGAACCGTCGTGGCGATCTGCCGCAACGAGCCGCTCAAGACTGATTCAGCGTTACCTGTAACGCAAGTGCGCTCCGCCGATCGGTGCTGCCGAAGGCGTAGTCAGAGGCGTCAGAAACGCTCGTGTTCGCCGACGATTCGCCAATGTCCGACCGGCAGCTTGGCCATGGACAGGCGACCGATGCGGATGCGCTTGCAGGCCAGTACGCGCAGACCGATGGCTTCGCAGAGCAGGCGGACTTCGCCGGGCGCAGGTTCCTTGATCACCAGGCGCAGGCGGTTCTCGCTCTGCCAGCTGACCTTGGCCTTGGGCAGAATCTTGCCGCGATGGCCGATGCCCTTGGCAAGCAGCGCGAAGCCGTTTTCTTCGGCTTCGCCGCTGACTTCGACGACGTATTCCTGCTCCAGCTTGTCGCGCGTGCTGGTCAGCAGGCGGATCACTTCACGCTGCTGGCTGAACACCGTCAGGCCGCTGGCCTCGGGGTCCAGCGGCAGCAGGATGTTCTGCTGGAGCAGATGACGCTGCAGCGGCTCGATGCGGCTGGGGTCGTCGCTCCAGTGTTCGCTGGCCACCAAGACGCGGCGCACGCTGTCGGCATCGACGTCGATCGCCAGGCCGGCAGGCTTGTGCAGCAGCAGGGTTACAGGCGCGATTTCCCGCGCTGTAGCGCCGTCGCGCAGCTCGATACGCTGCTGGGGGCTGACCTTGAGGAAAGGCGCTTCGACGAGTTCGCCGTCGACCGTTACCCAACCGCCCTCGATATACAGCTCGGCCTCGCGCCGGGAACAGCCGAGTTGCTCGGCGAGGCGTTTGGCAAGGCGTACGGGGTCAGTCATGGTGCGCTCGAAGACGAGAAAGGAGGGGTTGAACGCGGCGAGCCAAACTGCAGGCTCGCCGAAAGCGGTTCAGATGATCACTTCTTGCTGATGGTGATCTGGCGGGACGGACCGTTGGTCTGGCCACTGACGCCGTTGGGGATGGTCTGGACCTCACCGCCGGCCTTGAGGAATGCCGCCATTTGCGCAGCAAGGGATTGGCTGGTTTCAGAGGCGGGTTCGGGTTTGCGCTTGGCGCTGGTGGTTTTCGTAGCCATGGGTCGCTTGTCCTTTAATCAGTCGAACCGGGCATTATACAGATTTGATCAAATTTTGTTCAGTTATTTGTGCCCCGTCATTTCTTGATGCGTTTTTGGCAACCACCAAGGCTGCCGTCTGGTCTTCAATGAAGCGGCTACGCAGGTTTCGCGACATTGAACAATCCGGAGGACCATCATGCTGCGTCATGCCTTTTGCACCACGCTCTGCGGTTTCGCCATTGCCGCTTCGTTCCAGGTTTTCGCCGAAGCGCAGCGCTATCCCAGTGAGGCCGGCGAGGTGACGGTCCGCGAGATCGCCGCGGGCTTCGAGAATCCCTGGGCGCTGGCATTTCTGCCGGACGGCGAGCACATGCTGGTGACCGAAAGGCCCGGTCGTTTACGACTGGTCGGGCTGGACGGCAGCCGCTCCAAGCCGCTTGAAGGCGTACCTGAAGTATTCGCCCAGGCCCAGGGCGGGCTGCTGGACGTGCGTCTGTCTCCGGACTTCGAGTCCGATCGTCTGGTCTACCTGACCTACGCCGAGGCGGGCGAACAGGGCAAGGCCGGCACCGCGGTGGGGCGTGGGCGGCTGAGCGATGATCACTCGAAGCTCGAGAACTTCGAAGTCATCTTCCGCCAGCTGCCGAAGCTGTCCACCGGCATCCACTTCGGTTCGCGGCTGGTCTTCGATAACGACGGACATCTGTTCGTCGCGCTCGGTGAGAACAATCAGCGACCGACCTCGCAGGACCTCGACAAGCACCAGGGCAAGGTGGTGCGCATCGGTCTGGACGGCAGCGTGCCGGACGATAATCCATTCATCGGCCAGGAGGGCGTGCGGCCGGAGATCTGGTCCTACGGCCACCGCAATCAGCAGGGCGCCGCACTCAACCCGTGGAGCGGCGTGCTCTGGACTAACGAACACGGCCCGCGCGGTGGCGACGAGGTGAACATTCCCCAGGCCGGCAAGAACTACGGCTGGCCGCTGGCGACCCACGGCATCAACTACAGCATGCTGCCGATCCCCGAGGCCAAGGGTAAGGCGGTGGAGGGTACCGAGCAGCCCCATCATGTCTGGGGGAAGTCGCCGGGCGTCAGCGGCATGGCGTTCTACGATGGCGAGCGCTTTGCGGCCTGGCAACACAGCCTGTTCATCGGCGCGCTGGTGGACCAGTCGCTGATTCGCCTGCGGCTCGATGGCGATCGTATCGTTGGTGAGGAGCGCCTGCTCAAGGATCTCGGCGCGCGCATCCGCGATGTCCGGGTCGGCCCCGACGGCTACGTCTACCTGCTGACCGACGCCGGCGACGGCAAGCTGCTGCAGGTGGGCTTGCAGGCCGAGTGATCTGCAGGCATGGCGGCACGGTCGGTGCCGCCGTCGACCATCTGTGTCGCGCCAATCTTCTTATCCCACGGAGCATTCCCGCCCATCGCCTGTCCCACTCTCATTGATGGCCACGCCTGCTGGCCATCGGAAGTCTGGCGGGTTCGATAACAAGATCGAGGGAGATGGGCCGTGGCTGTGGTTATCAGCGGATTGTTCTGCATCATCGTTGGCATTGCACTCGGCGTCGGTGGCGCCAAGGTCGTCAGCCTGGGCGGTACCTGGTATTTCGCCATCGTGGCGGCGGGATTCCTGCTGACCGGTGTCTTGTTGCTGATGCGACGTCGCACCGCCTTGTGGGTCTACGCATTGCTCATGCTTGGTGCGCTCGGCTGGGCGGTCTACGAGGTGGGGCTGGACTGGTGGCAGCTGGCGCCACGCGGCAGCATCATCGCGCCGTTCGGGCTGTGGCTGCTGACGCCGTGGATCGCCCGGCGCCTCGGCTGGCAGCATTTCGGCTTTCGTGCCTGGGGTGGTGCGGCGCTGCCGCTGATGCTGGCGGTCGGGCTTTGGGGCGCGGCGACGGTGTATGCGGTGGGACACGACGGCCACGACATCAAGGGCATGTTGCCGGCTCCGCTGGCCCAAGCCCCTGCTGCGGACGATAGCGTGCCGGCGGGCGACTGGCATGCTTATGGGCGCAGCCAGCACGGCCAGCGTTATTCGCCGCTGGCGCAGATCACGCCGCAGAATGTCGACCGCCTCGAACCGGTCTGGCATTACCAGACCGGTGATCTGCGTGGTCCGGATGATCCGGACGAAACCACCTACGAAGTCACGCCGCTCAAGGTCGACGACAGCCTCTATCTGTGTACGCCGCATAATCTGGTGATCGCCCTGGATGCCGAAACCGGCCAGGAGCGCTGGCGCTTCGATCCCAAGGTGCCGCACTCGGTCAACCGCCAGCACCTGACCTGCCGTGGCCTGTCCTATCACGCTGCGCCGCAGGGCAGCGATGTCCAGGCCTGCCGGCAGCGGCTGTTCATGCCCACGGCGGACGCGCGGCTGATCGCCCTGGATGCCAAGACCGGCGAAATCTGCCCCGGCTTCGCTGACAACGGCGAGATCGACCTGTGGGCAAACATGCCCCACGCGAAAGAAGGCTTCTATTACTCCACCTCGCCGCCGGTGGTGGCGCGGGATCTGGTCATCATCGGCGGCGCGGTGAACGATAACGTGCGTGCTCAGGAGCCGTCTGGCGTCATCCGTGCCTATGACGTCTATACCGGCCAACTGAAGTGGAACTGGGACCCCGGCAACCCCGACGCCACCGAGCCCATCGCCGCGGGGCAGACCTATAGCCCCAGCAGTCCGAACAGCTGGAGTATCTCCAGCGCCGATGAGGCCTTGGGCATGGTCTACGTGCCGCTGGGCAATCAGGTGCCGGACCAGTGGGGTGGTCGGCGCAACGAGAACAGCGAGCGTTTTTCATCGTCCATCGTCGCGCTGGATCTGGACAGCGGCCAGTTGCGCTGGGTATTCCAGACCGTGCGCCATGATCTCTGGGACATGGACGTGCCGGCGCAGCCGAGCCTGGTCGACATCCAGACCGAGAACGGTCCGGTTCCCGCCGTGGTGGCGCCGACCAAGCAGGGTGACATCTATGTGCTGGATCGCCGCACCGGCGAGCCGATCCTGCCGGTGCGCGAGGTACCCGCGCCGCAGGGTGCGGCCGAAGGCGACTGGGTCGCCAAGACGCAGCCGGCGTCGGCGCTGTCCTACGAGCCGCCGAAGCTGCAGGGCAAGGACCTGTGGGGCGCCACGCTGATCGACCAGATGATGTGCCATATCCAGTTCCATTCCCTGCGCTACGAAGGCCGTTACACGCCGCCTTCAACCCAGGGCACGCTGGTGCATCCGGGCAACTTCGGCGTGTTCAACTGGGGCGGCGTGGCCGTCGACCCGGTGCGGCAGATGGTCTTCAGCACCCCGGCCTATCTCGCCTTCACCTCGAAACTGATCCCGCGCGAGGACGCTGAAACGACCTACGTATCCGAGCAGGAGCCGTTCCTCAACGAGAATTTCGGTTCGCCGTTTGCGGTGGAGCTGAAGGCCTTCGTCTCGCCCATCGGCCTGCCATGCACCGCGCCGCCATGGGGCTATGTGGCTGGGGCCGATCTGCGCACCGGCAAGACCCATTGGCTGCGCAAGAACGGCACCGTACGCGATCGCTCGCCGATTCCGCTGCCATTCAAGATGGGCGTGCCCAACCTCGGCGGGCCGATGCTTACTGCTGGCGGCGTCGCGTTCCTGAGCGGCACGCTGGACTACTACCTGCGCGCCTACGACGTAATGACCGGACGCGAATTGTGGAAGGCGCGTCTGCCGGCGGGAGGCCAGGCCACGCCGATGACCTACCAGAGCCGCTCCGGCCGGCAGATGGTCGTGGTGGTCGCTGGCGGACACGGTTCGCTGGGCACCAAGGCCGGTGATTCGGTGATCGCCTATGCATTGCCACGCTGACTGGCGCTAGAATCGCCGCCTTTATATTCGGGACCGCCCACATGGCCGCAATCGGACGCTACAACAGCCTGCAAATCGTCAAGCACACCGGTTTCGGCCTCTATCTCGACGGCGGACCGGACGGCGAGATCCTGCTGCCCAACCGCTACATCCCCAAGGACACGCCGACCGAGGTGGATGACTGGCTGAACGTATTCATCTACCTCGACAGCGAGGACAAGCTGATCGCCACCACGGAGAAACCCAAGGTGCAGGTCGGCGAGTTCGCCAGTCTCAAGGTCGCCGAGATCAACCGTGTCGGACTGTTCCTCGACTGGGGGCTGCCCAAGGATCTGCTGCTGCCGCACTCGGAAGAGAAGCGGCCGTTGCAGGTCGGCGATTACTGTGTGGTCTACGTCTACATCGACAAGCGCACCCGACGCATCACCGCCACCGCACGCCTGGATCGCTATCTGGAAAAGACCCCGGCCAATTACAAGGTGGGCGAGGCGGTGGACCTGCTGATCGTCGAGGCGACCGACCTGGGCTTCAAGGCCATCATCAGCGGCCAGCATTGGGGCCTGATTCACAAGAACGAGGCGTTCAAATTCCTCCGCGGCGGCATGCGCGAGCGTGGCTATATCAAGGAGCTGCGTGCAGACGGCAAGATCAGCCTGAGCCTGCAACCGGTCGGCAGCGAGGCGACCGATGCCCTGCAGGCGCTGATCCTGCAGAAGCTGGAGGAGAATCAGGGTTCACTGGATGTCAGCGACAAAAGCCCGGCAGAGGAAATCGCACGCCGTTTCGGCGTGAGCAAGGGCAACTTCAAGAAGGCCATCGGCGGCCTGTACAAACAGGGCCGTATCGTCATCCATCCAGATCGAATCGAGCGCAGCTAAACCAAGCAGGGCGGCTGCAATGGCCGCCCCCGCACGCAGCGCACGCCGTTACAGATCGAGATCGATCTGCCGGCTTCCAGCTTCCTTTCGCAGAGGCTCGCCTTGCCCCGCCGCATAGCTCAGGTGGCCGTCGACCAGCCTGGCAGGGGCGGTGAACGGATGGGCCGCGGGCGGCTTGTCATCCTGGATGTGCAGCACTTCGATGCCGCGGGTTTTCAGCACATCGGACACCAGCGAGCGATGGCAGCGCCACCAGAGCACCTCGGCGCACATCATTGCCGTACGCTGTCGCGCCGCCATCTCCAGCAGGCAATGCAAACCTCGGTCGAACTCGGCGCTCTGCAGGTGATCGGCGTAGCCGCGGAACGAGCTGTTGCGCCATGCAAGGTTGGGCGAATCCTTCAGAGGTCGCCGGCGACCACCGAGCTCCTCGAGCCAGGCATAGCCGATGCCTTTTTCACTTAATGCGCCACGCAGCGCTTCGCCGCCGAATTGCGGCAGCCGCCGCGAGCCCGGAAAGCGGCGCACATCGGCAATGGCTTCGATGCCGTGCAGCTGCAGCAGCTCGACGAACGCGTCCAGCGAGCGGTTCGAATGGCCTATCGTCCAGACGGTCAGTGCGTCAGTCATGAGTCAGTCCAGCTTGGTCAGCGCCGACTCTTTATGCATCGCCACGTGATCGGTCTTGTCGCTCTTGATCTCGTACTGCGGTGCATCCGGGCTGGCACGCCGGGTCCGGCCCATGAACTCGGTGTCGGCCGTGTGAACGCGAGTAATGCGACCGCGAACCCGTCCCGCTTCCGAGTTCCAGCTCACGTGATCGCCGACTTTGAATTTATGGCTCATCGCTACCTCCGTTTGCGTCTGTTGGACCTTGCTTTTTTGACCCCATAAGCGCGCCAACGGTTGCCCGGCTTTTAGGGTTCGTCCGGGATTAATACCGTCTTACTTAAGCAAATAAGTTGCGCCGTTCGTCGGGCGAAAATCATAGGATTTAATGCCGCTCGAAAGTTGACGGATTCAAAAAACCGTCGCAGCCAGAGCGACAAGTTCCTCTAGCAAGGGGGCTAAGCGTGATATCAGATCGATATCTGCACCTATTTATATAATGGCAACTTAATATCGGTGACGAATATATGGCGGCTTATTGGCGATAGTTTTACGCCACATGGATTTCCATTATTTTTTAGAACCTATTATAAAGCCGCCACGCAAGACGATTTACCGGTTTGTTCAGGGGGTGGACGGCGGAAAATTTCTTGTAGAACGGTTCGTTTGTTGTGACAACGCGGCTTCCTTTCAAAGCATCGCCCACGACTTATCGACCTCCCGTCACTTTTTAAAGGCTCCGCCTTTGAAGTAGTAAGTTCCGGAGAGACTCAATGTCCACCAACCTGTTTTCCGGTGCCCGCAAGGCACTCGTCGCTTCCATCGCCATGGCTGCCCTCATGGGCGGCGTCACCGTTGTAACGGTTCCTTACGCTGCTGCTTCGACCACTGTCGCAGCTGCCTCCGTCTCGACGAAGGTCAACGCCTTTACCAATACCGATTGGCTCAATGGTATATGGCGCACGGGCGCCGGGTTCTCCATTCCGGCCAGCGCTGCCAACCAGGCCGCATTCAAGGCGGGTGCTTCGGTGAAGCTGGCTGACGGCCAGGTTCGCACGATCAGCCGTCAGCAGATCGTCGGCAGCAACATGAGCATCTTCCTCGAAGGCGCCAAGCTGGACGGTAACAAGGTTGGTGCTCCGCAGATGGTCAGTACCGTAGGTACAGCGACTTCCGCTCCGGCTACTTCCACACCTACGCTGACTGCACCGGCAACGGTCGCTGCGCATTCCACCAGTATTAATGCGTTTACCAATACTGACTGGCTCAATGGGGTATGGCGCAAGTCGCCCGGTTTCTCCATTCCAGCCAATGACGCCAACAAGAATGCATTCAAGGTGGGTGCTTCGGTAAAACTGGCCGATGGTCAGGTTCGCAAAGTTACCCAGGTGCAAGTAGCGGGCGCCAATATGAGCGTCTATCTCGATGGCGCTGCGGTGAATGGAAGTGTGGTCGGTGCACCGAACAAGTTGTCGCTGGCTACTACTACCGCGACCGCTCCTGCGCCCACTGCTCCAGCGCCTTCAGTGGTCGCCACCAGCAATCTGAACAGCTTCACGAACACCGACTGGCTGAACGGCGTGTACCGCACTTCTCCGGGTTTCTCGATCCAGGCCAGCAGTGCCAACATCGCAGCGTTCAAGGCGGGTGCTTCGGTAAGGCTCGCTGATGGTCAGGTGCGCAAGGTCCTGCGCGCCCAGCAGGTCGGCAGCAACATGAGCGTGTTCCTCGAAGGAGCTGCCATCAACGGTTCCACGGTTGGTTATCCAAAGACCGTTTCCGTGATTAGCGAGTCGGCCAGCAGCGCGCCTTCCGCGCCGTCGGTGACAACCCCTCCAACCACCGTGACACCGGCTCCGGCGCCTTCAGCCCCGGACACCACCAATGGCAAACCACTGCTGGTCGGCGTCAACCTCTCCGGTGCTGGTTTTGGTCCCTCGGTAGTTCCGGGCACCCATGGCACCAACTACACCTATCCGGCCGAGTCGTACTACAAGAAGTACGCCGACCTGGGCATGCCGCTGGTTCGCCTGCCGTTCCTCTGGGAGCGCATCCAGCCCAAGCTGGGCACTCCGCTCAACACGGTAGAGCTGGCGCGCCTGAAGCAGTCGCTGGACTTTGCCCAGAAGCACAACGTCAAGGTGATTCTGGACCTGCACAACTACTACCGTTACTTCGGCAAGTTGATCGGCTCCAATGAGGTACCCATCAGCTCCTTCGCCGCGGTGTGGAAGCAGATCGTGCAGGAAGTGGTCAGCCATCCGGCGGTCGAAGGCTACGGCCTGATGAACGAGCCGCACTCCACCAACGGGCTCTGGCCTCAGGCTGCCCTGGCTGCTGCACAGGCAATCCGTACTGTTGACTCCAAGCGCTGGATCTACGTAGCGGGTGATCGTTGGTCGAGTGCCTTCCACTGGCCGTACTACAACACCCAGCTGATCACCAATCCGTGGATGCGCGATCCGAAGAACAACCTGGTGTACGAAGCGCACATGTATGTCGACAAGGACTTCTCGGGTAACTACTTCGACAAGACCGAGCAGTTCGATCCGATGATTGGTGTCAATCGCGTCAAGCCCTTCGTTGAATGGCTGAAGCAGAACAAGCTGCGCGGTTACATCGGTGAGCACGGCGTCCCAGACTTCTCGCCGTCGGCCATCGTCGCCACTGACAACCTGATGACCTACCTGCGTCAGAACTGCATCCCCAGCACCTACTGGGCAGCAGGTCCCTGGTGGGGTGAGTACGCACTGTCGCTGGACGTCACCAGTGGCAAGCACCGCCCGCAGCTGCCGGTACTGCAAAAGCACGCCAAGACTGCACATAGCTGCACCAGCATCGGTCCGCTGTAAGGACTACCCAGCAAAACAGGAACGGGCCTTCGGGCCCGTTTTTGCGTTCTGCTTGCCAAGCGCGGTGCAGCTCGTCGGCTTGCCAAGGATGCGCTATTGCTCTCCTGGCTGACCGATTAGTCAAACAGCCCGCAACCTCCGCCGTTTCGCTTGTTTGAAGTCGTCTGGCGTGCAGCCCACGCGGCGTGCAGCTTGCGCGCTAATCGCGGGCACATCGCTATCAGCGAGTGCTGTAGGCGGTTTGGCCGTCTCGCCCAAAGCGGTCGGGCAAACCTGGCGCCAATGCGCGCGACCACCTGGCGAGAATCACGGAACTCGATTTTGGGGGTCCGGTCACCATTAGTGTGCGCACTGAAACTGCACGGCCGCGGCAACCCCGCATTGCTGTGCTTCACGGACCGTGGTCATCCGGCCAAATCCTATGAACCTATAAAAGGTGGACAAAATGACGACACCCGATGAAGAGATCACAGGTTACGGCGGCCAAGCCAGAACCGACTCCCCGCTGACGGGCTCTCCGTCCGGCCAGCCATCCACCCAGATGGGCGCCACCGGTAGCTCTACTTCCGGTTCCGCACCCAGCACCGAAGACATCAAAGCCAAGGCGCGCGACGCCGGTGAGCAGGTCAAGAATCAGGGCAAGGCGCAGCTGGACAGCTACCGTGGCACAGCGGCGGACGAGCTTGAGAAAGTCGCCCAGAGCGCCAAGGCTGCAGCAGCAGAGCTGGAGAACCAGGACAGCACCGGGCTTTCCAGCTACGTCTCTGACGTCGCGCAAAGCATGGTGAACCTGGCTGACAACCTGCGCGGCAAAAGCGTCGACGAGCTGGTAGGCGAGGTCAATCGGCTTGCGCGCAACAATCCCGCGCTGTTCATCGCCGGTAGCGTGGCGCTCGGCTTCGGGCTGACCCGATTCGCCCGCGCGTCGAGCCATCGTGCCGACACCGCCGGCGCTCGCGAACCTACGACCGATTACGGTCATTCCGACGCCAGTCGACCCCATCCCACGTCGCCGCTGGGTGTCCCGGCTGATGTGACCGCCGAGACTATGCCCAGCCAGGCTGAAATCGATTCGCGTGTTTCCAGCGGCACGTCTGGCAGCACGGTCGGTAGTGTCAGCAACGCGAACATGTCGTCCACCACCGGCAGCAGCAACGGCATCGGCACCAATGGCAAGGGCACAACCGGAGGGCTAAATCGATGAACGAGCAACGTAACCTCAACACGCCTTATGAACCGGTAAATCCCGAACAGGACAGCTCCGTCGGCGGGTTGCTACGGCAGCTGACCCGGGAAGTGCCGTCTCTTTTCACCAAAGAACTGGCATTGGCAAAAGCCGAACTGAGCGAATCGCTCCGCGCTACCAAAGCCGGTGCGGCAAGCGTCGCCACCGGTGGTGCGGTGCTGCTGGCGGGCTTCATTGTTCTGCTTATGTCGGCCGTTTACTTCCTCGCCACGATGATGGAGCTGTGGCTCGCCGCCTTGATCGTAGGCGTCGTCGTGGTGGTCATCGGGATGATCATGGTTTCGGCGGGCAAGAAGAAGTTCGAAGCCTCTTCGTTCAAACCCGACCGCACCATCCATTCGCTGCAGAAGGATAAAGAAGCCGTCAGGGGGCACGCATGAGTACGCATAATCAGGTAGACCTAGAAGCGCAGAAGGACCCGAGCACCCTGGAGCGTGAGATCGACCAGCAGCGTGCCGAGATCGGCAACATCGTCCATGCACTGGAGAGCAAGCTGTCGCCCGGGCAGATGATCGATACGGCGCTGGGCTATGCCAAAGGTGGTGGTGGCGAGTTCCTGCACAACCTTACCGATACGGTGAAGGCCAATCCGGTGCCGACCCTGCTGACCTCCATCGGGCTGGTCTGGCTGATGGCCGGGCAGAATCGTCGTCCGGACTACAGCGCCAGTACCGCATCCACTGGTCCGTCCATGACGGAGAAGCTGTCGGCCAAGGCCTCCGGCCTCAAGCAGCAGGGCACCGGGCTCAAGGACAAGGCAGCGCAGATGAGCCACGATGCCTCCAGTACCCTGGGCAACGCCCGCCATCGGGTCAGCGACTCTGGCCGGCACGCCGCTGAGAGCCTGCGACACACCGCCGATCGCGCTCGTGGCGGCTTTTCGCAGCTGCTCAATGAGCAACCACTGGCCCTGGGAGCGATGGGCATCGCCCTGGGTGCTCTGCTCGCCGCATCCGTCCCGCCAACCCGTCGCGAAGACGAACTGATGGGACAGAAAAGCGACGAGCTGACCGGCAAGCTCAAGGCCAAGGCCCGCGAAGGTTACGAAATGGTCAGCGCCGAGGGCGAGCAATTGGCCAGCCAGGTCAAGCACGACCTCGAACGCGACCATGGCCAACCGGCTTCGCGGCCGCACTGACTGGCATCAGGCATGAGCGGCGGATTGCCGTCTCGGCGGGAGCGCACGGTCTTGAGTCCAACCGCATAACCCCCGATAATCCGCCACCGGCGCCGGTGTAGCTCAGTAGGTAGAGCAGCGCATTCGTAATGCGAAGGTCGCAGGTTCGACTCCTGTCTCCGGCACCAATGAAATCAAAGGGTTAGCTTCGGCTAGCCCTTTTGTTTTTGGGCCGGTGTCTCACAAGTGTCCCTTTCTTGTCCCGCTAGCGGATCGCTTGACCGATACAGCGCTGGAAGATATTGGTCATCGTCTGATAGTCACAGGTTACCGCGTCGATATTTGCTTGGATCCACTCGCCCTCATCGACCTGCCACCAGCTGATCTCGTAGCCGGCGTTCACAATGATGTGATCAAACAGGATCCGCTGCGCGCGTCCGTTTCCTTCCCGGAAAGGGTGGACCATATTCAAGTCGCCATAGAGTTCAGCGACGGCGGAAACCAACTGTTGCCGTGACATCCCTTCATACCAGTTGGCCGCCTCCAATTGTCTGAAGAGCTTCTTAGCCTCCGGTTCAATTCGGGTGACGTTGCAGAAGTGCGTACCGCCCTTCGATATGTCCACGGTACGTAGTTCTCCCGCCCATTCGTAAACATCTTCGAAGAGAGTGCGGTGGATCCGTTGCAGATAGGTGAGATCGTAGGGAGGCAGGGCGAAGTCAATGGAGCCTGCAGCGATTTCGGAAAGCGTCCGCTCAGCAGCGTGAAGCGCTTGGTCATCGGTCAGGTCTAGGCGGTTGCGTAGAACCGTGGTGCCTGGATAGCAGAGAGGATCCTGACCGACACCGTACTTATCGAGCATCAGGCCTGCCGAGCGCGCAAGGCTCTCAGGGCAGCTTCGCGAGTTGGGAGTTCGCGTTTAGCGTCAGCTGGTGTGGTATTGAAGCCTTCCAGGCGCAGGCTGGCGGCATAGTTCGATTGGCGGACCTTCGCGTAGTAGGCCTTCTTCTCTTCCAAGGTCAGATCGGGCATAGCAAAAACCTCGTTCGCGGTGTGCGGGTCATTATAGCGGAATAGCGGATGCTAATTCGCAGCGTCTTGCTGGTCCTTCTGGCCGAGCAACGCCAATGGCGAATGACTGAGAACAGTCGCGAAGTGATCCGGCGCCAGATGCGAGTACCGCATCGTCATCTTGATATCGCCGTGACCCAGGATTCGTTGCAGCGTGAGGATGTTGCCGCCCTGCATCATGTAGTGGCTGGCGAAGGTGTGCCGCAGGATGTGGGTCAGCTGGCCGGGTGTGTGCAGGCCGGTGCGTTCGTAGGCTTTGCGGAACGCCGATCGACAGGAGCTGAACAGCCGCCCCGATCCTGGGTAGCCACGCTCAAGCATCAGCTTCACCAGATCATCCGGCACGGGGATGGTCCGCACGCGGCCATTCTTCGTCCTGGCGAAGCGAACTTGCCCGTTCAGCAGCTGGTTACGGGTGATCGACTCCGCTTCATCCCATCGAGCACCGGTAGCCAGACAGAGCTTGGCTACGGGCAGGGTGTGGCTGTTGGTCGACGCGGCGCATTCATCCAGCACCAACCGGCATTCGTCCAGGGTGAGATAGGTCAGCTCGGTTTCATCGACCCGCAGTTGCCGCAGCTTGGCGACCGGGTTGGCTTCATGCCAGACGCCCAGGCGGATCAGCTCGTTGAACACGGCTTTCAGGTAGCGGTGTTCATGGTTCACCGTTGCCGGAGTGCAGCTCTTGAGCCTTTCGGCCCGGTAGCGGCTGAAGTCCAGAGCGGTGAAGCTGGAGGCAATCGGGTTGCCCAGGGCATCGACTATCGCCAGGGTGCGCCCGTAGCGCTTCTGATCTTTGAGCGTGGCGCCATGCAGTTCGTACCAGACCTGCACCAGATCGGCGAGGCGTTCGCCCGGATCGCGGCCACGGTGGCTGTACTCCCGGCGCATATCGACCACCCAGCGTTCAGCCTCGCTCTTGGTGCGGAAGCCACGCTTGCGCTTACGGATGCCGGCTGTTCTATCCAGCCAGAAATCCACGTCCCAGCCGGTTGGTCCCTTGGTGATCAAACAGCACGCCCCCAGCGAACGTGGCGCTCCTCGAGCAGTGCCTTGATGTGCTTGTACAGGTCACGCTCGGTCATTTCCTTGGCGGCGTAGTGGTCACGGATCACCGGCCAACAGTCCCATTGCTGCAGCGTCTCAAACGCCTTTTTTGCGCCCACCCGCTCCCTTGCCAGCAGGCTTACGAAGTTTCCCAGGAACAGTTCCACGTTCTTGCCTGAGAAGCCTCGAGAGGTCTTGTAGTACCGCTTGTATTCGGTGTCATCGACCAGCGAATCCACGGCCACATCTACCCGCACGTCATCGCGCATCAGTGTCCAGATCGGCTCGTAGTAACCAGGGCGAGCAATGAGCTTGAACTGGCGCAGGCCGTATCGCCACAGGCCGTCCAGATGGGCCGAGAAGGCGGCGAAGGAGTCCGTGTCGATGGCTTCCCCGGTCTTCACGTCAATCGAGCCGCTGGCGAATTGCTGGATCACCGAATGGTGATAGCGCAGCTCCACCCGCCACACGTCCTGGGCTGGATCGTAGTTGTCCGGATCAGCCGCATCGAACGAATCCCGACGCCGCCAGACGCTTTCCCAGAAGTCGAGCTTGTCCGTTGCGCGGGCCTGTTCGGTCTTGTTGTAGATGCAGAGCTGAACGCCACTGGCCGAGCCGAACATCGACGTTTCCCCGCGACCGTAGACGCTGGACTTGGTGGCCCACTCGACCTGGCTGATGCCCGATATGTCCCGGTGCGTCCTGGCCCGGCAATGCAGACGTGCCACCAGATCGACCGGAGGTTTCCAGCCTTGCAGGTCCAGGGCGAGGTGGACGGCACACTGGTTGCGTTCGCGGTTGGTCATCACGGCAGCGGCGAAGTAGTCCATCCGCTCTTGCAGCCGTTCCGGCGACAGCTCGTCGATGGCGTGCGGTGATACCTCGATCTTCAGGTGCGGCCCGATGTGCTCCAGCTTGGCGTTGAAGTTTTTGATGAGCAGGATGAAGCCCAGGTCTGCGTTCTGCAGCTTGTACTGGTAGCCTGAGTCGCGGCCCACACGGCCCGAGTGCCAGATTTGCCCGGCGAACTCCACCATCGCGCCCGGCTTCTCGAACAGCGCCATGATCTCGGGGCGAATCAGCCCGCGGTACAGCTGGCGGACCGTATCGACGCCGCAGCGCAACAGGCGAACGCCTGACAGGTCCTTGAAGCCCGTATAGCCAATGTCCAAGAACAGCCGGCCGGTGCTGCTTTCCTCGCCGGTGGTTCGGTCAACGCGGATGAAATCTTTAACTTGCATCGGTTTTACCTTTATTGAGCTTTTGCCACTGAACCCACAACTGGTTATCTGACGTGTTACAGGGACGTCAGCCGGGCGGCGCGCGCACGCCGGCACAGGCGACGCGCTCGCTACGCTCGGCGTAGAGCTGTGCAGCCGTGCGCGCGCCAGAGAGCTTCAATCCAGTAATCGAGTCGAACAGTTCGGTCGGGTCATCCAGGCAGGGTTGCTCCTGGGTGAGGGCGGGCAGGTGAGGGCGGTTTGGCGGCGGCGTGGTAGCCCAGGCGATGCAGAGCGCAAGGCAGGCCAGACCGAAAGAGGGGTGCGGGACGCGGAGATCGGCGCGGCGCTGGAGAACGAACACCAAGGGCGCTGCCCTTGTCATCCCGCTCTTGCCGCCGAGGGCTCGGGAGTGTGGGGTGGAAAAGCTACCCCACACTCCCAGCGATAGGCTGTTCATGGTCGTGCAGGGTCAAGGGTGCGCTGCGCCCGTGCTTCCGTTCGCCGGAACGGTGAAGCTGTTCCGACGAGCCGGGAGCGCGGCCCTTGACCTTGCAGAGTTGGGAAGGGCGATACGGCCCAGTACGTTGCCGGAACCATGCCGGTCGCGGTGCCGCATCGCCCTGATCGTGCGAATGTCCGAGAAGAACACTTCGTTGGGGTGGGACTCCTGCGCGTTGAGATCAAAGGTCAGGAAATACCCGTGGTCGTACACGCCTTCCATCGGCACCACCATGCCGACGATATGCAGGCAGTACCAGTAGGATTCCGGCTCATCATCCCAGTGCAGCTCAACCAGAACGGTCTGGCCGATGTAGCCCTGGGCGGTGGAGGCATCCACAACAGCGTGCTGGCTAATCATGGCTGTAATCTCCCGCGGCGAAGCTCTCCTTTCCGCTCAGCAGGTCCGCCCGCAGCTTGCCCACGTTCACCATGCGGAAGTCCGAGAAGGTGACGCTGGGGAGCGTGCCGTTCGCTACCCACTCGGTGACTTCCTCCACCGGAATGCCGCTGGCCGAGGCGAAGGTTACGATGCTGCACAGGTTGCTGATGGCCGCGCCCAGGGGCACAACGTTGCTGCCAGTTTGGTCCGCGTTCGGCTTACTCATCTTTGTAATCCCCCGGCACGAAGACGGTTTTGCCCTGGGCCAGATCGGCGCGGATTTGGGCGAGGTTGACTAGGCGAGGGCGGCCCATCTTCACGCTGGGAATGGTTCCGCTCTGCATCCAGGCAATCACGGTGTCTACCGAAACGCCGTTCATGGCAGCGTATGTTTCCTTGCTGCAGGTGAGCGCGTTACGGCAGTCGAGGTAGATCACTCGTCTGCCGTCCAGATCGAAGCTCACGTCGAAAGGTGGTTGGTCCAGATGCTGTGTACTCATCGCCTATCCCTGCCTCTGAAATGCTCATAAACTGTGGTTAATGGGTGTTTAGTGATTAGTATCTATTGCTAATCACATGATGCGAATATATCGGCAGTGGCAGATAGTTAGTAGCACTATTTACCAATCTATTAGACGAATTAAGAATGATAAGAGACAGGCTTATAGCCATCTGGGATGCCAAGGCGTTGACGGCCAAGAAGCTCGAGGAGCTGACCGGGATCGATCGCGAGAAGTGGTATGCCTTGAGGGGAGGCAAGCGACGGGTCAACGAGGATGACATCGAGGGCATCTTGGCGATCACGCCTGAATATGCCCTTTGGCTGGTAAGCGGAAAGATCGCGCCTGAGTCGGGCCAGATCAGCCCGGCCTACGCCGAAGCGGACCTAAAGTTGGCAGAACAAAACGCGGGCAGCAAATAACAGCGGAAGCGGCTCGGCGATGGTTCACAACCATAAAAATCTAAAGAGTTCTCATGATAAGGATTCAAAAATGACTCTAAGCAAAGTCAAAACGCTACCTCTAAGGATGAATGGGGGAGTGTTTTTAGACGTGTTGCTGCTCATTTTAATACTGCTTATGGTGTTTTTTGTTTGGCGTTATGGCTGGAGTTGGATAGATAGTAATCCAGACATAAATAGTGCCCAAGATGTAAATGCTGTGCGAGGTCAGTTTGGTGATAAGTTCGGTGCTATAAATGCTCTATTTGCAGGGTGCGCATTTGCAGGAATAATTTTCACAATATTTCTTCAAAGTAGGGAAATACGCCAAACCAAAAGTATGCTGGAGGAGCAATTAAAGGGTGCAAATAAAAACCGCTTTGATGGTACTTTTTTTGAGCTCATAAAGTTGCATAGCGATATAACGTCGAAGCTATCAGATCTTCAGCATAATGGCAGGCACGCTTTTAGGGCGTTCCATGAAAGAATTATACTGTCCGATACAGACTTTCCTGCTTTTTGTGCGCTTAATAAATTTAGCAGGGAAGAGATTCGCATAATACGAGATCTGCGGTCTATACCTGATTCGATGAAGTCACGACTGCAAGCTGCGGATATTTCCAATCTTGAAACTGCCCTGGAGCGTGGAACTGCATGCTGCGATAACTACTTAGATGATACCTTAGCGCACCATGAGGAGAAAATCAGAAGAGCATATGCCCTTGCAGCCGAGCAGCATATCGATAATTACTCGCACTATTTTAGGAATTTGTATCATGCTTTGCGGTTTATCAAGGAGTCGGACCTGATAGACGAAGGTGAGAAGCAGAGATATGCAAAGATTTTAAGGTCTCAACTTTCTGAGCCCGAACTTGTTGGGTTGTTCTATAACTCACTTACCCTGATCAGCCTTCCAGGTAGGGAAGGGATGGAGCTGGGGCATCCAAAGATGGGAAGGCTTTTAAAGGAATTTGATGTCTTGCAAAATTTAAGTCCGAGAACGGTTCTTCACCCTAAGCACCTGGATATTTTCGACTTAAATAATGGGGGCAAGCAACATGTCTAAAAGAGACCCAAAGCCCGAAGTGCTGCGTTTAGAAGAGCTTGCTCTTTTGGTTAAGTCTGGTGATATAAAGCTTCCTAGTTTCCAGAGGTCTTTTGTATGGAAACGTGCCGATATGCTCAAGTTATTGGATAGTATTTATAAGGGCTATCCGATTGGCAGTATTTTGCTTTGGAATAGTTCGCAGCGGCTGAAGAGCGAGCGAGACATTGCAGGGCTACAGGTGAATGACGAACATACAGTTTACCCAACAAACTACTTATTGGATGGCCAGCAACGACTCACCACTTTATGTGGTGCGATTTTTTGGGAGGGAGGGCCAGCAAGCAGTATTTGGAATATCCATTTTGACTTGGAGACGGAAAGCTTCGTCTACCCTAGGGAAAATGATCAACTTACTCTTTTCCCATTAAATAAGTTGATGAGTACTAGGGACTTTATATTTCAATGCATGAAGTACGAGCACCATCCAAATAAAGTTATTTATACTGATCGGGCAGAGCGCTTGCTTCGCTCGGTGAAGGATTACAAGGTGGCGGTTGTTAAGATTGGGGATATGTCAATCGAAGAAGTTGCTCCCATATTTGAGCGAATAAATAGTACTGGCAGAAAGCTTACAATTGTTGATTTGATGATGGCCGCAACATGGAGTAACGGGTTCGATTTATCTGCCGAGATCGAGGAAACAAAAGCAGCTTGTACTGCCCTTGGCTTTGGCGGTATATCGGAACAAATGATACTCCGATCAATAGCAGCGTCTGCAAATCTCGGGATTAATAAAGAAGATATACAGCGTCTGAGGAACTTAAGCCCTGTTGAGTTAAAAGAGGCTGCGTCAAAAAGCTGTGCTGCATTTATTAGTGCGGCGTCTTGGATAATGAACAATTTGCCAATAAGAGACGCGTCTTATCTACCGTATGGGTTGTTCCTGACCTACTTGGTTGAGATTTTTAGAGTGTCTGGCGGGCTTTCCGATGAGCAATCAAAGGCGGTGCTTTCATGGTTTTGGTATACATCCGCTACACTGTATTTTGGTGGGGCTAGCACTGGTCAAATATCAAGGGATCTTAATGTTGTGCGCGAATTCGCCTCAGGCTCGCGTGTAAGCCTTTATGTGCAAGTCGAAATAGATATAAGCAGGTTATTGTTCGATAAATTTAACTTGAAAAATGCTAGTAGCACAACATTTGCTTTGCTCCTGCTTTCCGTAAGCGGTGGTACCGCCATATCAGGACGGCCAATACCACTCGACTTGATTGGTGCTAAAGATAGTAGGATATTCGGTCGGATATCTCCGGATAACATTGCTGATAAAAATATCTCCGTTGTTATAGATGTCCAGCGTAATGGCTCGAGTGAGATTGGAGTTGAGCTCGAAAAGCAATTGTTAAGTAATGATTGCGTATTTGATGCTGAGAGGCAGGATGAAATTAGCTTTGTTATCAATCGCGCAAATCTTGTTTCGTCCTTTATCGAGTCTGTATGTGGATGTCAAAGTCACTACAGTATTGAAGCGCTTATGAGTCTTCAGTTGGCCGATAATGGAGATAGTGCAGACATAGACTGAGTGCACTCTGATATGAAGGGAGGCAGGGGCTGGGAAGAGCGGTTTTTGGTTAGTTAGTTCTTTCTGCTTGCGCGATGAGGCTATCAATATCAAGTCGTACAGTGGGCTCGTCGCATCGTGCGCGCACAACCTCGGCGAGGTACGCATCGTCAGCGAGCTCCAGCATCGCTTGTTTGCCAACATGCTGGCGAGCAACCCGAAGATCGTAGGCATCCTGCATGGCCAGCCAGCTTTCAGGCGAGCGGCCAAGCGCTACGGACAGGCGCAATGCCATTTCCGGCGTAACGCGACTGGTGCCATTCAAGACGCGGCTCAGGGTAGAGGGGGCAACACCTAGCTTTTCCGCCAGCTCGCGACCGCTGATACCGTTAGGTTCCAGGTAGATGTTGGTGATGAACTCACCAGGATGGGGAGGGTTGTGCATGCTCACCAGTAGAATCCTCATGGCCCAACACACAGATGTCCCAGAATAGGCCAAAGTCTGGCATCAGCCACACTAAATGGCATGTTAGATACGCTGGAGGTCCCGATTTTACTGACTTCCAGCTTCTGCCGAGGGAAGTGGCGCTTATTCGTAATGCGAAGGTCGCAGGTTCGACTCCTGTCTCCGGCACCAATGAAATCAAAGGCCCGCAGCTATGCGGGCCTTTTTTGTTTCCGGCAATCGGAGCGGACGTTAGCGCGTCTTGCGGGTGCACATGGCGATGCCGACCGAGGTGAAACCCAGCAGGGCGACGACTGCGATCATCACTGCGGCAAAGGCGTTGTCGAACGCACCTTTTGCCAGGCTGATCAGCGGGGCCGCGATGGCTTCGGGCAACGCTTCTGCGGCGATCAGGGCGCCATCGAGGCTGTCGAGTGCCAGGTCGGGGAGCGCCATCGTGCCCGGCGTGACGATGGCTGCAGCGTAAACCGCGGACATCAGGCTGCCGAGGATGGCGATGCCTAGCGCACCCCCGAGCTCGTACGACACTTCTTCAATCGATGCGGCCATGCCCGCTCGATCCGCTGGGGCTTGCAGCAGCATGGCGCTGGAGGCGGCGGTCATCGCCGCGCCGACACCAAACCCGAGCAGGCTGAACGATAGGATCTGCAGCCATTGCTCGCCCGCGTAGCCCAGCAAATAGAGCAGGGCGCCGGCTGCCGACAGGGCCAGTGAGGTACTGAGGATCCGCTCCGCGCCGATACGCGGCAGCGCCAGCCCAGCAAGCGGTCCTACGATAAAGGCGCCGAGCGGAATCGGCAGAATGGTCAGGCCAGCCTGCAGCGGCGACAGGCCAACCACCAGCTGCAGCCGCTGGCTGACCACTAGCTCCATGCCCATCAAGGCGGCGGAGGCAACCGACGCAGTGATCACGCCTGCCGAGAAGCTTCGATCGCGGAATAGCGTGAAATCGATCATCGGTACGGCGGTCTGGCGCTGACGGCGCAGGAAGGCCAGGGCGCAAACGACCGCTGTGCATGCCGCCACGCTGGCTTGCAGCAGGGAAGGGTCCGCCTTGCCGGCCTCCTTGATTGCCAGCGTCAGCCCAACCAGCGCGCCCATGACCCACAGCGAAGCGAGCAGGTCGAAAGGCCGTTGCGGGTTGCCGGGTCTGGACGGCACCCAGATCACCGCGAGTACCAGTGCGAGCAGGACGATGGGTACGTTGATGATGAACACCGAACCCCACCAGAAATGTTCCAGCAGCACGCCGCCGACCACCGGACCGAACGCCGCGCCACCCGAAGCGATAGCGGCCCAGATGCCGAACGCCAGGGCGCGTTCGCGCGTGTCTTCGAACACGTGACGGATGATCGCCAGGGTTGCGGGCATCATCATGGCCGCGCCTACGGCTAACGCAACACGGGCGGCAATCAGTATCTCGGGCGTCGGTGAGAACGCCGCGCCGAGGGATGCCCAGCCGAACACCACAAGACCGGAGATGAACATCCGCTTGTGACCGAAACGATCGCCCAGCGCGCCCATACCGGGCAGCAGGCCCGCAACGGTGAGGGCATAGGCGTTCACGATCCACAGCTTTTCGGTGGCGGAAGCACGCAGCTCGTAGGTCAGGCTGGGCAGAGCCAGGTAGATCACCGTCATGTCGATGACGATCAGCAGGAGGGCGCTGGACAGTATGCCCAGCACCAGCCAGCGAAGAGACGATTTCACGGGCGAGCCTCGGTCTGGATGTGCATCGCTGTTGGCTGAATATGAACGTTGCGGCAAAATATAAATACATACGTATTTAATTGAAAGGGGCGCTTATGGGAAGGAAGAGAACGATCGATCGCGATGCGCTGCTGGACGTGGCCGAAGGGATCGTCAATCGACAGGGCGCTGCAGCGCTGACGATCGATGCGGTGGCCAAGGCCGCCGGCATTACCAAGGGTGGGGTGCAGTACAGCTTCGGCAGCAAGGATGACCTGATCAACGCCATGTTCGAGCGTTGGGGTAAGGGTTATACGGAGCAGTTCCAGCGCATCGCCGGCGACCAGCCCGATCCGCTGACCGCGGTGCGTGCCCATGTGGAGGCGACTCGTACCTCGGATACCGCGTCCCACGCCAAGGCGGCAAGTCTGATGGCCGCTTTGCTGCAAACGCCCGAGCATCTGCTATCGACCCAGGCCTGGTATCAGGAGCGTCTCGCCGGACTCGACACTTCAACCGAGGAAGGGCGTCGCGCTCGGCTGGCGTTCTTCGCTACCGAGGGAATTTTCACCCTGCGCTTTTTTCGCTTGATGGACATCGATGAAGGGGAATGGGCGGATGTCATGAGTGACATTGCCGCGTTGGTTCGCCCGGACAGCTGACAGGCTGGTCGGCAGCTGGCGATTCCGACAACACGGAAGAAAGCGCGTGGCGCTTTGGGGGCGGGTATCGGCGGCAAGTTGGCACTGCCCAGCAAGTGGGCTGCCTGCGATGTGAGAGATTGGATGCCGGAATCGGCACATGACCGGGGCGCAGCCGCACGGGCTGCGCCCCGTTTTCGTTACAGAGTGACTGAGATACCCGCCTGCAGCGTACGAGGTTCGCCTGGGTAGGCCCAGATGTTGCCCCAGGCGCGCTCTTCGTACTCTTCGTCGAACAGGTTGTTGAGGTTCAGGTTCAGGCGAACCCGCTCGGTCAGCGGGTAGTAGGCGAGCAGATCGACGGTGGTGTAGGCGCCCATGTCGAACGCGCTGTTGGAGGTGCTGCCCTTGCGCTCGCCGACGTACTTGACGCCCATGCCGACGCCGAGCCCGGCCAACGGGCCTTCGTCGAATTCATAGGTGTCCAGCAGGTTGAAGCTGTGGCGTGGCACGTTGGCCAGGCGTGTGCCGACCGGCATCGATGGGCTGGTGCTTTCGGTGACTTCGGCATCGACGTAGGCGTAGCCGCCGATCACGCGCCATTGCGGGGTGATGTTGCCCGCCACGCTGATGTCGAAGCCGCGGCTGCGCGCTTCGCCGGCGGCGACCTTGAAGGATTGAGCGCCTGTGTTGGCGGGGTCATCGGTAAGCACGTTTTCCTTGGTGATGTGGAACAGCGCCGCGGTAACGCTGAGGTCGCGCTCCGGCAGGTCGTACTTGATACCGATTTCGTGGGCGACGCCTTTTTCGGGATCGAACGCCTGACTGCTACGGTCGGCACCTGGGTTGGGTTTGAACGAGCGTGAGGTGTTGGCATAGACGGCCAGCGCTTCAGTTAGGTCGTAGATCAGCCCGAAACGAGGAGATACGGCGTTGTGCGCTTGATCCCAGTCTTTCTCACCGGGCCGCTTGTCTACATAGGTCTGCTCGAAGCGCTCAAGACGGGCACCGATCTGGGCCTTCAGGCGCTCGGTGAGGGCGATCTGGTCCTGCAGGAAGAACGCGTAGGACTTCAGGTTCTCGTCGTCGTAGGTGGTGGTTCGGGTCAGTGCCGGCAGCGGCTGGCCGTAGACCGGATCGTAAAGATCGATGGGGAAGTCGGTGGTCGAGCCGCCGGAGCGCCGGATCAGCGAATCGTAGTTGTATTCATCGAACTCAACCCCGAGCAGCAGCGTGTGCGCCAATCCCGCGGCGTCGAAGTGACCTTCCAGGTTGGCCTGCACTGCCAGGTCATTCCAGTTCAGCCAGCGCTCGCTGTAGTTACGGCCTACGGTGCGACCATCGGCGGAGACAGCGGTGGTTGGGAGGCCATTGTTCTCCACCGCGCCGCCGTCCAGGCTGCCGTCAAGGTACTGGATGCCGCCGCGCAGCATCCACTGGCTGTCCAGCTGGTGCTCCAGGCGCAGTTGCGTGGTGGCGTTCTGGTTGGTCAGCTTGCCGGCGCTTTCTTCCCCGAGGAAGCGATCGCGCGGCAGGTTGCCGGCCTGGTTGTGGTAACGCGGTAGGCCGCGATCCATGGGGTGACGGTTGTGCAGATAATCGCCCTCGAGGATCAGCGCGGTGTCATCGCTGAGCTGCCAGCGCAGCACTGGCGCGATGTTGTAGCGCTCGCTTTCGACGTGGTCGCGGAAGCTGTCGCTGCCTTCGGCAACCAGGTTGAGGCGATAGGTAAAGGCGGCGCTCTCGTCCAGTGCGCCGGTGGTGTCCAGGGTGCCGCGACGCAGGCCGTCGGTGTTCACCTGGCTGCCGAGCACCGTGCGCCGCTCCGCCTGCGGCTGCTTGCTGACGATGTTGAAGGTGCCGCCCGGATCGCCGCGTCCGTAGAGCATCGAGGCCGGGCCGCGCAGCACTTCGATGCGCTCCAGGGTGTTGGCGTCGGGCATGTTGGGATAGCCGCGGTTCACCGCGAAGCCGTTGCGGTAGAACTCCTGGGTGCTGAAGCCGCGCACGAGGAATTCGGTCAGGCCCTGACCGCCGAAGTTGTTGCCGCGCTCCACGCCACCGGCGTAATCGAGCGCGTCTTCAAGGCGCGTTGCGCCGATGTCTTCGACCACCTGCGCCGGCACAACGCTGATCGATTGCGGGGTCTCGTGGATCGCGGTGTCGGTGCGCGTCGCGCTGGCTGCGCGGGTCGCACGATAACCCTGCACCGGGCCGTCGGCGCGCTCGGCCGAGGCGGTGACCTGCATCTCCTCCAGTGCCAGCGGTTCTGCGGGCGGTTCGTCGTTGGCCGAAGCCATGGCGGGGCAGGTGAGGACGGGAACCGCGAGCATCGGGAGGAGAAGGCGCCGCATCGAGTAATCCTTGAGGGAAGGGAGCGAGGGCGGGCATCCTAATCTCAACGAAAACTATTATCAAATAGAAGATAATCGCAACTTCTGTGCGCGGCGCCAGCTGCCGACGGCGCTTGGCCGGAGCAGGCCAATCGAGCGTGCGGCGGAGCGGGAGCCCCTTCAGAGCCTGAGCCCTGGAGCCTGACCGCCGAGCAGTTCCGGCTGCAGATCTGGCGGCTGCGGTGTTCAGCTGGAGGCGAAGACGACGCGGTCGCGACCGGCCCGCTTCGCCTGATACAGCGCCTCGTCTGCCGCCTTGAACGTCGCGTCGGGAGAGGGGTAGCGGTCGCTGCAGGCGATGCCGATGGAGGCCGTAATTGGCGTGCCGGTCGGGCTCGGCGTCTGCCGCAGGCGGGCGAGCAGCCTTTCGGCGGCGATGCTGGCGCCGCTGGCGCCGGTTTCAGGCAGCAGCATGAGGAACTCTTCGCCACCCATGCGGCAGAGCACGTCGGTGGGGCGCGAGCATTCCTTCATGATCTCGGCGAGGAAACGCAGCACCGCATCACCGACGTCATGGCCGTGCTGGTCGTTGACCTGCTTGAAGTGATCAATGTCTAGCGTTACCGCCGCGTAGCGCTGATCGAGCAGGTCGAACTGCTTGAGCGCCAGTTCGAGGCCGCGGCGGTTGCGCAGGCCGGTCAGCGGGTCGGTCATGGACGCCGCCTCCAGCGCGCCCATCTTCTGCTGCAGCAGGGACACGCCGGCAAGCATCGCGACCTTCAATCGCGAGACTTCGAAATACCAGGAGTTGACCTTCGAAATGCGACTGGCCGCTTCCGGTGCGCCCCAGTGCTCGGCGGTGTCGGCCAGGGCGCGAATGGGCCGGGAGATCAGCCGGGAGAGCCACCAGAACACCGCGAGCGATATCAGCGTGAATGGCACCGCATTGAGCAGCGTGGTCCGCGCCAGCTGTTCGAGCTTCGCCGTGATCGCCGCGGTGGGACGCTGAGCAACGATGCCCCAGCCGGTGCTCTGCATGGGTGCGAAGCCGGCGAGCATGTCCACGCCAAGGGTATTGATGACGCGCTGGCTGCCTTCCCTGCCGGACAGCACCTGCTGGACCACCGGATTGCTCGATACGTTCTGGCCGACGCGCTTGCCGTCCTCGTGGAAGATCAGCCTGCCCTGGGTGTCGACCACATACAGGTAGGAACCGTCGCGGTAGTAGTGCACGCCGAGCAGGCCGTGCAGGGCATTGCGCTCGCGCAGGAACAGCGAGGCGCTGATAAAGCCGAGGTAACGGCCGTCGGCGGCGAAGATGGGGTGGGTCACCGCGATCAGGTAGGTGCCGTCGGTGGCGGCGTAGGGATCGCTGGTCAGCGGTATGCGCTCCTTCAGCGCGCGGTTGGCACCGATGCTGTTGACCTTGAGACCGAGCAGGTCGGTACTTTCCGGCGAGGTGGAAACGATCTCACCGGCCGCGCTGACGATGATCGCCCTGCTGAACTGATCGCTCTTGAGCTTGAGCCGCTCGGTCTCGTTGTCCCGTGCGGCCGGGTCGTCGAAGCGGGTCGACAGGGTCTGGGCGGCGTAGGCGAGCTCACGGCGGCTGTTGAGGAAGAACTGGTCAGTGGTGTCGGCGAGCTTGCGGGCGTAGGAGCGGTTCGCTTCAAGCGTCTGTTCGAACAGCTGGTCGCGCTGCGAGCTGTAGCCTGCAAAAAAGCTGTTGCCGAAGGTCAGCAGGCCGGCGACCAGTGCCAGCAACAGCGTGAGTTTCTGTAGATCCAGCCGGGACATGAAGCTTCCAGTCTCCAATCGGTGCTTGGCGTGGGCCAATGGAGTTCGTGGTCAGACTTCGCATGCGCCGAAGCCACAGGCTGGCAATGATACAGGCACCATGCCGCCATGCGCGACGGTTCACGGCAGAGTGGGACGCAGCCTGGCGCCGGGCATGGCATGCCGGGTGCCAGCCCCCGGCGTGCCATGCGGGATGGTGCTTGGCTACACGAAACAGGCCCGCAATTGCGGGCCTGTTGTTCAAGGTGAGGTGTCAGCCCCGGTGATAGCTCGGCGCAAGCTTGTAGACCGAGGTATCCAGCCCCTCGAAGCGCGCCTTCAGTTGCAGTGCCAGGTACAACGAATAGTGCCGCGACTGGTGCAGGTTGCCACCGTGGAACCACAGGTTCTGCTGCTGGGTGGGCTTCCACATGTTGCGCAGTTCGCCTTCGTACGGGCCCGGGTCCTTGGTGGTGCCGGAACCGAGCCCCCAGCAGCGCCCGACCTTGTCCGCGACCTCCTGGGAGATCAGCCGCGCCGCCCAGCCGTTCATCGAGCCGTAGCCGGTGGCGTAGACGATCAGGTCGGCCGGCAGGCGGCTGCCATCGTTGAGTACCACGGCGTCCGCCTCGATGTGATCGACGCCGAGGCCCGGCCCGCTTTTCAGCTTGATGGTGCCGTTGGCAATCAGCTCGCAGGCGCCGACGTCGATGTAGTAGCCCGATCCGCGGCGCACATACTTGAGGAACAGGCCGGATTCGTCATCGCCGAAGTCGAGCATGAATCCCGCTGCAGCCAGGCGATCGTAGAAGGCCTTGTCGCGCTCCTTGACCTGCTCGAAGGCCTGGCGATGGAACTGCGGCAGCACCTTGTAGGGGATCGAAGCGAACAGCATGTCGGCCTTTTCGGTGGTCAGCCCGCTTTCGACGGCATCCTCGGAATAGAGCGGGCCGAACACCACGTCCATCAGCGTGTCGGAACGCACGATATGGGTGCTGGAGCGCTGCACCATGGTGACGTCCGCGCCGTTCTCCACCAGGTCCGCACAGATATCGTGGGCCGAGTTGTTGGCACCGATGACCACCGCGCGTTTGCCGCGCCAGGCGCCGCCGCCGGGATGCTGGCTGGAATGGTGCTGCTGGCCGGCAAAGGTTTCCGCACCCGGATAGACCGGCACGTTGGGCACACCGGACATGCCGGTGGCGAGGATCAGCTGCGCGGGCTTGAGCGTCATCGGTTTGCCGTCGCGCAGCACCTCGACCGTCCAGCGGCCCTCGGCTTCGTCGAAGCTGGCCTTCACGCATTCGGTTTTCGCCCAGTAGTTCAGCTCCATGACCTTGGCGTACATCTCCAGCCAGTCGCCGATCTGGTCCTTGGGTGTGAAGATCGGCCAATGGTCGGGGAAGGGCAGGTAGGGCATGTGGTCGTACCAGACCGGGTCGTGCAGGCACAGCGATTTGTAGCGTCCGCGCCATTGATCGCCGGGGCGCTCGGCCTTGTCGACGATCAGCGTCGGCACGCCGAGGCGCTTGAGCCGTGCGCCGAGGCCGAGGCCGCCCTGGCCGCCGCCGATGACCAGGCAGTAGGGCTGTTCCGTGATGCCCAGCGCGGCTTCCTCGTCGCGGCGTTTTTCCAGCCAGTTGCGCTTGTCGGCCAGGCCGTGGCCGTGTTCGGCGCCCAGTGGCCGGCGGCGTCCGAGCGGTTCCTCGTGCCCCTTCAGCTCGCGCATGGTGGTCAGCAGCGTCCAGCACAGGCCGTCCTTCAGACGCACATAACCCTTGCCGCGGGCGACGTCGGTTTCCAGGCTGATCCAGCCTTCGAGCACGCCGTCGGTCAGGCTTGCTTCGCCTTCGAGCTTCCAGTTGTCCGGCCGGGTGGCTTCCAGGCGGCTTTCCAGCATGTCGCGAATGTCGGCCTTGCCTTCGAGGGTGATCAGGTTCCAGCTGAACAGCACCAGGTCGCGCCAGTGGCAGTCGTCGACGAACAGCTCCAGGGCTCCGTCGATATCGCGTTGGGCCAGGCGCTGGCCGAGGCGTTCGACCCAGGCGGCCAGTTGTTCGGTGGGCGAGCGGGTAGCAGTGGCCTGGCTGTCGCCGCCGGGGTCGCTGCCGTTATCGGTTTTCAGATCGAAGGGGACGTCGTTGCTGGGACGCATGGTGGTTCTCCTGGTCATTGTTGTTATTCACGGGGATACCGTGCTTGCAGCAGAGCAAGCGGCGGGCCAGCAAGCGCTGGGCCGCGTCGTGGCTGGCCTGGAGTCGTATCTGGACTGGCCGGTCGAGGCGGCGCCGTGTCATCACTGCACGGCCGGGGTGACACTCTGTACCAGTAATGGCACAGCGTGCGGCGGCCCGGCGTTTGGCCTATGCTGGGGCGCGAACCCGCCTCGAAACATCGCGGAGAACAACAAGAATGACCTCTCGTCTGAGTCAGCATGCGCATCAGGTCCTCAGCTTCGGTGAAGGCACCGCAGCCAGCCAGGGCCCGGCTGCCGATCCCGCCATCGCGCGTTCCTGGCGCCGCTGCCTGGAACAGCATCAGCTCGACCCCACCAGCCCGCGCGCGCCCTGCGTGATCGAGCGGCCGCGGCTCAATGAACATCGCGATCGGCTGGACCGGGTTATCGCCGTTGCCCACTGGCAGATGAACAGCCTGCACCAGCAGCTGGGCAGCAGCGGCCACGCGGTGTTGCTGACCGACGCCAGCGGCGTGGTGATCGACAGCGTGGCGGATCAGGCCGAACGCGCGGAATTTCAGCGCGCCGGGCTCTGGCTCGGTGCCGTGTGGAACGAGGCGACCGAGGGCACCAATGGCGTCGGTCTGTGCCTGCTGGAGCGCCAGGCGCTGACGATTCGGCGTGACGAGCACTTCCGTGGCCGGCACGCAGCACTGACCTGTTCGGCGAGCCCCGTGTTCGATGCCGAAGGCGGTTTGCTCGCCGTGCTCAATGTGTCGTCGGCACGTGAGGACCTGTCGCGCCAGCGGCGTTTTCACACCATGGCGCTGACCAATCTGTCGGCCAAGCTCATCGAGAGCTGTTTCTTTCTGCAGCATTGCGAGGGCGACTACCTGCTGCGCTTCCATGCCCAGCCCGAATACATCGGCCTGCTCAGCGAAGGCTTGCTGGCGTTCGATGGCGACGGGCGCATCACGACCATCAACGAAACCGCACTGAACCTGCTCGCCAGTGGCCGCGAAGCGCTATTGGGCCAACCTCTGGAAACCATTCTCGATGTGCGTCTGGAGCAGTTGCTGCAGCGCGCCAGGCCGCAGCCCGGTACCTGCTGGCCACTGCATACCCACGACGGCCAAAGGTTGTACTGCCAGTTGCGCGGACCGCAGATGCGTGTGGTGGTCGCGCCGCCAAAAGAAGCGGCGGCGCAGGTGGGCGGTCTGTGCCTGCTCGATCCGTCGATGCGCACGGATTTCAGCCGCGCGCTGAAGGTGCTCGAGCGGGACGTGCCGGTGCTGCTGCAAGGCGAAACCGGCACCGGCAAGGAAGCCTTCGCCAGTGCGTTGCATCGCGCCAGCAGCCGCGCCGGCCGGCCGTTCGTGGCACTCAACTGCGCGGCGATTCCCGAGACGCTGATCGAAAGTGAACTGTTCGGCTATCGCGGCGGCAGCTTCACCGGCGCGCGTCGCGAGGGCATGGTCGGCAAGCTGGAGCAGGCCAATGGCGGCATCCTCTTTCTCGACGAGATCGGCGACATGCCGCTGGCGCTGCAGACGCGCTTGCTGCGGGTGCTGGAGGAGCGCAAGGTGACCCCGTTGGGGGCTGCCGCGCCGGCCGAACTGAATATCCGCCTGATCAGCGCCAGCCATCATGACCTGCGCGCGCTGGTTGCCGGCGGTGCCTTCCGTGAAGATCTGTATTACCGCCTCGGCGGGCTGATGGTCGCGTTGCCGCCGCTGCGCGAGCGCAGCGACAAGGCGGAACTGCTCGACCATCTGCTGGCCGAAGAAGCCCAGGGCGAATCGATCAGCCTCGACCCGGCCGCGCGGCAGGCATTGCTCGCTTACCGGTGGCCGGGCAACGTGCGGCAGATGCGCAACCTGCTGCGCACGTTGGTGGCGCTGAGCGAGCAGGGGCGCATCGCCGTCGATGAGGTATTGGCTGTGCTGCCGGCCGAGATCGGCGAGGCGGATGCAATGCGCGATCCGCTGCAGTCGGCCGAACGCGAGGCTTTGCTGAGCGTGTTACGGGAGCGGCACTGGCAGGTCAGTCGGGTTGCCGAAGAGCTGGGGATCAGTCGCAACACGCTCTACCGCAAGCTGCGCAAGCACGGCATCTCGCGCAACTGAACGGCGGGCGCGAACGCCCGCCGTCAGGGCGTCAGAGCGCGGTGGATAGGGTGATCGAGCCGAACTGGTCGTGTTCCTGCTGGCCCTGGAATTCGCGGGTGCGCCAGACATTGGCGAATGCCAGCTGCCAGCGGCTCCAGGTCAGTGCCACTCCGACCTTGGCATCGCCGACCCACTCGCGGCGGTCAACCGAGTGGCTGTCCTCGAAGGTGTTGCCGTCCAGCAGCATGTTGTGCGCCATGTAGCGGCCCTCCAGATTGGCGAAGCCGTACCAGGCGAAGTCGCCACCCGGTCGGAAGAACTGGCTGCCGCTCTGCGCCGGCGTCACCGCCGGGATGCTGAAGCTGCGTTGCAGGTTCTGCCCCAGGCGCAGGCCCAGCCCGGCCGAGCCATAGCGGTAGAGATTGCCGAGGGCGAAGCCCACGCTCGGGCCGTATTCCAGTTCCAGCCCAGCGAGACGCTTCTGCAGCCACCAGCGGTGCTGGTAGCCCAGGTTGACGAAGGGTTCGTTTTCCAGCTGGTTGTCCCAACCATTCGGTTCGTCGCTGTTGGTGACCTTGTGCACGGCGCGCTGCAGGCGCTTGCCTCCGGCTGCCGGGCCGACGATGCCGACGTCCAGGTGCAGACTCTGGGCGCCCCGCCAGCCGTCGTGCTGGGTGTCGGAGAACATCGACATGCCGGCAAACAGCAGACCGGCGTAAGGGCGGTCGTCTTCGATCAGATTTCGGGTTTCGATTTCCTCCGGCGTGTAGATCTGATGACCGAAGCGGTAGGCGACGTTATCGATCGCGGCGCCCGACCAGCCGGGCAGCAGATCGGCGAAGCGTCGCGTCCAGCTCTGGTCGTCCGGTTCGAAGCCCCAGATCACCTCCAGCCCATTGCTGTAATGACCATCGCTGCCCCTGGCGATGATGTCGTTCTCCACCTTCAGCGAAAGGATGTCGGCATGGCCGACGGCAGGGGCGGCGATGGTTGCGGCGAGCAGGCACGAGCACAGCAAAGAACGAGAATGCATGGTCAGACTCCTGGCTTACGTTCTTGTTTGTATGTTCTTTCTCGGACCTTGACCTCGCATGGCGGTTCGCTTGAACCCTATGGCGCGCCGAATGTGCTGCTACCGGCCAATACCGATTCGCCAAGCCTAGCCTGTTCTGACTCACGCAGTTGCTTGGCAAGCGCTTCGGAAAAGCGCTCTACCGCCGACCAGCGCAGGTGGATGGCGTCGACGAAGGCCGCTGGTGGAGCGACCCATTCGCGATCGGCGTTCCAATATTGCGCGCCGCCATCGCCGGCGATTGCAGCCGTCAGCTTCTCGTCGAAACGGGCGAGGAAGCTGCCGTCGGCGTCGACCTTGGCCTTCCACTGCGGATGCAGCGGTGTGGATACGACGAGCAGCTGGCGTTGCTCCGCCTGCAGGCGGTCGGACAGCTTGCCCAGCGCAGCGAAGCAGCTGTTATCCAGCGGGTCGGGCTTGCCATAGAACAGGCCTCGATCACCGCGGGGTTCCAGCGGCCCGTCGCCGTGGCGGGTGAACACCAGCGGATCCCATTCGATCTCGTTGGCCCGTTGCGCCTTGACCGTCTTCGCATTGCGCAACAGCGAACGCGGCGAGAAGAAGCGCATGTAGTAACCCCAGCGTGAAGCCTGCTGGTAGACGTACTGGTCGGCGTGTTCGCGGTCGAACACCGCATCCGGGGCCTTCCAGCAGCCGGCGAAGTCCAGCGGATCGACGATCATCACCACCTGGCGAATGGTCGGCTCGCGGTCCAGCAGCCAGTCGGCGACATAGGTCGATTGGTTCGCGTGCAGGCCACAGAACGCGCCGTTGAGCGGCCGCACGCCCGGCGCCTGTTTGACCAGCACATCACCATCGACGTGGCGCCAGGCGACCGAGGAACCAATGACCAGCAGGTTCGGGTCGTCGATGGGGTTGTGCCGCAGAAAGTGCAGCTTTTCGTCCACACACAGGCTGTTAGAGAAGGCCGGCGGCGGCAGATTGTCGGTGTGATTGAGCCAGGCGAGCAGGGCGGCAAAGCCGCCGAGCATCCCGATAAGGCCGGCGAACATGCCCAGGAGGTAACCGGCACGCACCGGCCGCTGCTCTGCCTCGTCCGGACAGGTGTCAACGGATCTGGCCATTGCTTACCGCCCTCCGAGCTTGGTCTGAATAAGCTGGGCGAAGTGACCCACGTTCTTCAGCGACTCCAGTTCGGCGGTGCGGAATTTGATGCCGAAGCGTTGTTCGGCAGCCACGATCAGCAGGACATGGGTCTGGCTGTCCCAGCCATCGATGTCGTCGGCGGTGGTTTCGGGCGTGAGGACGATATCGTCATCGTCGAACACGTCGTGGAAGACTTGGGTCAGCGCCTGGAGAATTTCCTTTTCGTTCATGCTTGCACCTGGATGTGGTGGTGGATGGGAGCGCGCGAGGCCAGCTCGTAGCGCCAGAAACTTGCATCGGTGATGGCGTGGGCAGGGGCGGGGCGCTGTTGGAAACCCAGCCGCGGATAGTGCTCGGCGACCATGCCATTGCGTTCGGTGGGGCGGTATTCGCCGACCAGGACGCCCCAGCCGGCAGCCGCTGCCGCATCGGCCAGTAGCTCCAGCACCGCCGCCTCGACCTGACGACCCAGCACGCGGCAGCTCATCAGCCAGCTGTCGATCAGCAGCTCATCGGCTTGCAGTGCGTCATCGGGACGGGCCAGCACCACGCTGATCAGGCCGTTGTCGCCGAACTTGTCCTCGAGTCGCGGGGCCAGGGCGATGGTTCGCGGATCGCTGGCCATGCGCTCGACCTCGGCTTCGGTATAGCGGCGGGTGGTCAGGTTGAACTGGTTGGTCTTGTTGATCAGCTGGGTGGCGCGCGCCAGCTCGGCGGCGCCGATGCGGCTGACGCGCAGGACCATCTGCAGCCCGCGCAGGTAGCCGTCCATGTCCGTGGCCTGGTTCAGCGCGGCTTTGCGTTCGGCATTCAGCGCATAGCTGCGGCCGCGCTCGGCATCGTCCGAGGTAAAGGACACAGCCTCGAAATAGCCCGCCGCGGCGATGCGCGCGGGGTAATCGGCGACATCGTCGGGTAGTTCCGGTACGGCGACTTGCGGCAGCTCGCGGCGCACGATGTCGCGCTCGGCGGGGTTGTCGTCGACGAACACCAAGCTGTCCAGGCCGATATCGAGCATGCTCGCGATGCGCCGCAGGTTGCCGGCCTTGTCTTCCCAGTTGGCGACGAAAGCCGCGATATCGCTGCGCTCGAGCGCCATTTCCGGGTGCGCGAATGCGGCCTCGGCGACGTGCAGGTCGTTCTTGCTGCACACCGCGAGGATCACCCCGCGGCGCGCCAGCTGGGCAGCGTAGCGTTGCAGCGCCAGAAAGGCTTCGCCACTGGCGCTGCCCTGGCCGAGCTGGATACCGTCGATGCCGTCATCACCGATCACGCCGCCCCAGAGCGTGTTATCCAGATCGAGCACCAGACATTTGCGCGACAACCCGGCAGTGGCCGCCGCGATCCGCGCTAGATGCTCGCCATACAGCGGTGCCAGGGTCGGGCTGACCAGCTGCTTGGCCTGGTGCCAGCGCACCGGTTCGGCCAGGCCGTCGCCATAAGCGGCTGCGTGCCAGGCCAGGTCGAGCAGCAGCACGCCATCCTCGCGGGCGGCGGCGCGGATCGCGGCGTTCAGGCGTTCGATAACTGCCCGTGGCGATGCCGGCACCAGTGCTTCGTAAGAGCCGAACAAGGGCGGTGCGACCGGCACCAGAGTTTGCTGCACGACCTGCGCGGCATAGCGCTCGCGGGCCCGGCGCCAGAGCAGGCGCAGCTCATCGACGCGCTCCGCCACGGCGGCATCCACCTCCGCCTGGCCGGCCTGCAAGGGCAGTTGCAGTGGCGCGTCATGGGCGTCCAGCGCCAGCAGCACCAGTTGCGGGGCGAAGGCGTTCAGCTCCGGATCATCGGCCAGTAGTGCTTGGCGGTACATGCCGTAGGGCGCCACATGCAGCGACAGCGCCAGGCGCCGCTGCAGCCCGGCCACTCGAATCGCCGGCAGCAGGTGGTCGACCGTATGCGAGGACAGCAGTGCCACCCGCAGTGGCGTCAGTCGTGCCGCCGCGGCATGCTGTTCGATACCGGTGGCGGCCAGCTTGTCCAGCCGTGCGGTCAGGGTGAAATCCCGTTGAAAGGTGGCCAGCCGGGCGGCTTCGTGTAGCCGTTGCAACGGGTCATCGATACGTTTGGCTTGGCCAATCGCGGCGGAGAGATCCATGTGCGTCGGCAGCCAGGGGAGTTGTGCCATGCCTGTGACTCCTTGTCGTGGTCAGAACTGGAAGTAGAGGAACTCGGTCGGCGCCATGGAAAAGGCGATCGCCAGGGCGAAGAAGCCGAGTACGCCGACCGCCAGACCGTGGATTGCCGTCGGCCGCCAGGCGCTGACTGGCAGCAATCGTTCGGTCCAGTGCGGCTGAGCCTGGAAGTTGAGTGCGGTACGGAAGTGGCCCATCCACTGCTGCACGTTCGGCATGCCCCAGACGAACACCAGCAATGCGGCGATATAGACGAAGTCGGAGCGATCCATCGCCGTGCTGATCGGGCTCAGGCCGAGCATGCCGGCGAGGATCGCCATGGCGGTCGGCACGTCGCTGGCGCGGAAGAACACCATCGCCACCACCACGCAGCCAAATGTCAGGGAGACGGCCGCCGCCTTGTGCCACCAGATGTCGCTGTCCAGCTTCCAGCCCTGACGCGCCTTCCAGGCGCGCCAGCCGTGGGCGACCACCAGATAGACGCCGTGTAGCAGGCCGAAGGCGACGAAATGCCAGCCGGCGCCGTGCCAGATGCCGGAGATGAACATGGTGAACACGGTGGGGTAGGCGACCAGTGCGAAGAAGGTGCCGACGGTCATCTTGCCTCGTCGCGGCTGCGGCTTGCCGGCCGCCATGCGCGCGCGGGTCACGCGCAGCACGATGGGGTTGTAGAGGTAGGCGGTGAGAAAACGCGTCAGCGTCATGTGCCAGCGCGACCAGTAGTCGATGACGTTGCGCGCCTTGAACGGGCTGTTGAAGTTGGCCGGCAGGCTGATGCCGAACAGCAGCGCGAGGCCGATGGCCATGTCGCTGTAGCCGGAGAAGTCGAAGTAGATCTGCAGTGTGTAGGTCAGCGCGCCGGTCCAGGCATCGTAGAACGCCGGGATGGTGCCGTCGGCAGCCAGGCTGAAGACCGGCGTGGCCTTCAGCGCGAGGGTATCGGCGATCACTACCTTCTTGAACAGACCGAGCAGAAACACCGTCGCTCCCAGCGACAGGTTGTCGATGCGCGCGCGGAAGCTGTCGCGGTCACGGAACTGCGCGAGCATCTCACCGTGATGGGTGATCGGCCCGGCGATCAATTGTGGAAAGAAGCTGATGAACAGGCAGTAGTTGGTGAAGTCGTGCTCTTCCACCACGCCATCATGGGCATCGACCAGATAGGCGATTTGCTGGAAGGTGAAGAAGGAGATCGCCAGCGGCAGGATGATGTCTTCCACCCGCCAACCGAGATCCAGCGCCGCATCCAGCGTGCCGAGCAGAAAGCCGGTGTACTTGTAGTAGACCAGCAGCAGCACGTTGGCCGCGACCGCCAGCCCGAGCAGCAGACGTGAGGGGTGCCGGCGCAGGTAGCCACCGAGCAGATAGTTGACCAGCATGCTGCCGACCAGCAACGGTACATAGACCGGGTTCCACCAGCCGTAAAAGACCAACGAGACGACGGTCAGCCAGATCACCGCGAGCCGTTGTTGGCCCGATCCGGTCAGCACGAAGAATCCAATCAACACCACCGGTAGAAAGCCGGCGATGAATTCCACTGAATTGAAAAGCATCTTCCCTATCCCTGCTCAGCGTACGTGCATCGCTGCTCAGGCCGCCTTCAAGGCGGGGCGAGTCATCCATAAAGTCCTAGCGCCACGCGACCGACAATCCATCCTGGTCGGCGTTGCGACATCCTCGGTCCATCAGTGGGTGCCCGCTCGGATTACGGCCATCTTGACCGCCTTCCCCTGAGCTCCTATGCGTCGGACGGGAAGGTGTAAAAAAAAGTTTCAATTTTCGTTGCGCCGCCGAGCGCTTTATTGTCGCAGGTCAAAAGAGTCCCGGCGGACGCGGCCTGCAGCCCATTTCCGTCGGTCGGGAAAGTTCCCGGCATTTTTCAAGGCTCTGAAGGTTGAGCGCGAACGAGCTGCTGGCGTGTTCGCCCGACTGTGGCGAGTCCGCTCAGCGGACGCTGCTCAACCCTGCGCTGCTGCGCGCGCGCTGAACGCTTCTCGACGCGGCGGCAGGCGGTTCGACCTTGCGCTGCAGGTGCCGCACGGTGCGCTTTAGCCGCTGCACCTTGTCTTCCAGTTGGAAGACCTTGCGGTTGTTGTAGAACATGCCCAGCACGAACCCCACCGAAGTGAAGACCAGGCCATAGATGAGTGCGGCTTCATAGAGATAGCTGGAAAACATCCTGTCGTCCTCTGCGGATAATGGCCCTCGCTCGTCGAGCGACTCAGGCCGGATTGGGCTGATGTCAATCTGCCTTTATGTGACAGGGTGCTCATTGAAAACGTTCCCAGATCTCGGGCGCTCGCAAGCGACTAGCAGCGAACTCTCCAGCAGAGCGGTCGTCCCATTTTCTAGACGGCGCACTTAACTGATTGGGGGAATATCAATGGCCATGCTGGACACCCGCGGTATCGGGGCCTTTACCTTGCTCAAGCGTACCTTCAAGGAATTCAGCAGCGACGACATGTCAACCTATGCGTCGGCGCTGGCCTATCGCGGGCTGTTTGCGATGTTTCCGTTTCTGGTGTTTCTCATCGCGTTGCTGGGCTTCCTCGATCTGCAGAACTTTTTCGACTGGTTGCGCATGCAGGCGTCGTTGGCATTGCCGCCGATAGCGATGGAGCAGATCGACCCGGTCATCGAGCAGCTGCAGGAGCAGCAGGCCGGCTTATTGTCCTTCGGTATTCTCGTGGCGTTGTGGACGGCGTCCGTCGGTTTCCGCTCGCTGATGAATGCGATGAACCGGGCCTACGACGTGGAGGAGGGTCGCCCGAGCTGGAAGCTGATCATGCTTTCGCTGGCCTATACCGTTGGTATTGCGGTTCTGCTGCTGCTGACGGCGGGGTTGATGATCGTCGGGCCGCAGGCCATCGAGTGGCTGGCCGGGCAGGTGGGCATGCGCGATATGGTGGTGGTGCTGTGGACCTGGGCACGCTGGCCGGTGGTCGTGCTGACGCTGATGCTGGTGGTGGCACTGCTGTACTACGTGACGCCCGATGTGGAGCAGGATTTCCGCTTCATCACGCCGGGCTCCGTGCTGGCGGTGCTGGTATGGATACTCGCCTCGATCGCTTTTGGCATCTACGTACAGAACTTCGCCGATTACAACGCCACCTACGGCAGCATCGGCGCCATCATCGTGCTGCTGTTGTACCTGTACATTTCCGCAGCGGTACTGCTGTTCGGCGCCGAGCTCAATGCGGTGATCGAGCACGCCTCGGTCGAGGGTAAGGACGAGGGCGATAAACAGCTGGACAGCTGAGGTGCCGTCCGGCGCTTGGCGGCGAACAACCCTTCTACGTAACGGTCATCTATTTCATTACAGAATTATTCCGCAGGGATTGCGGAGCATGCCGCTCAACGTGTGCATGTCCGGCAAAGACCGGTGTTCTGCTACGGACCGGACGGAGAAGTACCTTGCATATCGCGGATATGACCATGTTCTACGCGCCTGCCAGCGGTGGCGTGCGCACCTACCTCGAGGCGAAGCATCGCCGGCTGCAGCTGTACTCGGGGGTACGCCACAGCATCCTGGTGCCGGGCGGCGATTACAGCCACAACGACGGGCTTTACGAAGTACCGGCACCCATACTGCCCTTCGGCAAGGGCTACCGCTTTCCGATCCGCCGCGCGCCCTGGCGCAATCTGCTGCGTTCACTGCGCCCTGATCTGATCGAGGTCGGCGATCCGTACATGACCGCATGGGCGGCACTGGATGCGGGTCGTCGGCTTAATATTCCGGTCATCGGTTTCTATCATTCCGACCTTCCGCTGCTGGTCAGCAACCGCATCGGCAATTGGCTGGGTACCAACCTCAACGGCTACGTCTCGAAGCTGTACGGCAGCTTCGACCGGGTATTGGCACCCAGTGAAGTGATGGCCGACAAGCTCATGCACCTCGGCGTGAAAAATGTCTTTGTGCAGCCCCTGGGGGTAGATCTGGATACCTTCTGCCCCGAGCGACGGGATCCCGACCTGCGTCACGAACTGGGCCTGGCCGACGACACGCGGCTGATGATCTTTGCCGGGCGCGGCTCGCGGGAGAAGAACCTGCATATCCTGCTGGACACCGCGCGCCAGCTCGGCAAGCCATACCACCTGTTGCTGGTGGGTTCGAGCATGCCGCAGCGGGTGCCGGACAACGTCACGGTAATCGACCGCTTCTGCTGCGCCAGTGAAGTGGCGCGTTACGTGGCGAGTAGCGATGTGCTGCTGCACGCCGGCAATCAGGAGACCTTCGGCCTGGTTGCGCTTGAAGCCATGGCCTGTGGCATTCCGGTGGTAGCGGCGCGGGCCGGTGCTTTACCGGAGCTGGTGCCGTTCTACAGCGGACGCCTGTGCCGGCCGCTGGACGCGAAGGCCATGGCGCATACCGTGCGCGAGCTGTTCGAAGACGATCCGCGCTTGCTCGGGCAGCAGGCGCGTCAGCATGTCGAAGCGCATCATGCCTGGGATGCCGTCGTGGCTGGTTTGCTGGCCCATTACCACGCCGTGCTCGGTACCGTCGAACTGCCGGTCGCCGTACATGGCTGAGGCGGCTCTGACACTGGTGCTGCACGATGTGGCCGCGGAAACCTGGCCTGATTACCAGCCTTTCGTCGAGGCGGTCGATTCTATTGGCGGCGTACCGATCACCTGGTTGGTGGTACCGGATTTTCACCAGCGCAATCCGCTGGAACAGCAGCCGGATTTCCGCCGTGTGCTGGACGAGCGCGTGCAGCGCGGCGATGAGCTGGTGTTGCACGGTTGCTACCACGCCGATCTCGAGCCTGCGCCGAAGACGCCGAAGGACTGGTTCATGCGCCGGGTCTATACCCATGAGGGCGAATTCTATGGCCTCGACCAGCAAGCGGCCGGCGAGCGGCTGGCGCTGGGGTTGGAGCTGTTCAGCCGTCATGGCTGGCCGTTGCACGGCTTCGTCGCGCCGGCCTGGCTGATGAGTGAGGGCACGCGGCGCGCATTGGCGGGCAGCGGGCTGAGCTATACCAGCGACCCGGGCCATCTTTACCTGCTGCCGGACTTTTCGCCGATCGTCGCGCCAGGGCTGGTATGGAGCGCTCGCAGCTCTGTGCGTCGCGGTGTGTCCTGGCTGGTCAGTGAACGGCAGCTACGGCAGAGCCGGAAGGCACCGTTGCTACGGCTGGGGTTGCATCCGGTGGATATGCGCCATGAATTTTCCCGACGCTATTGGCTCGAGGTACTGCAGCGTCTGCTGCGGGACGGACGGCGGCCGCTGACCAAGATCGATTGGCTGCGACGGTACCGCTCATCGAGCGCTGTGGCATGACTCGCCGCTGGTGGATATTGGCAGGCGCTCTGCTCGGTGCAGCGCTGGTGCCGCTGCTGCTTGGCGGCACCGGGCTGTTCGAGCGTCTGCGCAATTTTCCCGGCAGCCTGCTGGCAGTAATGTTGGGCATGGTGCTGCTGGGCTGGAACCTCAATGCGCTGCGCCTGCGTCTGCTGCTGGGGCGCCGTCAGCTGGGCCAGCGGCGTGCCTTCGGTATCGTGGTGGCAACCGAATTCGCGATTTGCGCAACGCCGGGCGGCGCGGGCGGTCCGCTGACTCTGATGGCGCTGCTCATGCGCCAAGGCGTCGCGCCTGCGAAGGGTACGGCGACATACGCGGTCGAGCAGTTGACCGATCTGCTGTTCTTCGCCTGCGCACTGGTCGGTGTGCTGATCTATGCACTGACCCACGCGCTCAACGCACACATCGCCAACCTGCTGGGCTTCAGCGTAGCGCTGCTGATCGGGGTGATGGTGTTGCTGGCGCTGCTCGGGCGCTTTCATCGCCAGGTGTTCCTGCTCAATGGCTGGCTGGTGACCCGGCTGGGCATGAAGCAGGCGCGCAAACGGCGCTGGGCGCGAAAGGTACTGAGCTTCCGCAACGCGCTGGTCGACTGCTTTCGCTTGCCGCGACGCGTGCTGCTCGCGGTCTTCGGGCTGACCACGCTGCACTGGCTGCTGCGCTTCAGCGTGCTCTACCTGACCCTGCAGGGGCTAGGCAGCGAACTGGCCTGGGCCTGGACCTTCCTGGTGCAACTGCTGGCGCTGACCGCCGGTCAGCTCAGCTTGTTGCCGGGTGGGGCGGGCAGTGCCGAACTGGCGTCGGCCGCGCTGCTGACGCCGATGGTGGGCAAATCGACTACTGCGGCGGCGATCGTCATCTGGCGCTTCGTGACCTACTACTTCTATCTCATCGCTGGCGCACCGGTGTTCCTGCACCTGGCTGGCAGGCCACTGCTGCATCGGTTGATGCCGTCGCGCCAGGCCTGAGCCGCTCTGGTCCGATGGCCGGGGCGAAACTATCGCTGCATGTGGCGGGTCCACCCTATGTCACTAATGAGAATGGGGAATCTGCCATGAGCAGTACAGAAGACAAGATCAAGGGCAACACCAACGAAGCCGTCGGCAAGATCAAGCAGGGTGTGGGCGAAGCCACCGACAACCAGCGTCTGAAAGGCGAAGGCCAGCGCCAGGAAGTGAAGGGCGAGGCCCAGCAGGTCAAGGGTGATGTGAAAGACACCCTGAAAAAGGGCATCGACAAGGCCTGACCTGTCGCTGCCGACTCGCAGCACGAATAAAAATGCCCGCATCGCTGCGGGCATTTTTTTATCCGAAATCGCTAGGTATCAGCGCTCCAGATACTGCAGCTTGTCCTTCACGCCATCCCACTCTTCGGCATCGGCCAGAGCGTCTTTCTTCTCGGTGATGTTCGGCCAGACTTCCGCCAGATCGGCGTTGAGTTCGATGAACTCCTGCTGATCTTCCGGTACCTCGTCTTCGGAGAAGATCGCCTGAGCCGGGCACTCCGGCTCGCACAGTGCGCAGTCGATGCACTCGTCCGGGTGAATCACCAGAAAGTTCGGGCCTTCGTAGAAGCAGTCCACCGGGCAGACTTCCACGCAATCGGTGTATTTGCACTTGATGCAGTTGTCGGTGACGACGAAGGTCATGTCTAGCTATCTCCTCAGGCGTGTCAGGTAGGCGTTACGGTGACGCCCCTGCGAGTAGGCGGCACAGGCAAATGCCGCTTATCAAAAAAATGCGCGCGATTCTAGCAGCTTTCGCGGCGTATCAAATGCGTGATTTCAAGCTGTATAGCAGGTCCAGCGCCTGGCGCGGCGTCACATCATCGGGATTGATCCGTCCCAATTCCTCGAGCACCGGGTGCGGCAGGCTGGCGAACAGGTCGCTCTGCATTGGTGGTGCCGGCTGGCCGGGCGCTATTCTCGGCGCTTCGTGCGCCAGGCTGGTGGTTTCCAGGCGCGACAGATGGTCGCGCGCGCGCTGGATGACTTCGCCCGGCACGCCGGCCAGCTGTGCAACCGCCAGGCCGTAGCTCTGGCTCGCCGGCCCCGGCAGTACATGGTGCAGGAAGACGATGCGCTCGTTGTGCTCGGTAGCGGAAAGGTGGACGTTGGCCACCACCGGCTCGCTTTCCGGCAGCACCGTCAGCTCGAAGTAGTGGGTGGCGAACAGCGTGAACGCGCGCAGCTTGGCCAGGTGCTCGGCAGCCGCCCAGGCCAGCGAGAGGCCATCGAAGGTACTGGTGCCGCGACCGACTTCGTCCATCAGCACCAGGCTGCGATCGCTGGCGTTGTGCAGGATGTTGGCGGTTTCACTCATCTCCACCATGAAGGTGGAGCGCCCGCCGGCCAGATCGTCCGAAGAGCCGATGCGGGTGAAGATGCGGTCCACCAGCGACAGCTCGCAGGCGGCTGCCGGAACGAAGCTGCCGATCTGTGCCAGCAGCACGATCAGCGCGGTCTGGCGCATGTAGGTGGATTTACCGCCCATGTTCGGTCCGGTGATGACCAGCATGCGCGTGGCGTCGTCGAGGCCCAGGTCGTTGGCCACGAAAGGCGTCTCAAGCACCTGCTCGACCACCGGATGGCGACCCTGCTCGATGCGCATGCACGGCTGCTCGACGAAGCGCGGACGATTGAGGTCAAGGTTCAGCGCACGCTCGGCGAGGTTGCTCAGCACGTCCAGCTCGGCCAGCGCAGCGGCGCTTTCCTGCAGTGGTGCCAAATGACCGATGAGCATTTCCAGCAGCTCGTCATAGAGCAGCTTCTCGCGCGCCAGGGCGCGGCTCTTGGCCGACAGTGCCTTGTCTTCGAATTCCTTGAGCTCAGGTGTGATGAAGCGTTCGGCGCCCTTGAGTGTCTGCCGGCGGATGTAGTCGGCCGGCGCGGATTCGGCCTGCTTGCTCGGCAGCTCGATGAAGTAGCCGTGCACGCGGTTGTAACCGACCTTGAGGTTGGCCAGCCCGGTGCGCGCCTTCTCGCGGGTCTCCAGATCCATCAGGTACTGGCCGGCGTTCTCGGAGAGCGACTGCAGCTCGTCCAGCTCGGGGTCGTAGCCGGTCTTCAGTACGCCGCCGTCGCGAATCACCGCTGGCGGGTTGTCGATGATGGCGCGGGCCAGCAGTTCCGCCAGCTCCGGGTAGGTGCTGATGCTGGTCGCCAGCTCGAGCAGATGCGGCGCCACCAGGTCCTGCATGCCGGCCTGCAGCTGCGGTAACGCGGCCAGGGCGTCGCGCAGGCGCGCCAGATCGCGCGGGCGGGCGTTGCGCAGACCGATGCGGGCGAGGATGCGTTCCAAGTCGCCGATGTCCTTGAGCTGCGGCTGCAGCTGCTCGAAGCGGTAGTGCTCGAGCAGGCAGGTGATCGAATCCTGGCGTGCTTCGAGGATCTCGCGGTTGCGCAGCGGACGATTCAGCCAGCGGGTCAGCAGGCGCGAGCCCATGGCGGTCTGGCAGCGGTCCATGACCGATTGCAGGGTGTTCTCGCGGCCGCCGGCGAGGTTGACGTCCAGCTCCAGGTTGCGCCGGCTGGCGCCATCGAGGATCACCGTGTCGTCGAGGCGCTCGTGGCGCAGGCTGCGCAGGTGGGGCAGGGCGGTGCGCTGGGTTTCCTTGGCGTAGGCGAGCAGGCAGCCGGCGGCACCGATGGCCAGGGTCAGGTTCTCGCAGCCGAAGCCCTTGAGGTCCTGGGTGGAGAACTGCTGGCAGAGGCTCTTGAATGCCGAATCACGATCGAAATCCCAGGGTGCACGGCGGCGCACGCCGCGGCGTTTCTCCAGCGGTAGGCCCTGCGGCCAGTCGTCGGGGATCAGCAGTTCAGCCGGGCTCAGGCGCTCAAGTTCCGCAAGCAGGGTTTCCCAGCCCTTGAGTTCCTGCACACTGAAGCGGCCGCTGGCGATATCCAGCACCGACAGGCCGAACAGCTTCTCGTCGCCGACCACCGCCGCCAGCAGGTTGTCGCGGCGCTCGTCGAGCAGCGCCTCGTCGCTCACCGTGCCCGGCGTGATGATGCGTACCACCTGACGCTCCACCGGGCCTTTGCTGGTGGCCGGGTCGCCGATCTGCTCGCAGATCACCACCGATTCGCCAAGCTTGACCAGTCGCGCCAGATAGCCTTCGGCGGAATGGAAAGGAATACCGGCCATGGGAATCGCCGTACCCGCCGACTGACCGCGCGCAGTCAGGGTGATGTCGAGCAGCGCGGCGGCTTTCTTGGCGTCGTCGTAGAACAGCTCGTAGAAGTCGCCCATGCGGTAGAACATCAGCTGGTCCGGATGCTCGCGCTTGAGCTTCCAATACTGCTGCATCATGGGCGTATGGGCGGAGAGGTCGGCGTTGGGTTTGGTCATCGGTTGCGGCGCGGCTCGTTGTAGGGCGAGGGAACCCGGATCATGCGTCCCAGTGGTGGCGTTGTGTTGCCACTTGGTTGGGAAGAGGGATTCCCGCGGAAAGCCGGCAAGGTTACCACGGGCCGCATTGCGCGGCAGGGAATGGACCGGCAAGCGTCTTGATCGACATCCACCAAGGCATGTCATCTGTCGGGCCGCGGGACGAAAGCGTTGACAGGTCGGTCGCCGCTGCCGATAACTCTGCCCCGTCGATCGGTTGTCGGTGCGCCGCGTGCGCGGCCTCTGTTGTACCTTTCGATGCCATCCGATCTTGCGACTGTTCAGGCCCTCGATGCCTGTTGCGGTAGCTTGCCTGATCGTCGTTTCTGCCTCGCATCGTTCGCGTTCCGGCAACCGCTGGCGAACAGCGAGTGCTTGCGTGCATGACCTCCTCGCGTCAGTTCCCTGCAGTAACTCTGGCAACTCTCCACCAAGTCCAAAGTGAGCAGCAGACATGTCCCGACTACTCGGACTCGATGCCCTGCGCGGCGTTGCGGCATTGTGCGTCGCCTATTCCCATCTGATTGCAAAAATGAAGCGTGACGGCCATTTCGACGAGATGACCGGCCTGCTGTTTCTTCTCAGCAAGGCGGTGCTGGATGTCGGCAAGACCAGCGTGCTGGTGTTGTTCGCACTGAGCGGCTATTTCGTCGTGGCAGCGCTTTACAAGAGTCGTGGCCGATACGAGCGGCCTATCGCAGCATTCGTCTACCAGCGTTTCTTCAGGCTGTTTCCGTTGTACTGGTTGTCGCTGTTTCTCGGCGTCATGTTCCCCTGGGACGATCCAGCCAAGGTGTTCAGCCCGGCGGTGATCGCCATCAATGCGACGATGCTGCAAGGCTTCGTGCTCGTCGAGAATGTGATTGGCCTGTACTGGACGCTGCAGATCGAGCTCACCTTCTACGTTCTCTGCATCCTGCTCTTCGCGCTGCGCCTCGGTGGTTCGGCAAAACGGGATCTGCTGTTTCTGCTCGTGCAGTATCTGTTCACGCTGTCACTGGCCTTTCTGCGCTACAAGCTGGAAATCAAGCTGCCGGTGGCTTTGCCGCTGATGCTGAGCGTGTGTTTTCTCGGTGCTTTGTGGAAGGCGACGGACAACGGTCGGGCGACCGATACCGGGCACTACGCGCGTATCGCGGTCGGACTGTTCTATCTGTTCCTGCTGCCGATCTGCGTGCTCGCTTATTCGCGCGATACGGGTTTCGGCGAATCCTGGTACCGCTACTTCGTCAGCTACGGCGTGGGCGTTGCGCTCTTTCTTGGCGCCACGCGCATCAGTGGCAACCGGCTGCGCTGGCTGGCGCCGCTTGGCGGCGTCGGATACATCATCTTTCTCTCGCATCCATCGGTGTTCGCCATCGTCGAACTGTTGGGTTTCGGCGCTGGCGATCTGGCGGTTCCGGGCCCGCTTTATATCGCGGCGATGCTGATTCTGCTGACGTTGTTCGGGTTCTTCGTTAAGCGAACCCTCGCCGATCCCATTCAGCGTTATGGCGACGCGGTTGTGAGTCGCCGCGGACGACGGAGGGGTGAGGGCATCGTTTTGCCGGTTCGCCAGGACGCCTGAGTCGGATGAGGTACCGCCCGGCCAGTCGTGGTCGAGGCGGGCTGGACTCCACGAACTGCTGGTGTAGGGTATTGGCCACTTTCAGGATTGCGCGAGGCGCTGATGAATCTCACTGAACTGGCCGCGCGTCTGGGCGAGGAGCTGCAGCGCCTCGGCGCCCAGGTCACCACGGCAGAGTCCTGCACCGGTGGCGGTATCGCCGAGGCCATCACTCGTATCGCCGGCAGCTCGGCCTGGTTCGAGGCGGGCTACATCACCTATTCCAATGCGCAGAAGACCCGCCAGCTTGGTGTGCCTGCGGAGTTGTTCGAGCAGGTCGGTGCCGTCAGTGCCGAGGTCGTCCAGGCCATGGTGCATGGGGCCCGGCAGAACAGTGGCGCGCGCTTTGCGGTGGCGGTCAGCGGCGTTGCCGGACCGAGCGGCGGTACGGCCGAGAAGCCGGTGGGCACCGTCTGGATCGCCTGGGCCGATGGCAACCAGGTACATGCACAGCGGCATCTGTTCAGCGGTGATCGTCAGGCCGTGCGCGAGCAGACGGTAGCGGCCGCGCTGCAAGGGTTGATCGCCCTGGCGGTCGGAGAAAAACCGGTTCGGGGCTAGGCGAGTAAAATTGCCTATGTTCTAATACTGTCTACTTATACAGTTGTTGTGGCCTCCGGCCCTCTTGATCAAGTGAGGATTTGATGGACGAGAACAAGAAGCGCGCCTTGGCTGCAGCCCTGGGCCAGATCGAAAAGCAGTTCGGCAAGGGTGCAGTGATGCGCATGGGCGATCACGATCGCCAGGCCATTCCGGCCATCTCTACCGGCTCGCTGGGCCTGGACATCGCGCTTGGCATCGGCGGCCTGCCGAAGGGTCGTATCGTCGAGATCTACGGTCCGGAATCGTCCGGTAAAACCACCCTGACTCTGTCGGTGATCGCCGAAGCGCAGAAGATGGGCGCTACCTGTGCCTTCGTCGATGCCGAGCACGCGCTGGACCCGGACTATGCCGGCAAGCTGGGCGTGAATGTCGACGACCTGCTGGTTTCGCAGCCGGACACCGGCGAGCAGGCACTGGAAATCACCGACATGCTGGTCCGCTCCAACGCGGTCGACGTGATCATCGTCGACTCCGTGGCGGCGCTGGTACCCAAGGCCGAAATCGAAGGCGAGATGGGCGATACGCACGTCGGCCTGCAGGCTCGTCTGATGTCCCAGGCGCTGCGCAAGATCACCGGTAACATCAAGAACGCCAACTGCCTGGTTATCTTCATCAACCAGATCCGCATGAAGATCGGCGTGATGTTCGGCAGCCCGGAAACCACCACCGGTGGTAACGCGCTCAAGTTCTACGCGTCGGTCCGTCTGGATATCCGCCGTACCGGCGCGGTGAAGGAAGGCGACGAAGTGGTCGGTAGTGAAACCCGCGTCAAGGTCGTGAAGAACAAGGTTGCCCCACCGTTCCGCCAGGCCGAATTCCAGATTCTCTACGGCAAGGGCATCTACCGCAGTGGCGAAGTCATCGACCTTGGTGTGCAGCAGGGTCTGGTCGAGAAGTCTGGTGCCTGGTACGCCTACAAGGGCAACAAGATCGGCCAGGGCAAGGCCAACGCCGCCAAGTTCCTGGAAGACAATCCGGAAATCGGCCGCGAGATCGAGCAGCAGATCCGCGACAAGCTGCTCGTGGTCTCGGGCGGTAGCAAGGCGAACGTAGTCAGCGAAGATCTGGCTGACGCCGACCTCTGATCCATGCCAGCCGTGCTCGATACTCCTGTCGCGGTGCGGCGGGTAGCCATGGATCTACTGGCTCGGCGCGAACATGGGCGCGTCGAGCTGGCCCGCAAGTTGCGCCAACGTGGCGCCCCGCCTGATCTGATCGAACAGGCCCTGGATCGCCTCTGCGAGCAGGGCCTGTTATCCGAATCCCGATACCTCGAAAGCTTTGTCAGAAGCCGGGCCAATGCCGGCTACGGGCCGTTGCGCATTCGCGAAGAGTTGTCCCAGCGCGGACTGCCCCGGGCGGATGTCGAACAGGCTCTGCGAGACAGTGGCTTCGACTGGAGCGAACAGCTGCATGAGCTCTGGCAGCGCAAGTTTGGTCAGTTGCCAGCTGATGCCAGGGAGCGGGCCAAGCAGGGGCGTTTTCTCAGCTATCGCGGTTATCCGCTGGAGCTGATCAGCCGATTGTTGCGTGGCGGTAGTTCGGCTGATTGAAGTGGTGCAAACGAGCGGCCTGGTTGCTAGAGCTGTTCCGGCGGCTTAGGTATTTATGCGCCGGGCTGCTGCTCCCGTAGCCCGTCGCTGCGCTGACTGCGTCAATCTTCGGTTGCCAGCGGTGCTGCCCAGTTGGCCGGCTCGTTGACGAAATCGGTCAGCTCCCGCAAACGCCCGTGATTGCGGCCGTTGAAGACGAAACTCAAGCGCGGCAGGCGCTGCAGCTCCGGCTCGTCCAGTTCCGATTCGCAGCAGTTCTGTTGCTCGAACTCGCCTTTCACGCAGAGATCGGTGAACTCGTCGTTCAGGTATTCCATCGCCTGCTGGTTGAGCGGGTGGTTCATGCGCAGGACGAAGCGGTCCTTCAGCCAGCGACTCGAGTGGAAGTTGCGATAGAAATTGGCAATCTCCCTCGCAGCTTCGTCCGCATCGTCGACCAGGCGCATCAGGCGCATGTCGCTGGGCAGAATGTAGCGGTTCTCCTCCAGCTGGCCGCGCATGAATTGCAGCGCGTCCTTCCAGTAGGTACCGCCGGGTTCGTCGAGCAATACGACTGGAACCAAGGGGCTCTTGCCGGTCTGGATCAGCGTCAGCACTTCCAGCGCTTCGTCCAGTGTGCCGAAGCCGCCGGGGCAGAGCACCAGCGCGTCCGCCTCCTTGATGAAGAACAGCTTGCGCACGAAGAAGAAGTGGAATGACAGCAGATTGTCGGTACCGCCCACGGTCGGGTTCGGGTGTTGCTCGAACGGCAGCGTGATGTTCAAGCCGAGGCTGTTGTCACGTCCTGCGCCTTCATGTGCGGCGGCCATGATTCCGCCACCGGCACCGGTAATGACCATGAAGTTGTAGTGGGCGAGGGTGGCGCCCAGCTGTCGGGCCAGCGCATACAGCGGGTGCTCGACCGGTGTGCGGGCGGAGCCGAACACGGTGACCTTGCGCCGCCGCTTGAACTGGTCGAGGCGGCTGAAGGCATGCTCCATTTCGCGCATGGTCTGTAGCAGGATCTTGGCATCCCAGCGACTGCGGTCGGCTTGCGCCATGCGGGTGACGGTCACCAGCATTTCCCGGTAAAGCGGCAGATTGGGGCTGGTTTCGGAAACCACCATGGCAACCAGTTCGTCGATCTTGCTTTCCAGTTCGGCGCCGCTGGTCTTGAAGTGTCGCGACAGGTAGTCGTCCGTATCGAAAGACATACAACTTCTCCATGTATGGGCGTCGCGCTCAGGCTATAGGCTACCGTCTGCCGGCTCAAGCTGAGCTGCTGCCGGGCCGAAACCGCAGAGGCTTCGGCCCGCTCCTTCAGAGCGCGATTCGATCACCCGGCTCGGGTATCCGCGCTTCCCAGTTCAGGCGATCGCGTATGGCCTGCTGCAGTACCTGCATCTTCTCCAGCTCACCGTGGACCAGATAGAGCTCCGGGCGGTTTTCGAAGTTGCTGACCCAGTCGATCAGCTGCGATTGCCCGGCGTGGGCGGAGAAGCCGCCAAGCGTATGGATCTTCGCGTTCACGGCGATGCGCTGGTGCAGCAGCTTGACGCTGCCGGCGCCGTCAACGATGGCGCGGCCGAGGGTGCCACGGGCCTGGAAGCCCGGGATCACCAGGTGGCATTCCTCGCGCCAGAGGTTGTGCTTGAAGTGATGCAGGATGCGTCCGCCGGTACACATGCCACTGCCAGCGATGATGATCACACCGCTCTTGAAGCGGTTGATGGCCATCGACTCTTCAGGAGTCGGTGTGGGCTTGAGGATTGGCAGCCAGCGCTCGGCGTACAGCTTGCCGCTGGTCCCGCTAAGGGCCGCGTCGATGCCGTTGAGGTCCAGCTGGTCTTTGTAGTGCGAATAGATGGCATTGGCGCCAATGGCCATCGGACTGTCGAGAAACACCGCTTGCTGCGGCAGGCGGCCTTCACGATAGAAACGCCCGAGATAGTAGATCAGGTCCTGGGTGCGCCCGACGGCGAAGGATGGCATCAGCACATTGCCGCCATCGCGGTGCGCTTGTTGCAGAATGCCGGCCAGCTCTTCGACGGTGTCTTCGTGGCTGCGGTGGTCGCGATCACCGTAAGTGGACTCCATCAGCACAACGTCGGCTTCCTTGAGCACGGTTGGCGGATGCATCAGCGGCGAGCAGGCGTTGCCGAGGTCGCCGGAGAAAACAAGGCGACGCGTTCTGCCGTGGTCGCTGACGTCCATCTGCACAATGGAAGAGCCGAGGATATGGCCTGCGTCATGGAAGGTCACGACGACGCCTTGGGCAACCTCGAAGGTCTCGCCGTACGCGTGTGGCTCGCGCTGGCTCAGCATGCGTTCGGCATCGACACGGGTATACAGCGGCTGGATCATCGGTTTGCCGATGCGTGCGCGCCACTTGTTTTCCCATTCGGCATCCTTTTCCTGAATCTGCGCCGAGTCCAGCAGCATCAGCTCCAGCAGCTCGGCGGTGGCGTCGGTGCAATGCACCGGGCCGCGATAGCCGAGGGCAACCAGGCGTGGCAGCAGGCCGCTATGGTCGATGTGGGCGTGGGACAGCACGACCGCATCGAGCGTTGTGGGGTCGAAGGCGAACGCTGCGCGATTGTCGCTTTCTTCCTCTCGGCGACCTTGATGCATGCCGCATTCAAGCAGAACCCTGATGCCGTCGTGGGTCTCAATGAGATAGCAGGAGCCGGTTACCTGCTGAATGGCGCCGAGAAAACTGAGCAAAGCCATGTTGCCTTCCTGTCTGTACGATGATGTCCACATTGCCCGCTCGGCTGCCCTGGTGACTTGATACATATCAGAGATAGCGAAACGAGCCCTGCCTAGACTACAGCACAACCCGCTTACCAACGGAGTGATCCCATGAGTCAGCTACTGCCCAGCCTCGTCGAGCTGGATCAACACGCACAAGCCGAACCGGAATTTGCCGCCTGGCGCGGCGGTTTTGGCCCGTTCGAGCATGGGCTGGAGACCCAGGCGGCAGTATTCCGTCTGGCCCATCAGCTGGTGCAGGCGGGACACCAAGCGGATCTGGCCAGCGTCTATCGCCTGCTGCAGGCGGTCGACCGCGTCGCCAGCGCCGGCCTCTGGCTGGTCGTGCACATGACCTATGCGCAGCATGTGCATCTGGATGGCACGCCGCTAACCGTCGACGATTTCAAACGCAGCCCTGAGGGGCATACCGGCGGAGCACTCAACATGGTGCCGGCCTATGCGGGCTATCTAGCGCTAAATGCATTGACCGGCCGTACCCGAGCCTGGCTGATGGGGCAGGGCCACTGCGTGGCCGCCGTCGATGCCCTCAATCTACTGACTGGCAACCTGCACCCGGAACAGGCGCAGGCCTATGGCGGCGGCGAGGCGGGCATGAATCGCCTGCTGCAGGATTTCTACGGCTACCACCAGGCGGCCGATGGCAGCCCGCTCGCGCCACTGGGTAGCCACGTCAATCCGCATACCGCTGGCGGGATTGCCGAGGGCGGCTATCTGGGCTTTGCCGAGCTGCAATATGCGCATATGCCGCTGCCCGGCGAGACGCTGGTGGCCTTCCTTTCCGATGGTGCGGCGGAAGAACAACGCGGCAGTGACTGGATACCGCGCTGGTGGCGTGCCGAAGATTGTGGTGTGGCGTTGCCGGTAATGATCGCCAATGGGCGGCGGATCGAACAGCGCACCGCGCTGGGCACCGAGCAGGGGCTTGCCGATTTCCGCCAGCATCTGAGCCAGTGCGGTTTCGATCCGATGCCCTTCGATGGGCGCGACCCCGCGGCATTCGTTGCGACCCTTTGGGAGATGGAACTGCGCCTGGAACGTCGGGTGGAGGAAAAGGCTCGCGGCATCCTCAACTACCCGCTGCCGATGCCGTACGGTATTGCCGAAACGGTAAAGGGCTTCGGCTTCTATGGTGCCGGCCGCAACGCCGCACACAACCTGCCGCTGCCGGGCAACCCGAGCCAGGATGAAGAGTCGCGTGATCTGTTCAATGAGCATGCGGCACGGTTGTTCGTTTCGCAGGCGGAGCTGGCGGCCGCACTGGAACTGTTCGAACGCAACCGCCAGGGGCGTGTGCTGGAGCGCGACAACCCGCTGGCGTTGCGTCGGCCACCGGCACCGGTCATGCCAAAGCTGAATTACCGCGACGACGCCTGTTCACCGATGGCTGCAGTGGATCGTTTCTTCGTCGAGCTGACTGCGGCCAACCCCTCCTTGCGGCCGCGCGTCGGTAACCCGGACGAGCTGGCGAGCAACCGCCTGGGTGGGGTGCTGAAAGCGCTCAAGCACCGGGTGATCGAGCCGGAAAGCGAACTCGAAGCGATAGACGGGGCGATCATCACCGCGCTCAACGAGGAGGCTGTGGTTTCAGCGTGCCTGGCCAATCAGGGCGGATTGAATCTGGTGGCCAGCTACGAAGCCTTCTGCGTGAAGATGCTTGGTGTGGTGCGACAGAGCATCATCTTCTCCCGTCAGCAGAAAGAAATCGGCCGGCCGGCGGGCTGGCTCGGCTGGCCGCTGATCGCGACATCGCATACCTGGGAGAACGGCAAGAACCAGCAGTCCCACCAGGACACCACATTCTGCGAGGCGCTGCTCGGTGAGATGAACGACATGGTGCGGGTGCTGTTTCCTGCCGACCACAACAGCGCCCTGGCCTTGCTGCCGGCGATCTATCAGGCGCGTGGCGAATTGGCTTGCCTGGTCATGCCCAAGCGTGATCGGCCGTGCTACTTCGATCGTGCGCAGTCCGAACAGCTGGCACGTGACGGGGCCATCGTGGTCGAGGAGCAGCCGGGCAGTGAGCCGTTGCTGTTGATCGCCAACGGCAGTTATCAGCTGGGTGAAATGCTCCGTGCCGCCAAGCGTCTGAAGGAGGCCGAATGTGCCTATCGCCTGGTTTATCTGCAGGAGCCGGGTCGGTTCCGGGGGCCTCGCGATCATTGGGAAGTCGAGGCGCGCGCCAGCGACGGAGTGGCGGAGCGTCTGTTCCCCGACGAAATGGAGATGCGTGTGCTGCTGACCCATATGCGCCCGGAAGTGGCTCGCGGTCATCTCTGGCCGATCCTGCCCGATGCACGCAAATGCTCGGCACTTGGCTATCGCAACCGTGGCGGTACATTGGACGAGTTCGGTATGCAGTTCGCCAACCGTGCCAGTTGGGCCAATGTGCTGGCCGCCTGCGCGCGGTTGCGCAATGTTCCACGCACAGCGCTACTCACGCGGGATGAAGCTGCGGCGGTGGCCGGCAAGGGCGATCCGCAGATATTGCGGGGCGACGCCTGACAGAAAAGGCGCGGCGGGAGTGCGGCCAGTAGGCCGCTCCCGCTGGCCGTTGCGGTGCTACAGACCGCAGTCGGACGCCTTGTAGCGCTCGCTGGCAATGGGCTTGTTGCTCTGATATTCGCTGAAGTCGTAGCGCAGCACGGCACCTTGGCTCATCAGCTTGCGTAGCCCCTCATTGCCGCAGACGCTGATCGCAAGCTGGCTGCGCACGTCGGCCGGGTTATCCCTCATCTGCGCTGCATGCCGCGGCTGAACGCTGAGGTGGTTGACCAGCTGGTTGTTTTCCACGGTGTAACCCTGGTCGAGGATGTCTTCGTTGATCGCGCGGGGTGTGCCGACGCTGCTTTCACGGGCAACCTGGTCGAGCAACTGGCTCAGCTGCTGTTCTTGCAGCGAGGCGGCGTGGGCAACGGGTAAGGCGAGGCTCAGAGCGAGCAGGGTAGTCAGACGGTACATGGCGGTCTCCTTATGACTGCGCTATTTCGACCGGCTGGCTGTGGTGCGGTTCAGTTACCGGTATTGCCCGGCAGGGGCGTGGCCGCTGTAGACTGCCGCGCCTGATCGTCAGCCGTCGAGCCCAACCCATGCCCCATGCCGTAGCCCGTCTGCGCGACGAGCGCCTGGCTAAAAGCCTCAAGCCTTTCGTTGCGCGTGGCTCGCGTGCTCCGCGTTGCGCGCGTTGCCGTGTGCCGTTCAGTCACTGTCTCTGTGCGTGGCTGCCGAAAATCCATAGCGATTGCGGCGTCTGCCTGTTGATGCACGATATCGAGCCGTTGAAACCGAGCAACACGGGTTGGCTGATCGCCGATGTCGTTCCCGACACGTTCGCCTTCACCTGGCAGCGTACGGGTGTCGATCCGCGACTGCTGGCTCTCCTGGCCGATCCGCAATGGCAGCCGCTGGTGATCTTTCCCGGAGAATATGCCGAGGCGCATCGGGTTGTCGGTCAGGTCGAGCGACAGTCCGACAAGCGTCCGCTCTTCATCCTGCTCGATGCGACCTGGACCGAGGCGCGCAAGATGTTTCGCAAGAGTCCTTATCTGGATGGGTTGCCGGTGCTAAGCCTGCAACCTGAGGCGTTATCACGCTACCGGCTGCGCCGTTCGACCCGCAGTGACCACCTGTGCACCGCCGAGGTCGCCGCTCTCTGCCTGGATCTGGCAGGCGATTCGGCCGCGGCAAATACCCTGGATGCCTGGCTCGATGTGTTTACCGAGCACTATCTGGGGGCCAAGTACCATCGCCAACCGGATCTGCAAAATCCGGCACATCTGGCATTGAAGCCCGCGCCCTGATGCGCTTGCACCTCAGACCTTGACGGCAGCGCTGGTCGTAGATACTTCCGGCTTGCGTGGCCAAAGTTGCGCCGCCAGCATGCCGATGAACATCAGTACGCAGCCCATGTAACCGCGCAGCGTCAGGCTTTCCTCGAGGAACAGCGCGCCGGCGATGGCGGCGAATACGGCCTCCAGCGACAGAATGATTGCCGCGTGGGATGCAATGGCGTGCTTCTGCGCCACGACTTGCAGCGTATAGCCGACCGCAACCGCAAACAGACCGCCGTAGATGAGCGCTGGGCCTGCGAGCCAGATGCTGGACGGATTGATCTCCTCGAAGACCAGGGCCAGCAACAGGCTCACCACGGCGCAGGTGGCGAACTGCAGAAAGGCCAGCCGAATAGCGTCGTGGCGGCTGACGAAGAAACTCACCAGCAGCACGTGCACGCCCCAGACGAACGCGCCGGCTAGCTGAATCCAGTCGCCCGAGGCTACGGTGAAATCTTCGCCGATGCTCAACATTGCCATGCCCGCGACGGCGAGGAATGCGCCGAGCCAGGTGCCGAAGCCGGTCTTGTGGCCGATGGCGAGGCCCAGCAGAGGTACCACGATCACATAAAGGCCGGTAATGAAGCCGGAATTGGTCACGCTGGTGAACAGCAGGCCGACCTGCTGCAGGTTGATGCCCAGCGTCAGCGCAAGGCCCATGCTCAAGCCACCCAGAAGCAGGCCGCGCTGCAGGAACGGTTCGTGGCGAGCCTTGGTGCGGCCCTGATAGATCACCAGTGGCAGCAGCGCGAGGGCACCGAGCGCAAAACGCAGGCCGGTGAAAAGAAACGGACCGATGTTGTCCATGCCGATGCGCTGGGCCACAAAGGCAGTGCCCCAGATCATGGCGGTGATCAGCATCAGGAAGTCGGCGCGGAGGGCTTGGCTGCGCATGTTTCAGCTCGTTCGGGAAAAGTCGCAAACTTTGCTATAAAGCGCCGCGCTTGACCACTTATTCATCGGTGGGCATGCTTGCGCCGCTTGATTTGTTGTAGCAGGCGGCCGATATTCGGTTTCAGCCGGCTGAAATATCCACATCGGACCATCCCCGAAGCAATTTCTAGGGGTTCTGCCGTCATCATGTCGGCATCGGCTGCTCAAGCCGATGAAAAGCGCCAATAAAAACTACAGGTCTGCCAATGGCTGCTTACGAAATAATCATTGCCGATGATCATCCGCTGTTCCGCAGTGCGCTTCAGCAGGCGCTCACCATGGGGCTGGGGGAAAACGTACGTCTGGTGGAGGCGGCCAGCATCGCCGAACTGGAAACCTTTCTGAACCAGGGCGCCGATTGGGACTTGGTCCTGCTGGATCTGAACATGCCGGGCGCTTATGGCTTTTCCGGTCTGGTGCTGCTCCGCGGGCAATATCCGCATCTGCCGGTGGTGATGATCTCGGCGCAGGAAGACGCGGCGGTTGTTGCGCGCTCCCGCGAGTTTGGTGCCAGCGGCTTCATTCCCAAGTCCAGCTCTCTGGAAACCATCCAGGAGGCGGTGCGCGCGGTGCTGGATGGCGACGTCTGGTGGCCGAGCAACATTCAGGACGTGGCGAACGTCAGCGATGAGGCCAAGGCAGCTAGCGCGGGGCTTGCCAGCCTGACACCGCAGCAGTTCCGTGTGTTGACGATGGTTTGTGATGGCCTGCTGAACAAGCAGATCGCTTATGAACTCAATGTGTCCGAAGCGACCATCAAGGCCCATGTGACCGCGATTTTCCGCAAGCTTGGCGTGCGTACACGAACCCAGGCCGCCTTGCTGCTACAGCAAATGGGCTCCATCCCCACCAGCTGATGCCGGCCGCGTTTGCTGCAGTGTTCAGGCGATCGGCGGCAGGTTGATCTCATCGCTGCGGCGGACACCTGACGTCATCGCGCGGCACTGCTCGACGAATTCGAGCATGGCTGCGGTCTGGTATTTCTGCGAGTGCCAGATGAAGTAGAACTGGCGTCGCAGGTCCAGCTCTGGCGTCGCCAGCGGGACCAGGCTACCGCGGCGGAACGCGTCGCGCAGAGCCAGCCGAGAGATGCAGCCGATACCAAGCCCCGATTCCACGGCGCGTTTGATCGCTTCAGTATGCTCCAGCTCCAGTCGCACATTCAGTTTGCCCGGTCGATGACGCACGGCCTGCTCGAACGTCAAGCGGGTGCCCGAGCCTTTTTCCCGGAGTATCCAGGCTTCGGACGTCAACTCCTCCAGATCCACCAGCTCTCGGCCGGCCAACGGATGCTGGGGCGCACAGAACACTACCAGCTCGTCCTCGATCCATGGCTGGACCTCCAGATCCGGATGCTGACACTCGCCCTCGATCAAACCCAGATCAAGTTCGTGTTGCGCAATCTGGTGCACGATGTTCGCCGTGTTCTGCACGTGCAGTTTCACCCGGCACTCCGGATGGCGCTGCATGAAGCTGCCGATCAGCAGGGTCGCAAGGTAGTTGCCGATGGTCAGCGTCGCACCCACCGCCAGTGAGCCAAAGCCGCTCTTGCCATTCAGCAGATCCTCGATGGCGCGTGCCTGATCGAGCAGGGCGACGGCCTGCGGCAGCAGCTGTTGTCCGAGTGCATTCAGGCAGAGCCGCTTGCCGGCCCGGTCGAACAGTTGACAGCCCGACTGCCGTTCCAGCTCGGCCAGCGATGTGCTGGTTGCCGACTGCGACAAGGAAAGGCTTTCGGCAGCGCGAGACACGCTTTCCTGTCTGGCGACGGCGGCGAAAACTTCGATTTGACGGAGCGTGAAATGCATATCTATATAACCGATAACCGATATCTTTATTATCCATTTAAGGAATATTAAAGCTATCGCTAGACTGACGCCACGTAACGACGCCCGTCGCGACACCACGAGGAATTCGCAACATGAGTAACCTGAACGTTGAGCGCGTTCTCAGTGTGCATCACTGGAACGACACGCTGTTCAGCTTCAAGACTACCCGTAATGCAGGGCTGCGCTTCGAGAACGGCCAGTTCGTCATGATCGGCCTGGAAGTCGAGGGTCGTCCGCTGATGCGCGCCTACAGTATCGCCAGTCCGAACTACGAAGAGTACCTGGAGTTCTTCAGCATCAAGGTGCAGAACGGTCCGCTGACGTCACGGCTGCAGCATCTGCAGGAAGGCGACCAGATCATGGTCAGCCGCAAACCGACCGGAACTCTGGTGCTCGACGATCTGCTGCCGGGTAAGCACCTCTATCTGCTAAGCACAGGCACTGGGCTGGCGCCGTTCATGAGTGTCATCCAGGATCCGGAAACCTATGAGCGATTCGAAAAGGTCGTGCTGGTGCATGGGGTTCGCTACGTCAACGAAGTCGCCTATCGCGAGTTCATCACCGAGCACTTGCCGCAGAACGAATTCTTCGGTGAAGCGGTAAAGGAAAAGCTGATCTATTACCCCACGGTCACCCGCGAGGCATTCGAGAACCAGGGTCGCCTGACCGAACTGATGCGAAGCGGCAAGCTGTTCAGCGATATCGGACTTCCACCGATCAATCCGCAGGATGATCGGGCAATGATCTGCGGCAGCCCCAGCATGCTGGACGAAACCAGCCAGGTGCTGAACAGCTTCGGCTTGAGCGTCTCGCCGCGCATGGGCGATCCAGGCCATTACCTGATCGAGCGCGCCTTCGTCGAGAAGTGATGCTCCTCGGTCGCCGCGGCGCTAGTCGCGGCGACTTGGCAGGGATCAGACATAGGCGGCACAGCACTTCTTGAACTTCGCACCGCTGCCACAGGGGCAGGGGTCGTTGCGTCCCGCCTTCAACGGTACCGTTGGATCAATGAAGTACCATTTGCCGTTGCATTGAACGAAAGCCGAGCGCTCCTGATGGGCATGTTCGCCGTCTTGATCGTGCCAGCGCGCGGTGAATGTCACCAGCGCATGCTCGGGCTTGCCGCCAAGTACCACGCTGTCTTCCACCTCCAGCCCCAGCCACGTGCTGTCCAGGCTCCAGCGTCGTATCCCCTCCAGATCCAGCGCCGCCTGCTGTGCCGGCAGCGTGGTTGCCTGCAGATAATCAACCAGCCCCAGCACATAGGCGCTGTAACGGGAGCGCATCAGTAGCTCGGCGCTCGGCGCGGGGGTGCCTGCATGATAGTGGCCGCAGCATTGATTAAACGCATTGCCGCTGCCGCACGGGCAGTTAGAGTCGAGTTGTTGCTGATCGCTCATGTCACCACCAGTATTTGCCGAACATTTCTGGGTTCGCCCAGAACCTGGCGTTCAGCCAGTCTGGAACCTGCTTGTATTGGAGCAGGTCGTAGGTGAAGAGCGTCAAGGTCTGTCCGTCGCGCTGGAAGCGGTCGCTGACCTGCAGCGCCAAGGCATAGAAATCGGTGGTCTGCCATTCGCAGGCTTCGAGATCGACGAGTACGGCCATGCGGCTGGCGTTCAGGTTGCGGACACTGCCGAGCAGCTCCAGGCCGCTGCGTTTTGGCAGATGTTCCAGGCAATCGGCGAACAACGCCAGGTCATAGCGCTGCTTTGCCAGCTCTTCGGGCAGCGGAGCAACATCGGCGCGCTCGAGTTGACACTCCGGATGACATTCGGCGTAGGCAGCCAGAGCGGGTTGATCGCTGCGCCCCACGTGTAACAGGCGCGCCGGGGCATAGTGATCGAGCATCGCCGCAAGCGCTTGCTGTGGCGTATGCGATACAGGGTTTTCAGTCAATCGAGAATCCTCGTTTCAAAGGTGAAGACTAGCGCGGTGCCGTTTGTCGGCCTAGTCTGAAAGTAACCGGAGCCACCCGGACTCCCGTACGCGGCGGTTCTGGCTGAATGTCCACACTGGAGGTTTTGATCGATGAGTACATTACGGACAGCAGTACCCGTTATTGTCATGACCACGTTCCTGGCCGGTTGTGCAGGCGTGCAGAAACAGGACTGGCCGACATGTGCGGCCGTAGGTGGCGTGACCGGTGCCGCGCTTGGGGCTATCGAGAGCAGCTCCTATGCCGGTTGGGGTGCGCTGATCGGTGGTGGCGTCGCAGCGGCCTATTGTTGGGCCAACGGCATGGAGGAGGAAACCGTTGCCGTTGTCGAAACGGTTGAGCCGATGCCTCAGTCTCAGCCGGAACCAGAGCCTGCATCCGAGCCGGTTCGCGTCGAGTTGGACGTCAAGTTCGACTTCGATCGCGATGTAGTCAAGCAGGACAGCTACGGCGACATCCAGAACCTGGCCGATTTCATGAAGGAATATCGCCAGACCACCACCGTGCTTGAAGGTCACACCGACTCGGTGGGTACCGATGCCTATAACCAGCGTCTGTCCGAGCGCCGCGCGAAAGCTGTGCGTGAAGTGCTGGTCAATCAGTACGGTGTCGAGGGTAGTCGCGTGAATTCGGTTGGCTACGGCGAATCGCGTCCGGTGGCCGATAACGCGACCGAGGAAGGTCGTGCCATCAACCGTCGCGTAGAGGCCGAAGTCGAAGCGCGTCCTTGATTCGGCTGAGGTGGTGATCCAGCCGGGCCTCGCGCCCGGCTGTTTTGTTTAGAGTCCGCTAAAACAGTGGTCTTGCGCTGGCCAGTGCTATCACCAGCAGGCCCAGCACCAGGTTGATGCCGACCAGTCGGCGAATCTGGCCGAGCACTGCGCCTCCTTCGGGCCATTGTTCGCCAGCGACGGCGCGTTTGAGCGTCGGTAACTGCAGCAACTGGATTCGCAGGAATAGCGCCAGCATCACCAGATACAGCCCTGTCATGATGTGTACATAGCGCGGCGCACTTTCCAGCGCACCGAAACGCATGTGCCACATGCCAATTCCGCTTACCGGCAGAACCAGCACCGTTACCCAGACCCAGACGAAAAAACGCCGGAATACATCAGCCCACAGCTTCAGTCGCTCCGGAGCCTGCAACATCGCCACGGCTGCCGGACGCAACACCATCCAGGCGAAGAACATGCCGCCCACCCAAACCGTCGCGGCAAGTACGTGTAGTGCGTAGAGCAAGGCGAAGGGCGTCATGGGCAAATCTCCGGTGGCGGTTGAGCGAACGCGCGTTATCATAGCCGCCCTATCGAAATACTGAAAATATATACAGCTCCGCGCCCATGCTCAGCACCGAACTCAAGTCCCAGATCCAGGGCGCCTACACTCGCTTTCTCGAAGCCAAGGGGCTCAAGGCCCGCTATGGCCAGCGACTGATGATCGCCGAAGTGGCCAAGGTGCTCGGCACCATCAAGACCGACGCTGAAGGACGTCGCGAGAGCGAGCCGGCGGTGGTCGCGGTTGAGGCGGGTACCGGTACTGGCAAAACGGTTGCCTACAGCCTCGCAGCGATTCCTACAGCGAAGGCGGCAGGCAAGCGCCTGGTGATCGCCACCGCGACCGTCGCTTTGCAGGAACAGATCGTGCACAAGGACCTGCCGGACCTGATGCGCAACAGCGGGCTGAACTTCAGCTTCGCCCTGGCCAAAGGGCGCGGGCGTTATCTCTGCTTATCCAAGCTGGACCTGTTGCTGCAGGAGGGGCAGGCGCAGAGCGCGACCGCCCAGCTGTTCGAGGAAGAGGGTTTTCGTATCGAGGTCGATGAGCGTAGTCAGAAGCTCTTCACCAGCATGATCGAGAAGCTCGCCGGCAATCGTTGGGATGGAGATCGCGACAGCTGGCCCGAGGAGCTGGGCGATTCTGACTGGTCGCAGCTGACGACCGATCATAGTCAGTGCACGGGCCGGCATTGTCCCAACTTCCAGCAGTGCGCGTTCTACAAGGCGCGAGAGGGCATGACCAAGGTTGACGTGATCGTCACCAATCACGACATGGTGCTTGCCGATCTCGCGCTGGGCGGGGGCGCGGTGCTGCCCGATCCGCGTGAGACGATCTATGTATTCGATGAAGGTCATCACCTGCCGGACAAGGCCATTGGTCATTTCGCCCATTTCACAAGGCTACGCTCGACCGCGGACTGGTTGGGGCAGGTAGAAAAGAATCTGACCAAGCTGCTTGCGCAGCATCCGCTTCCGGGCGAACTCGGTCGACTGGTCGAGGGCATTCCCGAACTGGCGCGCGAGCTGCGTACCCAGCAGCAGTTCATGTTCAGCGCCTGCGAGCAGCTTGCCGACTTCAAGGCTGGCGAAGACATGGAAGGCCGTGAGCGGCCCCGGCATCGCTTCGTCGGTGGCGTGGTGCCGGAGCATCTCGTCGAGCTGGGTACAGAGTTGAAGAAAGGTTTCGCCAAGCTGACCGACCTGTTCACCCGCATCGCCGAGCTGCTCAAAGAGGACATGGATGGTGAAACCGGCAGCGGGATCGCCAGCCATCAGGCCGAGGAGTGGTACCCCCTGTTCGGCAGCTTGCTGACCCGCTCGCAGGGTAATTGGGAGTTGTGGACCGCGTTCACCGTCGAGGATCCGGAAGACAGTCCGCCGATGGCGCGCTGGCTGACGTTGGCCGAAGGTGGTGCGCTGTTCGATATCGAGGTCAATGCCAGCCCGATCCTCGCTGCGGAGACACTGCGGCGCAATCTCTGGAATGTCGCTTTCGGTGCGCTGGTGACTTCGGCGACGCTGACCGCCCTCAATAGCTTCGATCGTTACCGCATGCGGGCTGGCTTGCCAAAGGGCGCCGTCACTGCCGTGGTGCCGAGTCCCTTTCACCATGCCGATGCCGGCGTGCTTCGCGTGCCGGACCTCAAGGCCGATCCGCGCGACGCCGCAGCACACACGGCGGCGATCGTTCGCGAATTGCCAGCATTGGTCGAGGGCGCCCGGGGCACGTTGGTACTGTTTTCCTCACGCAAGCAGATGCAGGACGTGTTCGATGGGCTGGAGCGTGATTGGCGCCGCCGGGTTCTGATCCAGGGCAACCTGTCCAAGCAGGAAACCCTGAACAAACACAAGGCGCGGGTCGACGACGGCGAGTCCAGCGTCTTGTTCGGCCTGGCCAGTTTCGCCGAAGGCGTGGACCTGCCCGGGGCCTACTGCGAGCATGTGGTGATTGCCAAGATTCCGTTCGCTGTGCCGGATGACCCGGTCGAGGCCGCTCTGGCAGAGTGGATCGGAGCGCGTGGCGGCAACCCCTTCATGGAGATCGCTGTGCCGGATGCCTCGCTGCGGTTGGTGCAGGCCTGTGGGCGTCTGCTGCGTACCGAGACGGATCGCGGAACCATCACGCTGCTCGACCGACGGGTGGTAACGCAGCGCTACGGCAAGGCGATTCTCAATGCGCTGCCGCCGTTTCGCCGCGAAATCGGCTGAGCAGGCTGCGATAACCGGGCGCGATGCTCGTCCATCACCGCGCCGCCTGGCGGTTCCATTGCCAGGCGACGGTTGCAAGAATGCGAGGCACAGACTTCGAGAGGGTGGCAACGTGCAGGTTCAAGGCTATTTCGATCTTCGTTTCGAAGCGGTTCGCGAGGCATTCGGCTCACTGTTCGAAGGCACTCAGCAACGCGGAGCGGCACTCTGCGTGCAGATTGGTGGCGAGACGGTCGTCGATCTCTGGGCGGGCGTTGCCGACAACCAGGGAGAGCAGGTCTGGCACAGCGATACCTTGGTCAACCTGTTTTCCTGTACCAAGACGTTTACCGCAGTCGCTGCGCTGCAGCTGGTCGGCGAGGGCAAGCTGGAGCTGGACGAACCTGTTGCACGTGTATGGCCGGAGTTCGCCACCAATGGCAAGGCCGCCATCACCCTGCGTCAGCTGCTCTGCCATCGAGCGGGTTTGCCGGCAATACGTAGACCGTTGCCCGCAGAAGCACTGTACGACTGGGATGTCATGACCGCGGCGCTGGCCGCCGAAGAACCATGGTGGACGCCTGGCACTGATCAGGGCTACGCCGCGATGACCTATGGTTGGCTGGTGGGCGAGCTGCTGCGTCGTGTCGATGGCTGCGGCCCGGGCGAGTCGATCACACGCCGCACGGCTGCACCACTTGGACTGGATTTCCATGTCGGCGTGGATGATGTGGATGCCGATCGCGTCGCTTATCTCACTCGGACCAAGAACGATTTTGGCGATGCTTCTGCGCAGCGACTGTTCAAGACGCTTATGAGCGAATCGGAGTCAATCAGTACCAAAGCATTCAATAACCCGCCGTCGATCATGAGCAGCGGCAACAAGCCGGAGTGGCGCCGCATGGCGCAGCCAGCCGCCAACGGTCATGGCAATGCGCGTTCGTTGGCGGGGTTCTATACCGGTTTGCTGCAAGGCAAGTTGCTCGACGAGGCGCTGCTGCGCGAGATGACACGCCAGCACAGCGCCGGGGAGGATCGCACCCTGCTGGCCGCCACACGCTTCGGTCTGGGTTGCTGGCTGGATCAGCCGGACGTTGCCAATGCTACATTCGGCATGGGCGCGCAGGCCTTTGGTCACCCGGGCGCTGGAGGCAGCATCGGTTTTGCCGACCCGGATCGCCAGCTGGCATTCGGCTTTGTGACCAATACTCTTGGGCCATATGTTCTGATGGATCCACGTGCACAAGCGTTGGCGCGTTGCGTCGCGGAATGCATGCGATGAACCACTCGTCACTTCTGGTTAGGCAGGCTTTTCAAAAGAAGGACTTGCGTCCACAATTTCAACTCGACCTCACCAGTGGCCTCGCCTTGGCAGGTCGCCCCTCCCAGAACGCTCGTGGTTGACGGAAACTTGCTCATGAACCTGCTGAAAAGCGTCTCACTGATCTTCTGCATGATCGTCGTAGCGGGCTGTAGCTCGAAAAGCGAAAAGCCCAGCGAAGTGGCCGCTCCGGTTGCCGCCAAGGTCGATTATGCCTGGCTCGACGAGTATGAGCCGAAACTGCGTGACGCTCTGGTGGGTACAGGTTTTGAGGTGGAGCGGCGCGAAAGTGTGCTGGTGGTTACCGCGCCGGTGGATTCATCGTTCAACCCTGACCGTCCTGGCATGCTTCTGCCGGTTACCCTGGGGCCAATCACTCGGGTAGCCAAGCTGGTAGAGAAGGACGACAAGACCGCAGTCGTCGTGCTCGGCCATGCTGACAGTACCGGCGCCGATGAAATCAATCGCACCATCAGCCGTGAGCGTGCTGGTGCGGTAGCGGCCATCTTCCGCCTGAGCGGGCTCAAGCACGACCGTCTGCGCATTCGCGGTCTGGGCTCCGACATGCCGCGTGCCGCGAATGACAGCAAGGAAGGTCGAGCGCTGAATCGTCGGGTTGAGATGGTTCTGGCGCCGCAAACAACGATGCTGGCGCTGATTGCCCAGTATGAGCAGCCCGCGCAGCCTGCAACCCAGGTGGCTCAAGCCGAGGTGGCAAAATAACGCTACCCAGATTGTGTGATGTCGAACAGGCCCGCTTGCGGGCCTGTTTTCGTTCGGCATGGTTGCCTTGAATCAAGCGCGGGATGCGGGAAGGCGGCTAACCTTTACTTTGCAGGCCGGCTCGGTAATCGACCGTCGCCCGGCTACCAGCCGCTTGGTACGCTGAAGCCTGCTTATTCGAAAACAAGGAGCCATGTGATGATCCAGACCCTGGCCGATATGCGCCGTGATTACACCCGTGACGGACTCAGCGAGGCCAATGCCCCCGCCGAGCCTTTCGGTCTGTTCCATCAGTGGTTTACCGAAGCGATGAAGACGGAGCAGGCTCCGGTAGAGCCAAATGCAATGTCGCTGGCAACGGTCGACGCTGACGGTCGTCCGCACTGCCGCATCCTTCTGCTCAAGGCGCTGGATGAGCGCGGCTTCACCTTCTTCACCAACTATGACAGTGCCAAAGGGCAACAGCTGCAGGCGACGCCTTTTGCCGCCATGACATTTTTCTGGCCGACGCTCGAGCGGCAGGTGCGGATCGAGGGGCGGGTGGAGAAGGTCAGCCAAGATGAATCGGATGCCTATTTCCATGTCCGCCCATTGGGCAGCCGGCTGGGAGCCTGGGCCTCGCCGCAAAGTCAGGTCATTCCGGACCGGGCGGCGCTGGAGCGTCTGCTGGCCGAGACTGAACAGCGCTTTCTCGACAAGGCTCCGCATTGCCCTCCGCATTGGGGCGGCTATCGCCTGCTGCCGGAACGGATGGAATTCTGGCAGGGGCGCGCGAGCCGCTTGCATGACCGGCTCGACTACCGCCTGGTCGCCAACAGCTGGCAGCGCGAGCGCCTGGCACCCTGATCCAAGGCGCGACGGCAGCCGCGCAAGCCTTACCTAGTCGTGATTTGCAGGGATGCCACATGGTAGGGCGAACGCTGGCGCCGTCGTCGCCCTGTGATCGGTAATCTGTCGTAACGCAAAGGCCACACCCTTGCTTTGAGAAAGCGCCTGTTCTGCGGTCTGATGATTCAGCTCGATAGCGCTAGTGCTGCTGCGACTGGGCTGCGGATTTCATTATGCCGCCGGGTAACGTTGGGCCTGCTGCTTGAGCCAGTTCTCCAGGTCCCGCCGTTTGATCTTTTCGGTCTTTGCTTCGGCGAGCCGTTGTAACATCCAGCTGCGTTTGGCCGGGTCGTCGCCGGCCATGGATAGCGCCAGATCGCGATCGGCCCAGCGGCGGAAGCGGACTATGAGCCATGCATGAAAAGCCAGGCCGGCCACCGTGGTGATAGCTATGATGAAGTAATCCATGGGTCGTCTCTTAGGAAGGAACCCGGCGCACCAGGTTCGACTCGCATATGTATGCCTCGAAGGTGGCAAATGCTGAGTCAGGATGGTGAAGTTGCCAAGCGCTTTTTCATCGCTGTCACGCCAGGCCACACCCGGAACGAAACAGCTGCTTGCAGGAGAATCACAATGCGTAAATCCATTTTTGTCGCTTCCTTCACTGCCTTGGCTTTGGCTATGGGTGGCTGCGCGTCCAGCCTTACTGGAGATACCTATTCTCGAGACGAGGCTCGTGCCGTTCAGACGGTGCGCTATGGAACCATCGAATCCCTGCGTCCGGTCAAGATCGAAGGCACCAAGACGCCCATTGGTTCTGGCGCGGGCGCGGTTGTTGGCGGAGTTGCCGGTAGCGGCGTCGGCGGCGGACGCGGCAGTGCAGTCGCCGCCGTGATCGGTGCGGTGGCGGGTGGCATGCTCGGCGCGGCTGCGGAGGAGGGTATCACCCGCACGCAGGGCGTTGAGATTACCGTTCGTGAGGATGATGGCAACATGCGTGCCTACGTTCAGGCGGTCGAGCCGAATCAGGTGTTCCGGGTCGGGCAGCGGGTGCGCATCATGACTGTCAGTGGCACCAGTCGCGTCGCCCCTTGATCTGCTTCACTGTTGTCCTGAGCTGAACTGGGCGCTGCCATCCGTTCCGAAAAACGGGACGGAGGCGGCGCCTTTTGTTTTTCGTAATACATGAATCCATGACGCCGGCATCATCCGTATGGATAATCGGGCGCACATTTGTGTGCTGTTTCAGGCAGTTGCTGTGCCTGCAAGGATAAGAACGCCTCCGAAACGGTGGCTTAAGGGGTCTCGTTCATGGCGCTTGCGCTGATTATCGCTTTGCCATTTCTGGGCATCTTCTTGCCCCTTTTCCTGGAGCGTTTTGGTCGCTCCGCCTGCGCCTTCGGTGCTGGGCTTGCGCCGCTGGCCGCGCTGATCTTGTTGCTGTCCAAGCGTGCCGATGTGTTCGCCGGTCAGACCGAGATCATTCATTACGACTGGCTGCCCCAGCTGGGCCTGAACCTCAGTCTGCGCCTGGATGGGCTGGGTTTTCTGTTCGCCCTGTTGATTCTCGGCATCGGTTTGCTGGTGATTCTCTATGCGCGCTACTACCTGTCGAAGAAGGATCCGATGGGGCGCTTTTACGGGTTCTTCCTGCTGTTCATGGGCGCGATGCTCGGCGTGGTGCTGTCCGAGAACCTGTTGCTGATGCTTATGTTCTGGGAGCTGACGAGCCTTTCGTCGTTCCTGCTGATCGGCTACTGGAATTATCGTGCCGATGCCCGCCAGGGCGCGCGTATGGCGCTGGCGGTGACGGGTGGCGGCGGGTTGGCGCTGCTCGCTGGCATTCTGCTGATCGGTTATATCGTCGGCAGTTTCGAGCTGACGACGGTGCTGGCATCGGGTGACCTGATTCGCGCCAACGCCCTTTACCCCGTCGCGTTGATCCTGGTCTTGCTTGGCGTGTTCACCAAGTCGGCGCAGTTTCCCTTTCATTTCTGGTTGCCGCAGGCGATGGCCGCGCCGACGCCGGTGTCCGCTTTCCTGCACTCGGCGACGATGGTCAAGGCTGGCGTATTTCTGCTCGCGCGGCTTTATCCTGCGCTGGCGGAGTCGGAATGGTGGTTCTATCTGGTCAGCATCACTGGCTTGACGACGTTGCTGCTGGGCGCAGTGATGGCGCTGTTTCAGCATGACCTCAAGGGGCTGCTGGCCTATTCCACCATCAGCCACCTGGGCCTGATCACGCTGCTGTTCGGCCTGGACTCCCGATTGGCAGCCGTGGCAGCGATCTTCCATATCATCAACCACGCCACGTTCAAGGCCTCGCTGTTCATGGCCGCAGGGATCATCGACCACGAGACCGGGACGCGTGACATGCGGCGCATCAACGGCATGTGGAAGTACATGCCGCATACGGCTGCGCTGGCCATGGTAGCGTCACTGGCGATGGCGGGGGTGCCGCTGCTCAACGGCTTCCTGAGCAAGGAGATGTTCTTCGCCGAGACGCTCGATCAGCATTTGCTCGGCAGCTTCTACTGGACCATTCCTGCGGCCGCGACCCTGGCTGGTGCGTTCTCGGTCGCCTATTCGCTGCGTTTCGTGCACGACGTGTTCTTCAATGGTGAACCCATTGACCTACCTAAATATCCACCGCATGAGCCTGCGCGCTACATGAAGATACCGGTGGAGATTCTGGTGCTGCTTTGCCTGCTGGTGGGCATGCTGCCGGCATTTACCGTCGGCCCGCTATTGGCTGCCGCGGTGTCGGGTACCCTGAACGGAAACGTGCCGGAGTACAGCCTGTCGATCTGGCATGGTTTCAATCTGCCGTTGGCGATGAGCTTCGTGGCGCTGATCGGGGGCATCCTGATCTACTCGCTGCGCAAGTGGGCGTTCCGCTGGTACGAGGGGCTGCCTACTGTCGATTCGCTGGAAGTCTTCGAGCGCGTGATGGCCGGCTTGACCCTTGGCGCACGTTACATCACCAGTCTGTTGGAGAACGGATCGCTGCAAAGGTACATCGCGCTCATGCTGATCAGTACGTTGGTGCTGGTTGTCTTCGCGTTGACTCCCCTGCAAACGCTCCACGGCACGGTCGCACTGACGCCGCTGGACGGTATTACCGTGGCGGGGATGGTGATCCTGGCGCTGACGTCATTGTTGACGGTGCTGTTCCATCGCCGGCGTCTGGTGGCGTTGATGGTGCTCAGCGTTGTCGGTCTGATGGTCGCCCTGGGCTTCGCTCGCTACTCGGCTCCGGATCTGGCGCTCACGCAGCTGTCGGTTGAGGTGGTGACGATAATCCTGCTCATTCTGGCGCTGTTCTTCATGCCCGATCGCACGCCTGCCGAATCGAGCAGCCTGCGCGCCTTCCGTGATTTCATTCTCGCCGGTGGCTGCGGCACGATGGTGGCGCTGCTTGCCTATACGGTGCTAACGCGTCCTTACGACAGCATTGCCTCGTTTTTCCTCGAGAACAGTGTCTCGGGCGGTGGCGGTACCAATGTCGTTAACGTGATTCTGGTCGACTTCCGCGGCTTCGATACGTTGGGTGAGATTGCCGTTCTGGCGATCGCCGGCGTTGGTATCTACAGCCTGCTCTACGGGCTGCGCTTGCCCCATCCGATTCGAGACGCAGGTGGGCGGCTCTGGTCGCTGGACAAGCATCCAATGATGCTCGATGCACTGGCGCGCGCGCTGCTGCCGATGGCTTTGCTGATTTCGGCGTTCATCTTCTTGCGCGGGCATAACCTGCCGGGTGGCGGCTTCATCGCCGGTCTTATCACGGCCGTCGCGTTGATTCTGCAGTACATCGCCCATGGCGTGGCCTGGGCTCAGGCGCGCCAGCCGTTCAGCTATCACGCCATGTGCGGCGCCGGCCTGCTCATTGCGGGCGCAACCGGGCTGGGCAGTTTGCTGTTCGGGCACTCGTTCCTCACATCCGCGTTCGATCATTTCCATCTGCCGCTTATCGGTGAGTTCGAGCTGGCTACCGCAATGCTGTTTGATCTGGGGGTTTATCTGGTGGTTGTCGGGGCGACGTTGCTGATCCTTTCCAATATCGGCCAGGTCAGGCAGGACGAGACGAGCAGGGAGGTGCTCTGATGGAAGCTGTGTTTGCGATTACGCTTGGAATAATGACCGCCAGCGGTGTCTATCTGCTTTTGCGTGCGCGGATCTTCCCGGTGGTGATGGGGCTTACGCTGATTTCCTACGCGGTCAACCTGTTCATTTTTTCCATGGGCCGTCTGGCTACCGGCGTTCCGGCGGTCATCGGCAAGAGCGCTGAATATGGCGACCCGTTGCCTCAGGCTCTGGTTCTTACTGCGATCGTCATCGGCTTTGCCATGACTGCATTCGTAGTGGTGCTGGCGCTGCGCAGTATCGGTGAGTTGCGCACCGACCATGTCGATGGGCAGGAGCCCCGCTGATGAATCATGCGTTGATCCTTCCATTGCTGGTGCCCTTGTTCGTGGGCGCGGTACTGCTGTTCGCTCACCGGATGGGCAAGCCAGCCAAACGCTTGCTCTCGCTGGCAGCGACCTGGGCGCTCGTGCCAATAGCACTCTGGCTGGTGCTGCTCTCCGATGATGGTCAGCTGCGCATCTATGCCCTTGGCAGTTGGCAGCCTCCATTCGGCATCATCCTCATGCTCGACCGCCTCAGCGCGCTCATGTTGCTGGTGACTGCTGTTCTGGCAGGCTTCGCCGTGCTGTATGCCAGTCGCGGTGACGATGAGCGTGGCCCGAACTTCCATGCGCTCTATCAGTTTCAGCTGCTCGGCATCAACGGCGCCTTTCTCACCGGCGACCTGTTCAACCTCTTCGTCTTCTTCGAGATTCTGCTGATCTCCTCGTATGCCTTGCTGTTGCACGGGCATGGGCAGAGACGGGTGCGTGCCGGCATGCACTACGTGGTGTTGAATCTGCTCGGTTCATCGCTGTTCCTGATTGGCGTCAGCATGCTTTATGGCCTGCTGGGCACGCTGAACATGGCCGATATGGCGGGCCGCGTGAGCGCCGCCGAACCGGCCGATGCGCCGTTGCTTGCCGCCGCGGGCTATCTGTTGCTGGTGGTCTTTGCGCTGAAGGGTGCCATCCTGCCGCTTTATTTCTGGCTGCCCCGTGCCTATGCCTCGGCTACTGCACCGGTCGCCGCCCTGTTCGCCATCATGACCAAGGTCGGGCTGTACGCAATCGTGCGGGTGTTTACCCTGGTTTTCGGCAGCGAGGCGGGCGAGCTGAGCAATATGGTCGAAGTCTGGCTCTGGCCATTGGCGCTGCTGACCCTTGGTGCTGCGGTGATAGGCGCATTGGCTGCACGGAACCTGCAGGTGCTGTTGGCGTATCTGGTGGTGGTTTCGGTAGGAACGCTTCTCGCCGGTATCGCCCTGGGCACCGATGTGGGTCTCGCCGCTGCGCTGTATTACCTGGTGCACAGCACGCTGGTTGCCGGTGGACTGTTCCTGCTTGCCGACCTGATCGCTCGCCAGCGCGGCGATCTAGGCACCGACTTGGTCTCAGCGCCAGCCCTGCGCCAACCATTGCTGCTTGGCTCGCTGTTCTTCATGGGGGCGATTTCGGTTGCCGGACTCCCGCCTTTTTCCGGCTTTCTCGGCAAAGTGATGCTGCTGCGCGCCATCGACGTCGGTCCGGACGCCATAGCGCTATGGGCTGTCGTGCTGGTCGGTGGTCTGGGCATGCTGATCGCGCTCAGTCGCGCCGGTAGCCTGGTGTTCTGGCGTCATGCTTCGGAAGCGGTGGGGCAGGTGGCTGATCCGATCCGAGTGGTCGCCACGGCGGGGCTGCTCCTTGCGAGCGTGGCTCTGGTGGCGGCGGCCGGGCCGCTACAGGCATTCATGCAGGCTACCGCAGCTCAGCTGCTCGACGTCGCGCCCTATTTGCAGATCGTTCCGGGAGGTGCGGCATGAGGTCCCGCTGGTTACCGAGTCCTGCGCTGACCTTGCTGCTGGCGCTGCTCTGGTTGCTGCTGCACAACACGCTGAGCTTTGGCCATCTTCTGCTTGGGCTATTTCTCGGCTGGGGTATTCCGCTTCTGGTCCGCGGCTTCCTCATCGAGGTGCCAACCATCCGCAAGCCGCTGAGGCTGTGCCTTTTCACGCTCAAGGTTCTCTATGACATCGTGATTGCCAATGTGCAGGTCGCCAAGCTGGTGTTGGGGCCGAAGAAGAATCTGCGCCCGGCATTCATCGAGGTGCCCATGGCGATCGAGAATGAGTTTGCCCTGGCTACCCTGGCCAGCATCATCTCGTTGACGCCGGGTACGGTGTCGGCGTGCCTGAGTCCGGATCGCCGGACGCTGATGGTGCATGCGCTGGATGTGCCGGATGTCGATGCGCTGATCGCCGACGTCAAACGCAACTATGAAGCACCGCTGCTGGAGATCTTCGAATGCTCGCCTACGTAATTCCGCTCTGCATGGCCGTGCTGGGTGTGGCGGCTGTGTTGAACGTCGTCCGTCTGGTCCAGGGCCCGGACATGCCTGACCGGGTGCTCGCGCTCGACACGCTGTACATCAACGCCCTTGCGCTCATCGTGCTGTTCGGTATCTGGCTGGCCTCGGACCTGTTTTTCGAGGCGGCACTGTTGATCGCCGTGATGGGGTTCGTCAGTACCGTGGCAGTCGGCAAGCACCTGCTGCACGGCGATATCATTGATTGAGGGGGCGACATGCCATTTTGGATTGAAGTACTGGTAAGCGTTTTCCTGATCATCGGTAGCCTGTTCGCTCTGGTCGGTGCGATCGGCTTGTATCGCCTGCCGGATTTCTACACGCGCCTGCATGGCCCGACCAAGGCTACGACGCTTGGAGTAGGAGGTGTCGTCATCGCATCGATGATCTTTTTCAGCAACCAGAATGGCAGCCTGAGTCTGCACGAGTTGCTGATCACGCTGTTTCTCTTCCTTACCGCGCCTGTCAGCGCACATATCCTGGCCAAGGCTGCGATGCAGCAGAAACTGCCAGCCGTCGAGCAGACCCGCGGAAAACCCTGGGATTGAGCCGAGCGACCCTCCTGCCGCCGCGGGCGTGCAGGAAGGTGGCGAGATTCGCTCAGATCACGATGCTGCTGGGGGAGGGTTGCTGCTCGTTCTCTTGCTGCAGCTCCTTGATCAGTGCCTGTTGCAGGCGCAAGCAGAACTGCGGGTCGGACAGCGGCTGATTGTCTGCATCGGTAACGAAGAACACGTCCTCCACGCGTTCGCCCAGGGTGGCGATCTTGGCGTTCTGTACCGATAGATCGAAATCGAGGAACAACTGGCCCACCCGTGCCAACAGACCGGGCCGGTCCGGCGCGATGATCTCCAGAATCGTCTGTGGCCGCTGCGTGTCGTTGTGGATGGTGACCTGCGGCGGAAAGGCGAAGTGCTTGAGCTGCCGTGGAACGCGGCGCTGGATGATGGTCAGGTAATCGTCCGGGTTGCGTAGTGCGGCGATCAGGCCCTTGCGGATTTCGTCGATGCGTTCCGGATTGTTGCCGATGGGGCTGCCGTCGGCATCCAGCACGATGTAGGTGTCGAGTGTGAACTGGCTGCTCGACGTCAGAATGCGTGCGTCATGGATGTTCAGGTTGAGCTGATCCATGGCCGCCACGGTGACGGCGAAGAAGTCATGCTGGTCCGGCGCGTAAATGAATATCTGCGTGCCGCCTTCGAATTCGCGCTGAGTGGTTTCCTTGATCAGAACCAGCGGCCCGCCGTTGGCCGGGTGCTCGATGATCGCATCGGTGTGCCAGGCGACGTCGGTAGCGGTATGGCGCAGGAAATAGTCGTCGCCCAGCTGCGCCCAGAGCTGTTCGGCGTCGTCCGGATCGGTGCCGTGACGCACCAGGTCATCGAGCGCGGCACGCTGGGTCTGGCGGATCTGCTCTTCGCGTCCAAGTGGGTTTTCCAGCCCGCGTTTCAGAGCCCGCTTGGTTTCGGTATAGAGCTGGCGCAGCAGGCTCGCGCGCCAGGAGTTCCACAGCGTCGGGTTGGTGGCGTTGATGTCCGCAACAGTCAGAACGTAGAGATAATCCAGGTGCGTCTCGTCGCCGACCAGTTGGGCGAAATCGTTGATCACCTGCGGGTCAGACAGATCCTTGCGCTGGGCGGTGGTGGACATGACCAGATGGTTTTCCACCAGCCAGACCACCAGCCGGGTGTCCCACGCCGGCAACTTGTGCCGGCTGCAGAACTGTTCGGCATCCACCGCGCCAAGTTCCGAATGATCGCCGCCACGACCTTTGGCGATATCGTGGTACAGCCCGGCGATATAGATCAGCTCTGGCTTGGGCAGCTTCTCGACCAGTTTGCTGGCCAGCGGATATTTTTCGGCCACGCCCGGTTTGGTCAGCTTGCGCAAATACTTGATGACATTGAGTGTGTGCGCGTCGACCGTATAGATATGGAACAGATCGTGCTGCATCTGCCCGACGATATGCCCGAATTCTGGCAGGTAGCGGCCAAGAATGCCGTAGCGGTTCATGCGCCTGAGGTTGCGGTGGATGCCTTCCTTGCACTTGAACAGCTCGATGAACAGGCTGGTGTTGCGCAGATCCTGGCGGAAGACGTCATCGATCAGGTAGCGATGGTCGCGGAGCAGGCGAATGGTGTCGGAGCGCACTCCCTGAATGTCCGGATGCTGAGCCAGCAGCACGAAGGTTTCCAGAATGGCGAAGGGGGTGCGCTTGAAGATGGCTGGATTGCTGACTTCAAGGTAGCCGTCGCGAACCTGAAAGCGGCTGTTGAGCGGCACGATCGGACCTGATTCACCTTCCCAGAGAATCACTTCAGCGAAATGCTGGCCGACCAGATCGCTGAGTTCGGCGATGCTCATGACGACCCGGTAGTACTTCTGCATGAAGCGTTCGATGGCCAGCTTGGCATCGTTGTCCTCATAGCCCAGCAGCGCGGCGAGGCTGCGCTGGTGGTCGAACAGCAGCCGGTCTTCGGCGCGACCGGCAAGCATGTGCAGGCCATAACGGACCTTCCAGAGAAATTCCTGGGCCGCGGTGAGCAGGCTGTGCTCGCCTTCGGTAAGGAAGCCCTGGTCAACCATGGCTTGCAGGTTGAGGGTGCCGAACTCGCGACGAGCAATCCAGAGAATGGTCTGGATGTCGCGCAGGCCGCCTGGAGAGCCCTTCACGTTGGGCTCCAGGTTGTATTCGGTGTTGTTGTACTTGGCGTGGCGTGCGCGCTGCTCGTTGCGCTTGGCGAGGAAGAATTCCTTGCTCGGCCACATCTGCTCCGTGCGTGTCACCTGCAGCATCGCCTGGCGCAGGCGCTCGGGGCCGGCGATCGTCCGGCTTTCCATGAGGTTGGTGATGACCGTGAGGTCGGCGCGGGCTTCCTCGGCGCATTCGGCAACCGAGCGCACCGCCTGACCAACCTCCAATCCGATGTCCCAGAGCAGGGTGAGGAACCCCTCTATCGAATTGCGGAAGACCTCTTGGTCGTTCTCGTCCAGCAGGATGAGCAGGTCGATATCGGAATAGGGGTGCAGCTCGCCCCGTCCGTAGCCGCCTACCGCGACGAGGGCGATGTCGGCGCCCTTGTTCCAGTCGAAGCGATCCCAAGCTGATCGCAGAATCTGGTCGACGAACCAGGCTCTGTCCTGGATCAGACGACGGATGTCCCGGCCAGCCTTGAAGCGCTCGTCAAGCACCTGCCGCGCCTGGCGTATGGCCTTCTTGTACGCGGCGATGGGGCTGGCCTTCAGCGCCAGTTCTGCCTGAAACTGGCTGCGATCAAACAGCTCCGGGTCAACCTGGGGCATGCGAACGTCCTCCCATGGGTGCTGCGGCTGGGGAATTCTCAGGCAGAGGTGCGGGCGATGGTGTCGTCGCTGCGCAAGGTGAAAATCTCGTAGCCGTCTGCGGTGACCAGTATGGTGTGCTCCCATTGCGCCGACAGCTTGCGGTCCTTGGTGATGGCGGTCCAACCATCGCCGAGCAAACGGGTCTCCGAGCGGCCCTGGTTGATCATCGGCTCGATCGTGAAGGTCATCCCTTCCTTGAGCTCCATCCCGGTGCCGGCTCGCCCGTAGTGCAGCACCTGTGGCTCTTCATGAAAGACCTTGCCGATGCCGTGACCGCAATACTCGCGGACTACGGAAAAACCGTTTTTCTCTGCGTGCTTTTGGATCACCTCGCCAATATCGCCAAGGCGGGCGCCGGGGCGAACCAGCTCGATACCTTTATAGAGGCATTCCTGAGTGACTTGGCAGAGGCGCTCAGCCCACTCAGGCACCTTGCCGACCATGAACATCTTGCTAGTGTCACCGTGATAGCCGTCCTTGATAACGGTGATATCGATATTGAGGATGTCACCGTCCTTCAGCGGCTTGTCGTTCGGGATGCCATGGCAGACGACATGGTTGATCGACGTGCAGATCGACTTGGGAAAGCCCTTGTAATTCAGCGGCGCGGGAATGGCCTGCTGCACATTGACAATATGCTCGTGGCAGAGGCGGTCGAGCTCTTCGGTGGTGACGCCTGGCTTGACGTGCTCGCCGATCATCTCGAGAACCTCGGCGGCGAGACGCCCGGCAATGCGCATCTTCTCGATATCTTCGGGCGTCTTGATGGTGACTGTCATGCAAACCTCTGATTACGCCCGCAGGCGAAGGCGAAAAACGGAAAGTCGCGATGATAAACCAAAGCACCCACAGCCTGCAGGTCAGGCATCGTCGGCTGCCGGGCGTGCCGCTGGAGAGTTCAAAGCAGTAGCCTCTCTGTAGCCTTTATGCTATAAAACGCGCCGCTCAGCGGGGTAGACCCGTCGAGCCTAACCCCACACACGTGTCGACACGGTATCCTGGGTGCTCGCAAGAGTTGGATATCGGGACGCGTGGAGGCCTAACCCGACTTATTCGAGGACTGCTCATGTCTCAAGTCACTATGCGCGATATGCTGAAGGCCGGTGTGCACTTCGGCCACCAGACCCGTTACTGGAACCCGAAAATGGATAAGTACATTTTCGGCGCGCGCAACAAGATCCATATCATCAACTTGGAAAAGACCCTGCCGATGTTCAACGACGCGCTGCGTTTCGTTGAAAAGCTGGCTGCAGGCAAGAACAAGATTCTGTTCGTTGGCACCAAGCGTTCCGCTGGCAAGATCGTTCGCGAAGAAGCTGCTCGCTGCAACTCGCCGTATGTCGATCACCGCTGGTTGGGCGGCATGCTGACCAACTACAAAACCATCCGCGCCTCCATCAAGCGTCTGCGTGAGCTGGAAGTTCAGTCCCAGGACGGTACTTTCGAGAAGCTGACCAAGAAAGAAGCCCTGATGCGCACCCGTGACCTCGAGAAGCTCGAGCGCAGCCTGGGTGGTATCAAGGATATGGGCGGCCTGCCAGATGCCATGTTCGTCGTTGACGTCGATCACGAGCGCATCGCCATCTCCGAAGCCAACAAGCTGGGTATCCCGGTCATCGGTATCGTCGATACCAACAGCAGCCCGGAAGGCGTTGACTACATCATTCCTGGTAATGATGACGCCATCCGTGCCGTGCAACTCTACCTCGGCTCCATGGCTGATGCTGTTCTGCGCGGTCGCCAGAACGGTGCCGGTGGCGCTGACGAGTTCGTCGAGGAAGTTGCTTCCGAGGCGGCTCAGGGCTAAGTCCGGCGCACTGCGGCGTGACACCCGATGAACAAAAAGGGGGCTAGGCCCCCCTTTTTGTCTCTTGCGAATTGATCACCCGTGTCATGGGTGAGTGGTTTAGAAACCAAATCGAGAGGATTCCCAACATGGCAGAAATCACTGCAGCCTTGGTCAAAGAACTGCGCGAGCGTACCGGTCAGGGCATGATGGAGTGCAAGAAGGCTCTGGTTGCCGCCGGTGGCGACATCGAAAAAGCGATCGACGACATGCGTGCTTCCGGCGCCATCAAGGCTGCCAAGAAGTCGGGCAACATCGCTGCCGAAGGCTCGATCGCCGTTCGCGTCGAGGGTGGCCGTGGCCTGATCATCGAAGTCAACTCGCAGACTGACTTCCTGGCTCTGCAGGACGACTTCAAAGCATTCGTCAAGGATAGCCTGGACGAAGCATTCGAGCAGAAGCTGACCGAAGTGGCTCCGCTGGTCGCATCCCGTGAGTCCGCTCGCGAGGCGCTGGTCGCCAAGTGTGGTGAGAACGTCAATATTCGTCGCCTGACTGCAGTTGAGGGCGAAGTTGTTGGTGCTTACCTGCACGGCCACCGCATCGGCGTGCTGGTCACTCTGAAAGGTGGCGATGCCGAGCTGGCCAAAGATATCGCCATGCACGTAGCCGCCAGCAATCCGGCTGTTCTGAGCCCGGCTGACGTTTCCGAAGAGCTGGTTGCCAAGGAGAAGGAAATCTTCCTGCAGCTCAATGCCGACAAGATTGCCGGCAAGCCGGAAAACATCGTCGAGAACATGGTCAAGGGCCGCATCAACAAGTTTCTGGCCGAAGCCAGTCTGGTTGAGCAGGCTTTCGTCAAGGACCCGGAAATCAAGGTCGGTGAGCTGGCCAAGAAAGCCGGCGCCGAAATCGTATCCTTCGTTCGCTACGAAGTAGGCGAGGGTATCGAGAAGGCAGAGGTCGACTTCGCTGCCGAAGTGGCTGCTCAGGTAGCTGCGACCAAGAAGTAAGATCGCTTCGCGGTTTGACAAGAGGCTGCCCGCTTACGCGTGCGGCCTCTTTGTCGAATTGGGCAGAGGATTTGTTTTTTTGTCACGATATAGTCATCGCTTGGCACCAACCCCGGGTTGCGCTGTCAAAGCGCAGATATTTTTGGTCTGGGTCATACAGACTTGGTCATAGCACGCCGCAGGAGATAACACGCCAATGGCTCAGCAGATGAGTGCACGCAATCCTCGCTATAAACGCATTCTGCTCAAATTGAGCGGCGAGGCCTTGATGGGCTCCGAAGACTTCGGTATCGACCCGAAGGTCCTCGATCGCATGGCTCTGGAAGTCGGCCAGCTGGTGGGGATCGGGGTCGAAGTCGGTCTGGTTATCGGTGGTGGCAACCTGTTTCGTGGCGCGGCGCTTTCGGCGGCTGGCATGGATCGCGTGACTGGCGATCACATGGGGATGCTGGCCACGGTGATGAACGCGCTGGCCATGCGCGATGCGCTCGAGCGCTCGAATATCCCGGCACTGGTCATGTCTGCCATTTCCATGGTCGGAGTAACCGATCACTATGATCGCCGCAAAGCGATGCGCCATCTGAAGACTGGCGAAGTGGTGATCTTCTCGGCGGGTACGGGTAATCCGTTCTTCACCACCGACTCGGCGGCCTGCCTGCGTGCCATCGAGATCCAGGCGGATGTCGTGCTCAAGGCCACCAAGGTTGACGGTGTCTACACCGCAGATCCGTTCAAGGATCCCAATGCCGAGAAGTTTGCCGAGCTTACCTACGATGAAGTGCTTGATCGCAAGCTTGGCGTGATGGATCTGACGGCCATCTGCCTGTGTCGTGACCACAACATGCCGCTGCGGGTCTTCAACATGAACAAGCCTGGTGCCCTGCTCAACATTGTGCTTGGTGGCGCCGAAGGAACACTGATCGAGGAATCGAAAGAATGATCAATGAGATCAAGCAAGACGCGCAGGAGCGCATGAAGAAAACCCTGGAATCGCTGGACCATGCGTTCGCCAAGATCCGTACCGGTCGCGCACATCCCAGCATCCTCGACAGCGTGATGGTGTCCTACTACGGTTCCGACACGCCGCTGCGCCAGGTCGCCAACGTGATCGCCGAGGACTCTCGGACGCTGGCGCTGACCGTGTTCGACAAGAGCATGATCCAGGCGGTAGAGAAAGCGATCATGACTTCGGATCTGGGTTTGAATCCGGCGACCGCTGGTACCACCATTCGCGTGCCGATGCCGGCACTGACCGAGGAAACCCGCAAGGGTTACACCAAGCAGGCGCGTGCAGAGGCCGAAAATGCGCGCGTCGCGGTGCGTAACATCCGTCGTGATGCAATCGCGCAGCTGAAGGACCTGGTCAAGGAAAAGGAAATCAGCGAGGACGATGAACGTCGTGGCCAGGATGACGTCCAGAAGCTAACCGATAAATATGTTGCCGAGATCGACAAGGCTCTTGAGGTCAAAGAAGGCGACCTGATGGCGGTGTAGGGCCGGCATCGAAACGCTGTCGCGTCACGGGTTCGCGAGGCCTCCGTGGCGCGGTGGTGTGGATGCCACCGAGCTGTTGCTTGCAGCTTTTTCTTTTGGTTCGCAGCGTGTTTTAGCGCAAGTAGAGTTGTTCATGGAAAAGGTCAGGCAGATCGCCGGGCGGAATGTACCCCGTCACGTGGCGATCATCATGGATGGCAACAACCGCTGGGCGAAGAGGCGTTTGCTGCCTGGCGTGGCCGGACACAAGGCCGGTGTCGACGCGGTTCGCGCGGTTATTGAGGTCTGTGCCGATTCCGGTGTCGAGGTGCTGACGCTGTTCGCGTTTTCCAGTGAGAACTGGCAGCGCCCAGCGGACGAAGTAGGTGCACTGATGGAGCTGTTTCTTTCGGCCCTCAGGCGCGAGGCGCGCAAGCTCGATGAAAACGGTATCCGGCTGCGCATCATCGGCGATCGTGCGCGCTTCCATCCGGAGCTCCAGGCGGCAATGTTGGAGGTCGAGGAGATCACTGCCGGCAACCATCGCTTCGTACTCCAGGTCGCGGCCAACTACGGCGGCCAATGGGACATTCTTCAAGCGGCTCAACACCTGGCTACCGAGGCGCAGGCCGGCCGGTTGAACCCTGCTGAAATAACACCGGCTCTCTTCCAGAGCTATCTGGCGACTGGCGATATGCCGCTACCTGATCTGTGCATTCGAACCGGCGGCGAGCGGCGTATCAGTAATTTCCTGCTTTGGCAGCTTGCCTATGCGGAGTTGTACTTTTCCGACCTCTACTGGCCGGATTTCAAGCATGTCGCGATGCGCAAGGCGCTCGCCGACTTCTCCACTCGCCAGCGCCGTTTTGGCAAGACTGGCGAGCAGGTTGAAAGCGAGGTCAAGGTCGAATGCTGAAACAGCGGATCATCACGGCTGCCATCCTTCTCCCCGTCGCGATCATCGGGTTTTTCTTTCTGCATGGGCTTGCGTTTGCGCTGTTCATTGGCCTGGTCGTCGCGCTAGGTGCCTGGGAGTGGGCGCGGTTAGCCGGTTTCGCCAGCCAGCCGGCTCGCGTGGGGTATGCCGCCTTGGTCGTGGCGCTCCTGGTCGCGCTGTATCAGCTTCCCGGGCTGACGCCGTGGCTGTTGGCGCTGGCGATCTTCTGGTGGCTTGCTGCGACCTATCTGGTGCTGACGTATCCCGAGAGTAGTCGTTTATGGGGTGGTCCTGTTGGCAGCTTGCTGATCGGGCTGGCGATTCTGTTGCCGGCATGGCAAGCCTTGGTTGTGCTCAAGCAGTGGTCGCTCGGCAACTGGTTGATCCTGGCTGTGATGGTGCTGGTTTGGGTTGCCGATATTGGTGCGTATTTTTCTGGCAAGGCATTCGGAAAGCGCAAGCTTGCGCCGCAGGTAAGTCCAGGCAAGAGCTGGGAGGGGCTGGTAGGGGGGCTGCTGACCAGTCTTGTGGTTACGCTTGCTGTTGGGGTCTATCGTGGCTGGGCGCCGCGAGAACTGATTCTGGCTTTGTTAGGTGCTGCAGTGGTGGTCCTGATCTCGGTGATCGGTGACCTTACTGAAAGCATGTTCAAGCGCAGTTCAGGCATCAAGGACAGCAGTCAGCTACTGCCTGGGCATGGTGGTGTCATGGATCGTATAGACAGTCTGACTGCCGCCGTGCCCGTATTCGCGGTGCTGTTGTGGCTTGCCGGCTGGGGCGCGCTGTGACTCGACCTTTGCAGATCACTGTGCTGGGTGCTACCGGATCGATTGGGCTGAGCACGCTGGACGTCATCGCACGTCACCCTGATCGCTATCGCGTTTTCGCGTTGACCGGCTTCAGCCGGCTCGCCGAGCTGCGCTCCCTCTGCATCAAGCATCGACCGGACTACGCAGTTGTAGGCGATGAGGTGCAGGCTGCGACGTTGCAGGAACAGCTGCGTTCCGATGGCGTTCTGACCCGGGTTTTGAGCGGCGAGGGCGGCTTGAGCGAGGTGGCTGCTCATCCAGAAGCAGATGTGGTCATGGCTGCTATCGTCGGCGCCGCCGGGCTCAAGCCGACGCTTGCGGCTGTTCAGGCCGGCAAGCGCGTTCTGCTGGCAAACAAGGAGGCGCTGGTAATGTCCGGCGCGCTGTTCATGCAGGCGCTGCGCGATAGCAAGGCAGTACTGCTGCCGATCGACAGCGAACACAACGCTATCTTTCAATGTCTGCCATCCAACTACGCTCAGGGGCTGGCGGCTGTTGGTGTTCGACGAATATTGCTGACCGCGTCCGGTGGCCCATTTCGTGATGTCGCACCGCAGCTCCTGGCGGACGTGACGCCTGAGCAGGCCTGTGCGCATCCCAACTGGTCGATGGGTCGCAAGATCTCGGTAGACTCGGCAAGCATGATGAACAAGGGGCTTGAGCTGATCGAGGCCTGCTGGTTGTTCGATGCGCGACCGCAACAGGTCGAGGTGGTGATTCATCCGCAAAGCGTCATCCACTCGATGGTGGATTACGTGGACGGTTCGGTCCTCGCGCAGCTTGGCAATCCCGACATGCGCACGCCGATTGCTCACGCATTGGCGTGGCCGGAGCGGATTGATTCCGGCGTATCGGCGCTCGATTTACTGCAGGTCGGTAGGTTGGACTTTCAAACGCCCGACGATCTGCGCTTCCCTTGTTTGCGACTCGCTCGGCAAGCAGCGGAAATTAGCGGCACGGCGCCAGCCATGCTCAATGCCGCGAACGAGGTGGCGGTCGATGCCTTTCTCAATCGACGCATTCGTTTCACCGAGATCGCGAGTATCATCGACGACGTATTGAATCGTGAGGCAGCGGTCCCGACCGCCTGCCTTGAAGATGTATTGGCGGCGGACAGGCAGGCGCGCAAAGGCGCCGAAACCTGGTTGAGCCGCCACGGGCGATAGGGTCTGCCGGCCTCGAGGCTCGCAGCGAAACGTCTACAGACCCAATCCCGGAGGGAAGTATGGGCGCGCTCTATATGATCATTGGCACCCTTGTTGCGCTTGGGGTGCTGGTGACATTCCACGAATTCGGTCATTTCTGGGTCGCACGCCGTTGCGGGGTCAAGGTGCTGCGATTCTCTGTCGGTTTCGGCAGTCCGCTCGTTCGCTGGCATGATCGGCACGGCACCGAGTTCGTCATCGCAGCCATACCGTTGGGTGGCTACGTCAAGATGCTCGACGAGCGGGAAGGTGACGTACCAGCGGCTATGCTCGATAGCGCCTTCAACCGCAAGACTGTACGCCAGCGCTTCGCCATCGTGTCGGCCGGTCCGCTGGCCAACTTTCTTCTCGCTCTGGTGTTCTTCTGGCTCCTGGCAATGCTTGGTAGCGAGCAGGTGCGTCCCGTTGTTGGCGCTGTTGAGCCCGGTAGTCTTGCAGCGCAGGCAGGCTTGGCCGTCGATCAGGAGATCGTTGCGGTCAACGGCAAGCCGGTCAGTGGCTGGGCCGAAGTCAATCTGCAGTTGGTTCGTCGCTTGGGCGAAAGCGGTCGGCTCGATCTGACGGTTCGCGACATGGGTAGCACTGCCGAGCGCCATCTGCAGGTTCCGCTGCAGAACTGGTTGAAAGGAGTTGAAGAACCGGATCCCATCACCTCGCTTGGTATCAGGCCTTGGCGCCCGCAAATCGCGCCGGTTATCGCCCAGTTGGATCCCGAGGGGCCAGCGCAAGCGGCGGGTATCCGTCTCGGTGACCGTTTGCTGAGCCTGAATCAGCGGCCGCTCGACGATTGGCAGCAGGTAATAGATGCGGTCAAGGTATTGCCCGGAGAGCCGGTTTCACTGCAGGTTGAGCGTGACGGTCAGCGCCTGGATGTGCCGCTGACGTTGGCGGCTCGCGGCGAGGGGGAAGCGCGACGCGGTTATCTTGGTGCAGGAGTTGACGGCGGAGAGTGGCCGGCAGAGATGCTGCGCGAAGTCAGGTTTGGCCCTCTCGATGCAGTGGCAGAGGGTGTCAGGCGCACCTGGACCATGAGCCTGCTGACCCTCGATTCGCTGAAGAAAATGCTCTTCGGTGAGCTCTCGGTAAAAAACTTGAGCGGCCCGATAACCATTGCTAAAGTGGCGGGCGCTTCTGCCCAGTCGGGGCTGGGGGATTTCCTCAATTTCCTGGCCTACCTGAGCATAAGCCTGGGGGTTCTCAATCTATTGCCTATCCCGGTGCTCGATGGCGGCCATCTGCTCTTCTATCTCGTCGAGTGGGTCCGCGGACGTCCTCTGTCGGAGCGGGTGCAGGGATGGGGGGTACAGATCGGTATCAGCCTCGTGGTAGGGGTGATGCTGCTAGCACTGGTCAATGATCTTGGCCGTCTGTAACGCCGAATCCGTAGTGTCGCCGTGCCGAATCGCCGGTTCATTTATCAGGTTTGAATAAGAAAGGACTTCATGAAACGTCTGCTGCTACCTGCGGTTATTTCCGCATTGATGATTGCCGAAGTTCACGCTGAGTCCTTCACTATCTCCGATATCCGGGTCAACGGCCTGCAGCGGGTTTCCGCTGGCAGCGTATTCGGCGCATTGCCTTTGAACGTTGGTGAAGCTGCTGACGATACCCGTCTCGTCGATGCAACTCGTGCGCTTTTTCGGACCGGCTTCTTTCAAGATATCCAGCTTGGGCGCGAAGGCGATGTGCTGGTCATCAGCGTAGTCGAGCGGCCGTCGATTTCGGGCATCGAGATCGAAGGTAACAAGGCGATCAAGACCGAGGATCTGCTCTCAGGCCTGCAGCAGTCCGGACTGGCCGAAGGTGAGATTTTTCAGCGTGCCACGCTCGAAGGCGTGCGCAACGAGTTGCAACGCCAGTACGTCGCGCAGGGCCGCTACTCGGCAACCATCGAGACAGAAGTTGTCGCCCAGCCGCGCAATCGTGTTGCGCTGAAGATCAAGATCAACGAAGGCTCGGTTGCGGCCATCAAGCACGTCAACATCGTTGGTAACTCTGTGTTTGCCGACGAAGACCTGGTCGATCTTTTCGAGTTGAAAACGACCAATTGGCTCTCTTTCTTCCGCAACGACGACAAATACGCTCGTGAAAAGCTGTCCGGTGACCTGGAGCGGCTGCGTTCCTACTATCTGGATCGCGGCTACATCAACATGGATATCACCTCGACCCAGGTATCCATCACCCCTGACAAGAAGCATGTCTATGTCACGGTGAATATCGACGAAGGCGAGCGCTATACGGTTCGCGACGTCAAGCTCAGTGGCGATCTCAAGGTGCCGCAGGAAGAGATCGAGGCGCTGCTACTGGCCAAGGAAGGGCAGGTCTTCTCGCGTAAGGTGATGACCACAACTTCCGAATTGATCACCCGGCGGTTGGGTAATGAAGGTTATACCTTCGCCAACGTCAATGGCGTTCCAGAGGCCCACGACGAAGACAATACGGTGTCCATTACCTTTGTCGTCGATCCGGGCAAGCGTGCGTACGTCAACCGCATCAACTTCCGCGGCAATACCAAGACCGAAGACGAAGTGTTGCGTCGCGAGATGCGCCAGATGGAAGGTGGTTGGGCTTCGACCTATCTGATCGACCAATCCAAGACTCGCCTCGAGCGTCTCGGTTTCTTCAAGGAAGTTAACGTTGAGACGCCCCAGGTCCCGGGCACGGATGATCAGATCGACGTTAACTACAGTGTCGAAGAGCAGCCGTCCGGTTCGATCATGGCCAGCATCGGTTTTGCGCAGAATGCCGGTCTGATCCTTGGTGGCTCCATCAGCCAGAACAACTTCCTCGGTACCGGCAATCGCGTGTCGCTAGGTCTGACCCGCAGCGAGTACCAGTCGCGTTACAACTTCGGTTTTGTGGACCCCTACTGGACCGAAGATGGTGTCAGCCTCGGTTATAACGCCTTCTATCGCACCACTGATTACGATGAGCTGGACTATGACGTTTCCAGTTACTCGGTGGACAGTCTGGGTGGTGGCGTCAATATTGGCTATCCGATCAGCGAAACCTCGCGGCTGTCCTTCGGCTTGACCGTACAGCAGGACGATCTGGATACCGGCCGCTACACCGTGGATGAGATCTTCGACTTCATGGAAGAGGAGGGCGACAGCTTCCTCAACTTCAAGGCGTCGGTAGGCTGGTCGGAATCGACGCTTAACCGCGGTGTGCTTGCTACGCGTGGCCACTCTCAGAGCCTGGTTTTCGAAACCACCATTCCGGGTAGTGATCTGTCGTTCTACAAACTTGACTACAACGGCCAGCTGTTCGTGCCGATGAGCAAGGACTACACCCTGCGCATGCATACACGCCTGGGTTACGGCGACGCCTACGGCTCGACTTCAAGTCTGCCGTTCTACGAGCATTACTACGCAGGCGGCTTCAACTCTGTGCGGGGTTTCGAAGACAGCAGTCTTGGGCCGCGTAGCACGCCGAGCGATGGCACGCGTCCGGGAACTATTGCAGATCCGGATCAGGACCCGTTGCCGTTCGGTGGTAACGTGCTGATTCAGGGTGGCCTGGAAGTGCTCTTCCCGATGCCGTTCGTCAAGGATCAGCGCTCTCTGCGAACCTCCGTATTCTGGGACGTCGGTAATGTGTTCAACACCAATTGCCCGTCAGGTGCGGCCAATTGCAGCGATATCGACTTCGGCGACATGGCCAGCTCCGTCGGTGTTGGCCTGACCTGGATCACCGCGATGGGTCCGCTGAGCTTCAGCCTGGCCATGCCGGTGGTTAAGCCCGACGATGCCGATACCCAGGTATTCCAGTTCTCGCTGGGACAAACGTTCTAATATCGCGGCGTTGATGCTGCCGTGTTTTTCTTTCAGGAGTGGTGTTTACCGTGCGTAAGTTGACTCAACTGTTTCTCGTCGTTGCCGCTCTGGTAGCGACCCCCGCGTTTGCTGAAATGAAAATTGCGGTCATGAACTATCAGATGGCGCTGCTCGAGTCCGACGCGGCCAAGCGCTACGCAGTCGATGCCGAGAAGAAGTTCGGTCCCCAGCTGAGCAAGCTCAAGACACTGGAAAGCGATGCCAAGCGCATTCAGGACCGTCTGATGAAGGATGGCGACAAGATGCAGCAGGCTGAGCGTGAGCGTCTGGAGCTCGAGTTCAAGCAAAAGGCCCGCGACTTCCAGTTCCAGTCCAAGGAGCTCAACGAATCCAAGGCTGTGGCTGATCGCGACATGCTCAAGCAGCTGAAGCCGAAGCTGGACCAGGCTGTTGAAGAAGTCATCAAAAAAGGCAATTACGATCTGGTGTTCGAGCGCGGTGCCGTGGTGGATGTCAAACCTCAGTTCGACATCACCCGTCAGGTCATCGAGCGCATGAATCAGCTGCGCTGACATGGCAGGCGCAGTTTTTACGCTCGGTCAGCTGGCCGGGGAGCTGGGTGGCAGCCTGCGTGGTGACGCTGCCCTGATCGTCAGTGGACTCGCGACCTTGCAGGAAGCGGGTCCGTCGCAGTTGAGCTTCCTGGCTAATGCCCAGTACCGCAAGTACTTGGCGGTTACGCAGGCCGCCGCAGTGTTGCTGTCCCCGGCGGATGCCGAGGCTTACGACCGTCCGGCTATCATCGTCAGCGACCCCTATCTCGCCTATGCGCGTGCCTCGCACCTGTTCGAGACCCGCCCGCAGACGGCCAGCGGCATCCATCCCACCGCACTGGTAGCGGCCGACGCGCACGTTCACCCATCGGCCAGTATCGGGCCCTATGTGGTGATCGAGTCAGGTGCCTCCATCGAGGCGGATGTGGTGATTGGTGCGCAATCGTTCATTGGGGCGCGCAGCCGGATCGGCGAAGGCGGGCGACTGGCTCCGCGGGTCACGCTTTATCACGATGTGCTGATAGGCAAGCGCGTGGTGATCCAGTCGGGCGCGGTGATCGGCGGCGAGGGGTTCGGTTTCGCCAAGGAGAAGGGTGCCTGGCAGAAGATTGCACAGATAGGCGGCGTGCGTATCGGCGATGATGTCGAAATCGGCTCCAATACAACCATTGACCGCGGCGCGCTTTCCGACACGCTCATCGGCAACGGCGTGAAGCTGGACAACCAGATCATGATTGCGCACAACGTGCAGGTGGGTGACAACACCGCGATGGCTGGTTGCGCCGGCATATCCGGTAGCACCAAGATCGGGCGCAACTGCATGATCGCTGGTGGGGTCGGCATGGTTGGGCACATCGAGGTCTGCGACAACGTGTTCGTGACGGGGATGACCATGGTCACCCGTTCCATTACCGAGCCTGGCAGCTATTCCTCCGGCACGGCAATGCAGAATGCGGCCGATTGGAGAAAAAGCGCGGCGCGGATCCGTCAGCTGGACGATATGGCCCGCCGGCTGCAACAGTTGGAGAAAAGCCTGGCCGCCGTGACTCAGGCGCAGAATCCGGCTTCTGATGCCTGAGCTTACCGTCTGATCCGACTTTTTCGGGGTTAATGCGCTGTCAGTGCTCGCGCGAGCTTTCAGCGCAGGCTGCCCTATACTTTTTTACAGGCTCTTTCCTGACATGATGGATATCAACGAGATTCGCGAATATTTGCCTCACCGCTACCCGTTCCTGCTGGTGGATCGTGTGACGGAGATGGACCTCGAGGCCAAGCGCGTTCGTGCCTACAAGAACGTCACCATCAATGAGCCGTTCTTCAACGGGCATTTTCCACAGCATCCGATCATGCCGGGAGTGCTGATCATCGAGGCCATGGCGCAGGCTGCCGGCCTGCTCGGCTTCAAGATGATGGGTGTCAAGCCATCCGATGGCACGCTTTACTATTTCGTTGGCTCTGACAAGCTGCGTTTTCGCCAGCCGGTCGTTCCCGGTGATCAGCTGGTCCTGGAGGCTTCTTTCATCAGCGCCAAGCGTGGCATCTGGAAGTTCGATTGCCGCGCCAGCGTCGATGGCAAGCCGGTCTGCTCGGCAGAAATCATCTGCGCGGAACAGAAGATATGAGTTTGATCGACCCTCGCGCCATTATCGACCCTGCGGCCCGGCTGGCGGATGACGTCCAGGTCGGGCCTTGGTCGATCATCGGCGCGGATGTCGAGATTGGCGAAGGTACTGTGGTTGCCTCGCACGTGGTCATAAAAGGACCGACTCGCATCGGGCGCCACAATCGCATTTATCAGTTCTCCTCGGTCGGCGAAGATACGCCGGACCTGAAGTACAAAGGCGAGCCGACACGTCTGGTGATTGGCGATCACAACGTGATTCGCGAGGGTGTGACCATCCACCGCGGCACCGTTCAGGATCGATCGGAAACCACTATCGGTAATCACAACCTGATCATGGCCTATGCACACATTGGCCACGACAGCGTGATCGCCAATCATTGCATTCTGGTCAACAACACCGCGTTGGCCGGTCATGTCCATGTAGGCGACTGGGCCATTCTTTCTGGTTACACCCTGGTGCATCAGTTCTGTCATATCGGCGCCCATAGCTTCTCCGGCATGGGCACTGCGATTGGCAAGGATGTGCCGGCGTTTGTCACCGTTTTTGGCAATCCGGCGGAGGCGCGCAGCATGAACTTCGAGGGCATGCGTCGTCGTGGCTTCAGCGCCGAAGCCGTTCATGCCCTGCGCAACGCTTACAAGATCGTCTACCGCAAGGGATTGACCGTGGAGGCCGCCCTCAGCGAGCTGGCCGAGAGTGCGGCGGCATTCCCCGAGGTCGCGATCTTCCGCGACTCGATTCAGGCTTCGACTCGTGGCATCACCCGCTGAAATGAGCCGGCCGCTCAGGGTTGCCCTAGTAGCCGGGGAATCCTCCGGTGACATCCTTGGTGCGGGCCTGATGCAGGCGCTGAAGGCTCAGCATGCCGATGTCGAATTCATCGGGGTTGGCGGATCGCGCATGCAGGCCGAGGGGTTGCAGTCGTACTTTCCGCTCGAGCGTCTAGCCGTGATGGGGCTGGTCGAAGTGCTTGGCCGATTGCCGGAATTGCTGGCTCGGCGCAAGCGCCTGGTAGACACGCTGATCCAGCAGCGGCCGGATGTATTCATCGGCATCGATGCGCCGGATTTCAATCTCGGGCTTGAGCTCAAGCTGCGCCGTGCCGGAATCAAGACCGTGCACTACGTCAGTCCATCGGTCTGGGCCTGGCGCCAGAAGCGCGTGCTGAAGATACGTGACGCCTGCGATCTGATGCTCACGCTGTTTCCGTTCGAGGCCAAGTTCTACGACGCGCACCAGGTACCTGTCCGCTTCGTCGGTCATCCCCTGGCCGATGCCATTCCACTTTGCGCCGATCGCGCCGCGGCACGGCAAGCACTCGGATTGCCAGTGGATGGCCTGGTCGTCGCGCTGATGCCGGGCAGTAGGGGCGGCGAGGTGGCTCGGCTGGGGGATCTGTTCCTTTCCGCCGCCGAGCGGTTGCGTGCCATGCGCCCGGGGATTCGCTTCGTCATGCCTTGCGCCAGCCCTGAGCGGCGGCTGCAACTGGAGCAGATGTTGGTTACGCGTGATCTACCGCTGACCCTGCTCGATGGTCGGTCTCACGACGCGCTGGCGGCTTGCAACGCGGTACTGATTGCCTCAGGCACGGCAACGCTCGAGGCACTGTTGTTCAAGCGGCCGATGGTTGTGGCCTACAGCGTAGCGCCAATGACTTACCGCATCCTCCGGCGGCTGGTAAAGAGCCCCTATGTCGCGCTTCCCAACCTGCTGGCCCAGCGCCTGCTGGTTCCCGAATTGCTGCAGGACGCCGCGACCCCGGAAGCGCTGGCGCAGTCGCTGTCTCCGCTGCTGGACGATGGTGACGTGCAGACTGAAGGCTTCGACAGTATCCACCGCACCCTGCGCTGCGATGCGTCGAGTCAGGCCGCCGATGCCGTGTTGCGCCTGGTTGGAGTTCGCTGATGCAGTTCGGGCTTGATTTCAATCTGGTCGAAGAGCTGGTCGCCGGTGTCGATGAGGTCGGGCGCGGGCCGCTGTGCGGTCCAGTGGTGACAGCCGCCGTGATTCTCGATCCGGCGCGTCCGATCGAAGGCCTCAACGACTCGAAAAAGCTGAGCGAGGCACGTCGCGAGGCATTGTTCGACGAGATCTGCGAAAAGGCGGTGGCGTGGTGCATTGCCCGTGCCGAGGTTGAAGAGATCGATCAGCTGAACATCCTGCATGCCACGATGCTCGCCATGCAGCGCGCGGTGGAGGGGTTGAGCGTTACGCCGCGGCTGGCGCTGATCGATGGTAATCGCTGCCCGCAGCTCAACGTGCCCAGTGCACCGGTGATCCAGGGTGACGGGCAGGTGCCGGCAATTGCCGCGGCATCCATTCTCGCCAAGGTCAGCCGGGATCGTGAAATGCAGGCGCTCGACCTCTGCTACCCAGGTTACGGGCTGGCCGGGCACAAGGGTTACCCGACTCCCAGTCATCTGGAAGCGCTTCGTCGGCTCGGGCCAACGCCCATCCATCGTCGCTCCTTCGCTCCCGTCCGAGCGATGCTGGAGCAGACAATCGTTGAGGCCGAAGTCCCCGTCAGCGTTCTGCTGGTCTAGCCCGCGGCAAGCGATGATCTGCCGCGCGCAGGTCGCGCTTGTACGCATCCCGCTCTGCCCCGGTATCCCCGTTTTACTGCGTGATGCCGCTCCCCCAATACCCAGCCGATCTGTGCTTTCCGGTACAATCTCGCGCTCGTCGTTTTGCCAGCTCAAGGTCTGTTCATGCCCGTTTCCTTCGTCCACCTACGTCTGCATACCGAGTACTCGCTGGTCGATGGGTTGGTCCGGGTCAAGCCGCTGATCAAGGCGGTCGCGGCGGGTGGAATGCCGGCTGTGGCGGTAACCGACATGAGCAACATGTGCTCGCTGGTGAAGTTCTACAAGACCGCGCAGGGCTCCGGTATCAAGCCGATATGTGGTGCGGACATTTGGATGGCCGGCTGTGATGAGGATGGTCCGCTCAGCCGGTTGACCCTGTTGGCGATGAACCCGAAGGGTTATCGCAATCTCACCGAACTGATTTCTCGCGGCTGGACCGAAGGGCAGCGCAATGACCTGGTGATCATCGAGCGCGACTGGGTCAAGCTGGCCGCCGAAGGCCTGATTGCGCTGTCCGGCGCCAAGGAAGGCGAGGTCGGCCAGGCATTGCTCAATGGTGACGAAGCATTGGCGGAAGCACGTCTCGCCGAATGGCGCGACGTGTTTGCTGATCGCTTCTACCTGGAGATCCAGCGCACCAGTCGGGTCAATGATGAAGAACATCTGCACGCCGCGGCCGCGCTCGCCGACCGTACCGGCACGCCGCTGGTGGCGACCAACGACGTGCGCTTCCTCAAGCAAGAGGATTTCGAGGCGCACGAAACCCGCGTGTGCATCGGCGAAGGCCGCACGCTGGACGATCCGCGGCGGCCGCGTACCTACTCTGATCAGCAGTATCTGAAGACCCCGGCAGAGATGGCCGAGCTGTTCAGCGATCTCCCGGAGGCGCTGGAAAACACCGTCGAGATCGCCAAGCGCTGCAATATCGAAGTGCAGCTGGGCACCTACTTCCTGCCGAACTTCCCCGTGCCCGAGGGCATGACCATCGACGATTACCTGCGCCAGGTGTCGTTCGAGGGGCTGGAAGAACGCCTTGAGGTACTGCTACCCAAGGACACGCCCGACTACGAGGCGAAAAAGCAGGTCTACATCGACCGCCTTGAGTTCGAACTGGGCACCATCATCCAGATGGGTTTCCCCGGTTACTTCCTGATCGTTATGGACTTCATCAAGTGGGCGAAGAACAACGGCGTGCCGGTCGGTCCGGGCCGTGGTTCGGGTGCCGGCTCGCTGGTCGCCTACGTGCTGAAGATCACCGACCTCGATCCGCTGGCCTACGATCTGCTGTTCGAGCGCTTCCTCAACCCCGAACGTGTTTCAATGCCCGACTTCGACGTCGACTTCTGCATGGACGGCCGCGACCGGGTAATTGATTACGTGGCCGAGGCGTACGGGCGCAATGCGGTCAGCCAGATCATCACTTTCGGCACCATGGCGGCCAAGGCAGTGGTGCGCGACGTGGCGCGGGTTCAGGGCAAGTCCTATGGCTTGGCCGACCGTCTGTCGAAGATGATCCCTTTCGAGGTGGGCATGACCCTCGAAAAGGCCTACGAAATGGAAGAGCCGCTGCGCGACTTCCTCGCCGTCGACGAGGACGCCCGCGAGATCTGGGAGATGGCGCTCAAGCTCGAAGGCATCACCCGCGGTACCGGCAAGCACGCCGGCGGTGTGGTGATCGCGCCGACCAAGCTGACCGACTTTGCGCCGATCGCCTGTGACGAGGAGGGCGGCGGCCTGGTGACCCAGTTCGACAAGGATGATGTCGAGTCGGCCGGCCTGGTGAAGTTCGACTTCCTCGGTCTGCGTACACTGACCATCATCAAGTGGGCACTGGAAACCATCAATCGCGAGCAGGCCAAGAAAGGCCTGGAGCCGATCAACATCGACTTCATTCCGCTGGATGACAAGCCGACCTACCAGTTGCTGCAGAAGGCCGAAACCACCGCTGTATTCCAGCTCGAATCACGCGGCATGAAGGAGCTGATCAAGAAGCTCAAGCCCGATTGCCTGGAAGACCTGATCGCACTGGTGGCGCTGTTCCGTCCCGGTCCGCTGCAGTCGGGCATGGTCGACGACTTCATCAACCGCAAGCACGGGCGCGCCGAAGTCTCCTATCCGCATCCGGACTATCAGTACGCGGGGCTCGAGCCTGTGCTCAAGCCCACCTACGGCATCATCCTGTATCAGGAACAGGTGATGCAGATCGCCCAGGTGATGGCCGGCTACACGCTGGGCGGCGCCGACATGCTGCGCCGGGCGATGGGCAAGAAGAAGCCCGAGGAGATGGCCAAGCAGCGCGGTGGCTTCATCGAAGGCTGCTCGAACAACGGCATCGACAAGGAGCTGTCAGGCAACATCTTCGACCTGGTGGAAAAGTTCGCCGGTTACGGCTTCAACAAATCGCACTCGGCAGCCTATGGCCTGGTTTCCTATCAGACCGCCTGGCTCAAGGCGCATTACCCGTCGCCGTTCATGGCTGCCGTGCTTTCGGCGGATATGCATAACACCGACAAGGTGGTGATCCTGATCGAGGAATGCCGCAGCATGAAGCTGCGCATCGATCCGCCGGATGTGAATGTTTCCGAATTCAAGTTCACCGTGAACGATGACGGTCGTATCGTCTACGGCCTTGGTGCGGTCAAGGGCGTCGGTGAGGGGCCCGTAGAGGCCATCGCCGAATGCCGAGCAGAAGGCGGGCCGTTCAAGGATCTGTTCGATTTCTGCGCGCGTATCGACCTCAAGCGCATCAACAAGCGTACCCTCGAGGCGCTGATCCGTTCCGGTGCGCTGGATCGTCTGGGTCCGTATTTCTTCGAGGAGGCGAAGGCCTATCAGGCCAATATCGACCGCAATCGCGCGGTGTTGCTGGCGGCCATGGAAGAAGCCGTGCAGGCTGCCGAGCAGACGGCGCGCAGCGCGGAAAGTGGGCATATGGATCTGTTTGGTGGCCTCTTCGCCGAGCCGGAGGCCGATGTCTATGCCAATCACCGCAACGCGCGCGAGCTGTCGCTCAAAGAACGTCTGAAGGGCGAGAAAGATACCCTGGGGCTCTATCTCACAGGCCATCCGATCGACGAATACGAAGGCGAGGTGCGGCGCTTTGCCCGTCAGCGCATCATCGATCTGCGTCCGGCGAGAGGGGAGCAGACCATCGCCGGCCTGATCGTCAACCTGCGGGTGATGAAGAACAAGAAAGGCGACAAGATGGGCTTCATCACGCTGGATGATCGCTCCGGCCGTATCGAGGCTTCGCTGTTCGCCGAGGCGTTCAACTCCGCGCAGGCCCTGCTGCAGACCGATGCGCTGGTTGTGGTAGAGGGCGAGGTCAGCAATGACGACTTCTCCGGCGGCCTGCGCCTGCGGGCCAAGCGTGTGATGAGTCTGGAAGAGGCGCGTACCGGGCTTGCCGAAAGCCTGCGGGTGAAGGTCGCTGGCGAGGCGCTCAGGGGCGAGCGCATGCGCTGGTTGGCTGAGGTTTGTGGTCGTCATCGCGGCGCCTGCCCGATCACGCTGGAATACACTGGGCGCGATGCGCGCGCCCTGCTGCAGTTCGGTGAAGAGTGGCGGATCGACCCGGCCGACAACTTGATTCAGGCATTGCGTGACCAGTTCGGACGCGACAACGTCTTTCTGCAATACCGATAGAGGGCGGACGCCTGGAAAGTTGCGCAAGCGCGCTTTCCGAGCCAAGGCCCGAACGGCCCGGTGATGACCGGGTCATGGTTCAGAACAATTTTTGTTCGACCTGAATGCGCCTCTCCCGTAAGGTAAGGCGCAAAAAACGGAACAGCCTCCCGGCCGCCTGGCCGTCGACGCATGACGGATGCCTATGAACCCGAATTTCCTGGATTTCGAACAGCCGATCGCCGACCTGCAAGCCAAGATCGAAGAATTGCGCCTGGTTGGTAACGATAACTCGCTGAACATCGGCGATGAGATTGCCCGCCTGCAGGACAAGAGCGAATCGCTCACCGAAAGCATTTTCGGCAATCTGACCAGCTGGCAGATCGCCCGCCTGGCCCGCCACCCGCAGCGCCCCTATACCCTCGATTACATCAATCACCTGTTCACCGAGTTCGAAGAGCTGCACGGTGATCGGCACTTCTCCGATGACGCGGCGATTGTTGGCGGTACTGCACGTCTGGACGGTCAGCCGGTGATGATCATCGGTCATCAGAAGGGTCGTGAGGTGCGCGAGAAGGTACGCCGTAACTTCGGCATGCCGCGCCCCGAGGGTTACCGCAAGGCCTGCCGTCTGATGGAGATGGCCGAGCGCTTCAAGATGCCGATCCTCACCTTTATCGATACACCCGGCGCTTATCCGGGTATCGACGCCGAAGAGCGCAACCAGAGCGAGGCCATTGCCTGGAACCTGCGCGTGATGGCGCGGCTGAAGACTCCGATCATCGCCACCGTGATTGGTGAGGGCGGTTCTGGTGGCGCGCTGGCCATCGGCGTTTGCGACCAGCTGAACATGCTGCAGTATTCCACCTACGCAGTGATTTCACCGGAAGGCTGCGCGTCGATTCTCTGGCGCACAGCCGAGAAGGCACCGGAAGCCGCCGAGGCCATGGGTGTGACGGCTGAGCGCCTGAAGGATCTGGGTATCGTCGACAAGGTGATCCCCGAGCCGCTGGGTGGCGCCCATCGCAACCCGGCCGTTATGGCCGCCGCCATGCGCGAGCAGCTCAACAGTCAGCTGCACATGCTCAAGTCGCTGGATACCGATGCGCTGCTGGCGCGTCGCTATGAGCGCCTGATGAGCTACGGTATCGCCTGATCCATCGCGCCAGCCACGCGTCTCGATCGGTGGCCCGAATCGAGACGCTTGGCTGTATGTTGTAGCTACCGCTTCCCCTCGCTGCTTGCCCCGCTGAGCTTTATGCTTGCTGACAATGTCGGTTCTCGAAGCGCTCGCATGTCCCTCGATTCCATCCTGCTTTCCGCGCTCGCGCCTTGGCGTAGCTCACCGACATGGTGGGTGGCGTTTTCTGGCGGTCTTGATTCGACCGTTCTCCTGCATTTGTTGGCTCGGCTGGCTGATCGACATGAGCTGCCGGTCATCCGTGCAATCCATGTGCACCACGGCCTGCAGGTCATTGCGGACGATTGGCCGGCGCACTGCCAACGCATCTGCGACGAGCTTGGTGTCGCGCTAAGCGTCATCCAGGTGCAAGTCGGATCTGGTGCCAGTGTCGAGCAGGCTGCCCGCAATGCCCGTTACCAGGCGTTTAGCCAGTGTCTGAGCGAAGACGAGCTGTTGCTGACCGGCCAACACCGTGACGATCAGGCCGAAACGGTGCTGTTCCGTCTCTTGCGCGGAGCGGGCGTGCGCGGCTTGGCCGCTATGCCTGGCGAGCGCCCGCTTGGGCATGGCAGGCTGGTTCGTCCGCTGCTCGGTGTGCTGCGGGACGAGCTGGAGGCTTATGCGGAGCGCAACGCCTTGACTTGGGTGGAGGACCCCAGCAACCAGCAGTACGCCCACACGCGCAATTATCTGCGTTGGGAAATACTCCCACTGCTACGGCAGCGCTGGCCGGGGGCTATATCGGCTCTGGCAAGAACCGCTACGCATATGGCAGAAGCGCAGCAGCTGCTGGATGAACTGGCGCAGCAGGATCTCGCTGCCGCGAAGGCGGCGGACAGCCTCGGTTGGCTAACCCTGCCCAGTCTCGCGTTGCCCGCGTTGCGTGCTGTGACGCCAGTGCGGCAGCGCAATGCGTTGCGCTATTGGTTGGCCGGGCTGACCTTGGCACCGGATGAAGCCCACTGGGTTGGATGGATATCCGTGCGCGACGCCAAGCCGGATGCCACGCCTTGTTGGCGCTTGGTTGGCGGCGAGCTGCAGCGTTGCGGAGATCGGATCTGGTGGGTGCCGGAGGCCTGGCTAGAACCGCCTGTCGCACCGGTTGATTGGCCTGATTCGACTGCTCGTCTGGCGCTCCCCGGTAATGGCACGCTGCGAATGGAAGGCCTAGCGCCCCCGGGCAAGCTGCAGGTTCGCTATCGCCAGGGCGGTGAAGCAATGCTGGTGGCTGGGCGCGGTCGGCGCGACCTCAAGCGTCTGTTGAACGAAGCCGGAGTGCCAGTCTTTGTGCGCGCGCGGTTGCCATTGCTGTATTGCGATGAAGAACTGGTCGCGGTGGCCAACCTGCCGCAGCTGAGCAAAGGCGGCGTTGCACTTGATTGGTGCGTCCCAGAGTTCTAAGTGGTTTGAGCTGATAAGGCCTTTCCGGTAGACTACGCTCCCGTCTCAATACAGCTTCTGCGGTTTCTTCGAATCCGTGGCAGTTGCGCTATTGCCGCACGCGAGCAATGGCACCTTCGCTTTCCCCCGGCGGCGCCAGCCGCTTAACGCAGACTTCTAGGGTTTTTCATGACGCGCTACATCTTCGTCACGGGTGGTGTTGTTTCTTCATTGGGGAAAGGCATCGCCTCGGCTTCATTGGCGGCCATCCTGGAGGCGCGGGGCCTGAAGGTCACGATGCTCAAGCTTGACCCTTACATCAACGTCGATCCGGGCACCATGAGCCCGTTCCAGCACGGTGAGGTGTTCGTCACTCATGACGGCGCCGAGACCGATCTCGATCTGGGGCACTACGAGCGGTTCATCCGCACCCGCATGACCCAGAACAATAACTTCACCACCGGTCGCGTCTACGAAGACGTGCTGCGCCGCGAGCGCCGGGGTGATTACCTGGGGGCGACCATCCAGGTCATTCCGCACATCACCGACGAGATCAAGCGTCGCATCATCAAGGGCGCCGGCGATGCCGACGTGGCCCTGGTGGAAGTTGGCGGCACCGTTGGCGACATCGAATCGCAGCCATTCCTCGAGGCGATTCGCCAGCTGCGCGTGGAAGTGGGCGCCAAGCGCGCCATGCTGATGCATCTGACGCTGGTGCCGTATATCGCCACCGCCGGTGAGACCAAGACCAAGCCGACCCAGCATTCGGTGAAGGAGCTGCGCTCCATCGGCCTTCAGCCTGACGTACTGGTCTGCCGCTCCGATCGTGCCATTGATGTTTCTTCGCGCCGCAAGATCGCGCTGTTCACCAACGTCGAAGAGCGCGCAGTGATCAGCCTGCCGGACGCCGATACCATCTACAAGATTCCGGGCATCCTGCATGCTCAGGGCCTGGATGACTACGTGGTAGAACGCTTCGGCCTGGAGTGCCGCGGTGCCGATCTTTCCGAGTGGGACCGGGTGGTGGACGCCAAGCTGCACCCGGAGAAGGAAGTCACCATCGCCATGGTCGGCAAGTACATGGAACTTCTGGACGCCTACAAATCTCTGATCGAGGCGATGAGCCACGCTGGCATCCAGAGCCGTACCAAAGTGAACCTGCGCTATATCGACTCCGAAGACATCGAGAATCAGGGCACTGGTCTGCTGAAAGATGTCGACGCCATTCTCGTGCCCGGCGGCTTCGGTCTTCGCGGTGTCGAGGGCAAGATTGCAACGGTGCGTTATGCGCGGGAGAACAAGATTCCGTATCTGGGTATCTGCCTGGGTATGCAGGTCGCAGTCATCGAGTTCGCTCGTGACGTGCTGGGCTGGTCAGACGCGAACTCCACCGAGTTCGACAAGGACAGTGCGCACCCGGTAGTCGGTCTGATCACCGAATGGGAAGACGCCAGCGGCGCCGTGGAAACCCGCAGCGATAATTCCGATCTGGGTGGCACCATGCGCCTCGGTGCCCAGGAGTGCGGTCTCGAAGCCGGCTCCAAGGTGTTCGAGTGCTACGGCCAGGAGCGCATCGTCGAGCGCCATCGTCATCGTTACGAAGTGAACAACAACCTGCTGCCGCAACTGCAGGCAGCAGGGCTGAAGATTACCGGGCGCTCCGGTGACGGCGCGCTGGTGGAAGTGGTCGAGGCACCGGATCATCCCTGGTTCGTCGCCTGTCAGTTCCACCCTGAATTCACCTCCACGCCACGTGACGGTCATCCGCTGTTCAGCGGTTTCGTCAAAGCGGCGCTGGAACACAAGGCGAAGAAGGCATGAGCCAGAAGACCATCCGCGTAGGCAGCATCGAGATCGCTAACGACAAGCCGTTCGTGCTGTTCGGTGGCATCAATGTCCTCGAGTCGCGTGACCTCGCGATGCAGGCCTGTGAAGAGTACGTGCGGGTGACCGAGAAACTCGGCATTCCCTACGTGTTCAAGGCCAGCTTCGACAAGGCCAATCGCTCCTCGATTACCTCTTTCCGTGGCCCGGGTCTGGAAGAGGGGATGAAGATCTTCGAGGAAGTGAAGAAGACCTTTGGCGTGCCGGTCATCACCGATGTGCACGAGCCCTGGCAGGCGCAGCCGGTTGCCGAAGTTTGCGACATCATCCAGCTGCCGGCCTTCCTCTCCCGGCAAACCGATCTGGTGGTGGCGATGGCCAAGACCGGCGCGGTGATCAACATCAAGAAGGCCCAGTTCCTGGCGCCGCAGGAGATGAAGCACATCCTGCGCAAGTGCGAAGAAGCCGGTAACGACCAGCTGATCCTCTGCGAGCGCGGTTCGTCCTTCGGCTACAACAATCTGGTCGTCGACATGCTCGGCTTCGGCGTCATGAAGCAGTTCGAATACCCGGTGTTCTTCGATGTCACCCACGCGTTGCAGATGCCGGGCGGGCGTTCGGATTCCGCCGGTGGTCGTCGCGCCCAGGTCACCGATCTGGCCAAGGCCGGCTTGTCCCAGGGGCTGGCCGGGCTGTTCCTCGAAGCGCATCCCGATCCGGACAATGCCAAGTGCGACGGCCCGTGCGCGCTGCGCCTGAACAAGCTCGAGCCTTTCCTCACCCAGCTCAAGCAGCTGGATGATCTCGTCAAGAATTTCCCGCCAATCGAAACTGCTTGAAGCCTTGCAGCTATCTACGGAGTGTTAACAACAATGGCAAAGATCGTCGACATCAAAGGGCGTGAAGTTCTCGATTCCCGTGGCAACCCCACCGTGGAAGCCGACGTGATCCTGGACAATGGCATCATCGGCAGCGCCTGCGCTCCGTCCGGTGCCTCCACCGGTTCCCGTGAGGCTCTGGAACTGCGTGATGGCGACAAGAGCCGTTACCTGGGCAAAGGCGTACTGATTGCCGTTGCCAATGTAAACGGCCCGATCCGTGAGCTGCTTCTGGGCAAGGATCCGCTCGATCAGAAAGCGCTGGACCAGGCGATGATCGAACTCGACGGGACCGAGAACAAGGGCAAGCTGGGTGCCAACGCTATCCTTGCCGTGTCGCTGGCTGCTGCGAAGGCCGCTGCCCAAGCCAAGGGCGTACCGCTGTACGCCCACATTGCTGATCTGAACGGCACTCCGGGCGTCTACTCCATGCCGGTACCGATGATGAACATCATCAACGGTGGCGAACACGCCGATAACAACGTCGACATCCAGGAATTCATGGTTCAGCCGGTCGGCGCCAAGACCTTTGCCGATGCGCTGCGCATGGGTGCGGAGATCTTCCACCACCTGAAGGCTGTGCTGAAGGCTCGTGGTCTGAGCACCTCCGTGGGTGACGAGGGTGGTTTCGCACCGAACCTGGCTTCCAACGAGGACGCCCTGGCGGCGATCGCCGAGGCCGTGGCCAACGCCGGCTACAAGCTGGGCGACGACGTCACGCTGGCTCTGGACTGCGCGTCCTCCGAGTTCTTCAAGGACGGCAAGTACGACCTGGCCGGCGAAGGCAAGGTGTTCGACGCCGCTGGATTCGCCGACTACCTGGCCGGTCTGAGCCAGCGCTATCCAATCATCTCCATTGAAGATGGCATGGACGAGTCCGACTGGGCCGGTTGGAAGGTGCTGACCGACAAGATCGGCGACAAGGTCCAGCTGGTCGGTGATGACCTGTTCGTTACCAACACCAAGATTCTCAAGCGCGGCATCGACGAGAAGATCGGCAACTCGATCCTGATCAAGTTCAACCAGATCGGCTCGCTGACCGAAACCCTGGAAGCCATCCAGATGGCCAAGGCCGCCGGTTACACCGCGGTGATTTCGCACCGTTCCGGTGAAACCGAAGACAGCACCATTGCCGACCTAGCTGTGGGTACTGCTGCTGGTCAGATCAAGACCGGTTCGCTGTGCCGCTCGGATCGCGTTTCCAAGTACAACCAGCTGCTGCGTATCGAGGAGCAGCTGGCCGGCAAGGCGCCCTACAAAGGCCGTGCCGAATTCCGCGGCTGATCAGCGGCAATTAAAAAAGGGCGGCGCGAGTCGCCCTTTTTTGTTTCAATCGGCGGCGTGTCGGCGCAATCGTTATTGCACCGCGCAAGCCACTCGCATCCCGATACCCGAATCACAGCCGAAGTCGTTTCATGCCTTCTATGCGTCGCCCCTACTGGTTGTTCGTCGTGCTGCTCCTGCTTCTTGGCGGGCTGCAGTACCGTCTCTGGGTGGGCGAGGGCAGCCTGGCGCAGGTCAACAGTCTGAACAAGCAGATTGCCGAGCAACAGGGTGAGAACGAACGGCTGCTGGAGCGCAATCGGATTCTCGAGGCGGAAGTTCGGGAGCTCAAGCAGGGCATGGAGACCGTCGAGGAGCGTGCCCGTCAGGAGCTCGGCATGGTCAAAGAGGGCGAGACCCTCTTTCAGCTGATCGAATGACCCAGCGCAAGTTGCCCGCGTTCTGGGTGGTCATTCCTGCTGCTGGCGTTGGCAGCCGCATGCGCGCCGACCGTCCGAAGCAGTACCTGCAGCTGGGTGGCCGGAGCATTATCGAGCACACCCTCGATTGTTTTCTCGATCACCCGACGCTTGCCGGCGTGACGGTCTGTATCGCGCCGAACGACCCCTATTGGCCGAACCTGCCCTGTGCCAGCGATCCGCGTATCCAGCGCGCACCAGGTGGCCGCGAGCGCTGTGATTCCGTGCTCAACGGCCTCCGGCGTCTCGGTGAGCTGGGCGCGAATGAGCAGGACTGGGTGCTGGTGCATGACGCGGCACGCCCCAATCTTGCACGTGAGGATCTGGACAGGCTTCTGCTCGAGCTGGCAGACGATTCGGTTGGCGGTCTGCTGGCAGTGCCCGCACGGGATACGCTTAAGCGGGTAGGGCTGGACGGCCGGGTAGTGGAAACAGTTGATCGCAGCGTCATCTGGCAGGCTTTTACACCGCAGATGTTTCGTTTGGGAATGTTGCGCGACGCGCTCGAAGGAGCGCTTGAAGCAGCTGCGCTGGTGACCGATGAAGCGTCGGCGCTGGAATGGGCCGGTCACGCACCGAAGGTCGTTGAAGGTCGCGCGGATAACCTGAAGGTGACGCGCCCCGAGGATCTCGACTGGCTGGAACAGCGCTGGAGCGGCGGCCGCGTCGAGTGAAAGCGGGCAGGGTTGCCTGCCCGCCATCCGTCCATCAGAACCGATAGATCGCTGCTGCCCCCGTGCCGGTCGGCATGCGTTCGGTTGGCACCACGACCACGTCACCGCCTTGTTCCAGCGTCCAGATCGTCAGTTCGTCGAGCAAGTCCGGAGTATTGACGTCACCCTCGGGTGCCGGCGTTGCCGTCCCGTCATTCTTGTCGACGTGTCCCGGAATCTGTCGCTCGGCCTCCACCAGCAGGGTGGCGACCCGGCCCTGGCGAGTGGCCTGGCCGATGTCCTCCAGATGGTCGGACGCCAGCCCTTGACCGTGGGAGGCGCCGAACTGGTCGAGCAGGCCTGCGAGACGCTTGAGGTAGCGCGGTTGCATGACCATCCAGCTTTTGCTGCGCAGTTCTTCGATGCTCAGTGCGTGCAGGCCCATTTCGATGCCTTCCGGCAGTAGGTTCGGGTTGTGACTGAGACGGCGGAAGTGCGGCTGCTGCTCGGGTAGGGCAGCGAGGATCAGCGGTAGACCTGAAGGTTTGGAGTGATGCTCCAGGATGGTCCGGTCGACCTCGCGGAAGTAGCGATCACGGTCGCGGTCGATTTCGGCCTGTTTACCGCTGCCACCGGCCTCTACCTGCATCGGATCGCCACGTTCGCTGGCGCGACTGTAGCCCTGTGGGAAGCCGCTCTGACCCTTGTCGGTAAGGTCGCTACCAAGAGCATCGGCGAGCGTCTTCGGTACCGCTTCATGCAGCTTTACTTCATCCAGCGCATCACGGTTACCCTCGAACAGGCGAACCGAGTCCCGCGACAGGCAAAGAATCTGGTAACGATCAGCCGATTGAGCGATGCGCACCAACGGCTTGAGGTGCATGCGCGAGTTAGCAGCCGCCATCTCGGGCACGCTGCGTTGCAGTCGATAGACCTGGAAATAATCTTTCGCGCCAAAGGCTGCAAGCCCATCGAGGTTGTGATTCCAGAAGTCATTGTTGTCGATCAGCGCGTAGAACGGTTCGAGCAGCGCTGGTGCCTGTTCGGCGTGCCCTTGTTGCTTGAGTGTGTCTTCCAGTTGTCGGACCAGGTGCTTGAAGCGGATCGGGTCCTGCTGGCGTTCCGGAAAGCTGCGATGAGTGGGCTGATAGACGGACAGGCAGGGCCCATCACGTTGTGCCAGCAGGTTGGTCAGGGTTTCGCGATCGAGCAGTCGGTTCATGCGTGGCCTCCAGTAGCTGTGGTTCGGTCCCTCGCAAAAAGGTCGATGGCTCACTCAATGGCCATCGAGGGCCAGGTCAATGGCGGTTGAGCTTGTCCAATGCGTGACCCAGCGCGTGGTTCAGCTTTTCCGCTGCCCCGTTGATTGCCAAGTCGAGCGTCTCGGCCCTGTGCGTGGCCGAAATGGGGTCGTGACCCTTGACTCGCGCTTCCATCTGGCAGCGCTTGTCCTGGGGACCACTCTTGTTGCTGTTTTCGTCGTTGAGATGAACCTCGACGCGGGTCAGATGATCATCGAAGCGTTCCAGCTCGGTTTCCACCGTTGCCTTGATCCGCTCTTCAAGATCACTGGTAACACTGATGCTGTGGTTGCTGTTCACCAGAACCTGCATGGCTTCCTCCTGATTGCAACGCTGCACCCTTCACAGCACAGGCGGCCCGAAGAGCTGCAGCTACACAAGCTACGACGTGGTGGCGTCTAGCGGGTTCCGCCTCTGTCCTGGCCTCGGACGCGCGGTTCAAGTTCTGTTCAGCTTGGGCCGCCGGCATATTCATGGCGCCTGGCAAGCCCGACCTTGAGCGCTTCGACGAGCAGACGCACCTTTGGCAATGGATAGCGGCGCTGCGGATAGACCGCCCAGACAGCGGTATCCGGGGGCTGGTTAGCTTCTAACAGGGAAACCAGTTCGCCGCGCTGCAGCGGGCCTTGCACGTAGTAATCCGGCAGCTGGCACAGCCCAAAACCACGCAGGGCTGCATCCAGCACCGCCTCGCCGCTGTTGCAGCGCCAGTTGCCGCTGGGCTTGAAGTGCTGCTCGCGGCCTTCGATCTGAAACGACCAGATGTCGCTCGTGCCGATCAGGCAGTTGTGCCGCGCCAGTTCCGACAATGTATGTGGCCGACCATAGCGCTCGAGATAGTCGGGGGCTGCGCAGAGATACATCGCGCGTGGTGCGATCCTCGTGGCGACCAGGCGCGACTCACCGAGTTTGCCGAGGCGAATCGCCAGGTCGTAGCCCTCTTGCACCAGGTCGAGGGTACGGTTGGTCAGTTCGATATCGACCCGCAGCTGCGGGTGCCTTGCCATGAATTCGTTGACCAGCGGCACGATAAACCGCTCGCCATAGGCCACAGCGGCGGTCATGCGCAACAACCCGGTGGGGGCGCTATGCAGGTCGCTGATGGCAAGAAACGCTTCGTCGCGTTCTTCTATCAGTCGCTGGCAGCGGGCGAAGAAGGTATGACCGGCTTCGGTCAGCGACACGCGGCGCGTGGTGCGATAAAGCAGGCGCGCCTGCAGGCGCTCCTCGAGGCGCGCGATCTGTCGGCTGACATGGGATGACGAGACGCGCAAACGCTTAGCGGCGCGCATGAAGCTGCCGCATTCAGCCACAGCCACGAATTCGTCGAGACCTTCCCAGCGGTTCATGATTACTCCTGATGCAGGGGTTAACAGCGTTGCTTGGACGCGCAGTCGTGGGATTATCCCTGTATGGCAACAATGTTTTCCAGAATCCCCCATCAATCCCTGAATGAGCGTGAATTACACTCTGTGTTTTTCCAGAAACAGTCGAGTGACGTTCATGACCATCAAATCGCGCGCCGCCGTTGCCTTCGGCCCCAACCAGCCCCTGCAGATCGTGGAAGTGGACGTTGCACCGCCCAAAGCCGGCGAGGTGCTGATTCGCATCGTCGCCACCGGTGTTTGCCATACCGACGCCTACACCCTCTCTGGTGAGGATTCGGAAGGCGTCTTTCCCTGCATCCTCGGTCATGAGGGTGGTGGCATCGTCGAGGCGGTGGGCGAGGGCGTCACCTCGGTGGCGGTCGGCGATCATGTGATTCCGCTCTATACCGCCGAATGCCGCGAGTGCAAGTTCTGCAAGTCCGGCAAGACCAACCTGTGCAGCTCCGTACGCGCCACTCAGGGCAAGGGCCTGATGCCCGATGGGACCACCCGCTTCAGCTACAACGGCGAGCCGATCTACCACTATATGGGCTGCTCGACTTTCTCCGAGTACACCGTGCTGCCGGAAGTCTCTGTGGCCAAGATTCCCAAGGAAGCGCCGCTGGAAAAGGTCTGCCTGCTGGGTTGTGGCGTGACCACCGGCATCGGTGCCGTGCTCAATACGGCCAAGGTGGAAGAGGGCGCCACCGTGGCGATCTTCGGCCTCGGCGGCATCGGCCTGGCGGCGATCATCGGCGCGAAGATGGCCAAGGCCAGCCGGATCATCGCCATCGACATCAACCCGGGCAAGTTCGCCATTGCCGAAGAGCTGGGCGCGACCGACTTCGTCAATCCGAAGGATCACGATAAGCCGATCCAGGAAGTCATCGTTGAGATGACCGATGGCGGCGTCGACTATTCCTTCGAGTGCGTCGGCAACGTGCAGCTGATGCGCGCGGCGCTGGAGTGCTGTCACAAGGGTTGGGGCGAGTCGACCATCATCGGCGTCGCCGGTGCGGGGCAGGAAATCAGCACCCGTCCGTTCCAGCTGGTCACCGGACGCGTCTGGCGCGGGTCGGCGTTCGGCGGCGTGAAGGGGCGTACCGAGCTGCCGAGCTATGTGGAGAAGGCGCAGAGCGGCGAGATTCCGCTGGACACCTTCATCACCCACAACCTGCCGCTGGACAAGATCAACGAAGCGTTCGACCTGATGCACGAAGGCAAGAGCATTCGTACCGTCATTCACTTCTGATCCAAGGTGGATAACGCCGTCGTTCGGCGGCTTATCCACCTCGACCGGTGGAGGCCCGCATGGTTTCCACCTCGCGCGAGGCCCGTTCATGACCCTTGAAATCGTTTCCAGCAACAAGAGCTTCGGTGGCTGGCACAAGCGCTACCGCCACCGTTCCAGCAGCCTCAACTGCGACATGGTATTTGCCGTGTTCCTGCCGCCGCAGGCGGAGCAGGGCGAAAAACTGCCGGTGTTGTACTGGCTGTCGGGGTTGACCTGCACCGATGAGAACTTCATGCAGAAGGCCGGAGCGCTGCGCATGGCGGCCGAGCTCGGCCTCATCATCGTCGCGCCAGACACCAGCCCGCGTGGTGCCGGCGTGCCGGATGATCCCGACGGCGCCTGGGACTTCGGCCTGGGTGCCGGCTTCTACCTCAATGCGACGCAAGAGCCCTGGGCACAGCACTACCGGATGTACGACTACGTGGTCGACGAGCTGCCGGCGCTGGTCGAGGCCAATTTTCCGGTCTCCGACCGCCGCGGCATCAGCGGACACTCGATGGGTGGCCATGGCGCGCTGATCTGCGCATTGAAGAATCCGGGTCGCTATCTATCCGTCTCGGCCTTTGCGCCGATCAGCAATCCGCTCAACTGCCCGTGGGGCGAGAAGGCCTTCAGTCGTTATCTGGGCGAGGAGCGTTCGCGCTGGCGCGAGTGGGATGCCTGCGCACTGATTGCCGAGGCGGGCGAGAAGCTGCCGTTGCTGGTCGATCAGGGCGATCGCGATGATTTCATGGAGGGACAGCTCAAACCGCAGGCACTGCAAGCAGCCGCTGCGGCGGCCGGCCATCCGCTGACGCTGCGCATCCAGCCGGGCTACGACCACAGCTACTACTTCATCGCCAGCTTTATCGATGATCACCTGCGTCATCATGCGCAGGCGCTGAAGGCGTAGGGTGGATGACGGCGAAGCCTCATCCACGGGTTGGATTCGGCTCGCCTCGCCCGTCAACACGGCGCAGCCTCAGGCACGACATTTCCGTATGCGCAGGGGGACGAGCGCAGTAGTTAGCCAGAAATAAAAAAGGCCCAACCGGTCTGCCGGTCGGGCCTTCCGTCGCAAGGAGCTAGAGCGACGGATAATCGGTATAGCCCACCGGACCCTGAGCGTAGAACAGCTCCGGCTTGGGCTCGTTCAGCGGCGCGTCCTGGCGCAAGCGCTCGACCAGATCAGGGTTGGCGATGTACGGAATGCCGAATGCGACCGCATCGGCCTTGCCATCAGCCAGCCAGGCGTTGGCCTGCTCTTTGGTGAAGCGCTCGTTGGCGATGTAGACGCCGCCGAAGATCTCTTTCAGTTGCGGGCCAAGGCTGTCTTCGCCGGCCTTTTCGCGGGTGCAGATAAAGGCAACGCCGCGCTTGCCCAGTTCGCGCGCCACATAGCCAAACGTCTCCGCGCGGTTGGAATCGCCCATGTCATGGGAGTCGGCACGCGGCGCCAGGTGTACGCCAACGCGACCGGCACCCCAGACGGAAATGGCGGCATCGGTCACTTCCAGCATCAGCCGTGCGCGATTCTCCAGCGAGCCACCGTAGGCGTCGGTGCGCTTGTTGGTGCTGTCCTGCAGGAACTGGTCGAGCAGGTAGCCATTCGCGCCATGGATTTCCACGCCGTCGAAACCAGCCTCCTTGGCGTTCTCCGCCCCCTTGCGGTAGGCCTCGACGATGGCCGGGATTTCATTGGTTTCCAGGGCACGAGGCGTTTCGTAATCCTTCATCGGGCGAACCAGGCTGACATGGCCGGCCGGTTTGATGGCGCTGGGTGCGACCGGCAGCTGGCCATCGAGATAGATTGGGTCGGAGATGCGGCCTACGTGCCAAAGCTGTAGGACGATCTTGCCGCCCTTGGCATGCACCGCATCGGTGACCTTCTTCCAGCCCTGAACCTGCTCGGCGGTCCATATACCCGGGGTGTCCGGGTAGCCAACACCCATCGGCGTGACTGAAGTGGCTTCGCTAATGATCAGGCCGGCGTCGGCGCGCTGGGCGTAATACTCGGCGATCAGCTCGCCGGGGACGCGGCCGGGCTCGGCGCGGCAGCGCGTCAGCGGTGCCATGATGATGCGGTTGTTCAGTTCCAAATCGCCGATCTTGATCGGGTCGAAAAGCGTGGGCATAGCGATACCGCTCCTTTACTGATGGTGCGAGAAGGGGCTCAGAGTTCCTGGCCGATGCGCTCGACGAAAGCCTGGATGACCGCGTCGTTGCGCTTGAAGAAATGCCACTGGCCGACCTTCTGGCTGGTAACCAGCCCGGCTTTCTGCAAGGTCGCCAGGTGGGCCGATACGGTTGACTGCGACAGGCCGGCACGCTGGTCGATCTGCCCGGCACATACACCGTTCTCCAGCGAGTGGTGCTGCTCGGCGAAGTAGCGCTGCGGCTCCTTGAGCCAGCGCAGAATGTCGCGACGCAACGGGTGGGCGAGGGCCTTGATGATGTCGTCGAAGTCGTCCGGCATGAGTTGGCCTGGGTTGTGTATATCGGAATGAGGCGAACTATATATCGGTAACTTCCGATATAAGATCGATTTGACTGATGGTGGTTATTGGCAATGTCGATGGTTGAGCGGACTAGCGAAGCCCTCGGGCTGCGGCCGTGTCCTGTAGAATCGCCGCCTCGAGATTTTCCAGGGTGTTCCATCTATGCGTATCGGCCACGGTTACGACGTGCACCGCTTCGGCGAGGGCGACCACATCACGCTTGGCGGCGTGAGGATTCCACACAGGTTCGGGCTGCTGGCGCATTCCGACGGTGACGTACTGCTGCACGCTCTGAGCGACGCGCTGTTGGGGGCCGCGGCGCTGGGCGATATCGGCAAGCACTTCCCCGATACCGACCCGCAGTTCAAGGGTGCCGACAGCCGTATGCTGCTGCGCCATGTGCTGGCCCAAGTGCAGGCTAAGGGCTACGTGGTCGGCAACGTCGACGCCACGATCATTGCCCAGGCGCCGAAGATGGCACCGCATATCGATGATATGCGTGCGCTGATCGCTGCGGACCTGCAAGTCGAACTGGATCAGGTCAACGTGAAGGCCACCACCACCGAAAAGCTCGGCTTCACCGGGCGTGAGGAGGGAATCGCCGTTCACGCGGTTGCCTTGCTGGTCCGCCCATGACCGAAGACCAGTTGCTCGGGCCGCGTGCCCATGGCGAACCTTGCGGCAGTGCCGTACTGAAGGCGGTCGCGGAGGATTTCCAGGTAGACGAAGTGCTCGACATTCCGCTGTCGGGAGAGGGCGAGCACCTCTGGTTGTGGGTGGAAAAGCGCAATCTGAATACCGAGGAAGCCGCCAAGCGCATCGCCCGCGCCGCCGGCGTGCCGTTGAAGATGATCAGCTATGCCGGGTTGAAAGACCGGCAAGCGCTGACCCGGCAATGGTTCAGTCTGCATCTGCCGGGCAAGGCCGACCCCGATCTGGCCGCCGCCGAGAGCGACGGCCTGGCGATCCTCAAACGCACCCGGCATCAGCGCAAGCTGCAGCGTGGCGCGCACTCGGCCAACGGCTTCCGCCTGCGCCTGAGGGCATTGCAGGGTGAACACGCCGCGCTCGATGCGCGCCTGCAACGGATCAAGGTCAACGGCGTGCCGAACTATTTCGGCCTGCAGCGTTTCGGCTATGACGGCGGCAATCTGCACGGTGCGCGCGAGTACGCCGCCAAAGGTGAGCTGCCAGTGCAACGCAATCTGCGCTCGCGCCTGCTCTCAGCGGGGCGTAGCTATCTGTTCAATAAGGTACTCGCCGCGCGGGTTGCCGATGGCAGCTGGAACCAGGCAAGAGTTGGCGATCTGCTGGCATTCACCGACAGCCGCAGCTTTTTCCCGGCTGGGGCGGCGGAATGCAACGACCCGCGCCTTGCCATCCTGGACCTGCATCCAACCGGTCCGTTATGGGGAATTGACGGCTCGCCGGCGGGCGACGAAATACAGGCGCTCGAAAATGCTGTCGCCGCAACTGACTCAGCGCTCGTCAATTGGTTGGCGCAAGCTGGAATGAAGCACGAACGGCGCATTCTTCGCCTCCCCATCGGCGGTTTGTCGTGGCATTATCCCGAGCCTGACATTCTGCAACTGGAATTCGTCCTGCCGACCGGATGCTTCGCCACCGCCGTGGTGCGTGAGCTGGTCAGCCTGGCAGGGCAGACGGACATCTGATGCGTATTCTGATCGCCAACGACGACGGGGTGTATGCACCCGGGCTCGCCGCGCTTTATGACGCGCTGGCGGACTATGCCGAGTGCAAGGTGGTAGCCCCGATTCAGGACATGAGCGGCGCCAGCAGCGCGCTTACCCTGGACCGCCCGCTTCACCCGGTAAGCATGCCGAACGGCTTCATTGGCCTGAACGGCTCGCCCACCGATTGCGTGCACCTCGGCCTCAACGGCCTGCTCGAGGAAGCGCCTGATATGGTGGTCTCAGGCATCAATCTCGGCGCCAATCTCGGCGACGATGTGCTCTATTCCGGTACGGTTGCTGCGGCCATTGAAGGACGTTTCACCGGGCGTCCGGCTTTCGCCTTCTCGCTGGTATCACGCTCGACGGAAAACCTGCCGACTGCCGCTCATATCGCGCGCATGCTGGTCGAAAAGCACGACCAGCTGGAGCTGCCGCCACGTACGGTGCTCAGCGTCAACGTGCCAAACCTGCCCCTCGACCATATCCGCGGCATTCGCCTGACTCGTCTGGGGCATCGCAGTCGCGCCAAGCCGCCGGTCAAGCAAGCCAACCCGCGCGGCAAGGAAGGCTACTGGATCTCGGTGGCCGGTGACGTCGAAGACGGCGGGCCGGGTACCGATTTCCATGCGGTGATGCAGGGCTACGTATCGATCACGCCACTGCAGCTGGATCGAACCTTCCATGAGGCCTTCGGCGGTCTCGAAAGCTGGCTGGAGAGTGTGCTGTGAGGAATCGCGGACAAGACAGCCTGCTGCATGGCTCAGGGATGACCTCTCAGCGTACCCGTGATCGCCTCATACAGCGCCTCTACGAGGAAGGGCTGTCGAACCCCCAGGTCCTCGAGGTGATCCGTCGTACTCCGCGCCATCTGTTCGTCGATGAAGCACTGGCGCACCGTGCCTATGAAGATACGGCGCTGCCGATTGGCCACAATCAGACTATTTCCCAGCCGTTCATGGTTGCGCGCATGAGCGAGCTGTTGCTGGCCGACGGCCCGCTGGACAAGGTTCTGGAGATCGGGACCGGTTCGGGCTACCAGACTGCCGTGCTGGCGCAACTGGTCGAGCGGGTGTTCTCGGTCGAGCGCATTCAGGCCTTGCAGGATCGGGCCAAGGAGCGCCTGGTCGAACTCAAGCTGCGCAATGTGGTCTTTCGCTGGGGCGATGGTTGGGAGGGCTGGCCTGCGCTGGCGCCTTACAACGGCATCATCGTCACCGCAGCGGCAGCCGATGTGCCGCAGGCCTTGCTCGATCAGCTGGCGCCCGGTGGGCGACTGGTGATTCCAGTGGGTGCCGGCGAGGTCCAGCAACTCATGCTGATCATTCGAGAGGACAACGGCTTTTCACGCCATCTTCTGGATACCGTACGTTTCGTGCCGCTGCTCAATGGACCTGTGATTTGATCATTCAGCGGAAGGAAGCATGAAAAACGCTTTATTGTTGTACGCCAAAGGCATGGCCATGGGCGCGGCGGATGTGGTGCCCGGTGTCTCGGGCGGTACGGTGGCGTTTATCACCGGTATCTACGACGAGTTGTTGCGTTCGATCAGTGCCGTTCCTTACGCCGTTCGCCCGCTGCTGCGCGGGCGCCTCGGCGAAGCCTGGAAGACCGCCAACGCCAGTTTCCTGCTGGTTCTGTTTGCTGGTGTGCTGACCAGCATTCTCAGCCTCGCTCGATTGATCACCTTTCTATTGGAAGAGCACCCGATTCCAGTGTGGTCATTCTTCTTCGGTCTGATTCTAGTTTCGGTGCATCTCGTGGGTAAGGAAATCCAGCGGCGTAACCTCTCGCGTCTGGTGAGTTTCTGCCTCGGTATCGGTTTCGCCTACTGGATCACCGTTGCCGCGCCGGTGCAGTGGGGCAGCAGCAGCCTGAGCCTGTTCTTCGCCGGTGCCATCGCGATCTGCGCGATGATCCTGCCAGGTATTTCGGGCAGCTTCATTCTCGTGCTACTGGGCCTCTACCCGGTGGTGCTCGGTGCGGTGAGAAGCTTCGATATCGGTGTCATGGGGATCTTTGCCGCAGGATGCATGGTTGGGCTTCTGAGCTTTGCCAAGTTTCTCAGCTGGTTGCTCAAGCGTTGGCGTGACCTGACCCTGGCGTTTCTCACCGGCTTGATGCTCGGCTCGCTGAACAAGGTCTGGCCGTGGAAGGAGACGCTGACCTGGCGTACCAACTCCAGCGGGGAGAATGTTCCGGTGTTGCAGCAGAATCTGTTGCCCGGCGCCTATGCTGATCTCACCGGTCAGGATCCGCAGTTGCTGGCGGCAGTGCTGTTGGCCCTCGGCGGTATCGTGCTGGTGCTAGGGCTTGAATGGTTTGCTGGTCGACGTCAGCCGATGACCGAAGGCGTCTGACGTACTTGTCTATGAAAGGGAGCGGGCATTGAGGCTCACAGCAGTACCGCAGTGGATTCGCGACCCCATGGTCCGTTCGATGCTCGGCGTTCTGGTGATAACCGGAACGCTGGTTGGTTGTGCCTCGTCACCCCAGGGTGGAGGTGTGCAGGTCGTCGATCGCAACCAGCGCGACCGCGTCACCAGCGGCCAGTACATTGTCCGTCGAGGTGACACCCTCTGGTCCATCGCCTTCCGCTTTGGTTGGGACTGGCGTGAGCTGGCGCGGGTCAATGGTATTCAGCCACCACATGTCATCTATCCAGGACAGAAGATCCGCTTCGATGGCGGTTCGTCGCGTGTTGCGTCCGCTGCGCCACGGCCAGCACCGCAGCCTGCACCGGCGCCTGCTCCATCGAGTCCTGTGGTCGTCGCCACGCCGATACCGCGCCAGCCCGCTATCACCACGCCTTCAAGCCAGCCTCCAGCTGCTCCGCCGGCGAGCACTCAAGTGACGCCGGTCGCCCGTTCGGCAAGCGGTTGGGCATGGCCGGCGAACGGCGCAATCATCGGTCGATTCTCGTCAAACGGTAGTTTGAATAAAGGAATTGATATCGCTGGGGAATTAGGACAGCCTGTCCTGGCTGCTTCTGATGGAACTGTTGTGTACGCCGGTAGTGGATTACGGGGTTACGGCGAACTTGTGATCATCAAGCACAGCGATACCTATGTAAGCGCCTACGGACACAACCGCAGGCTGCTGGTGCGGGAGGGCCAACAAGTCAAGGCTGGGCAAAGTATTGCCGAGATGGGATCGACGGGAACCGACCGGGTGAAGCTGCACTTCGAAATTCGCCGCCAGGGCAAACCTGTAGACCCGCTGCAATATCTGCCAAGACGTTGACCTGTCGCCTGCCTGTTCCAGCACTAGGTTGGGCTTGAGCGTAGCCAGGGACCCGCGTCGCTTGGGCCTGTTGTCGAACTCGGAACAGGACAAGAATAAAATGGCACTTAAAGACCAAGCGCTGGAGTTTGACGTCGACGATGCGGTTCTGCTTATGGAAACGCCCATCCACCTCGACCAGAAAAGCAACGTGACCAGGGCTGCCACAGCAGGCAGACCCAAGGCTGCATCCAGCAAACAGCACAAGTTCATCGATTACAACCGGGCCCTGGATGCAACCCAGTTGTATCTCAACGAAATCGGCTTCTCCCCCCTCCTGACACCTGAAGAAGAAGTGCACTTCGCGCGCCTCGCTCAAAAAGGCGATCCGGCGGGGCGCAAGCGCATGATCGAAAGCAACCTGCGGTTGGTGGTGAAGATCGCTCGGCGATACGTCAACCGTGGACTGTCGTTGCTCGATCTGGTCGAGGAGGGCAATCTCGGTCTGATCCGCGCGGTCGAGAAATTCGATCCCGAGCGTGGCTTCCGTTTCTCCACCTATGCGACCTGGTGGATACGGCAGACCATCGAGCGGGCGATCATGAATCAGACCCGCACGATTCGGTTGCCGATTCATGTGGTCAAGGAACTGAATGTCTACCTGCGTGCGGCGCGCGAGCTGACCCAGAAGCTCGATCACGAGCCCAGCCCGGAAGAGATTGCCAATCTGCTGGAGAAGCCGGTTGGTGAGGTCAAGCGCATGCTGGGGCTCAACGAGCGGGTCACTTCGGTGGATGTTTCGCTTGGTCCGGACACTGACAAGACGTTGCTCGATACCCTGACCGACGATCGGCCGACCGATCCCTGCGAGCTGCTGCTGGACGACGATCTGTCTAACAGCATCGATCAGTGGCTTTCCGATCTTTCCGAGAAGCAGCGAGAAGTGGTGATCCGCCGCTTCGGGCTGCGCGGCCATGAAGCCTCGACGCTCGAGGAGGTAGGGCAGGAAATCGGCCTGACCCGTGAGCGTGTCCGCCAGATTCAGGTCGAGGCGCTGCGACGTCTTCGCGAGATTCTGGAGCGTAACGGCCTGTCGAGTGACGCGCTGTTTCAATAGAACTACTGTCGGGCTTGGCGCTGCCTCGCCCGACATCTCAGTTCCACAGCCAAACTCCCGCATTACCCGTCCAATGGTCGATCCATTGGATTAATCCGTTTTGTCCGATTCTCCGTTTCCGCTTCTTCGCTTGTAAGCATTCACTTACAAGCGCTGTAAGCAAAGCTCTCAAATTAGTCGCAGCAGCCGACGATCTCTGATTTTTTCTCGCTCTAAGTACCTGATAAACCGAATATTTATGGTCAGGGAGCGGTAGTCTGTACATTCCACTGCGGATAAGCGTCAGCTTGCTGGTCATCGGCCAATCATTAATATCGCACTCGTGCTCAGGGATTAGCGCGGCCTTCAGGACGAAGGTCAGGGACCATCGCAGGAAGCGGTGTCATCCAGGAAGATGAGAAGGGATATAGGGAACAAGGAAGGAGGCGGGCGGGGTCAAACCCGCCCCTTTTTTTTTGCCTGTAAAAAAGTCTCGCTGAACCGAGTGGCCGGGGTACGGCCTAAGGAATGGAGTCCATCAGCGGAGAGCGAAAATGAATGGCAACCAGCATAACGACCCGTCACCCGAAGAGCGCGACGACGTGGCCCGGCGGCCGGATGAGGCTGATGAAGATCAGCTTGATGAGGCAATCGAAGAGACCTTTCCGGCGAGCGATCCTATTTCGCCTTGATCGGATGGCTCAGCGCAGCAGGCCACGCTTTCGGCCTGTGCCATGCGTGCCAGGAGGGCTGGCATGACATGGCTGCGCAATAGTGGCGCGATGTCGTCCCGCTCGCACGGCGCTGCTTCCAACCAACCCATCTCCTCCAGCTCGGCGTGCACGGTCACCGCGCGAGGCAGCCGTGCGATGAATACATCAGCTTCCACCTGATGATCCGGTTCGTTGGCGGCTGGCGCCTGAAAGTGGCCCAATGGATCGAAATCATTGTCTTCGAGCGGCAGATCCAGTTCCTCTTGCAGCTCGCGTCGGAGGGTTTGCAGCGGTGTTTCGCCAATCTCGGCCTTGCCGCCTGGGAGCATGAAGAAGCGCGTCCCGCGTTTACGTACCACCAGGATGCGGCCGCACTCGTCCAGCAGGCATGCGATGGCGATTTTCAGGGTGGCGTTGGGCACTGACATCATCCTTCGGTCGTTCTGCAACGCGACCAGCGTTTTGCTGCGTCTATAACGCGTAAGCCGGTCTGCAAGGGCTGCTGGCAGTCGATTCGCAACCGAAAATCCAAGACGTGAATAGAAATCGACAAGCTCCGGTTTGCAGAATAGCCAGACCGGTCCTGCGCTGGACGCCACTGCGTTGCGCACCAGTTGCGCACCAATTCCGCGGTTTCGCTCCGTCGGGGTCACTAGCAGACCCGTCAGGAACTGCCCCTCTTCCACAGGTGTAAGGCACAGTCCTCCGACGATATCGCCACGCTTTGCTACCCAACATACGGCTTCGGTGCGTATGCGGTTTCGGCTGTTGTGGGCACGATAGAACTTCGCCAGCAAAGGCTGCAGGTGGTGCGGAAGCTGCGAATAGGCAAGTGCGGACATGGCCATCCCGGCTGTTTTCGAAGGCGCCAGTCTAGCGCTTGTACCCCGGTGGACGAACCTTCGCTGCATGAGTAATGCCGTTCATCCGCTCATTGCATCTTTTCCTCCGTCTGGGCGCTCTCACCCTGTAGCGCTTCCAACGACAGGAATAACAAGATGTTGGATCTACTGATCGTGCTTGCATTCATCGTTTACGGCCTCTCGGCAGGGATGCGTGCGCGCACCAAGGCATCACAAAGCCTCGACGAATACTTTCTAGCCGGACGCACCATCAAGGGCTGGCGTGCTGGCGTTTCGATGTCTGCCACGCAGTTCGCCGCCGACACGCCGTTGCTGGTCAGCGGTCTCGTTGCGACTGCCGGGGTTTTTGCGCTCTGGCGGTTGTGGATCTACGGTCTGGCGTTTCTGCTGCTGGCCTGGGTATTCGCTTCGGGTTGGCGTCGCGCCGGGGTGCTCACCGATGCGGAGCTCACGCGCGTGCGTTACAGCGGGCCTGCCGTCGTCCCTCTGCGATTGTTCAAGGCCATCTACTACGGCACGGTAATCAACTGCGTCGTGCTGGCGATGGTGCTGGTGGCGGCCATTCGCATCGCCGAAGTGTTCCTGCCCTGGCACGAGTGGCTGCCGGGCGGGATCTACGCGGTGATCACGGGAGCGGTCGAATCCAGCGGGATCCGCTTGGGTGAGAGCATCAGCGGGCTCGATCAACTGACGACCAGCACCAACAATCTGATTTCGATTCTGCTGATCCTCGCCTTCACCGCGATGTATTCCATCACCGGCGGCTTGCGTGCGGTGGTGCAGACCGACGTGATGCAATTCAGTGTGGCTATGCTCGGTACGCTGGCATACGCCTGGTTCGTAGTCGATGCAGCGGGGGGGCTTGGCGGGCTGACGGACCGCATCGTCGAGCTCTACGGCAGTGAGCAGGCGGCCAAGATGCTGTCGTTCGCGCCGCCCAGCAACGCAGGCGAGGCGCTGATGCCGTTCCTGGTGATCGTTGGCCTGCAGTGGCTGTTCCAGATGAACTCCGATGGCACCGGCTACCTGGCGCAGCGCAGCATGGCCTGCCCGACGGATCGCGAAGCGCGTATTGCGGGCCTGGTGTTCACCTGGCTGCAGATTTTCCTGCGCAGTCTGTTCTGGCTGGCCATCGCCATCGGCTTGCTGGTGCTCTATCCGTTCAGCCCTGAAGAAATGAACGGGGAGGGCTTCACCGCTGCCCGCGAGGCGCTGTTCGTCACCGGCATCGATGAACTGCTACCGCCGGGCTTCCGCGGGCTGATGCTGGTGGGCCTGTTGGCCGCGTTGGCGTCAACGGTCGATACACACCTGAACTGGGGCGCTTCCTACTGGAGCAATGATGTGTACGGTGGTGTCGTCGCGCCAAAATTGCTCAAGCGCAAGCCGAAGGACAAGGAGCTGGTGCTTGTTGCCCGTTTGTCCAACGTGCTCATCCTGCTGATCGCGATGGTCATCATGGCGAACCTCGGTTCGATCCAGACGGCATGGTTCATCTCACTGCTATTCGGCGCGGGCATGGGCTCGGTGCTGGTGCTGCGCTGGTTGTGGGAGCGCATCAACCTGTACTCCGAGCTCACCGCAATGGTCACGTCCCTGATCACGGCACCGCTGCTGCTCTACTTCCTCGGCACCGATCCGGAAAGGGAGTGGATTCGCCTGGGCATCATGTCACTGGTGACCTGTAGCGCCGCGATCCTGGTCAGCTACGTCACGCCACCGACTGATCAGCAAACCCTCGACCGCTTCTACCGCAGGGTCCGCCCGTTCGGCTTCTGGGGAAAAACTGCTACACGCTGCGGCGTAACCCGTCGTGACTCGATCAAGGCTCTGGGTGCACGTCTGTTTGCAGTTGTAGTGACTGCCTTGTCCGTATTTACGCTATTGATTGGTGTAGGGCGGCTGTTATTCCCGCAACCGGGCGGCAGTGCACTTCTGGCGTGGATATGCATTGCGGTTGGTTTGGCCTTGATGCCTGTCTGGATGTACTTGGCATTCAGTCGTTACTTCGATGATTCGCGCGAAGAAGATGTGCCTGAGTTGCAATTGAAACACGCAGATGTCGCTGGCTGATATGGAGGTTGGAAATTTTTCAGTCAATATTCGATGATGGCGATTCGATATCTAAAGGTGGCGATACATGATGTCATGGCGATATTGTATGTATACATAAATTGATAAGAATCATCGCATTAGAACATTTTTCTCCTGTTTTTCATGAAATATGGGTCATTCGTCGAATTCTTTGGGCAGCCATTGCTTTTACATGCTTGTCTCAGGACTACGCATTGTTATTGCGTATACCGACAAGCATAAATAGAGGTGCCGTCATGAACCGACTCTTCAAAACTACATTGATGATCGCTGCGATGCTCCCGGCTATTGCCGGAGCGGCTCCAATGACGGGTGACAAGGAAATTACCCTGGGTGGCGCGGGCAGCAGTGATAAAGACTTCGACGATACCATCTTCTCCGTTCAGGGAAGTTGGGGTCAGTATCTGAGTGAGTCTTCATTATGGGGTGTTCGACAAACCGTCAATGCCCGTGATACCGAGGGCGAAAGCGTCAAGTTCGACGGGTCAACCAGGGTCTTCTACGACTACCACTTCGGTACCGGCAAGGCGCGGCCTTTCATTGGCGCGAGCATCGGCGGGGTCTACGGCGACCGCGTAGACGAAACCTTCATGGCGGGGCCGGAAATCGGCTTTAAATATTGGGTTCAGGACAAGACTTTCATTACCGCGATGGCGGAATATCAGTTCCTGTTCAAGAGCGGCAGTGATGCGCAGGATCGTTATGATGACGGTGTGTTCCTCTACAGCATCGGTATTGGTTTCAATTACTGATCGAAGCATGCGCGATGCCCGTTGTGGCATCGCGCAAGTTCAGAACTACCGTAACTGGCGTTTCGCTTGTTAGCAGTCGATGGCTCAGCCCTCGACCAGTTGCTGAAGAAAGTTCTTCAGAGCAACGCCGGGTTCGTCGTCTTCGGATGCAATCATGCGAATCCCCCATTGTCGTAAGACTTCTTCCTGTACCGGGTTGGGTTTGTGTGAGAACACATAGGAAATCGGCCTTACACCCAGCGCTTCATGCTCGTTCCATATTTTCGACAGCTTGTGGAAGAGCAAACGGATATTGGTATCCGAAAGGCTGTAACCAATAAACAGAACGGCCTTGCTTAGCGTGTCAGCACGCAACTTGATATCCAGCGGAGTCTCGAATTGCAGGCGCTGGTAATAGCTGGTTTCGTCGAGCACGATCGAGGCGTCATCATCAAAGTCGCCATGAAACTTCACGATCTGCCTGACCCCGTCGCGCGCCTTGGTCAGGTCGCTGGCATTGGCGATCTTCACATAATCGACCGCATGCGCTTCATGAGCATATTCGAGCCATCGGTCATAGTTGGTGGTGTAGATCGCGGGAAAGCGCCCCTGGACGATCAGTCGATGGATTTCCGAATCCCGTATCTCGATGTTGCGGTGCCATTCGCGGTCCATCCAGCTGCGCAGTGGGCCGATGCTGCCTTTCTTGATCCGGTAATACTCCGCCAGCGCAAGGAAATTGCCATAGGTATTGAACACCTCGGGGTCGTAATCGAGCTGCACGGCAATTTCGTCGATCAGGTCCTTCCAGGGTGGGAGGCCGATGTTGGCGGAAACGCCTGAGCCGACGAACAGAATCAGGCGATTGTTGCGGTACGCATCGCGGAGCTGGTCCATGCCTTAGGACTCCCGCAGAAAGGTGACGAAGGCATCCAGTGCGCGCCGGCGCATGGACAATCCGTTCTTCTGCTTGCCCAGCTGCGCGAACGTCTCGTTCTGCCCATCGGGGATGAATACGTCGTCCCATTCGAAACCACCGTGACCTGCCGGGGACGATGAAATACGCCCAGCAACGATGCCCTCGAAGAAGTGCCGCTTGCGACCGTCGCAATAGCCGATCAGGGTTCGTGCTTCTGCCGCGGGGTCGTCGAGTCGCCCGATCAGTTCGGAGAATCGCTTGGCTTGCAGGCGATCCCAGAATATCTGCGTCAGGCCACCGGGAAAGCCGTTGAGGCTGTTGACGAACAGCCCGGTATGCTCGACGAAGACCGGCTTGCCGATCAGTTTGAATGCCGTCAGGAGCTTATCGCTCACCAGTTGCTGCAGGTCCTCGGTGCGCAGCTCCTCGATACGGATCGGGAAGGGTTTCACCTCGATCCCGCTCGGCTCGAGGATCTCGCAGACCTCGCGGATCTTCTGCTGGTTGATGGACGCAAAGCGGATTTTCATAAGACTAACCAACTCCGGTTGAACGGCGGGCTGGTGCTACCGCGGCAACGGCCGCCATGTCTGTATGACGCGAGGCGGGTGGCTCGGTTCGCCTTTGAGCGGATGACTGGAACGAGCCAGCGCATGTCTGCGCCGCGGTTCGGCGCAACGGACATGATCTATCGAAGGGGCTGGGGCTGGCGTGAGGCCCGATAAGCGATGGTGTCAGCCCGCACGATACCGCTCAGTTGCGGCCTGGACGAGCCGGGCAGGGTGCTTGCACCTGACGGATACGCTCGGCGGGGACGCGCAACTGGCGCAACAGGTATTCGGCGAATGCCTCTGTGTAGGGCTGGCGGGCAATCGCCTGCTCCATGCAGAACAGCCATGCATCCCGCTCGGCTTCGCCGACCTGCCAGCGGGTGTGGAACTGCGGAATGCTGATGCCACCGTACTTTTCCGCGTAGCGCTTCGGGCCGCCCAGCCAGCCGCTGAGGAAACTCGCGAGACGATCTTGCGCTTCGCCCAGGTCATCCGGATACATGGCGCGTACCCTTGTCGCCTGGGGCGATTCTTCCATCACCTGATAGAAGTCGGCGACCAGCCGTTGCAGTCCGGGCTCGCCGCCGGCAGCCTGGAATGAAGCGTCGCCGACGCCAAACGCGGGTTCTTGAGCGGAGGTCATCAGGCTTATCCCTGGCTTGTTGAAAGAGGCGCGCGATGATGCGCGGTTGCGCCAGATCAAGACAAGTGCAAGCAGTGCCGACAGCGCAGCGGCAGCTGGTCTAAGCTGAAAATCCACACAACAGCGGAGACAGCAACATGCGCAGGCTTCTGGTTGCATATGATGGTTCGGACAACGCCAAGCGCGCCTTGCAGTATGTCGTCGACCTGGCGCGGGATACCGGAATGTCGCTGCAGGTGGACGTCGTCAATGTCCAGCACGAGCCGGTCATCTATGGCGAATATTTCACTGCGGCCATGTACGACGAATTGAACAACAGCCTGATTGCCAAGGCTCGTACCGTTCTCGACGAGGCGGCTGCCGTGCTGCAGGCGGCGGGCCTGACTTGTGAGACTCATGCGCTCATGGGCAACGTCGCCGAACAGGTCGCCGATGCAGTCAAGCGGCTGGGTTGCGACACGGTGGTGATGGGTACCCGCGGCCTGGGCAGCTTCACCGGGCTGGTGCTGGGGTCGGTGGCGAACCGGGTGATCCACGAGGTATCGGTCCCGGTTCTGCTGGTCAAATGAGCTGAAACGCCAGCTCTGGCCGATCAGCCCTGTTTGCCCTTGAGCAGGTCGGCCAGGTTGGCGAAGGCCTTGAAGGTTTCCTTCGGACCAAGATCGCTGCCGGGGCGGGCTTCGGCCTGGTACTGGTTGTCCGTGTAACGGGAGTGCTCGTTGTCGTGGCAGTACAGACAGAGCAGCTCCCAGTTCGAGCCATCCTCTGGGTTGTTGTCGTGATTGTGGTCCTTGTGATGGACCGTCAATTCACTCAGGCGCTTGCCGGAAAACTCCCGGGCGCAACGCCCGCAGACCCACGGGTACATCTTCAGTGCTTTTTCCCGGTAGCCCTGCTCGCGCTGGCTGTAGGGCGTGGTGGGCTTGCTGGTACTCATCGTCAATCCTCGCCGGACTACTTGTTCTTCAAAGGCCGTGTGTCCGTCACCAGGAGTGGGGCAGGAACGGCCTCAGTTAAGCCGATCGCGGTCAGCCAGCCAAGCCGACATAGACGTTCTGCACGTCGTCGTGGGCATCGATGGCCTCGAGGAATGCTTCGACCTCTTCGAGTTCCGCACCGGACAGGCTGACCGGGTTCTTCGGGCGATAACCCAGTTGTGCGGACTGCACCGTAAAGCCGAACTCCGGCAGGGCTTTGCAGACGGCGTCGAGATCGGTCGGTTCGGTGATGAACAGGGTGGCGCCTTCGTCCGCTGCTTCGAAATCCTGGGCGCCGGCCTCGATGGCGGCCATTTCTGCGTCGGCGTCGCCTTGAGGAGCCGCCTCGATCATGCCGACATGGTCGAAGTCCCAGCTCACCGAGCCGGATGAGCCCAGCTGGCCCTTGCGGAACAGCACGCGGATCTCGGCGACGGTACGGTTCACGTTGTCGGTCAGACATTCGACGATCAGCGGCACCTGATGCGGAGCGAAGCCTTCGTAGAGGGTGCGCTCGTAATGAACCACTTCACCGCTGAGACCGGCACCTTTCTTGATGGCGCGCTCAAGGGTGTCCTTGGGCATCGAGGCCTTCTTGGCTTGCTCGACGACCAGGCGCAGGCGCGGATTCATATCGGGGTCGGCACCGCTGCGGGCTGCGATCATGATTTCCTTCGACAGCTTGCCGAAGATCCTGCCCTTGGCGTTCGCCGCCGCTTCCTTATGCTTCGCTTTCCACTGTGCGCCCATGCTCGTCCCCGTCGAAATGTAATGAAACCAGGCGCGGATTCTATAGCGTCCGCACGGGTTTCGTCGCCGGTGGTGGGCAAGCCCGGCTGCAGGGCGCGTTACGCTCCGATCGACGGTGCGATGGCCACTGTGCCGCTCAATTGGGTTGCGACTGTATGGACTGCTCGCTGGCGGTCGCAGCTCTAATGGACATTTCCGTAACAAGGTGCGTCGCCATGTCGCCTCGGGACCTGCTGCTTGCGCTGGTTGTCATCATCGTCTGGGGCATGAACTTCGTGGTCATCATGATCGGCCTGCATGATGTGCCGCCGATGCTGCTTGGCGCGCTGCGTTTCATGCTGGCGGCGGTGCCGGCGGTGTTCTTCATCAAGCGTCCGCAGGTGCCGTTGCGCTGGATGCTGGCGTACGGGCTGACCATCTCCCTCGGGCAGTTCGCCTTTTTGTTCACCGCCATGAAGCACGGCATGCCGGCCGGGCTGGCCTCGCTGGTGCTGCAGTCGCAGGCGTTTTTCACGCTGTTCTTCGCAGCAATGTTTCTCGGCGAGCGGATACGCGCAGCCAATCTGCTGGGCCTGCTCATAGCGGCCTGTGGCTTGGCGCTGATCGGCGCGCAGAGCGGGCTGGGCATGACCCTCAGCGGGTTCGTGCTGACGATCTGTGCGGCGTCCATGTGGGCGCTGGGCAATATCGTCACGCGCAAGGTCGGCAAGGTTAATCTGGTCGGGCTGGTGGTCTGGGGCAGTCTGGTACCGCCATTGCCATTTCTGGCGCTGTCGCTATGGCTCGAAGGGCCGCAGGTGATCGAAACCGCATTACGCGGCATCGGCTGGCAGACAATCCTGGTGCTCGTGTACCTGGCCTTCGGTGCGACCATTCTTGGCTATAGCCTGTGGAGTCGCCTGTTGTCGCGCTATCCGGCGAATCAGGTGGCGCCATTCTCGCTGCTGGTGCCGGTGGTCGGGCTGACCTCGGCCAGTCTGCTGCTGGGGGAGCGATTGGGGGCGTTGCAGTTGGGTGGGGCGCTGCTGGTGATGATAGGGCTGGCGGTGAATGTCTGCGGCGGCTGGCTATTCGGTCGACTGCGCCTTGCCAGGGCCTGAAACGCCCGGTATCAGACCGGGCGTTTGCAGCGATCAGGCTCAATGGGTGGCAGCGTGGGTGCCGAGCAGTGTGGTGCTGGAGCCGCTCTTCTTGTCGCGCTTGGCCATACGTTTTTCTTGCGCCGTTTTCATCGGCTTTTTCTTGCCGTTCTTTTTTGCGTCCATTCCCTTGCTCATGGTGTTCACCTCTGATTGCTGGCTGGACAGGTTCCTGATGCGCGAAGGCCTGACTGTCGCCGCTGGAGCGAAGCCTGTTTCGGCCTGGTGTCTTCCGTGACCGCTGCAGTATGGCACTGCTGCGCCGCAATGCACGTAATGCTTTGTCCTGGGCTCAGTCGAACAGGCTGCGCTGGTCACGCTGGCTGCGACGAGCGTCGTAGCGCTGGCGGAATATTGCCCGATAGTGCGTGGCAAGGCGTGGCAGCTCGGCCAGTTGCAGCAGTGTTTCGTCAGCCAGCGTCGGGTCGAGAAAGCAACGCCAGACATGTGCCACGCTGATGGCCGGGTGCGGCCGTTCTAGCAGTTGCAAACTGTCGCCCAGGTGCAACGTTCCTTCCTCGACGGTGCGGTAGAGCCAGCCGGTGCGACCGCTCGTCGACAGCTCGCGCGCCAGGCCTCGCACGCCGTGGCGATTGTCCAGCCTGATGCAGGGCGAGCGCGGCTGACTGACTTCTATCAGTGCGCCGCCCCAGCGCAGCCGATCGCCGATGCATAGCTGATGCTCATCCAGCTGTTCGCTGCCCAGGTTCTCGCCGAAGGCGCCGAGGCCAAGCCGTGCGCGCAACTGCGGGAAGCGCTGCGCCCAGTAAGCGTAATGCTGCGTTGGATAGTGGCAGAGCGTGCGATCGGGGCCGCCGTGAAAGCGCAGGTCGGCAACCCGATCGCCCTGTAAACCGGTCATTCCCAGCCAGAGCGGGCCGGTGCTCGCGTGCTTGTCCATGGCGGTGGCCTTGCTACTGCCGGGTAGTGGCGAATACCGCTCGCACAGCAGCGGGCCGCTGACCGCCCACTGTTGCAGCGGGGTGGTCACAATGCGCTCATTCAAGGCTGTTGCGCCTGGTTGAGCCGTTCCAGTTCGCGGCGCACCATCGCGGTATATTCCGGCGGGCTGAGCTGATACAGCTCGGTGGCGACCCAGGCCAACCAGCGCGAGCCAAGGACCGCTTGCTGGTCCAACAGCCGTTGGGCTTCGGCGCGGGCGCGCGCGGCGTTGTTCTGATGGAAATCTGCTCGACTCACGAATCGTCTCCGTCGCCGTGCTTGGCGATGAAAGGGGCGGCGATGGTAAACCCGCAACGCTCGCGTTAGGCTCGATGGCTCTTATTTTTAGCGCCGCGAGAACGATGCATGCCGGTGTCCGTGAACTTCAAGCACAAAATCTCCCGCCAGCGCCCCTATGGCAAGGCCGAGGCAGGCCAGCAGGCCAGCGAAGGCAACCTCGACGCCGTATTGGACCAACTGGAGAGCGACCGCGGGCGCATCATCAATTCTGCTGCGGTGCGTCGCCTGCAGCAGAAGACCCAGGTATTCCCGCTGGAACGCAATGCCGCGGTACGTAGCCGTCTGACGCACTCGCTGGAAGTGCAGCAGACCGGCCGCTTCATCGTTCGCACGCTCTACAAGCAGCTTGGCGACAGGGCTGCCGAATTTGGCCTGGACCGGCTTGAGCCAGCGCTGCAGAGCCTGGTCGAGATGACCTGCCTGATGCATGACATCGGCAATCCACCGTTCGGCCATTTTGGTGAGTACGCCATTGGCGAGTGGTTCGCGCGTCACCTCGATGCGCTGTTCACTGCCGCTGTCACGCCGGGGCAGGGCGATGCCGAATTGCGCAAACGGATGCTGGTCGATCTCAAGCACTTCGAAGGCAACGCCCAAGCCGTGCGGTTGGTGGTTTCGCTGCAGCGCCTCAACCTGACCTATACGCAGACCGCCGGCCTGCTCAAATACGTTCGTCCCGCCTATCAGGCCAAACCGGCAAAGGGCACGCCTGGCGCTTACCTGCTGAAGAAACCCGGTTTCTACCTATCCGAGGAACCCTTCGTGCGTACCTTGCAGGCCACGCTGGACATGCAGCCGTGCACGCGCCACCCGCTGGCCTACGTGATGGAAGCCGCCGATGACATCGCCTATTGCCTGGCCGATATCGAGGACTCGGTGGAGAAGGGTATTTTCAGCATCGAACAGCTGGCGCAGCTGTTGCTCGACAAGTTCGCCCTGCATGGTTCGGTGGATGCACCGGTGCCGGGGCCTGAGCGCAGCTTTCGCAGCATGGTCAACTATGCGCTTGAGCGGGCGCACAAGGAGCCGATCAACAAGGCTGGCGAGTTTTTCATCTGGCTGCGGGTGAGTCTGATCCATCCGTTGGTGCAACATGCCGCGCGGCAGTTCGTCGACAACATCGAAGCCGTCTATCACGGCACCCTCGACCGTGCATTGCTGGAGGACGACAGCCTGGCCAACGCCATCGTGCAGACCTTCAAGGATGTCGCGATGGACAAGGTGTTCTGCCACCGCGAGGTGGAAACGCTGCAATTGCAGGGCTATCGCATTCTCCAGGGCTTGCTGGAGTTCTATGCGCCGCTGCTCCGCGTGCCGGCAACGGTGTTCGATGCACTCACCCTCGGCACCTGCCGCAGCGAACCTCACCTGCAGATGCTTGCTCGGCGCCTGCCCAACCAGCTGGTCAAGGCCTACTACGAAGCGCTCAAGGACCATGGCGAGCAATCGATGGATCGGCCTTTGTGGGAGTTCTACTACCGCAACCGCATGCTGCAGGACTACATCAGCGGTATGACCGACCAGCTGGCCCAGGACGAATACCGCGCGCTTTCTGCACTCTGACCGTGCGCTGCACCGAGGCCGTCGCCGCGCTTGGTACGGGCATTGCTATGGCTTGGTGCAGCAGTCGTCGTGCAGGCCCCGCAATGGCGCACGGCGGGAAACCGGTAAAATCCCTAATCTATTGATTAAAAAGGATTAACGACGCTTGGGCGGCATGCTCAAGGCGACCTCCGGCTGCAGGTGATGGTAATCAGCCATGGCGCAGTGATGCATCTCGGTGCGTGTGTCTGGTCGTGGTTACCGTTTTGGTGCGTACCCGCTGAGGCTGTAGTCATCCATGGAAAACCTCGACAGTGCCGTGCAAACCCTGGTTCACGGCTCCAATACCCTGTTCATCCTGATTGGCGCGGTGATGGTGCTGGCCATGCATGCCGGCTTCGCCTTTCTCGAAGTCGGCACGGTACGCCTGAAAAATCAGGTCAATGCCCTGTCGAAAATCATCACCGATTTTGCCGTGTCCACCCTGGCGTACTTCTTCATTGGTTACTGGGTCGCCTACGGCGTGACCTTCATGCAGCCAGCGGATCAGCTGGTGCTGGATCATGGCTACGCGTTGGTGAAGTTCTTCTTCCTGCTGACGTTCGCCGCGGCCATTCCGGCGATCATCTCCGGCGGCATCGCCGAGCGCGCGCGCTTCGGCCCGCAGCTGTGTGCAACGCTGCTGATCGTCGCGTTTGTCTATCCGTTCTTCGAAGGGCTGATCTGGAACGGCAATTTCGGTTTTCAGGCCTGGCTCGAGTACCAGTTCGGTGCATCCTTCCATGACTTCGCCGGCTCCGTGGTGGTGCACGCCATGGGCGGCTGGCTGGCCTTTGGTGCGGTGATCCTGCTGGGGCGGCGCAACGGTCGTTATCGGGATGGCCGGTTGGTGGCTTTCGCGCCGTCGAACATTCCCTTCCTGGCGCTCGGTTCTTGGATTCTCATCGTCGGCTGGTTCGGCTTCAACGTGATGAGCGCGCAATCCATTGAAGGCATCAGCGGGCTGGTGGCGGTCAACTCGTTGATGGCAATGGTTGGGGGCACCGCTGCTGCCTGGTTGGCCGGGCGCAATGACCCAGGCTTCCTGCACAACGGGCCGCTGGCCGGGCTGGTGGCGGTCTGTGCCGGTTCCGACCTGATGCATCCCGTCGGTGCGCTGGCCACCGGTGCGATCGCGGGAGCGCTGTTCGTCTGGGCATTCACCGCTACGCAGAACCGCTGGAAGATCGACGATGTGCTGGGTGTATGGCCGTTGCACGGTCTATGCGGGATCTGGGGCGGAGTGGCCTGCGGCATCTTCGGCCAGGCGGCACTGGGCGGGCTGGGTGGTGTGAGCCTGATCAGTCAGGTGATCGGTAGCGGCCTGGGCATGCTGGTGGCGCTGCTCGGCGGCTTCGGCGTTTATGGCCTGCTCAAGCTGACCACAGGCATTCGCCTGAGCCAGGAGGAAGAGTTCAACGGCGCGGACCTTTCCATCCACCGGATCGGCGCACTGAGCCAGGATTGAGGGGCTCGGCCGCGCCTGATCTCGCAGCCGCGCTTCAATAGCCGCGGCTGCGTTCCACCAGGTCACGCAACGGCTGGCCGTCACGCAGCGCTCTCAAGTTCTGCACGACGATCCGAGCGGCGCTGCGCATATCCGTTGCGGCGGCCACGTGCGGCAGCACCGTTACTTGCGGATGGCTCCAGAATGGATGCTCTGGTGGCAGCGGCTCGTTGCGGAATACGTCGAGCACTGCATGGCTGACCTGGGCGCTGGCCAGTGCCTGCAGCAGATCCGTCTCTACCACATGCCCGCCACGTGCCAGATTGACCAGCCCGGCGCCGGGGCGCAGGGCATTGAAGAAGCGCCGATCCAGCAGGTCGCTGGTCTGTGCGGTCAATGGCAGCAGGTTGAGGACGATGTCGCTACGGGCCAGTAGCGGCCAGAGCGCGTCCATCCCGTGTTCGAGCGGCAGACCCTCCAGCGTACCGCCGCGCAGGTTCCAGCCAGTCACCCGATAGCCCAAGGCGAGCAGGCGCATGGCGCAGGCTCGGCCCATCTGACCCGTGCCCAGCAGCGTCACCTGAATCTCATCGGCACGCCGTTGTGGCAGCGGCTGCCATTCGCGCGCGTGCTGTTGCCGGGCGAAAGCGTAGAAATGCCGGTGCAGCGAGAGCGTCGCCCACAGCGCGGTTTCAGCCATGGCCGCACTCATGGCCGGATCGACCATGCGTGCCACCGGCACGTCGGGCAGGCTCGGGTCGTTCAGCAGGCGGTCCACGCCTGCCCACAGCGACTGGATCAGGCGCAGGTTGGGTAGCCCTTGCAGCGAGCCCGGCGGGGGATTGGCGACCACTGCTGCCGTGATCAGGCCGGCGTTCTCCGGCGTCGCGGTCACGTGCCAACGGGCGTCGGGCAGGGCGGCCTGCAGTTCGGCGAGCCAGGCGTCACGCTCGTCATCGTCGAAGCTGCCGCTAAGCAGTATGTCCATGCGGTGCATTCCTCGTAGGCCTAGGCGGAACTGTACTGAGCCGGCGGACCTCTGAATAGGCAAGTAGCGGAACGCGCGCGATGCGCCTTTCGGCCGTTTCACGAGCCCCTAGGAGAGCACCATGGAACTACCTAACAAAGATCTTGGCACCCTGTTCGAGCAGCTCGGTCTGGCGTCCGATCCTGCCAGTATCGATGCGTTCATCGGCAAGCATGGGCGCTTGCCGGAAGACGTCCGCCTGGCCGACGCTCCGGTCTGGAACGAGTCGCAGCGTGCGCTGCTGCGCGACGAGTGGGTCGAGGATGCCGAGTGGGCGCCCATCGTCGACGAGCTGAACGTGCGCATGCACCAGCACTGATCGCCCGCCCAGGCTGCGGCAGGCGCCGCAGCCTGAGGCCCCTTCAGGCAGTTCAATCCAGCAGATCGGCCGGGACGTTGCCACCGTTGTCGGCCAGCTTGTTCAGCACTGTCTTGTGCAACCACATGTTCATCTGTGCCGAGTCCGCCATCTTGTCCGCCGGGCAACCCAGCTCGCTCGCCAGCTCCTTGCGCGCCGTCAGGCTGCTGTCCAGGCCGAGCAATTTCAGCAGATCGACGATGGAGGTTCGCCAGTTGAGTTTTTCGGGATGATTGTGCGCCATGCCGTCGAGCTTGGCGGCGACGTCCACCTGATCCACGGCGGGTGTGGCGAGCGCTCCGGCGCCGCCTGTGGACGCCTCGGGAGGCGTGGTAGGTGCGGTGGAATCCGGCGCGGCGTGCGCCTGGCCGAGGCCGATCTTTTCCAGTATCGAGTTGAACAAGCCCATGGGAATCTCCTGTCTGCGTGGGTGAGCCGAGGCTCGCAGATAGGACCATCGGCTGCCTGATTCGTCGCGTCTGTGGCATCGGGACAACGCTCGTCAGACACGGCGGCACCAGAGCGAACGCGCTCGCCGTTGCGGAACCTAAGATGTTCCAAGGCACCGAAGCGGAGCTGTCATGCCCGAAGAACGCCGAGCCCTCGCGACACGTCAGGGACACCCCGTCAGCGCCAACCAGAGCCTGCGCAGTGTCGGCGAGCGCGGCCGTGCCACGCTGGAAAACCATCCGACCCAGCCGAGCGCCGGTGGCTGAAGCGTACTGCGGGTGGCGGGTGCGCTCGCTGCCCTCGTGCTGAACCTCACGCCTGTCTAGAATGCCGCTTTTTTTGCCTGAGACCCGCGCCATGAGCAATCTCGATATCGATGCCCGCTACGCCTGTGCCAAGAGCCTTGCGCTGGAGGCTGCGCAGCTCGGCATGGACTACTACCGCCAGCGCGAGACGCTGGACGTGGAGCACAAGGGCAGCGACCAGCAGGATGTGGTCAGCATCGCTGACAAAAGCATCGAGGATTTCATTCGCGCACGGCTGGCCGAGCAATTCCCGCAGGACGGTTTCCTCGGCGAGGAGAGCGGTTCGGCCGATCTCAAGGCACGCTGCGTCTGGGTCATCGACCCCATCGACGGTACTGCCTGTTTCGTCAACGGTCTGCACAACTGGTGCGTCTCCATCGGCCTTCTGATCGACGGCGAGCCGCATATCGGCGCGATTGCCGATCCCAACCATGACGAGCTGTTTCACGGTTGCGTGGGCCGTGGCGCGTACGTCAACCAGACCCGGCTCAAGGCCAGCGCCGCGACTCATGTGCGCGAGGGGCTGACTGGCGCCGGTACCTTCCACCCGCGCGGCAAGGAGCACTTCATTCCGTTTCTGGAAAAGCTCCTGGCCGAAGGCGGCATGTTCATCCGCAACGGCTCTGGCGCACTTATGACAGCCTATGTCGCTGCAGGGCGCTTGATCGGCTACTACGAAACCGAACTCAAAAGCTGGGATTGCCTGGCCGGGCTGGTGCTGGTGGCCGAGGCAGGCGCCTTGCGCAACGACTTCTTCCGGGATGATGGCTTGCTCAGGGGCAACCCCTATCTGGTGGCGGCGCCAGGTGTATATCGGCAGCTGAGCGAACTCATCGGTCCCTCGCTGGACGCCTGAGTCGATCGCGTTCGTCGACCCCATCTGTTCTAGTCGGCACAGGCCGTACAGCCTGTGCTATACCGTCCTGACGCATTTGGGCCGGCGAATCGGCCCGTTTACAGGGGGATATCGGCGGCCCATCAGGCCCGAACCACCTGCGTGTCCTGATGGCTGCCCGCACAGAGCGAGGTAACGATCATGACCATGATGCAATGCGCCTACCGCGACCACCTCATCACCGCGGAGGTGATGGAATATCCCGGCACCCCGACTCCTTGGGCGGGTGGCTGCCGGATCACCGACCCGACGGGCAACGTCACCCGCCGGATGCCGCTGCCGCTCGAGCACGCTTTCATGGATGAGCTGGACAAGGCTCAGCGACTGTCCATCGCCCATGGCAAGTGGCTGGTTGACCAGCACCTCGATCATGGCCGACAGCTGTTCCAGCACGCCGCGTAGCGCTTCGATCATCCGCTCCGGTGTCGGACGTCTGCCGTCCGACGCCGGGCAATCGTCCTGGCGTCTCGCCCGGTGGCGGTCGCACACAAATAGTTGCACCCCCGCTGGCTGCCGGCATCTGTCCAGCTTCTCGCGAGCAATGGCGGCGATCGCGCTAAGTTTCGGATAGCAAAGCGAAATTTGCGTCAGGCGAGAAAAGCTTTGGCGACATCTTGCCCGTTGCTTATTCAGCGAAACGGTGGCATAGCTATTACCAAGCCACTGGCAACGGTGGTGCTCATAAGCGGAAGTAAGGACGACTTATGCAAATCCAGGTTCACAGCGATAACCACATCGAAGGCAGTGCCCGTCTGGCGGATTGGGTCAGTGCCAGTGTCGCAAGCAAGCTGGACCGGTTCGACGACGAGCTGACTCGCGTCGTCGTCCACCTCAACGATGAAAACGGTGACAAGGCCGGCGCCCACGACAAGCGCTGCCAGATCGAAGCGCGTCCGAAGGGACTGCAGCCGATTTCCGTTACGCACAAAGCCGAGTCGCTGGAGTTGGCGATCGATGGCGCGGTCGACAAGCTGAACAATGCCCTGGCACACCAGTTTGGCAAATTGCGCAGCAAGCGCGCCGGCAGCCAGCCGCAGATGATCGACGGTGCGGTCGCCGAACGCGATGCGCTGCTGGAGGAAGATTTCCTGGCGGACGAGCAGGTCCGCAACTCGTAAGTCACCAGGCAAGGGCCTTCCTCGGAAGGCCCTTCGCACATCTAACGCAGCAGTTAGTGCAGCAGTTCCGGCGGAATGCTGCCGCCGTTCTCAGCCAGCTTCTTCATGACCGCCCGATGCAGCCACATGTTCATCTGCGCCGAGTCGGCCATCTGCTCCGGCGGGCAGCCGAGTTCGGTTGCCAGTTCCCGGCGTGATTCCAGGCTGCTATCCAGCCCGAGCAATTTCAGCAGATCCACGATCGAGGTGCGCCAGTTGAGCGCTTCGGGATGCTGCGCTGCCTTGGCTTCCAGCTGCGCCACCACATCGACACCGCTGATGGTGCCCGACGTCTGATTCAGGTCCTTGTGCGGTGCGATGGTCGCGTTGTCGGTGGTGGTCGGTCTGTCACTCAGGGTAATGCCTTCGGCGCTTGAGTGCGTGGCATCTGCCGGCGGCACATGGGCCTTGGTCTGCGCCTCGTTGGAAACATCGCCCAGGCCGAGCTTTGCCTTGATCGTATCGAAAAGTCCCATGTCCGTTCTCCGTGCTGTTGATGTTCGTATTCGACAGCGAGGCAGGGCGGGGCATTCGCTTCCATAGGTCGGGTCGTTGCGTTTTCCCGGGGCTATCCATGTTCCAGCCAGGCGAGCGCTTCGGCTTCCTGGTGCAGATCGAAGGCTTTGATCGCAAGCCCGGGAATCAATGCGCCCTCGACCTCGCTAGCCTTGCGCAGCCATTCCTTGCCGGCGATCACCGCGCAGCGATCGAAGCGGCGGATGAAGCGGAACAGTTGCGGCAGGCGGGACAGTTCGACCCCGACGGCGCCGAGCGTGGGCAGGTCGAAATCGCCGATGCGGTAGAGCATCCGGCCATTGCTGATGCCTTCGGACTTGAACAGCAGGTCGTCCAGTGCGGCGCGCATGGCCTGGCTGTCCAGCTTGCCGGAGAAGTCGATATCGATGCGGTTTTCGCCTCTGCGTGATACCTGAAACATGACTTGGCCCTCGGTCGAACCCATAACGCTGCGAGTCATCTCGCGTTACCTGACCATAGTCGCTGCGGCATGATCGGGCCAAAAAGATCAGCCGCACGGCAAGCCGTTTCGTTGATCTGGGTCAGTACGTGACCAGTCATTCACTGAGTGTCGGTGAGTGGGCGGAAGCCGCGCAGCGTCTGGCCTCAAGACGCCTGACCAGTGGTATCAAGTTGCCCCGTTGGCGGCCGAGAACCGGATGAGTGCAGCGTCATTTAGACGCTGACGACGCATCCTTTTCCGTAGTTGGAATACTCCATGACCAGCACCTTGGCGAACGTCATCCAGGCCCTTTTACGCGGACTGGGTCTGCGTACCATCAACCATCAGTTCTTCTTCTCCTACAGCCTGATCTTCTTCTGTGCGGCATTGACCGCCGGTGTGTTGTTCATGTCCAGCAAGGACGCCAGCCAGATCGATATGGCCGGTGCGCAGCGCATGCTCAGCCAGAAGATGATGAAGGAGGCCCTGCTGGCCGCGCAGGGCATTGGCAGCCCCGCTGATGTGGACAAAACCATCCAGCGCTTCGAGCAGTCGCATCGGCTGCTGCTCAATGGTGATCGTGCCCAGGGCATCGCGCCCGTGGAGCTGGCCAGCGCAAAACCGCATCTGCAGCGTGTCGACCAGATCTGGCAACGCTACCGGCCCGCCGTGCAGGCGTTGGCGGCAGGCCAGAGCGCCGATGTGAAGGCCATCGCTACCGACTCCAACGATATTCTCGCCGCGGCCAACGAGGTCGTGTCGCTGATTTCCGCCGAGGCCAATCGCAGCGCGTCGCAGCAGCTCTGGGTCGCGCTGGGTTCGACCCTGTGCATCCTGCTGCTGGTCATTCTCGGGCGGATCGCCGGCATGAACTGGCTGATGCTGCAGATCGACGAACTGCGCGGTCGTCTGGAAAAGGTCAGCCAGGGTGATTTCTCCGCGCCGCTGCAGGTGCGCCATGCCGATGACGAGATGGGCATGATCACCCTGGCCTACAACCGCCTGCTGGGCCAGGTGGGCGAGATGATCAAGGGCGTGCGGCAGGCCGCTGACGATGCGGATGCACAGTGCGTGCGCATGGCTGGTCTGGCTGGTGACAGCGCGCGCAACGTTGAAGGGCAGCAGGCCGAGATCGATCAGGTCGCGACCGCGATGAACGAAATGCTGGCGACCTCGCATGAGGTCGCACGTAGCACCGTCGAGGCGGCCAATGCTGCCGACGTCGCCGAGCAGGAAACCAATGCCGGCAGTACCGTGATGAATGAATCGGTCGGCGCCATCCGCACCCTCAGCGGCCATGTCGACGGGCTGTCCGACGTGATGCAGCAGCTCGTTCAGGACAGCCACGAGATCGGCAAGGTGCTCAACGTGATCAGCGGTATCGCCGAGCAGACCAACCTGCTGGCGCTCAACGCCGCTATCGAGGCTGCCCGTGCCGGTGAACAGGGCCGCGGTTTCGCAGTGGTTGCTGACGAAGTGCGCAGCCTGGCCAGTCGCACGCAAAGCTCGGCCAAGGAGGTTGGCGTACTGGTCGAGCGCCTGCAGAGCCAGGCGACTCGTGCCGGTCACGCCATGGATGCGTCGCGCCAGAGCAGTGCGACCACGCTCACCCAGATCGAGGCAGCCCAGCATGCGTTGGGGCAGATCGTCGGTGCGGTGCAGACCATTCGCGGGATGACCAACCAGATCGCCACGGCCGCCGAGGAGCAGTCGCAGGTTGCCGAGGACATGAACCAGTCGCTGACACGCATCGCCCAGGTTGCCGATCAGGCAGCAGGCGTCACGCAGGATACGGCGGCATCGGGCAACACCATCATGCAGAGCATGAAAGGCCTCAAGTCACTGACTGGGCGCTTCCGTCTGGAGTCGTGACTGGCAGCAGGCGTAGCCGGGAGGTGCTGCTGGAGGAGGGGCGCCTCTTCGGCGCGATGCGGGAGGCGTCCCTGCACCTGGGTGCAGGGACGAGGCGATCAGTCCTGGCGGCTGGTCACTTCCAGCAGGTGATAGCCGAACTGCGTCTTCACCGGGCCCTGCACGACATTGATCGGGGCGCTGAAGACTACAGTATCGAACTCCTTGACCATCTGACCGGGGCCGAACGAGCCCAGATCGCCGCCCTGGCGACTGGATGGGCAGCTGGAATTCTCCTTGGCGACTTCGGCGAAGTCGGCACCGCCTTCGATGGCGGCCTTGAGTTCATTGCACTTGGCTTCGGTGGAAACCAGGATGTGGCGGGCGGTTGCACGTGCCATGGGAAAGCTCCTCTTGAGATAGGCCGCCGAGGCTACCGCAAACCGATTCTCTTGGCGACCGGGTCGGCGATGTCACTGCTGACGGCGCAATGAAGGCCCCCGGCCGCAGTGCTTTCGGTTACTCTCGCGCGCTTTTTCACCGAACCTGGAAATGCTCCATGCTTGATACCACCCTCGCGCAACTCGAAACCGTCATCAACGATCTGCTGCAGCGCAACCAGAACCTCAGTCAGCACTGCGCCCTGCTTGAGCAGCAGCTGGAGCAAGCGCGTGAGGAGAACGACAACCTGCAACTGGCTGCGCTGGAGCAGGAAGACCGGCAGGGCGCTACGCTGGCCAGGTTGCAGGCTCTGTTGGAGCGAGCAGCCGGCAGCAACGCCGCATGAGCGCCGATGGCGTTCAGGTGCTCAAGGTGTTCGGTCGCGAGTACTCTTTCAGAGCCCCGCCGAGCCAGGACGCGCTGTTGCGGGAGGCTGCAGCCTTGCTGCAGCAGCGTCTGGCGGACAGTCAGCGGCAGTTCCCCAACGCCACGGGTGACAAGTTGCTGGTACTGACCGCTCTGAACCTTTGCGTTCCGCTGCTGCAGCAACACGAGCAGATGCAGGATGTCGAGCAACGCATCGCCGCCAGCGTCGCCCGTATCAACCAGCAGCTCGAGGCGCAGGGCTGAGCGGCTGGCTCAGGCGGCGTCGCTGTTACGCGCGGTTTCGGCGATGGGCCGCTCCGCCAGGTAGCGTGCCAGCCGAGCTTTTTCCGGCTCGCTGAAGGCCAGGCCGAGCTTGGTGCGTCGCCAGAGGATGTCATCTACCTGGGTTGCCCATTCCTCGCGGCGGAGGTACTCGACTTCCTGCGCGTATAGCTGCTGGCCGAGATCCTCGCCCAGGGCATCGAGCGAGTGCGCCTCGCCCAGCATGCGCCATACCCGATTGCCGTAGAGCGTTGCCCAGCGCTTGGCCAGCGGCAGTTTCAGCCCTTGCACCTTGGCCACCAGCTCTTCGGTGAGTGCATCGGCCGTGCTCATGTCTTCGCCGCCAGGCAGAGCCGCCTGCGCCGTCCAGCTTCCACCCATAGCCGGGAAGAACGGCTTGAGCTGCGCCATCGCCGACTCGGCGAGCTTGCGGTAGGTGGTCAGCTTGCCGCCGAATACCGAAAGCAGCGGTGCCTGCTTCTCTTCCGCGGCCAGCGACAGGGTGTAGTCGCGGGTGACGGCGGAGGGGTTATCCGACTCGTCGTCGCACAGCGGCCGGACGCCGGCGAAGGTATGCACGATGTCCCTGGGTTCGAGCTGCTTGCGGAAGTGCGTATTGGCCACGCCCAGTACGTAGGCGATCTCTTCCTCGCTGATGCTCACTTTGGCTGGGTCGCCGCGATACTCACGATCGGTGGTGCCAATCATGGTGTAGCGGTCGAGGTAGGGGATGGCGAAGACGATGCGCCGATCCTCGTTCTGCATGATGTAGGCCTGCTCACCTTCATACAGCTTCGGCACGATGATATGGCTGCCCTGGATCAGGCGGATGCCGTACGGCGAGCGCTGCTGCAGATTCTCGCCGATGAACTGCGCGACCCAAGGCCCGGCTGCATTGACCAGTGCCTTGGCGCGCAGCGAGAAACGACTGCCATCCTCGCGCTGCAGCTCGACATGCCAGATGCCACCGGCGCGTTTGGCGCTCAGGCACTGGGTGCGGGTGTGGATATGCGCACCTTTTTCCCGCGCCGCCATGGCGTTGAGCACCACCAGGCGTGCGTCGTCGACCCAGCAATCGGAGTATTCGAAGCCGCGGGTTATTACCGGTTTGAGCGGGCTCTCGCTGCCGAAGCGCAACCCCCGCGATGCCGGCAGTTTCTTGCGCATGCCCAGGTTGTCGTAGAGAAACAGGCCAGCGCGGATCATCCACGCCGGGCGCAGGTGCGGGCGGTGGGGCAGGACGAAGCGCATCGGTTTGACGATATGCGGCGCCTTGGCCAGCAGCATCTCTCGCTCGGCCAGCGCTTCGCGAACGAGGCGGAATTCGTAGTGTTCCAGATAGCGCAGCCCGCCATGAATGAGCTTGCTGCTGGCCGATGACGTATGACTGGCCAGGTCGTCGCGTTCGCAAAGGAACACCGATAGCCCGCGGCCGGCGGCATCGGCAGCAATGCCGACACCATTGATACCGCCGCCAATTACGGCGACGTCATAAAGCTCTGAGACGGGCTGAGCGGAATGGGGCACGGGCTTCTCCTCGAAAACGAAAGATCATGTTCGGTTTTGAACATGCTATTCGTAAAAGAATCCGTATGAAAGCAAAAATGTTCGAAATCGATTAAAAGGAAAATATTCGAAAACTACAGATGGGGATATCCGCTGTTGAGCGCACCGGGGCGCCTGCTTATATCGGCATCCGCATGCATCTTGTAGTGGTTGCCCATCCTGGGGCGACGTCCTCGAGCCCTGGCTACGCCGCGGCGCGGAGAGTCGTAAGGCAGCGCTCCTCCGCGGACCATGGAAGCGCTCAGTCAGTAGATGCTGCGTGTTGGCCGTTTGTTGGCTGGCTGCGATTCGCGGCCGAGACCGCTGCTACAGGTTCAGCGCCGCCGGGTGGAAAGCTGACCACGAGGGAGGCGGTCCGCCTACTCGGCGATTTCCAGCTGCACCTTGTGGCGGGCCAGCAGCTCGGCGAACACCTCCGACGGTGCCGAGTCGGTGAACAGGCAGTCGATCTGTTCCAGCGAGCCCAGGCGGGTCATGGCGCTGCGGCCGAATTTGCTGGAGTCAGCGGCGAGGAAGACCTTGCGCGCGTTATGGATGATCGCCTGGGAGACGCGGACTTCCTGATAGTCGAAGTCCAGCAGGGTGCCGTCCTCGTCGATGCCGCTGATGCCGATCAGGGCGAAATCGACCTTGAACTGGCTGATGAAGTCGGCGGTGGCCTGACCCACCACGCCGCCGTCGCTGCGCACGTTGCCGCCGGCGATCAGCACGTCGAAGTCTTCCTTGGTGCTGAGAATGCTCGCCACGTGCAGATCGTTGGTGATGATCTTCAGATCGCGATGGTTGAGCAGGGCGCGGGCGATCGCCTCGGTGGTGGTGCCGATATTGATGAACAGCGAAGCCTGGTCGGGGATCCGTGCGGCCATGGCGGCGGCGATGCGCTGCTTCTCGTCGCGCATCTGGTGGGCGCGCTGGCTGTAGGCGGTGTTCTGTACGCTGGAGTCGTAAGCCGCGCCGCCGTGGTAACGCCGGAGCAGGCCAGCGTCGCCCAGTTGGTTGATGTCACGGCGGATGGTCTGCGGCGTGACGGCGAAATGCCGTGCCAGCTCGTCGATGCTCACGTAGCCGCGCTCGCGCACGAGTTCCAGAATGTTCTGCTGTCGGGGCGCCAGGCTCATGGTGCTTCCTTGTTCGCGGTTGTGCGGGAAGCATGCCGTAGTCCGACGTTCGATTAAAGCGCTGGCTGTTCGAATTCGCGCATTCCGCGCCTGCATCCGAATGATCGGAGCGCAGGCGCGGTCAGCTGCCTATCAGTCCTCGGCCCAGTTGCGCGTGCGGTCGACGGCCTTCTGCCAGCCGCGATAGAGCGCTTCGCGCTGTTCACTTCCGCACGCCGGTTCGAACACGCGCTCGATGCTGCTCTTGCTGCGCAGCTCGTCGAGATCGCTCCAGAAGCCAGTCGCCAGGCCTGCCAGATAGGCCGCACCGAGCGCGGTGGTTTCCTTCATCTGCGGCCGCTCGACCTGGGTGCCGAGCAGGTCGGCCTGGAACTGCATGAGGAAGTTGTTGGCCACCGCGCCGCCGTCCACGCGCAGGGCGCGCAAGCGCTCGCCGGCGTCCTGCTGCATGGCGTCGAGTACGTCGCGGGTCTGGTAGGCGATGGATTCCAATGCTGCACGGATCAGGTGATCGACCTTCACCCCGCGGGTCAGGCCGAACAGTGCGCCGCGGGCGCGGGGATCCCAGTAGGGCGCACCGAGTCCGGTGAAGGCCGGCACCAGGTAGATGCCGTTGCTGTCTGGCACCTTGGTGGCGAAGTACTCCGAATCCAGCGACTCGTTGAGCACCTTCAGCTCGTCACGCAGCCATTGCACGGTGGAACCGCCATTGAAGATGGCGCCTTCCAGTGCGTAATTCACCTCGCCACGCGGTCCGCAGGCGATGGTGGTGAGCAGGCCGTGTTCGGATTGCACCGCCTTGGTGCCGGTGTTCATCAGCAGGAAGCAGCCAGTGCCGTAGGTATTCTTGGCCTGGCCAAGCTCGACGCACATCTGGCCGAACAGTGCGGCCTGCTGGTCGCCGGCGATGCCGGCGATGGGAATGCCGGTGCTCTGGCCGGAGCCGATGTAGGCGTGCCCGTAGATCTCCGAGGAGGAACGCACTTCCGGCAGCATCTCGCGCGGAATATCCAGCGCTTCGAGCATCACCGGGTCCCAGTCCAGCTTGTGGATATCGAACAGCAGCGTGCGCGACGCGTTGGTGTAGTCGGTGACATGGGCCTTGCCCTGGGTCATCTTCCAGATCAGCCAGCAGTCGACGGTGCCGAACAGCAGTTCGCCGCGGCGGGCGCGCTCACGGCTGCCCTCGACGTGGTCGAGAATCCACTTGATCTTGGTGCCGGAGAAGTAGGGGTCGATCACCAGGCCGGTGGTCTTGCGGATGTGCTCTTCCATGCCGTCGCGCTTGAGCTGATCACAGATCGGCGTGCTCTGGCGGCTCTGCCAGACGATGGCGTTGTAGATCGGTCGGCCGGTGATCTTGTCCCAGACGATGGCCGTTTCACGCTGGTTGGTGATGCCGATCGCCGCCACCTGCTCGTTGGTGATACCGGCCTGGGCCAGGGCTTCGACGAACACACCGCTCTGGGTGGCCCAGATTTCCATCGGGTCATGTTCGACCCAGCTCGGCTGTGGGTAGATCTGCGCGAACTCGCGCTGGGCGATGGTTACCACATTGGCGTTGCGATCCAGCACGATGGCACGGGAGCTGGTGGTGCCCTGGTCGAGGGCGACGATGAATTGCTTGTTCTGATCACTCATGGCGACGTTTCCTTAGCGAACTTTGCTGATATCGGGCTGGGCGGAGCCCACTTCGGCAGAGGCCTTTTCCTTTGGTTTGGGTGCATCGCAGGCGGCCGATCCAACGCCCGGCAGGTGCCGGCAGATCAGTGCCTTGTAACCTGCAGCGCCCAGGCAGGCGCCGAGAATCGGGGCAAAAATCGGCACCAGGAAATACGGAATATCTTTCCCACCAGTGAAGGCGACGTCGCCCCAGCCTGCGAAGAAGGTCATCAGTTTAGGCCCGAAATCGCGCGCGGGATTCATCGCGAAGCCGGTCAGTGGCCCCATTGCGCCGCCGATGACGGCGATCAGCAAACCTATCAGCAGGGGTGCCAGCGGGCCGCTCGGCAAGCCGTTGCCATCGTCGGTAATGGCCATGATCATCGCCAGCAGAATGGCGGTGATGACCATTTCCACCAGAAACGCCTGGCCGAATGACAACGAGGCGTGCGGGTAGGTGGAGAAGATCGAGGCCAGCTCAAGGCTCTCGACACTGCCGCGAACCATCTGCTGCGCCTGTTCGAAATCGAAAAACAGACTGCTGTACAGCCCGTAGACCAATGCCGCGGAGCAGAAGGCGCCGGCCACCTGGGCCAGGATATAAGCCGGGACGCGGTGCCGTTCGAAGGTGCCGAACAGCCACAACGCGATGGTGACGGCCGGGTTCAGATGAGCACCGGAGACGCCAGCGGCAAGGTACACCGCCATCGAAACGCCAATGCCCCAGATGATGCTGATTTCCCACAGCCCCAGTTCGGCGCCGCCGAGCTTGAGGGCTGCAACACAGCCGGTACCGAAGAAGATGAGAAGGGCAGTGCCGAGAAATTCGGCAATGCATTGTCCCTTTAGCGTCGGGACGATGGGCGTACTCATGCGCGGAGCCTCGTTCGTTTGTTTTTGTTTTATTCCGAGCACTGCATTGGTTCGGAATTGTTCGGAAACGAAAACTTAGAGGCAAAAAAAGGCGCTGTCAAAGTAAAAATTCGAACATTTTAGCTGGGTGGCGGGGAACCAATGTGGTCATGCGCTGTCACCTCGCTCGCTTGCGCGGGGCGTGCCACGCCCGGCACAGCCCAGCAAGCCGAGGTGCGACGTTTGTTGCCTTTGACGCCTTTGACGCCTCAGCGCCGGCGACGCCAGAGCCGCCAGCCAAGCAACAGATCGTCAGCCATCGGCACCAGAGCCAATGCCAACAGCAATCCGGCTAGCGGCGCCGTGGCGAGAAACCCGAAGTGCTTGAAGCCGACTGCGCCACTAAGTCCGCCAATGAAAAAACTGGTCACCATCAGCAGGTTGATGCGCAGGCGCTGCCGGTTGGCCCGGACTGGTGGCATGTCGTCATGACGATTGCGGTTGAAATAGATCAGCCGGCCCAGTTCGATACCGATGTCGGTCACCATCCCGGTGATATGGGTGGTGCGCACCTCGGCGTTGGAGAGTTTGGTGATGATCGCGTTCTGCAGGCCCATGATGAAGCACAGCAGTACCACGGTCAGCGGCACGAAGAAGCCTGGGACTGCCATCAGCCGTGCGCCGAGGATGCCGAACAGCAGCAACAACGCGGCTTCCAGCGCCAGCGGTAGCGCGTACTGGCTGTGCAGGCGGCGGCGCCGCGAGAAGTTGATCATCAGCGTCGAGCACATTGCGCCAAGAACGAACGAGAGCAGGGCGCCAAAGCCCGCCAGCGCCAGGTCGGTGGCGCCGAGGGCGAGGTTGTCGGCCATTGCCGAAACGATACCGGTCATGTGCGAGGTGTACTGCTGGACCGCAATGAACCCGCCGGCATTGGCGGCGCCCGCGACAAAGGCGAGACACAGGCCGAGCTGACGATTGCTGTGAGCGGACCGTCGACGATCGGTCAGGCGACGGGCGTACTTGATCGGCATGGCAGGCTCGCGCTCGGCAGCAAAGCGGCGATTATAGAGCTGTTGGCTCGCCTGGATCGCGGTTGGCGGAAATTCTCAGCGTCGCCGTCCGGCCTTGCGGCCGCCGCCGCGTCGAGCGGCGCGCGGCGCGCGCTGACGCGAAAGCTCACGGGTAATGGCGTCGTTGAGCAGCTTGCGCGCATCTTCGCCGTCGTCGTGCTCGGTGAAATGCTCGGGCAGGCTGCGGGCCAGATGCAGGTAGGTTTCCACCACATGCAGAGTACTTTCCAGGCTGGCCAGATCGCTGCCGAGCAGCAGCTTGGGCATCGCAATGGCATGGCCTTCGGCGACCCGCTTGATCCAGCGCTGGGCGTGCTGGCTTGCCGGGCTGTCGAAGCCGCCGCGGATCGGCGTGCAGGCAAAGGTCCAGCGCAGCCAGAGCGGAACCTTCGGGTCGTCGATCAGCTCGATCCACTCGGCCAGCTCGTCCGGCAGTATCGAGATGAAGGCTTCGCCATAGTTGATATTGCGGTTGAACGTCAGCCAGGCGCGCAGCAGGCTCGGTTCGCCCATCAGTTCGGAAATTGCCGAGAGGTGATCGATGGACGGGCGCACCTGGAACTGGCTCAGGTCCACCGGCGCATCCGGGCTGTTGAACAGGCGGCGGATGGACTTGAGTGTCTGCGGATCGAGCGCGGTGATCTCGCCATTGTCGTGGTGGCCGAAACGTCCGGCCCGCCCGCCGATCTGCTTGACCTCCTGCACGTTTAGCTGACGGTTCTGGATGCCGTCGAATTTCTCGTCGGTGTAGAAGCACAGCGTGTGCGCCGGCAGATTAAGGCCCATGCCGACTGCATCGGTGGCGACCATGATGTCCGCCTCGCCTTCGCGAAAACGCCGCGCCTGCTCGCGCCGCACCTCTGGCGATAGCGCACCGTAGACCACCGAGACGCTCTTGCCGGCACTCTCGAGCATGCCCTTGAGCTCCAGCACCAGCTTGCGACTGAAAGCCACCAGCAGCGAGCCTGGTTCCAGACGCTCCAACGTCGTGGCATGGCGGGCGACTTCGACCGGCGACAGGCGCTTGGTGCGCTGCACCACCAGCTTGTCCTCGCAGAGGTCGCAGAGTGTGCGCAAAGACGGCTCGATCAGCGCCGGGCCGGTCATCATCAGTTGCGGCGTGTGCGCGCTGACCAAGGCATCGACCCAGGCCCAGCCGCGTTGCGGGTCGGCCATCATCTGCACTTCATCGACCACCACTACGTCCCAGTGCTGATGGCGGAAACGGGCGAACTCCTCCACGGTGCAGCAGAAGTGCGTGGCGCCTTCGCGGATGATTTCTTCCTCGCCGGTTACCAGCGAGCAGGGCACACCCATCGATTCGATGCGCTCCTGATTCTCCAGCGCCATCAGCCTCAGCGGCGACAGGTAGATGCCATGCTCGGCCGCCGCCATCGCCTCGATGGAACGGTGGGTCTTGCCGCTGTTGGTCGGGCCGAGCAGGGCGGTCCAGCGGCGCGTCAGGCGCCGGGCCGGGTAGAGCTTGTGGTAGTGGACGAAGCGCGGGTTGTTCTCCAGCAACACGGCAAACGCCATTTTCTCCTCATGCTCGCGGCGGGCGGCACGGATCGCCTTGCGCATGCGTCCGGGTTCGAGCGCGAAGAGTTCGGTGAGGCGCTTGTGCCCGAGCAGCTGCAGGTCGAAGCCGTCGGCGAGTTCGAACATGCGCTCGAATGTGGCCTGGAGTTCTTCGCGATCCTTTCGTTTCCAGGTTTCGACCTCCGCCGCGCTGAGCAGGTGGTCCTGGCCGGCGGGGATGCGACGCTGCAGTTCGAGCACGAGACTGTCGCGTCGCAACGGCACCACGTAGCGCAGCTCGTGGCGGATCTCGTTGAGCGTGGTGACGGCATGCGGCAGGAACTCGTCGAGTCGCGACAGCTCCGGTCGAATGCGCGCCAGACAGCGCTGACGCTCGTCTTCATCCATCTCGGCAAAGGGCCGTTCGAGCACCTGCAGCCGATTGCGCACGTAGCGCTGCACGGCCTGTTTCAGGTTACCGACGAAATCGCCGCGCCGCGGGCTATCGTCCAGCCGCAGCGCCCACTCAGGTTCCAGCAGATGGGGCGGGGAGCCCAGGCTGAAGGTCTTCTCGCTGCCGAACAGATCGACGCTGCAGAGAATCTCGCCGAGGTCACGGCTGACAACCCGATCGAGCAGCTGATCCGCGACCGGTTCTGCCAGCAGATCGTCGACCGCCTGCGCATGCAGCCCCAACCAGAACGCCTTGGCCGCGCGACCCAGCCCGGCGATGGGATAGCCAATGTAAGGCGTGAACCACTTTTCCTGGTGATGCTTCTTCGCATTGAAATCCGGATAGCGCGCCGTCGCCCAGTCGATGAAACGTGCCAGACGCTCGAGCCTGATGGATTTGAACTGCTTACCGCCGGCCTTGGCCATGATCGACACCTTTGCTGATCAGTCTTCTTTTCTACGACTCGCGATGCGCTTTTTTGCTCGGCGGGGCGCATGACCGGTCGGCGATTATAGGGGGAGGTGTCGTGTTTTCTCTTCTTGCGTGACGGCAATCAAGAAAGCGAACCGTCTGTCAGGATGGCTGTTGGCCATTATTGGGCCATGCCCTATAGTGCGCGCCGCAATGGATGGCCAACAGCCCCGGTAGAGCCGGCTGGATGAGAGCTGTCGATTTTTCGATGGACAACAAGGGACTTAAAGATGAACGCCAAACACATTCTTGCCGTAGCTGTCAGTGCCGTACTGCTTTCGGCCTGCACCGCCACCACTTCGCTGCGCTCCACCGATCCGGATCTTGCCATCAAGATCAACCAGGACGCACCGCTGGTACTGAAGAACCCCGTCAGCAAGACGTACAAGGCCACCAGCTTCGGCCAGTACCGCTTCCGTGCCGAGAAGCCGGGTATGGAGCCGATGTACGGTCTGATTCCGTTGAAGTTCAACAGTGGCTATCTGGTCGCGGACATCCTGTTCTTCGCCCCGGCGGCGTTCTACAACCTGCGTGAGGTCTACCCGTTCTACGAGTTCGACGTAGAGAAAAACGAGGTTCGCTACAAGAAGAACGCCGGTGACCAGTGGACCGTGTACAAGCCGACGCCGGCTGAAGTGGCTCGCGCTCAGGCCTACTTCGCCAACTGATTGCGTCTCGGCAGCCCTTGCGCCTTCAAGGTGCAGGGGCTTTCAGCTCAACCTCCTCGCTCCACCGTATCGCCATCTTCGCGGCGATTGTCACTCAGCTGCAGCTTCAGGCTGCGCACTTCCTCGGTCAGGCATTCCACTTGCAGCAGCAGCCGCTGCATGGTTTCTCGATCGGCCAGTTGCTCGCGGTTGTCTTCCTCGTGCCGGTCGGCGACGAACAGCGAACCGATATAGGCGGCGAAGCTGCCGAATAGCCCGACGCCGGAGACCATCAACAGCACCGCGACAATGCGGCCCTGGGTAGTGACCGGATAGAAGTCGCCGTAGCCGACCGTGGTGACGGTGACGAATGCCCACCACAGCGCCTCTTCCGGCGTGTTGATCGAGCTCTCCGGATTCGGCGCTTCCACCAAGAGCATGGTCAACGCGCCGAAGGCCACCAGCAGCATGGTTGCCGTGGCGGCAGAGGCGACGATGCCTTCGGCACGGTTGCGAAACAGGATGCGCCAGATCAGCCGCAGCGACTTGATCGCCCGTAGCACCCGCAGAATCTGGAATGCACGGAACAGCTTGGCCGCCTGCAACCCACCGGCCGGCACGCTGGCCAGCAGATCGATCCAGCCCCAGCGCATGAAGCGCAACTTGTTCTCGGCCTGTTGCAGGCGCATCCAGAAGTCGAGGAAGAAAAAGAAGCAGACGATGTTGTCCAGATACCCAAGCAGAGTCGATATGTCGTCGGGCAGATCGAATACCAGATCGGCCACCAGCGCGCCGATCACATAAATCGACAGCACCAGGATGAGTATCTGAAAAGGCGTGACGGAGCGTTGCTTCATGGATGAACCGTGTGAGCTGAGGCGGGCGGCGCGCAAGTTTAAAGCACATGACCAGCCAGCGTTGGCTGCGAGATCAAGAGGATTTTCGATGAAATCCAGCGAAAGCATTCGTCTTGGCTGCGCCGGTTGGAGCCTGCCGCGAGCGGCCTGGCCGGCGTTCCCGAGCGATGGCACCCATCTGCAGCGCTTCGCCCAGCAGTTCTCGGCAGTCGAAATCAACAGTTCGTTCTACCGTCCGCATCGTCCGGCAACCTACCGCAAGTGGGCCGCGAGCGTGCCGGAGGGTTTCAGTTTCTGTGTAAAGGTGCCTCGGCAGATCACCCATGAACGGCGATTGCGCGACTGCGGCGCCGCGCTTGAAGGTTTTCTCGACGAAGCGACCGAGCTTGGCGACAAACTCGGTTGCCTGCTGTTGCAGCTGCCGCCATCGCTCGGCTTCGAGCGCGCGGTGGCAGGCGATTTCTTCGAAGCGCTACGCGAGCGCTATGCCGGCCAACTCGCCCTGGAGCCGCGGCATGCCAGCTGGCTGGATGCCGATGAACTGCTCGAGCGTTGGCGAATCGCCCGGGTGGCAGCGGACCCTTCACCAATTGCCGGGGGCGATCAGCCGGGTGGCTGGTCGGGCATGCGTTACTACCGGCTGCACGGCTCGCCATGTATCTACCACTCAGCCTATTCAACCGAGTGGCTGGAGCGTCTGGCCGACGAACTGCGCCGATGTGCGCAGTCGGGTGTGCCCTGCTGGTGCATCTTCGACAACACCGCCAGCGGTGCTGCCGTGGACAATGCGCTGACGTTGCAGTCGATGCTGCGGCGCTAGCCGGTTCAGCGAGGAATGATGCGCACGCGGCCTGCGGTGTTGTCGCGTCTGCCGGCTTTCTCGTTCTCCGCACGCCCCGGGATCGAACCGGAATCCTGGCCTCGGTCAGGTGTGGCGCTGCCGTCCAGTTCGCGCTCATCGACGCTGATCGAAGTGGCATCCGGATAGCCGGTGGTCAGCGTCTCGGTGCTGGCCGTCACCGGGGTCGCGTCGGCATCGCCCCAGTTCGTGCTGCGCTCGTCGATATCGATGGCGCCGTTGCGCTCCATCACCTGTTCGACCATCGACACCGGGCCCTCGTCATTCAGCGAAACGGTGACTACCGTTGAACCCCGGCGCGCTGCTTCGGGATAGCGGCCCGCGTGCTTGTCGGCACTGTCGCCGAAGAGTTTGCTGAAGAAGCTGCCGATCTTGTCGGCGGCGGTGGCATCCGCATCCGGCTCCTCACCCACCACTTCCACACGGCTGCCATCGACCTGTTCCGGGTTCATCGCCGCAGACAGCTGAATGTCGTCATCGGCGATGCCCTGCTGCACCAGTTCCTGCTTGACCTGCTGGGCTTGTTCGTAGCGATCGAATGCTGCGATCAGAATCTGTTTCATGGATCACCTTCGTGTGCGTGCAGCCTGGGCTGCGATTCATGGGTGGTTCAACACCTGTCATGAATCTTTGGCGCAACGTAGCGGGTGATGGTTCCGGCAGATTTGTGTGCGGACGTGAGCCGGTCGGCTGTGGGCGTAGCCGACTGGCGTGACCGCGGCCAATCAGGCTTGTGGTGAGCGGCGAATGGTCTTCATCAGATCGTCCGGACTGATCTGCCCGACCACGCTGCTGGCACTGCCCGGCAGCGGCAGGTCTAGGATATGGTCCTTCATCTTGCCTACCACATGCATCTCGCATGGCTTGCAGTCGAACTTCAGCGTCAGCACCTCGTCGCCGTGCACCAGCTGCATCGGCGCGACCTTGGTGCGCACGCCGGTGACGCCCTTGGCCTGTTTTGGGCAGAGGTTGAAGGAGAAGCGCAGGCAGTGCTTGGTGATCATCACCGGCACCTCGCCGGTTTCCTCGTGAGCCTCGTAGGCCGCATCGATCAGTTGCACGCCGTAGCGGTGATAGAAGGCGCGGGCCTTCTCGTTGTAGACGTTGTAGAGGAACGACAGGTGCGACTCCGGATAGACCGGCGGCGGCACGCTGACCGGCTTGCGCCCGCCGCGCGGACGGATGGCTTCGCGCGCTTCGCCCAGCGCCTCGATGGCTTCACGGCGCAGCGCCTTGAGTTGCGAGTTGGGGATGAAGAACGCCTGCGGTGCATCCACCTCGACTTCTTCGGCGTGGTAGATCGTGGTGCCCAGCTGGCTCAGCAGATCGGCGATCTGGCCGGGCACCTGCTCGGGCTTCTTCGCCTCGCCGAAGGGGCCGGGCAGGGTGGCCGTGGCATAGGCGCCTTCCTCGCTGGTGACGTGCAGTTCCAGTTCATCGGCGCGCAGCTTGGCCAGCCAGCGCACACCGACGCGGCGTTCGGCGGAGGTCTTGAGCAGGGCGTTCTGCCAGTTGTGGTCCAGGTTGCGGTTGAGCGGGTGGTTCGGGCGCACCTGACGCATGGCGGTGGGCATTTCGTTGGGTTCGACGCGGTACTGCCAGAACGACTGACCGTCTTCCTCGAACTGCTTCAGCGGCTCGACCACGCTGGCGCGGAAACCCACCACTTCGCGTTTGATCAGCACATTGAGGCCATCACCATTGGACAGCGGCTCGCGGGTCTGCACGGTCAGGTCATGCTTGCCCACCTTGAGCACTTCGCCGACCGCAAGGCCGGTGAAGGTCGGCGAATCGAAGGCGCCGATGTCGATCTTGCGATCGGTGACGAAGTAGTCGGTGCTGCCGCGGTGGAAGGTCTTGTCCGGGTCCGGCACGAAGAAGTGATCGGTGCGGCCGCTGGAGGCGCGGGCTAGGTCCGGGCGTTCGGCGAGGATGCCGTCGAGGCGCTGGCGGTAGTAAGCGGTGATGTTCTTCACGTAGCTCACATCCTTGTAGCGCCCCTCGATCTTGAACGAACGCACGCCGGCGTCGACCAGGGCGCTAAGGTTGGCGCTCTGGTTGTTGTCCTTCATCGACAGCAGATGCTTTTCGAAGGCCACCACGCGGCCCTGATCGTCCTTCAGCGTGTAGGGCAGGCGGCAGGCTTGCGAGCAGTCGCCGCGGTTGGCGCTGCGCCCGGTCTGCGCGTGGCTGATGTTGCACTGCCCGGAGAACGCCACGCAGAGCGCGCCGTGGATGAAGAACTCAAGGGTCGAATCCACTTCGTCGTAGATCGCGCGGATTTCCTGCAGGTTCAGCTCGCGGGCGAGAACCAGCTGCGAGAAGCCAGCCTTGTCGAGGAACTTGGCCCGTTCCAGCGTGCGGATGTCGGTCTGGGTGCTGGCGTGGATCTCGATGGGCGGAATGTCCAGCTCCATGATGCCCATGTCCTGCACGATCAGGGCATCGACGCCGATCTCGTACAGCTGGTGGATCAGCGTGCGCGCGGCGTCCAGCTCATCGTCATGCAGGATGGTGTTGATGGTGACGAACACCCGCGCATGAAACAGGTGGGCGAATTTCACCAACTCGGCGATATCCGCCACGCTGTTCTCGGCATTGTGCCGCGCACCGAAGCTCGGGCCGCCGATATACACCGCATCGGCGCCATGCAGGATGGCTTCACGGGCAATGCTGGCATCCCGGGCGGGGGCGAGCAGTTCGAGATGGTGCTTGGGCAGGGACATTGGCGCGGACCGGGTTTGAATCGAAAGGCGCGCATTGTAATGGCTTGCGGCCGGTTTGGGACTGGCCGCCGGGCGAGTCGGATGCGATGACCCCCGACCAGGGCTATGACCGGAGGCTCACGGGTGCGTCGGTGGTTCCGTTCCCTCGCGAGTACGAGGGAACGGTCTGCGGCTTCGTCTACAACCTCAACACCACCTGATGTTGCCCTTCATCCAGCGCAAGCCGCACCCACCCGTTTGTGCAATCGAGTGAGCGTTCATCCAGCTGTGCGTGCTGGATACCGCGGTTGGCTTGGGTCGGGTTCTCCAAGCGGATGGCGTAGCGCGTTTCGCCCAGCGTGATGGTGGCTTCGAACCCCGGCCATTGGCTGCTGATGCATGGATCGACGATCAACCATTCTCCTTCGCGGCGAATGCCGAGGATGCCTTCGACGCCTGCGCGGTGCATCCAGCCGGCGGCGCCGGTGTACCAGGTCCAGCCGCCACGGCCCTTGTGTGGCGCGACGCCGTAGACGTCCGCCGCCACCACGTAGGGTTCGACTTTGTAGCGGCGGCTTCCTTCCGGCGTCAGCGCATGATTGATCGGGTTGAGCAGGCTGAACATGCGGCAGGCCGCATCGCCATCGCCCAGCTTGGCGAAGGCGAGCATGGCCCACATCGCGGCGTGGCTGTATTGCCCGCCATTTTCGCGCAAGCCCGGCGGGTAACCCTTGATGTAGCCAGGCTCTTTTTCGGTCTTGTCGAACGGCGGGGTGAACAGCAGGGCCAGACCGTCCTGCTCGCGGATCAGGTGCTGCCGCACTGAAGCCATGGCCTGTTTTGCGCGGGCGGGGTCTGCTGCGCCGGACAATACCGCCCACGACTGGGCGATGGAGTCGATCCGGCATTCATCGCTGTCCTTGGAACCGAGCCAGGTCCCGTCGTCGAAGGTTGCGCGGCGATACCACTCGCCATCCCAGGCCTTTTCTTCAAGCGAATCAGCCAGAGCCTGGGCATGCTTGCGCCAGCGCTCCGCGCGTTGGACATCAGCCACGGTGCCGCGCTGGTCCGCCAGCGGCGCGAAGAGTTCGATGGTGCGCAGCAGCAGCCAGCCGAGCCAGACGCTTTCGCCCTTGCCGTCCTCACCGACGCGGTTCATGCCGTCGTTCCAGTCGCCGCCGCCAATCAGCGGCAGGCCGAGTTCGCCGGTCAGTTCCAGGCACTGATCCAGACCACGCGCGCAGTGCTCGAACAGCGGCGCGGCGTCGCCGGCCATCATCGGCTGGAAGAACGCGTCGTGTTCGCCGGGCTTGAGCAGGGGCCCTTCGAGGAAGGTCACCGGTTCATCGAGGATCGTCGCGTCGCCGGCAACCTGAATGTAGGTCGCGGTGGCGAACGCCAGCCAGACACGGTCATCGGAGATGCGCGTGCGCACGCCCTGGCCGGAATGCGGCAGCCACCAGTGCTGCACGTCGCCTTCCGGGAACTGCCGGCTGGCCGCACGCAGGATGTGGCTGCGGGTAGCCTCGGGCCGCGAGAAGGTCAGCGCCATGCCGTCCTGCAACTGGTCGCGGAAGCCATAGGCGCCGCTCGCCTGGTAGAAGGCCGAGCGCGCCCAGATGCGGCAGGCCAGGGTCTGATACAGCAGCCAGCCGTTGAGCATGATGTCCATCGCGCGGTCCGGCGTTTTCACCTGTACGGCTCCCAGCGCGCTGCGCCAGTGCTCGGTGACTTCCAGCAGCACGGCGTCCAGGTCCGTCTGGCGATATCGCTCGACCAGCGCCCGCGCGGCGTCTGCCGACGGGCATTGACCGATGAAGGCGATGATTTCGATGCTCTCGCCCGCAGCCAGTTCGACACGAGTCTGCAAGGCCGCGCAAGGGTCCATGCCGGCCCCTGTGGCACCTGTGAGCGGCGCGCCGGTGAGCAGTGCCGCTGGCGTGGCCGGCCCGCTGTTGCGACCGAGAAGTTCGCGGCGATCGGCCGTCCAGGCGGTCTGTCGGCCGCCAAGGTCGGCAAAGGCCACGCGCCCGGGAAAGGCGCTGCTCCAGGGGGTGCGTGCCAGCAGCATGCCGCAGCTTTCGTCGCGCTCGGTGATGATGAAAGGCGCATTGGCACCCCGCGCGGTGCCGAGCACCCATTCGCTGTAGCGGGTCACCGACAACCGGCGCGGCACTGCCGACAGGTTGCGCAGGGTCAGGCGGGAAATCTTGATCGGATCGGCCAGAGGCACGTATTCCAGCAGGTCCATGGCGATGCCGTCGGCCTGGTGTTCGAAGCGGCTGTAGCCGTGGCCGTGCCGCGCCACGTAGAGCCCCGTATCCCGGATCGGTTGGGCGGTGGGGCTGAACAGCGCGCCGCTGTCTTCATCGCGCACATAGAAGGCTTCGCCGCAGGGATCGGTAACCGGGTCGTTGGACCAGGGCGTGAGCTGGTTTTCCCGGCTGTTTTCCGCCCAGGTGTAGCCGCTGCCCTGTGCCGAAACCTGGAAGCCGAACTGCGGATTGGCGATCACGTTTATCCAGGGCGCGGGCGTGTTGGCGCCTGCGTCCAGCAGCGTCACGTACTCGCGGCCATCCTTGTCGAAACCACCCAGGCCGTTGAAGCACTCGAGGTGGGGCGAAACGTCGATAGCGGAAGGCTGTGCGATGGCTGTCGAGGGTCTGGCGGAAAGGCGTGGCGCCATGAGCGGCACCTGCGAGGCGAGCAACTGGTTGGCCAGTTGCTTGTCGATCGGACCGCGGCGAGCGATCAGCGAAACTCTGGCCACGCTGCGCAGCAATGCGCGCGCCTCGGTGCTCAGTAGGTCGGCGCGCAGCATGTATACCGAACCCTGGGCGAGCTCGGCGCCGAAACGCGGGCGCGACTGACTGCTGCGCACGGCGGTTTCGATGGCGATCTGCAGGTCCTGCAGGTAGGAGCTGGCGTGCTCGTTGAGAATCACCAGATCCACCGCCAGGCGCTTCATGCGCCAATACTCGTGGGCGCGAAGCAGCTGGCGAACCTGGGCAATGTCCTGAACATCGTCGATGCGCAGCAGCACGATGGGCAGGTCGCCGGATATCGAATGTGGCCAGAGCCCGGATTGGGCTCCCGCGCCCTCGATGATCGCCGCCGATGGCGCGCGGAACTGCGGATCGGCATAGAGGATCGGCGCCCCCAGGCGCTGGAAATCAGCCGCTTCCGCCGGCTTGACGTCCAGATGGCGCAGTTGCACCTGCGCCTGGGTCCAGGCCAGTGTCTTGGCGCGGTCGTAGGCGCTGCGGTCGTGGTGTTTCTCGATCAGATTGAGCACCTCGTCGCGCGACCCTGCGACGAAGGTCCAGAACGCCACGCGGGCGACCTTGCCCGGGGCAACCTTGATCCGGTACTTGAGCGCGAAGATCGGATCGAGCACCGTGCCGACCGTATTCGTCAGCGCCAGTCCTTCGGTGATCACCGCCGCGCTGGCAACGTTCGGGCGCTGGGCGATGAAACGGGCGCGGTCGGTTTCATACTGCGGATCGGCCACGACCTCGCCTTCCACCACTGCGAAATGCGCCGCCCAGATCGGGCGTTCGCTTTCGCTGCGCAGGCGCCGGGTGGCGAGCAATGCGCCGAAGTCGGGTAGGTATTCGGTGACCACGAACAGCTTGGCGAAGGCTGGGTGGGCGTTGTCCGTGGACGGGGTGGTCAGTACCACTTCGCTGTAGGACGTCAGTTCGATTTCGCGGGCATAGGCGCCGCTGTTGACCAGTGATACGCGGCGCACTTCGCCGTCGTCTTCACCGGACACCAGTACATCAAGGGTGGTGGTCAGGTCGAGATCGTGACGAACGAACTCGGCGCGGTCCTCGGCAAAGATCACTTCATGGCTCACGGCATCGCTGTCGCTGGGTTGACCGCCGGCGGGCCAGACACGGCCGTCGGCGGTGTCGCGCAGGAAAATGAACGAGCCGTAATCGTCACGGCTGGCATCTTCGCGCCAACGGGTCACGGCAATGTCGCGCCAGCGGCTGTAGCCGGCACCGGCGGCGGTGAGCATCACCGCATAGCGGCCATTGCTGAGCAGATGCGTGACCGGTGCGGCGCCGGCCGCGCAGGTGTTGAGCCGGCGCAGGGCCTGTGGATCGCCACTGGCCTCGACTGCGCGGATCTTCACCTCTTCGGCGCGCGGGTGGGCGATGGCCACATCACGTGGCATGCGCTCCTGCAGCAGCAGCTCGCAGGCCTGGATCATCGGTTCGCGATGGAAGCGGGCACGCATCTGCCCGTCCTGCAGGGTATTGGCGATGGCGACGATGGTCATGCCCTGGTGGTGGGCCATGTAGTTGCGCACGATGGTGACGGACTGGCCGTCCGGCAGCCGCGCCGGGGTGAAGTCCAGTGCCTCGTAGAAACCGTAGCGGCCAACCGCACCCATCTGCGCCAGGCGGCGATAGTTCGCCAGCGCGCCGGGCGCATCGACCATGGTCGCCAGGCCGGTGGCATAAGGCGCGATGACCAGGTTTTCCGCCAGGCCGCGCTTGAGGCCGAGGCCCGGCACGCCGAAATTGGAATACTGATAGGTGAATTCCATGTCACGGGCGTGATAGGCCGACTCGGACACGCCCCATGGGACGTTGCGGTCGTTGCCATAGTCCTGCTGGCGCTGCACCACGAGGCGGTTGGTCTGCTCCAGCAGACTGCCGGCCGGTGCACGCATGACCAGCGAAGGCATCAGGTACTCGAACATCGAGCCCGACCAGGAAATCAGCGCCGAGCCGTTGCCCAGTGGGGTCGCGGTGCGGCCCAGGCGGAACCAGTGGCGGGTGGTCACGTCGCCCTTGGCGATGGCGAACAGGCTGGCCAGTCGTGCCTCGGAGGCCAGCAGGTCGTAGCAGCTTGGGTCGAGGCTGTTTTCCGCCAGCCCGTAGCCGATCGAGAGCAGCTTGCGCTCGGGGTCGAGCAGAAAGGCAAAATCCATCTCCAGCGCCATCTGCCTCGTCGTGCGGGAAATCTCGTGCAAGCGTGCTTCTGTTTCGCTGAGCGTATCGCCTTGCAGCTGACGGTCTCGGATGTGCTCGGACAGGGACCGGCCCAGGGCGTCGACCCAGAAGTGCAGGTCGGACGACTGGTCATCCGCGCTCGGCGGTGCGACCTCCAGGCTCAGGCGCATGGCTTTTTCGGCAAGCTGGTGGAGGGTCGCCGAGAGCGTGTCGAGCGCTTGCTCCTCACCCAGCTGCGCGGCGATCTGATCGAGCAGATCGGATAGCGCGCGCCCACGCTTGCCGCTTGTGGTCGGCAGTGCGGCCATAGCCTGGCGAATCAGTAGCAGGGTGTCGTGCAGGCCCGCGCGGGCATTCGGCGCAGTGGGTGCGTCCAGCCATTCTTCGCAGGCGTTAGCGATGGCGATCAGGTGACCGGCCAGGTTGCCGCTGTCAACCGCCGATACGTAGGCCGGCTCCAGCACGCGCATGTCTTCGGTGGCGTACCAGTTGAAGAAATGCCCACGATGGCGCTGCAGGCGACTCATGCTGCCTAGCGTCGCCTCCAGACGGTCGAGGGTCTGCAGGGTGCCGGCCCAGCCGAAATCACGGGCGGTGATGGCCGAGAGCAGGTAGAGGCCCATGTTGGTGGGTGAGGTACGGCGAGCGACAACCGGCCTGGGGTCTTCCTGGAAGTTGTCGGGCGGCAGCATGTTGTCGTCCGGCGTGACGAAGGTTTCGAAGAAACGCCAGGTGCGCCGCGCGATCAGGCGCAGCTCCTCGGCATCCGCCTCGGCGAGTTGCTGGCCGGGGGCGATGCGCGGCGAGCGGCTGGCCCACAGTGCAATTGCGGGGGCGCACAGCCAGAGCAGCGCGAAGGGCAGCACGACAGGCCAGGAACCCGGCGCGATCAGCAGGGCGAAGAGGGCGGTGCCGACACCCAGCGCGATGCCGCCGGCCATGCCGCGATAGAAACCGCTCAGCTTCAAACGCGGGCTGATCGCCGACTGGGCGGCGGTGGTCCATTCCAGCAGGTGGTGCCGGGCCGCCAGCCGCGACAGCGTGCGCACGATGGCATCGCCCATGCGCCAGGCCTGGTCCGGCAGGAAGGCGAGATTCAGCCCGGTTTGCGAGGCGGCCAGGCGCAGGTCGCCGAGCAGCCGGCGCAGATGGCTCTGCGCGCAGATGCCGCTACGCGCGGGCAGCAGCGCGAAACAGATCGGCAGGAACGCCGGAATCGCCATGGTCACGAGGATCAGCGCGCTGCCGATCAGCGCGGCCGGCAGTGGCAGCAGCCAGCACAGCGTCAGCGCCAGCAGCGTGATCGGGGCGACCAGCGAGCGGCGCAGGTTGTCGAGCATCTTGAAGCGGCCGATGTCCGGCAGCGCCTGGGCGCCGCGGCGGGCGCCGAAAATCCACGGCAGCAGTTGCCAGTCGCCACGGGTCCAGCGGTGCTGGCGCTTGCCGGATACCTCGTAGCGCGACGGGAATTCCTCGACCACTTCGACATCGGTGGCCAGCCCTGCACGGGCGAACACGCCCTCGAACAGGTCGTGGCTGAGCATGCTGTTTTCCGGGACACGGCCGGCGAGTGCCGCCTCGAAGGCATCGATGTCATAGATGCCCTTGCCGGTGAAGGAGCCTTCACCAAACAGGTCCTGATAGACGTCGGAAACCGCCGCGGCATAGGGGTCCATGCCGCCAGGACTGGAGAACACCCGCTGGTAGAACGAGCCTTCGCGGCCCACCGGCAGCGACGGGGTGACCCGCGGCTGGAGGATCGCGTAGCCGTTGATCACGCGCTGCTCGGCCTCGCTGAAGCGCGGACGGTTGAGCGGGTGCGCCATCTTGCCGATCAGGCGCATCGCGGCATCGCGCGGCAGGCGGGTGTCGGCGTCCAGCGTGATGACGTAGCGCACATCGGAAGGCACCTGCTGCGCGCAACCGGCCAGCGGCATGTAGCTGGTGTCGCTGGCGCCGCGCAGCAGCCGGTTGAGTTCGTGCAGCTTGCCGCGCTTGCGCTCCCAACCCATCCAGCAGCCTTCGCTGGGGTTGTACTGGCGACGTCGATGCAGGATCAGGAAGCGACTGCCGCCGGGTGCCGGACCATAGCGCCGGTTCAGATCGGCAATGGCGGCAACGGCGACGGCGAGCAGATGCGCATCGCCCGGCAGGGTTTCCTGGTCGGCGTCCAGCCCATCGGTCAGCAATGCGAAGGTGAGATCACCTCCTGCGCCAGCCAGGTGATGCACTTCGATGCGTTCGATCTGCTCCAGCAGGTCCGCTTCGCTGGTCAGCAGCGTCGGCACCGCGACCAGGGTGCGCAGCGACTGCGGCACGCCGGCGGTCAGGTCCAGCGCGGGCAGCGCCATGGCGCCGAAACGCCAGGTGACCAGGCGATTGATCAGCGTGGTGGCGACGTCGGTGACCGGCAGGAATGCGACCACCGCCAGCAGTGCAAGCCAGCCGGCGGTGACGCCGACCCCAGCCAGCGCCTGCAGCCCGACAGATAGCAGCAGCGCAGTCACCAGCAGGATGGCGCCGACATAGCCGACGATGCCGAGCTGCACGTTGAAACGGCTCAGGCGCAGCCCGAGCGGCGCGCTGAAGCCGATGCTGCGCTCCAGTGCGAGGCGGCCTTCGCCGATTAGGTGATAACCCGGATCGCCGACGCGCTCATCCTGTGCGAGGTCCGTGGTTGGCGCGGCGCGGGCTGCGCTGAGTGCGGCTTCGGCCACCTCCAGTTCGGTCGCGCTCGAGCCGCGTGCCAGCTGTTCGATGGCGCTGCGATAGAGATTGCGGGTGGGGAAATCCATGCTGGCGAAGGCGCTGTCGGCACGCAGTCGTGCGTCCACCAGGCTGATGCTCTCGAACAGCTCGGTCCAGTCGATATCAGATATCAGCCGCATGCTGGTGATGACATTGCGCACGCTGACGTTCGAGGCACCCTGGCGCTGTTGCGAGTGCTGCACCACCTCGTCGATGGTGCTGCCCTGGCGACCCAGCTCCTCCTCCAGCCAGCCCAACGCCGGGGTGGTGCGGGGGTCCTGATCGCGCAGACGCTTGGCCAGTTCCGCGGCGAAGACTACCGACATGGTTTCGCTGCCACGCGTGGCGATCTCATCCTCCAGCGTTCGCTTTGCTGAGGCGGCGCAGAGCAGACGGCTGGCCAGTGCATCGGCTGCGGCGCGGGTGATGCTGCCATCGGTGATCTGGTCGCTCAGACGGCGCAGATTCTCGATCAGCACGATGCGCAGGGTGATCGCCACGGCCCACAGCTCGCCAATGGTGAGTGGCTGAACCTGCTGATAAGCGACGATGAAGCGCCGCAGTGTCTCGGGATCGAAATGGCTGTCGGTATGGGCGACGAAGGCCCAGGCCAGGCCGAACACCCTCGGATAACCGGCGAACGGGCCTTCGGCCAGTTTTGGCAGCTGGCGGTAGAAGCCTGGCGGCAGATCATCGCGAATCTCGCGAATCTGCGCCTCGACCAGATGGTAGTTATCCAGCAACCATTCGGCAGCCGGCACCACGCTACGGCCAGCCTCCAGCTCGCTGGCACTGGAACGGTAGGCGGCAAGCAGCACCGCCGCGTTTTCACTCAGGCGCGCATGCAGCGACGACACGACCGGCGGCCGCTTGGTGATGGGCTGGGCCGCGGCAAGGCTGCGCGCGTGGTGCTCCAGCCGTTCGGTACCGAACAGCTCTTCACGCACGGGTGCGAGGTCGCTCCATACGGGCGAGCGCTGCTGACGGCCGAGGATGTGACGGAAAACTGAGGTCATGAGCGCCTGTCCGACTAGCGGAAATAGGGGAACAGGCGTTAGTGCGCCGGCTCCTGTCGGGAGGAACCACGGCGGCAAGCTTTCGGAACAACGGGAAACCGATTGCCGGTTTCTGCCAAATCGCCGTACGGCCTCGTGCATGCACCAGACCGCGGGCGGTCTGGTAGAGGCTTCAAGAATCGGCGAGCCATGAAAGCGGAGGGCCATAGGGCCACTCCGTTTGCAGGAAGAATGCTGTCGCAGCAATTGCTCCACGATACAGCATAGGCACTTTTATTGTCGGGGCTTCGTGGTCCGGCCCTCAGACCTGATCGGCTCGCGCCAGATGCCTGACTCTGTGCTGCGCAAGGGGAGCGAGGATTGCTTCGCCCTGGTCAGAGGCCGCCCAGCAGGTCGTGCGCATCGAGCAGGCGCCAGGCGATTTCCGGGTGTTTTTCCAGCCCGCGGCGCACGGCGGTGGCAATGGCGGGGCGGGTCTTGCGGCACAGGCCGGGCTGTGCCGCGAAGTCGATGGCGATGCCGCGCATGCTGCGCACTTCGTTGTGCCCTGGTGCGACGGTCATGCGGATGCCGAGCTGGTCGTACATCCGTTGCTGCAGGCGTTCGAGATCGTCCAGGCTCTGCACGTTTTCCAGGCGTTCGAGCAGGCGCCGTTCCTCATGCCGGGTCAGCATGAGAATGCGCACGTCGGCGCCGGGCGTTTCCAGCAGCTCGTCGCGCCGGCAGGTGCAGGTGCCGGGCGGGCAGGATGGGCGAAGCGGCGGCAGGCTGTTCATGGTCTTCGATCATAGCCAAGCCTGCGCAACGCGCACAGCCAGTGGCCACATGCTGGCCCGCTGATGACAAGCGCGGCAGCCTCGCGCACCATGGCGCTTCATTTTTGCGCCGGGTGCGCTTCGTTCCGTCAGGGATTTCGCTGGAGAACTGTCATGCGTGTTCTGTCATCCGTCCTGTTGATCGCAACGTTGTTCGTTGCCGGCTTCGCAGCCGCCGAGGAGGCCCGTCTGGTCGATGCGATCAACGCCTACCGTGGCGAAGTACAGCGCTGCGGCAACAAGGCGAGCGAAGAGCTGCCGCCGCTGACGGCCGATACCCGCTTGAATCTGCCGGTCGATGGCGCTGGCGATCTGCAGCAGGCGCTGTCTCGGGCGGGCTATCCGATGGTGACGGTGCAGGCGATCACCCTGTCCGGCCCGCGGGATGCGCAGGCGGCGATGCAGGCGCTGCGCGAGAGCTTCTGCCGGGTGATCCTCAATCCGCAGTTCGCCGACATCGGCGTGAGCCGCAACGGCCGTGACTGGCGCATCGTGGTGGCGCGGCCATTGCTCGATGGTCGTTTGGGCGACTGGCAGGCCGAAGGGCAGAAGCTGCTGGAGCAGATCAACGCCGCCCGTGCCTCCGCGCGCCGTTGCGGTAAGCAGGACTTCGCCGCAGCCGGGCCGCTCAGCTGGAACGATACGCTGGGCAGCACCGCCGGAGCCCACAGCCGGGCTATGGCCAACGGCAACTTCTTCAGCCATCTGAGCGAGGACGGCCGCACGCCAGGCGACCGCGCTGAGCTGGCTGGCTACACCGGCAGGCAGGTCGGCGAAAATATCGCCGCGGCACTGCCGACCGCCCGCAAGGTGTTGGACGGCTGGCTGGCCAGCCCCGGGCATTGCGCGAATCTGATGAACCCGCAGTTCAGCGAGCTTGGCGCAGCCTATGCGGTCGATCCGCAGAGTGACGCCGCCATCTACTGGACGGCAATGTTCGGCGCGCCCTGATCCGCCCGCGTGGCTGGCTCGCTTGCTGAGCGATCGCGCCAGCGCGCTGTCAGACAAACCTGTTCCCATCTTCAGGGTTGCCCTTGACCGATATCCCTTCCCCCGAGCATCTGCCCGCCGTGCTGGCGGGCCCGCTGCTACGGCGTACCGAGCCTGGCCTTGTGACGCTCTGGCTGGTTGGCTCGCGCCCGCTCGAGCTGTCGTTGGTTCTAGAAAGCCCGTCGTTCGGACTGCAACAACGTGTTTCGCTCGACGAGCTGAGCTGCCGGTGTCTGCCGATCGGCAAGCACGCTGTATTGCACCTGATCGAGTTCGTGCCTGACGCACCGCTGCCCACCGATTGCGTGATCGAATATGACCTGCGCATCCATGATGGTGCAGTGGAGCAGGGCATCGCCGAGTGCGCGCCGCATCTGCTCTATGACGGTACTACGCGGCCAAGCTTCGTCATCAAGTCGCGCCTCGATCGCGTACTGCATGGTTCCTGCCGCAAGCCGCACCATGCTGCGGCTGACGGGCTGTTGTGTGTCGACGAACTGGTGGCTGACGCGCTGGGCAAGCCTGCCGAACGCCCGGCCGTGTTGCTGATGACGGGGGATCAGGTCTATGCCGACGATGTCGCCGGGCCGATGCTGGTAGCGATCCACGCATTGGTGCGCCGCCTCGGGCTCTATGGCGAGCAGCTCGAAGGTGCGGTGGTGAGTGACAGCGATGCGCTGATGACCCATCCGGCCAGCTATTACCGCCGCGAGCAGCTGCTGCCAGCGTTCAAGTCCAACGAGGCGCTGCGCGAGCGATTCTTCGGTGGCGTGGAGAAGCCGGTGTTCACCACCGCCAACGGGCAGAACCACCTGATCAGCCTGGGCGAGGTGATGGCGATGTACCTGCTCGTCTGGTCGCCGACGCCCTGGTCGCTGATCGCGCCGCAAATGCCCGCGCTGGAACCCGCCCATGCCGAGCGCTACCGCAGTGAAGAGGCGTGTCTGCAAGGTTTTATCGAGGGATTGCCGAAGGTGGCACGCGCCCTGGCTCATGTGCCGTCGTTGATGATCTTCGACGACCACGACATCACCGATGACTGGAACCTTTCCGCGCGCTGGGAGGAGACCGCTTACGGCCATCCGCTGTCGAGACGCATCATTGGCAACGCGCTGCTCGCCTACCTGCTGTGCCAGGCCTGGGGCAACGAGCCGAAGCGGTTCGCCGAGTTGCTGCTGCCGCTCCGTGAGCTGCTGGCGACGGCTAGCGATGGCTGGCTGGATTGCGCGGCGCAGAACGCTCTGATCGACACGCTGTTCAAACTCGACGGCTGGGGCTACGAGCTGCCCACCGACCCGCCGCTGGTGGTGCTGGACACCCGCACCCGGCGCTGGCGCAGCGAGCGCAACCTCAGTCGCCCGTCAGGCCTGATGGATTGGGAAGCGCTGAGCGAATTCCAGCAGAACATTCTCGACAAGCCGTCGGTGCTGATCGTCTCACCGGCACCGATGTTCGGCGTCAAGCTGATCGAAGCGGTACAACGGGTGTTCAGTTGGGCTGGCCAGCCGCTGCTGGTGGATGCGGAGAACTGGATGGCCCATCGCGGCGCGGCCCACGTGATGATGAATATCTTCCGCCACACCCGTACGCCGGGTAACTACGTGGTGCTGTCCGGCGACGTGCACTACTCCTTCGTCTACGAAGTGCACATTCGCGGTCGCGATACAGCGCCCCAGCTATGGCAGATCACCAGCAGCGGCGTAAAGAACGAGTTTCCGCGGCGCCTGCTGGACTGGTTCGACCGCCTCAATCGCTGGTTCTACGCGCCCTGGTCACCACTGAACTGGCTGACCAAGCGCCGTCGCCTGGAAGTCGTACCGCGCGTGCCGGACCGCAGTAACGCCGGCGAACGGCTATGGAACGGCTCGGGTATCGGCCTGCTGGTGCTGGATGAGCAGGGCAGGCCGCGCGAGATCTACCAGTTGAATGCCGATGGCACGGCGCCAGTGGCATTTCTCGCCGAGCGCGCTCGCCCTCGCGAGGTTTAATCGTGCGTGTACCCTGCGGTCACGCGCGTCGCTCCACATCGCTGACGGCTATCCGTTCGGATCGCAGCTCTTCCAGGGCATGGCGGGTGATCTGCACCGCCGCGCTGATGGAGAGCAGCGCCATGATCGTCGCCACGATCAGGTCCGGCCAACCGGCGCCGGTGCCGAACACGCCGAGCGCTGCCAGCATGACGGCGAGGTTGCCCAACGCATCGTTGCGGCTGCATAGCCACACGCTGCGCATGTTGCTGTCGCCTTCGCGGTAGGCATAGAGCATCGCCGCCACCGCTATGTTGGCCAGCAGCGCGATCACCCCAACGACGCCCATGGTCGAGGCATGTGGCACGCTGCCTTCGACGAAATTGCCGATGGCGACCACCAGAATGAATATGCCGAACAGGCCCATCGTCAGCGCCTTGGCCAGCGACGCCCGCGCCCGCATCGTCACGCCGAGCCCCAGCACGAAAAGACTGACGCCGTAATTTGCTGCGTCACCGAAAAAGTCCAGCGAGTCGGCCAGCAGCGAGACCGAGCCGGAGCGCAGGCCCGCACCGATCTCGACGCCGAACATCGCCAGATTGATCAGCAGCGCAATCCACAGAATGCGGCGATAGCGCCCCCGTGCCGCCGTACTGGCACAACCACTGCTGCAGCAATTTCCCGCCATGGCATCGCCTCCAGTTGTCGATGGCGCTACGCTAAACCCTGTAGCGACTACAGGGTCAAGTGATGTCACTCACCATCGGCAAACTCAGCAAGGCCACGGCAGTGAACGTGGAAACCATCCGTTATTACGAACGTATCGGCCTGCTTGCGCCGCCGTCGCGTACCGAGTCTGGCTATCGCACGTTCAGCGAGCGCGACGCGGAGCAGCTGCGATTCATCAAGCGCGGGCGCGAACTCGGTTTCACCCTCGATGAGATTCGCACCCTGGTCGAGCTGGCGGATCAGCCCGAGCATGCCTGCAGCGATGTCGATCGCCTGGTACAGATCCATCTGGTCGAAGTGCGGCAGCGCATCGCCGATCTGCAGCGGCTCGAAGCGGAACTGCAGCGCCTGGCGGGTTGCAGCGAATCGTCGGTCCGCGAGTGCCGCATCATCGAGACCCTGACCGGAGCGCGGCGGTCCTAGGTCTGCTGTGTTGCGCGACTCGCTGCGCACGCACCGCACATCGACATGTACGGCGCTGACGAAACGCCCGGTCTGCCTCGGGTTCCAAGGCAATGTGTCACCCCAGCCCATTGTTGCCAGAGGACAGCTGCCATGATCGATCCAGACGACCCACTCAAGGATGGCCTGACCCCGCCGGATTACGACGAGTACGGCGATGTACCGGACTCTGGCGAAAACGATGCCGATCCAGGCGCTGCTCCGAAAGACCAACCGGAAGCCGATCAGAGCCCGCTCGGTTAGGTGCCTGCGCCTGAGGCTCCGCCCGACGTCGTGTAACGCTGCATCTGCTGGACAATTCGAGCCGCCCGGCCTAAAAAGGCGCGCTGCGCCGTAAGGCGTAGACGCCAACCGGCAGCAGTGTCCAGAAGCAGGTGAATCGTGAGAAAGAAAAAGCCCGTAGATCCCGTCCGCCAGGCCGAAAAGAACCGTGCCCACCGCATCGGCTGGGTGATCGCACTCGCCGGCATCGTGGTGGGTTTCGCGCTGGTGATGGGCAAGTAGGCGAATCTCACCGCGGCCAGCCAATCGGCGTAGCCGCGGTCAGGTGGACAAGCAAGGCGTTACCCACCTGCGAAGATGCGGGCGCGGGTTGTGTCAGGCGAACGTGGCACCTCTGGCGTTCACGTACAGCGCGTAGATGCCGTGGCTGCTGGCCATGAACAGACGATTGCCCTGCGCACCGCCGAAGCACAGGTTCGCGCAGCGCTCCGGCAGGTGGATATGGCCGATCGCCTTGCCTGCGGGGTTGAACACACGCACCCCATCCAGGCCTTCAGGGTTCGCCTCCGGTGAGCCGGAGCTTCCCCAGCCGCACCACAGGTTGCCGGTCTCGTCGCATTTGATGCCATCCAGCGCACCATGAGCGGTGGCCTCGATGTGTTTGCTGCGCTCGCCCAGCGTGGCGTCGGCGTTCACCTTGTAAGCCCAGACCAACCGGTTCGGCTTGGCGCGTCCCTCCACCACATAGAGCGTCGTTTCGTCCGGCGAGAAACACAGACCGTTGGGGCCGGCGATGCCCTCGATCACGCGCGTGACCTCCAGTGTCCCGCCGTCTATGCGATACACGGCATCCGGCAGCTCGGTCTGGATCTTCTGCCCTTCGTAGTAGTTGCCAGCCTGAAACGGCGGGTCGCTGAACCAGATCGAGCCGTCGCGCTTGACCACCACATCGTTTGGCGAGTTGAAGCGCTTGCCCTGGTAGTTGTCGGCCAGCACCGTGACGGCACCGTTATGCTCGATGCGCGTCACCCGTCTTCCCAACTCGTGGGTGGTCGAGCCTTCGCATATCACCAGGCGGCCCTGGCGGTCTCGTGTCAGCCCGTTGGAAAAATTGGCCTGCTCCCGATAAACGCTGAGCGACTCGGTGACCTCGTCCCAACGCATGATTCGGTTGTTGGGGATATCACTCAGCAACAGGTAGCGCCCGTCGCCAATCCACACGGGGCCTTCCGCCCAGCGCAGGCCATCGGCGATTTTCTCTACGCTGGCATTGAACAGGCGCAGCTGCAGAAAGCTTTCGTCCAGCACCTCCAGAGAAGGATCGGGATACCGCCTGCTGAGCGGCTCGGCGGACTGGGAAAGGCCGGGTAGGGCTAGGCCGGTAGTCAACAGCGCCGAGCACGCCAGCGACTGCTTCAGGAACTGCCGGCGGGAATCGCGTGATGGTTGTTGTTCTTGTTCGGTCATCGGAACACCTTCGTGGGTTTATGTAAGCGAAATCCATCTTAGTAGAGGTACGATGACTTTCAAGGAAATGCCGCGGAACCGTCGCTATAGAACTCCGTTATGTTGAAAAATTACATATACAACAACTGGATGAAGGGTGTTCGGCGATTTCATGTTGTCATATGACATTGACGAAAGACCCACAGCAGCGCTTATTTGCGCGAGCCGACGCCAGGTTGTGAGTGGCGCAGGTTGGGGCGCGGTCTGCTCGTTGAAACCCGCTATCCGCAGCCACGAGATCCTGCCCGTATACCGTCGTTGAACTCGCGCCCGCATAAGGGGGAGGGCATTGCTCGTCGTGACAGATGCAATCACCCGGTCAAGCTGATGGCATTCCACTATCGTCTGATAAGCATTCGCATATACGAATGATTCTGCCGCCTCTATAATCCGCCACCTTTTTCTCCGAGGCGGCCAAGCATGGGCGTTTTCGAGTCTCTCCAGCAGTTCCTGATCGCCCCGATCCTGCATCAGCTCAGCAGTTTTTTCGACTTGAACGGCCGCCTTGGCGTGCTGTTTCTTGGGGTCTCCTATGCGGTGGCCTATGCCTTGTTCCGTTATCGAAAACGCCACGGGCTTACCGAGGCTGGATCGTTCTGGCAATTTATCGGCGGCTGGCGGGTGCACTGGCATCCATCGGCGCGTCTGGACTATCGCTACTACTTCGTTCGCGGTGTGCTGAAGGTCGTACTGGTGGTGCCGATCGTCGCGCTCGTCGACCCGTACCTTCTCCGCTCGGGCGACTATCTCGCGTTTTTCACCAACCTATGGGGCGCGCGTCCGCAGCTCGGGCAAAACCTGTCGTTGTCGTTGCTCTACGGCCTCGGCGTGTTCGTCATCAGCGACTTTGCCGGGTACTGGGTGCACCGCGCCTTTCACAGTCGTTGGTTGTGGGAGTTTCACAAGGTCCATCATTCGGCACCGGTGATGGTGCCGTTGACTGCCAGCCGCGTGCATTTCCTGGAAAAGGTGGTCGGCCGGCTGGTCGACCTCGTGTTGCTCAGCGCCTATGCCGGGCTCTTCTGGTACGCGTGCGGCGGTGAAATCAGCCGCTACACGCTGTTTGGCGTGACCTATCTGGTGTTCATCTTCAACGCGCTGGCTTCGAACCTGCGGCACAGCCACGTCTGGCTTTCGTTCGGGCCGCGCGTCGAACACATCCTCAACAGCCCGGCGCAGCACCAGATTCATCACAGCGATGCGCCTCGGCATTTCCACAAGAACTTCGGCACCAACCTGTCCGTTTGGGACTGGATGTTCGGCACGCTGTATCTCACCGGCGCCAAGCCGGAAGACATCCGTTTCGGTACCGCCGAGCAGGACTCGCACCGTTACCTGACGCTCTACAGCCTCATCGTCATGCCGTTCGTGGATACGGCACGCAAGGTGATGCCGGTCAGCAGGCCACGCCGGACCGATTTCTGAGCCGCGCCTGCGGCCAGCGAGGGGATGGCGCGTTTCGACAGTCCTCGTACAATCGCGCCCGATACGCGAGGGACAGCCTGTGGCTGTCCCTCGCGGGCTGCCGACACTGATTCATCTCGAGAGGAATACCATGCCGACCTACGACTACCGCTGCGAAGCCAACGGTCAGGTGTATGAAGTTCGCCACGCCATGGCACTACGGCCGAAAACCTGGGGCGAACTACGCGCGGCCGGCGCGCTGGCCGAAGATGCGACCATTCCGGACGACACGCCGGTGACCAAGCTGATGACCGCCGCTGGAGTGGTCAGCAGCCGGGTGTTGAAGAATCCCGAAGCGCCGGCATGTGCCCGCAGTGGTTGTGCCGGCAACTGCCGTTGAGTCGAACTGCAGGCCCTGATGCCGCGCTCGGAAGGGTGGAAAACGGCGAAGCCTTTTCCACGCCGCTGCGCTAGTAGCGCATCTCCAGCGTGATTCTGGTGGGCTCGCCGGCAGTGATTGCGAAGGCGCTATCTTCGAACGAGGGCGGGCCCATCACCTTGGGATTGTTCGACAGTCCGTAGCCTTCCGTTGGGATCATGCCGAAGCGGCGATCCATCTCACCGTTATCGTTCTCGTCATGGTAGGCCAGCACCGCGTAGCGCCCGGGCGGCACGTCCTTGAATACCAGCGTCACGGCTCCCTGCTCGGCCTTGGCCTTCTGCGCGGCGAATGCCTGGTCATCCTTGCGGAAGGTTTTCGGATCGGAATAAACCGCTACGGCCACCTGGCCGTTGTCGTGTTGAATGCCGTCGAGTGTGACGTGCAGCTCTTCGGCATAAGCCGTGGGGATCAAGAGGGCGAGGGCAGCGCCCAGAATCGGAAGTGCTTTCATGCTGTGCTCTTGAAGTCGGGGGCACGGAAAGTCGCTGGATTCAAACGTGGGCCGGCGACACTGAGTCGATCGTCGCCATCTTCAGCGAACAGGCGAAGCGTTGTCCACGCGTGGCGCATCCATCGTTCGATCAGAACTGCGGCCCTGAGCGAGTGTTGTTGCCCTTGGCCAGGCGGTCGTAGAGCACCACGTTGACCGTTGCTGCGAGATTCATGCAGCCGTTGGTGGGGATGTACACCACATCCTCGCACCAGTCGCGAATCTCCTTGCTCAGCGAGCCATCCTCGGCGCCGAAGATGTACAGCGCACGGTCCGGGTGGGTGTACTCGGGCAGCGCGCGCGCACCTTCGACCAGCTCCACCGCGACCGGCACGCAGCCGAGCGGGAGGATCTTGCGCAGGTCATCGATGTTGATCAGCGGAATGTCCTGATGGACCTTCTTGGTATCGGTGACGAAGTCCTTGGCGCGGTCATAGCGGGTGCCGGTGTAGAACACCGAAGCGGCGCCATAGCAGCCTGCGGCACGCATGATCGCCCCCACGTTGGAGGGCGATTTGGGGTTGCTCAGGCCGATGCAGGCATAGCGTTTGTTGCTCACGGAAGGGGACTCGTGCGGAAAACGCGCGAGTATACGGGAGTGTCCAGTCCGATGACGGCTCGGATAGCCGGCTCAGGGAATCAGCTTGCTCGCCCGCAGCCTGGCGAACACCTCGAAGAACGCCTCGTCGCTGGCCTGATAATCCAGAAAACCGAGCTTGCGACTCTTCGACATGTCCGTCACCACCTCGATCAAGCGGCCGAGATCGGCATCGGTGTGCCACGGCGAGACGAGCTTGCCGATGTCCGCCTCGGCGAGACCGAACTGCTTGGTCATGTCGTTCCAGATGTCCGCGTCGCCCGCCATCTGCTGCTCCAGCGGAGCCGGGCCATCGAACGGCGCGGCGTCGATGCCGAACCACTCGGCAATGCGCGACCACATCCATTTCCAGCGGAACACATCGCCATTGACGACGTTGAAGGCCTGGTTGGCGGCTGCCGGCGTGCTGGCGGCCCAGCGCAGGTGCCTGGCGAGCTGGCCGGCGTCGGTCATATCGGTCAGGCTGTTCCACTGCACGTCCGACCCCGGAAAGCGGAAAGGCCGCCCCGTGTGGCGGCAGATGGAGGCGTACACGGCCAGCGTGGTGGCCATGTTCATGGCATTGCCGACGGCGATGCCGGTGATGGTGTGCGGCCGATGCACGCTCCAGCTGAAGCCGTCCCGCTCAGCGGCGGCGAACAGCTCATCTTCCTGGGCGTAATAGAAATTCTCGACATCGAGCCGCCGCTGTTCCTCGCGGAACGGCGTCTGCGGCAGCGCGCCCTTGCCGTAGGCTTCGAACGGGCCGAGGTAGTGCTTGAGACCGGTGACCAGCGCTACGTGGCGGACCGTGCCAGCCGGCCGGACGGCTTCGAGCAGGTTGCGTACCATCTGCGCGTTGACGCGGATATTCTCCGCCTCGCTGGCCTGGCGCGCCCAAGTGCTGAGGAAGACGTGAGTAGGCGAAATGCCCGCCAGCGCCGAGGCGAGCGCCTTCGGGTCCAGCAGATCGGCGCTGATCGGCGTGACACCCGCCTGGATATTCGGTCGGCGAGCCAGTCCCGCCACGTTCCAGCCTTCATCGGCCAGCAGGCGCGACAGCGCGCTGCCGACGATGCCGCTCGCGCCGACCACCAGTGCTTGATTTGTCATATGCAGACCCCACAAAGCGAAACAGGCCTGCACCTTATCCACTCGAAAACGCCGATCCAAGTCGGCACCAAATGGTGACCATCCCCCATGCAACCGGGCTCAGACGAAGAACAATGGCGTGAAGACTGCGCGCCGAGACGCGTGCTTGAACTCTTCGCCACCAAGTGGACCAGCATGATTCTGCACACGCTGCATGCCCGCCACGATGGCACCGCACGCAGCGGCGCGTTGCATCGGAGTCTGCCCGGCATCTCGAAGAAAATGCTGATCCAGACGCTTCGTGAACTGGAGCAAAGCGGCCTGATCGAGCGCCACACGCTCGATTCGGTACCGCCAGAGGTGAGCTATGCGCTTTCGCCGCTGGGGCAGCTGATGGTCGAGCCGATCGAACTGATCTACGACTGGGCGAGGCAGAACTCCGGCGCGCTGGATCAGCTGCAGCCCAGAAGCACGTCGCGCAGGCGGGGCTAGATCGTATTGACGATCTGCTCGCGCAGCCATTGGTGTGCCGGGTCGCGATGGGCGCGTTCATGCCAGAGCATGGCCATTTCGTAGCCGGGAATCTCCAGCGGCGCCTCAACGACCTGCAGTGCAGCGCCCTGCACCAGCCTTTCGGGCAGCATGGCCACCAGATCGGTGCTTTCCAGCACCGAGCGCAGGAACAGGAAGTGCGGCACCGACAGCACCACGCGCCGTTGCAGGCCATGCGCGGCCAGCGCGTCATCGGTGGCACCGTGAAAGCCGCCGCCATCCGGCGAGACGATCACCTGATCCAGCGCGCAGAACTGCTTCAGCGTCGGCCGTCGCCGCAGGCGCGGATGCCCGGCACGGCCGGCCAGCACGTAACGCTCGGTGAACAGAACGCGGCGGCGCAGGTTGGATGGCGATCCGTCGACGGTGTGCAGGGCGAGGTCGATATCCCCCTGTTCTGCCTGGCGGGCGATGCGTGAAGGTTGCATCTCGACCACCGCGATGCGTGTGCCCGGTGCGGCGCAACGTAGCCCGGCTAGAGCGGGTAGCACAATGGCCGACTCGCCATAGTCGCTGGCTGCGATACGCCAGACGTCCTGCGCGGCGCCAGGGTCGAACGGGCTGGCTGGCGCGACGGCTTGCTCCAGTGCTTCCAGTGCCAGGCGCAACGGCACGCGCAGTTCTTCTGCGCGTGCGGTCGGGCGCATGCCCCGCGGCCCAGGTATCAACAAAGGGTCGTCGAAAATGTCCCGCAGCTTGGCCAGGTGCACGCTCACCGAGGGTTGGGAGAAATTCAGGCGCTCTGCGGCGCGGGTGACATTGTGCTCGGCCAGCAACACGTCCAGGGTCACCAGCAGATTCAGATCAAGACGTCTGAGATTATTCACGGCAATACCTGGCATGTTAGTTATTCATTTTAAACATACCTTGGCAGGCCACATTCTGCAGCCGTCCCGCTACGGAGGTTTGCCATGAATGTTCTGCTTGTTTATGCCCATCCCGAACCGCGCTCGCTGAATGGCGCATTGAAGGACTTCGCCGTCCAGCGTCTGCAGGCGGCCGGACACAGCGTTCAGGCTTCCGACCTGTATGCCATGGGCTGGAAGGCCACAATCGATGCCAGCGACAGCCTGGATCGCGATCCCGAAGCGCGCTTCGATGCGTCCGCGGATTCCCGACGCGCGTTCGCCAGTGGTCGGCAGAGTCCTGACATCGCTGCCGAGCAGGACAAGCTGCGCTGGGCAGATGCGCTGATCCTGCAATTCCCGCTCTGGTGGTTCTCGATGCCGGCGATCCTCAAGGGCTGGGTCGACCGGGTATACGCCTACGGTTTCGCTTATGGCGTTGGCGAGCACTCGGATGCGCGCTGGGGCGATCGCTACGGCGAGGGTGCGATGGTGGGCAAGCGGGCCATGCTGATCGTGACTACCGGCGGTTGGGATTCACACTACAGCCCGCGGGGGATCAACGGGCCCATCGACGACCTGCTGTTCCCCATACATCACGGCATCCTGCATTACCCGGGCTTCGATGTGCTGCCACCGGTTGTGGTGCACCGCACCAGCCGTATCGACCCGGCCCGATTCGACGCGCTTCGCAACGAGTTGGGTGAGCGCCTGGACGGCCTCTGGCGAACGAAGCCTATCGCCTATCGCAAACAGAACGGCGGCGACTACGACATTCCGGCGCTCATGCTCAAGGCCGATGTGGCACCAGGGCAGGTCGGCTTTGCCGCGCACATAGAACAGCCGTAACCGCGCAGGGGCAGAGGCGTTCACTGGACGCCTCCGTTTTGCCGCCTGTGTGCGACTGGGAAGCACGTTGCGCACGGCCTCGTCGGCCAGCGCCAGGTTCTGTTGCGCCTGAGACGGTTTCGTCAGTGCGGGTTCGCGTTCACGCGGCGAGATACTGGGCAATTCCATAGTCAGGCTAGCGACTTACTCGATACACGCCAGCCGTATCCATCTACCGCGCTGGCTGTGGTTATTTGCTCAGCATCAAAACGAGGTCAGTCGAGGACCACGGCGTTGCCCTCCAGCGGGTTGATATCACCTTTTATCAGGGCTTCGGCCAGCGTCTGTGCCGCTTGCAGGCCGGCGTGCTCGTTCACCTGCATCCAGGGCTGCTGCGTATCGCTTACCCGGGCGATAAAGGCCAGTTGCGCCTCGTTGAAGCGGCGGGTCACCTCGGCGGGGCCCCAGTCGGCGTTGCGTTTCTTGATCTGATAAGGCGCGAAGTAGGGCTGTGGCTGCGGACCGGCCAGCGTTGCGTCCGTCTTTCTGTATTCGTGGTTCTGGGCTGACCCGGCGAAGCAGTCGTACACCAGGGCATCCTTGAAATGGCTGTGGATCTGCCGGCGTAGATCGGCGCTGCCGGAGAAGTCGACGTAGAGCGTGGGCACGCTCGGGTCCAGCGAAGCGAGTTGGTCGTAGCCTACTGCCTGGCGATAGCAACCCAGCCCTTTTACGAAGTCCGTGTTGCCCGCGGAAGTAAGCCCGATCAGCTGCACGGCCGGGTTGTCCTGCAGGCAGAACGCCGTGCCGTACGCGGTCTTGCTCGAGGCGCTCGACATCAGGATTTGGCGCGCGCCGAAGAAGGCGTTGTCGTCAAGGAAATCCGCCAGCATGAACGAGGTGATGAACAGCGGGCGCAGCAGCATCTGGTAGTTTTCGCTCTCTGCGCGATAGGCGGCGTCGCTGCTGATGCGCTGGTACTGGTTGTAGGCCGATGTGAGTTCGAGTCGGTGTTCGGCACCGTCGTAGAAGCCGCGCTCGGAAACCCGTACCGGCTGCATGAGGACATGGCTGGCGATCGGCCAAAAGCCATAGAAGCGTTCACCCTTCGCCAGGCCATCGACGGTGCTCTCCACGACTTCGGCGAAGCCCCACGCCGGCATGTGGAACCACTCGCTATCGCCGGTGGGGTAGAAGTCCCAATAGCGCAGGTGAGGTGTCTCGCCGAATGCGGCGTAGGTGACATTGTTCGTGGTCAGTGCCAGCCGGCTGATACGCAGCAGGGCTTCGCCGGCTTTCAGCTCCGGCATCGGTCGGGTCTGAATGCGGGTCTGCTGCATGTCTTTCTTGTTGTTCTGCAACTGGCGGATGACGCTCATCAATGGCACCTTGGGTTCGTAAATGGACGGCTTCGACTCTATCCCTTTCGTTTCACCGCCGGGTTCGGATTTCATGAGCACACGATTGCCGAGCGCCAAGCCGCTCAAACGGCCGACTCAGCAGCGCGCCAAGGCCACCGTACAGGCGATTTTCGACACCTATGTTCGGATATGGCAGCGCGACGGCTGGTCGCGATTGACGACCCGTGCGGTCGCATTGGAAGCCGGCGTGGCCATCGGCACCCTGTACGACTACTTCCCCAACAAGCACGCCCTGCACTCGGGCTATGTGCGCTATTGCGTCGAGCAGTTGCTGGAGGCCATCGACGCGCAAGCGGTGGCGCCAACGGCGCTTGCCTGGCACGAACGCATCCGCCGACTGGTGCGCACCCTTGCCGGCGTCGACTCGCGGCTGCCCTGGTTTCACCCGGATATGCTCGAGCTGGAAGCGCTGGTAGCCGAGCCCAAACATCAACGTCGGGCCTACGAGGATCTGCTGGGCGCCTGGCACCGGGTCATCGACGTGGCGACCGATCTGCCGGTACGCCCGAGCGCTGCGACGCTGGAAGCACTGCATCTTTCGGTATGGGGCGGTCGCCGCTACGCGATGCTGGTGCAGCTTGAAGCGGAACGCATGCAGGCCTGGGCCGCCAGCATGGAGCACCTGTGCCTGCATACGCTCATGGGCGCGAACGAGCCGGCTTGACCGCGCTTGTCTAGGGTGGACGCTTGCGATGCTGGGTAGGCGGAAAATTCAAGCGTTGCGTCGAATTCGCTCTCCTTCGTTCGACTATCAAGGTCATCAAGGCACATTCGCCACCAGAGGAGAACGGCCATGCCCAGCACCATTCGCCTTCACCGCGTCCTGCGAGCGACACCTGAGCGCATCTATCGCGCCTTTCTGGACCCAGACGCCAAGGCCAAATGGCTGCCGCCGAACGGCTTTACTGGCAATGTGCACGAGATCGAGGCGCGGGTAGGCGGCCGCTACAGAATGTCCTTCACGAATTTCTCCACGGGCACGAGCCACAGTTTCGCCGGGCAGTTCCTGGAGCTGCTGGAAAATCAGCGAATCCGTTACGAAGACACATTCGACGATCCGGGCTTGCCGGGCACGATTGAGGTGACGGTGACGCTCACCCAGGTTTCCTGCGGCACCGAACTGAGCATCGCCCAGGCAGGCGTCCCGGACGCGATCCCAGCCGAAGCCTGCTACCTCGGCTGGCAGGAGTCGCTGACGCTTCTGGCGAAGCTGGTCGAAGTGGAGATTCCGGACGACTGATCGGGTGCGACCGGGACCATGCTGGCGGAGCAGGGCGGCTGGACGGGCCACGCAACCTGTCACCGTCCAGCGAAGTCCAGCACTACGCCTGGCCACTACGCGGAGGTGTGGTTGAGATATGATGCGCGCCCGCTGAAGCCCCCTCACACATCAGGTCATCATGCCCGGCGATGCTCTCTATACCGACTTGTCGGGTTACTACGATCTCATGTGTGCGGACATCGACTACGGGGCGCAAAGCCACTGCGTCCAGCGATTGCAGCAGCTGTTCGGCAACGGCGGGACGAGGCATCTGGACCTCGCCTGCGGCACGGGCCCGCACGTCCGCCATTTCATCGATGCCGGCTATACCAGCGGCGGGCTCGACATCAATCAGCCGATGCTCGACAGGGCGGCGGTGCGCTGCCCGGAAGCGCAGTTTTCCCTACAGGACATGTGTGGCTTTGCCGTCGAGCAACCGGCCGATCTGATCACCTGCTTTCTTTACTCTATCCACTACAGCGGCGGTGTCGAGCGGCTCAAGGCCTGCATCGCCAGCGTGCATGCCGCGCTGGCCCCAGGCGGGCTGTTCTGCTTCAACGCCGTGGACAAGCGCCGGATCGACAACGCCTCATTCGTCTCGCACACGGCCAGACATGCGGACGGCCTGTTCACCTTCAGCTCCGGCTGGCACTACCCGGGTGAAGGGGAGCAGCAACTGCTGAGGCTGCGCATCGAAAAGTCCGTCGCCGATCAAAGCCAGGTCTGGCACGACGAACACGCGATGGTGGCCGTGAGCTTTGCCGAGCTGAGCGAGCTGTTGGAGTCGTACTTCGAGGTGCATGTGCTCGAGCATGACTACGAGAAGATCGTGCCCTGGAACGAGGTTTCAGGGAACGCGCTATTTGTCTGCATAAAGCGCTGATCAGCGAGGCTGCGTCCGGGAGCGTTCTGGACAGTCAGTGCAGACGCCGGGCCGACGCTTAGTTTTCCATCAGCTGGTCAGCCTGGCGCGCCATCTGATCGAGCAGGCGGTCGCGCTGTTTCTCTGCCTCGCTCATGGCCTTTTTGCCGTTCTGCTGCACCAGATAGCTGTAGATCTGCCGGACTTCCTTGGACTGGAAGATCGGCTCCAGATCCTGCACCGCCACCGCGCCGTTCGAAGCCTCGTTACGGGTATTCATCACTACCTGCGGGCCGCGCGCCGCCAGCGGCTGAAAGCCCAGTGCGCTGAAATACGGCACCTTGCCTGCAACGCACGCCACCTCCGCATGGGGATAACGCGCCACCATCGCTTCGACCATGGCCCGACCGACGCCCTGGCGACGATGGCCGACGTCGACCGCCAGATAGACCAGTGCGCAGGCTTCGGGATCATCCACAAAGGGCAGGTACAGCGCGAAGCCGAGCAGGACAGCCGGGTCGTCAGCCTCCAGCGCCATGATCAGCTCCGGCTTGCCGGGCTGCGCGCCGTCCATGCTGTCCAGGTAACGATGCACCTCGAAACCCACCACGTACTGATACAGCTGATACAGCGGGTTGCTGGGCTGCAGCGAGACCGGGCTGATGTCGCCGAGATAGTCCACCACCATCTGCAGCACCTGGCTTTTCAGCGACTCCGGCGGCGGGGTGTCCAGATGGGTGAGGGTGAACATGGGCTGGGCTCCGGCATGGCGGTAAGGGGGCGGCATTGTAGCGGCGGATGCAGCACGGAGCTTGGTTAGACGCTGCTCAGTGCCCGGATTACGCGCATCCCGTGCCTGCTCGGAGGTACTCAGTCATCCAAAAAAATCTGTTCATGCTCGCTTGCCAAGCCATCGTCTATCGACCCAATAGCGAAAAACGATATCAGGCCTGTTGGCACTCTTCAATGCGAGCCAAGCCCCGTCGTTGCTGCGCTCAAGGCTTCAATCGGCGGTGCCAGAACTGAAAAACGCTCGCGGTATGGCTTTTGTTCAGTCAGGGCCTCGGTGCTAGCTTGAGTGAAGCGGCGCCTGACTGCGCCATAGAAAACCGTGAGGAGCAGAACATGAACGAAGAGACTGGCGAAAAGACGGGTGGTGGTTGCCCATTCGGTCATGGCGCTGGTGCGCCCCGCAAACGCCCGAGTAACCGGGACTGGTGGCCTGAAGCGCTGAGCCTCACATCGCTTAACCAGCACTCACCGCGATCCAATCCATACGGTGGCGATTTCGACTATGCCGCTGCATTCAACTCACTCGATCTCGACGCGGTGATCGCTGATCTCCACCAAGTGATGACCGACTCCCAAGACTGGTGGCCGGCGGATTTCGGCCATTACGGCGGGCTTTTCATCCGGCTGGCCTGGCACAGCGCCGGCACCTATCGGATCACCGATGGCCGCGGCGGCGCCGGTGGCGGTCAGCAGCGTTTCGCACCGCTCAACAGCTGGCCGGACAACGCCTCGCTGGACAAGGCGCGGCGCCTGCTCTGGCCGATCAAGCAGAAATACGGGCGCAAACTGTCGTGGGCGGACCTCTACGTGCTCACCGGGAACGTGGCGTTGGAATCCATGGGCTTCAAGACCTTTGGTTTCGCCGGCGGCCGTGCAGACACCTGGGAGCCGGAAGAACTCTTCTGGGGCCCCGAAGGCACCTGGCTGGGTGATGAACGCTACAGCGGCGAGCGGCAGTTGCATCCGGGGCTGGGCGCCGTGCAGATGGGCTTGATCTACGTGAACCCGGAAGGCCCCAACGGCAATCCCGACCCCAAAGCCTCTGCCATCGATATCCGCGAAACCTTCGCCCGCATGGCGATGAACGACTATGAAACCGTGGCGCTGATCGCAGGCGGCCACACCTTCGGCAAAACCCACGGCGCGGGTGACCCCTCGCTGTTGGGCCCGGACCCGGAAGGCGCCGTGATCGAAGACCAGGGCCTGGGTTGGCGCAGCCGATTCCAGACCGGTGCGGGTGCCGATGCCATCACCTCCGGTCTCGAAGTCATCTGGAGCCAGACCCCGACGCAGTGGTCCAACTACTTCTTCGAGAACCTGTTCAACTTCGAGTGGGAGCTGACCAAGAGCCCGGCCGGCGCGCATCAGTGGGAAGCCAAGGACGCACCGGAAATCATTCCAGACCCGTTCGACCCCAACAAAAAGCGCAAGCCGACCATGCTCACCTCGGACCTGGCGCTGCGTTTTGACCCGATCTACGAAAAAATCTCCCGCCACTTCCTGGAAAACCCGGACGAGTTCGCTGATGCCTTCGCCAAGGCGTGGTTCAAACTCACCCACCGCGACATGGGGCCCATCGGCCGCTACCTCGGGCCGCTGGTGCCGAAGGAAACGCTGATCTGGCAGGACCCGATTCCCGAGCGCGACCACTCGGTGATCGATGACGCGGACATCGCCGCGCTGAAGCAGAAGCTGCTGGGCATGGGCTTCTCCGTCTCCGAACTGGTGTCGGTGGCCTGGGCTTCGGCAGCGACCTATCGTGGCTCGGACAAGCGCGGCGGGGCTAACGGGGCGCGTATCCGCTTCGCGCCGCAGAAAGATTGGGAAATCAACAACCCAGCCCTGTTGGCCCGCGTGCTGCAAAAACTGACCGACATCCAAACCGAGTTCAACGCTTCGGCTACCGGTGGCAAAAAGGTCTCCATGGCTGACCTCATCGTGCTCGCCGGCTGCGCCGCCATCGAGAAAGCGGCACAGGAAGGCGGTGTGACCATCAACGTGCCCTTCACGCCAGGGCGGATGGATGCACTCGAAGAGTGGACCGACGGGCCTTCGTTCGAGGCGCTACGGCCGGTCGCCGATGGGTTCCGCAACTACTACCACGAGTCCCACTTCATGGCGCCCGAGGAAGCGCTGGTCGACAAGGCCCACCTGCTACGTCTGAGCGCACCGGAAATGACCGTACTGGTCGGCGGCATGCGCGTGCTTGGCACCAACGCCGATGGCGGTCAGGAGGGCGTCTTCACCAAGCGAGTGGGTACGCTGTCCAATGACTTCTTCGTCAACCTGCTGAGCATGCAGAACGAGTGGGTCGCGACCGAGCACAAGAACCGCTTCCAGGGCCTCGACCGCAAAACTCGCCAACCCACCTGGACCGCCACCCGTGTAGACCTGATCTTCGGCGCGCAATCGGAGCTGCGTGCCCAGGCCGAGGTATATGGCATGGCCGACGGCAACGAGAAGTTCGTGCAGGACTTCGTCAAAGCCTGGGACAAGGTGATGAACGCGGACCGGCTCGATATGGGCAAGCCCGCTGACAACTTCAGCCAGAAGCTTTCGGCGTAAAACGGTGCGGCGGCGCCTTCGGGCGCCGCTGACCAACCAGGCCGTAGGGAGGAAAACGGCAACGCCTTTTCCACCCGTCCGTTCTCGGCCGTCTAGAAATGCTACGCGCCGGCAACACCACTAAACCGCCTCCGCCTGCCTCTGCTCGACCCGACCCACAGGTGCGCCATTAAGCTCCGCCTGCAGCTTCTTCACCAACGCATCTACCTGCCGCAGCGCCTCGGCCACCGAGGCAGCCAATACCTCGCCACCGGTTTCCTGACCTTCAATGGCGATCTGGTGAATGCGGGTGATGCCGATGAAATTGAGTGCCGTCACCAGGTTCGGCTCCAGGTGATTCATGTGCGCCATCTCCCCACCGGGACCAAAGCCGATGCCGCCCCGGGCACTGAGTATGACTGCATGCCGTGGCCGGTCCGCCAGCAACGGCACGTACGGGTCGGGCAGCTTGCTTTCGTCGACCTCGACCGTCCGGCCCGGGCGCACGATCTGGTCGATCCAGGCCTTCAGCGCCGCGGGCATGCCGAAGTTGTAGAGCGGCGTACCGATGACCAATACATCGGCGGCGATCAGCTCATCGACCAGCAGGTCGCTTTCCACCAGCGTGTCCCGCATCCACGGCTCACGGCGTTCTTCCGGCGTGAAGCTGGAGGCGATCCAGTCATGGCTGATAAAGGACGGCGGGTTCTGGCCTATGTCCCGGTAAACGATGCCGTCCTGCGCGCGGCCGGCCGCCCACTGGCTGACGAAGCGGTGGGTGAGGTTACGGCTGTGGGAACCGTGTTCATCCTTGCCGGCAAGGCCGGGGCGGGCGCTGGCGTCGAGGTGCAGAAGGTGCGTCATGGTGATTCTCCTCTGTGATTGAACTCATCTGTCGTTCGCGGTAAATCCAGCCTAGGGCTAGGCTGTACTGGCGACAAACGACCATTTTTTCCAACTACAGGTGAGAGAAACTCAGCCATGGTGCACCGCCGGTTACCCTCGCTTTCTGCGCTACGGGCCTTCGAAGCCGCGGCCCGCCACGAGAGCGCCAAGCAGGCCGCCGAGGAGCTGTCCGTCACGGCCACAGCGATCAGCCACCAGATCCGCTCGCTGGAGGAGTCCCTCGGCGTGGCGCTGTTTCTGCGCAAACCGCGAAAGCTGGAACTGACCGACCCGGGGCGGGAGCTGCAACAGACGTTGGAAACGGCCTTCGACAGCATCAGCGGGGCGGTCGAACGCCTCAGCGCGGCGCCTCGTCGCCAGGCAATCACCCTTAGCACTACACCGGCCATCGCGGTGCGCTGGCTGGTGCCCTGGGTCTGCCTGCTGCGCGATTCCCACCCCGATATCGATCTGCGCTTCCACACCTCCCATGAGCCAGTCGCGCTGGATGGCGTCACGGCGGATATCGCCATCCGCTACGGCGACGGTCGCTGGCCCGGTCTGGTAGCGGAGAAGCTGTTCGACAACACTTTCGTCCCGGTCTGCAGCCCGCACCTCGGCTTGCGATTGCTGAGCTGCCCAAACACCCTTTGATTCATTTCCGTGCGCAAGCCGCCTTGTCCGCTCCGATTCATTGGGCGTCGTGGCAGAAGCTCGCCAACGTGCCGCGGCTGGATGTGAGCGCCGGGCTGGTCTTCTCCGACGAGACCCACGCCATCTCCGCCGCCATCGGCGCGCAGGGCGTGGCGTTGATGAGTCGGCAGTTGATCGAGGACGAACTGAGGGAAGGGCGGCTGGTGCAGCCGTTCGGGCCGGAGATGGAGGGCAGGCCGTTTCATCTCGTATATCCAGAGAGCCGTCGGGATGATCCGACGGTTCGGGCGGTGAGGGAGTGGGTGATGAAGGTGCCGGGTGGGTTGTGTGAGTTGACCGGGTAATCGCGCCGCCGCGTAGGGTGGAAAACGGCGAAGCCTTTTCCACGCGTCACTTCCAGGCTACTTGCTCGGATCGTTTCCGAGTTGCTTCTGGCATTGGTTCCGCCCCGCTGGGCGGGTCCCTTTTGCAGTCGCCCGGATGGCCGGCCCCGCCAAAAGGAACCAAAAGGGCTTGCCCCTGCATCCGGCTCTGCGCTTCGCTCCGGGTTCGTTTGCTCCATCGCCATTCCAGGGGCACGCCGCGATGGGCCATCCCTGGCCCATCGCGGCTCTCGCGGCATCCATGCCGCTCAACCCCCTCCACGACGATTCCGCTCACCCTACTGAAGGGGCGTTTGGCATCGTCTGAGTTCGTGTATCCGCATCCGGCTAGCCGTTGGCAGGCTAGATATCCAGCGCCACTGGCCATAGGAAGTACGGGCCGAACTTCGGGCTCATGCGAAACTCGCCACCAGCTTCCTTACCTTTGTCGGTCAGGTAGTTCTTGCCGTCGCGGAGCTCAAGAAACCCTTGGCTTAATAACTTTTCAAGAAATTCTGGCGTCTTGAGCCCAAGCTTTTGCGCCATTTTTGAGCTGGTCAGCTTGTTTGTGCTGTCGTCTGTTTCGCTAGCTGGCTCGCTATCCTTGGCGACCACTTCAAGCGAAATGCGCACCTCATCGCTGATGCGGATTATTCGTTGGGCTTCTTCGTAGGCGTCTCGGTAGAGATCGGTATCGTTCTGCCGGTCAATGAAAATGCCCATCTCGTTATTGTTGACTTGGCTGAACTCATAGAGGTTGAGGCTGGTAATAATGCAGCTCTCTTCGTTGAGGTAGCACTTGGCGTGAAGGTTCTTGCAGAAGCTGGTGCGGATGTAGCTGAGGCCTTTGAGCCAGTTGACCTCTTCGGGCTGCAGCTCACTTTTTCCGTACACAATTCGAACGTCGATTTTTAGCCGATCCTTGTCTTCCAAGAGCTCCTTGATGCGCTCGTTCAAGCGCAGGAAAGGACTGATCAGAATCAGGCGGTCCTTGGCCGTCTTGATCATCTCTTCGAGGTAATAGTTCGTTGCGCTGGTATTCAGGAACTTGGCCACAGGGCCCTCCATGGTGGTGGCTAGCGAGGCGGACGATTTCACACGCTTTATTAGTGCCGTGCAAGGCGGGGCCGTTCCGGCTTTCCATCCACACTTTTAGAACGTCCGCTATGCAGGAATCTCGTTTCGTGTGGTCTTGCATTTGGGGTACTGCGAACAACCCCAAAACGTATTCCCGGCATTGCTTCCTCGTTTCGCCACGCGCTGAACCATCGGTGCCTGACAGGTAGGGCAGATGGGTTGTGTTGCGCAAGGGGTTTCGACAAGTGGGTCTGATGTGGCCGGTGTAGGCTGGTAGGGCGCTTTGCTGGTTGTCGGTTGTGCCTTCTGACGCGTCGCGGTTGCGCGGCTCTGGCGAATCATCTCGTTCAGCTCGGCGCCTTCGATCAGCTGCAAATTCTTGCCCTGGGCGAACACCTTCGCATCTTCGGTAAACCGACCGGAAATCACGACGAAGCCGCCTTTCGCTCCCTCGGCCGTCATAACACCGAACAACTCACGGATTACGTTCACCTGGACCAGCTGGCGGCGCCATTGCTTGCATTGGACTAGGTACTTTTCTCCATCCTTGAGCAGCACCAAGTCGATGCCGCCATCGGCCCCACCTTGGCCAGTCTCCTGAACGGTAAAACCCTTGCGTCGGAACGCTTCGCCTACGAGCAACTCGAACTCGCGCCAGCTGATGGATTCGAGGGTGTTTTCGTTGCTTGCGACGGAGTCGAAGAGCTTCTTGCGCCGCATGCGGCCAAAGGCCGAAGCGATGGCTCCGAATACCAGCGCGGCAGGGACGAAGTACTGCGCGGGTACCGCCAATCCGCGAAGCATCATGCCGGACATGTGGCTGCCTAAATCGGCTGGATTGGCTGGTGCCGGTATCGGTGAAGTGACGATGCTGTTGAGCCACAGGTACGCGATGAGCGCCAGTGGAAGGGTGATCCACCAAGGCATCAATGCTGCGAGATCGATCAGGTCTTCGAAAGGGGATTGCTTGCGGCGGCGGGCCATATCGCGTCCTTGTGATGGCTAAATGATTGCGCCGCGCAATGTGCCGGTAGGCGAAGTGATCGGCAAGCGGTTTGTGCGCTTGGGTGACCGTCGGCGGTTTGGGCTAGCGTAGGGTGGAAAACGCGAAGCCTTTTCCACGCGTCAGTCCGCATCACCTGCGAACCCTTCCAACTCTTCACCGCACCAGTTAACCGGGTAGACACCGGCACTGACCGCCCGATGAAAACTCGAATAGGGCCAATCGGCGACACGCTTCACCAAACCGTGCTTTAACGGATTTCGATGCACGTAATCGACGTGGTGCCGGTAATCCCGCTCATCCTGAATCAAGTGTTCCCAGTAGCGGCGTTGCCAGATTCCACGCTCGCCGCGGGAGCGCTGAGTTGCCGTCAGTATCTCGGTCTTCGGCAGGCGTCGGGCGAAAGCGAACTTGATGACTTTCCAGCGCAGGGCGAAATCGGCGTCGCCATCCGGGAGCGTCCAGACGCAATGCATGTGGTCGGGCAAAACGACCCAGGCGTTGATGTGGAAGGGGTGGCGCAAGCGTGTGGCGCGCACCGTCTCGCGGAGCAGGTCGACGTGACGGACCAGCAGGTCGCTGCGACGGTTGAGCAGATTGACCGTGAAGAAATACGTGGCGCCCGGCACACGGGCGCGGCGGTAGCGGGACATGGCGGCTCATCCTTGAGCGTTGTGTTGGCGGGAGTTCCGTATCGGTGGATAAGCAAAGCGTTATCCACCCTACGACATCTCAACCGCTCACACCGCCGACGCATCGACGTTGCCGGAGGTAGGGTGGAAAACGGCGAAGCCTTTTCCACGCGTCACTCCCACGCAACCTCGCTGACGTGTCATCTATCGCGCCGCACATCCAGCACTTCATTTTTGCCCATTCTCTCCAGGAGCCGTTGCCGGAAGGTTAGCTTGCTCTCCTGCAGCGGTTGAAGGCCAAAACGCTGACGTTCGTTATCAACCAGGCGGCGCGGAAGATGGGCCTCGCAGTAGTGCGCATACTGCTCGAAGTAGATCCTGCTATACGCACCATCCTTGATTTCGACTGGCTCGTTTAGGGCCTTGCGCTTGTGTTTGACCCACGGCTCCAACGCATACCAGCAGGCGAGATACATCGGGCCCCAGATATTCATGAAGTGGTTTCGGGAAACCAGGTTGTGAAGCGCCATGTAGCCAATGCGTTGAAGGTTGACCCCAACGACCTGCGCTGCATCGAGCTCCTGGCTGGTCCAGCCGTTCGGGTTTGTCTCTGGGTCGTGCGGCAGCCCGCAGTAGTTATGCCGTTTGTGGGCGTCGGTGAGTAGCCTTATCTGCGGTTTGAGCGTGTCCATTTCCGACATTGCCCAGCGGAGAATGTCAGCGTCTCGAGAGATTGACGACTCGCGAATGTTCTTTGCGCCCTGCTTCAACCCTGCAAGCAGGACCAATGTGAGCAGCACCATTACCACGTCGGACAGGCCGGATACGCCGCTCCAGTCAAACTTGCTGAGCTCGATTTTTATTTCGGTGAACATCGTTGTCCTTGAGTCTGGTTTGTATGCGCTGTTGATGCCGTATGTATCGTTGAGTCTGCAAGTTTCGATAAGCGGTTTTTGATTGGCACAGAGGGCGCCACATCGCGCTATGCCAAATCGTATCGGCGATAGTGCAGATTTCTGGAGGCTGTGGAGGGATCGCTGTGCAAGTGAAAGGGGAGCGTGAGCGGAGCAGGTCGACATGGCGGACCAGCAGGTCGCTGCGACGGTTGAACAGATTGACCGTAAAGAAATACGTGGCGCCCGGCACACGGGCGCGGCGGTAGCGGGACATGGCAGCTCATCCTTGAGCGTTGTGTTGGCGGGAGGTCCATATCGGTGGATAAGCAACGCGTTATCCACCCTACGCCATCACACCCGCCCACACCGCCGACGCATCGACGTTGCCGGAGGTAGGGTGGAAAACGGTGGAGCCTTTTCCATGCGTTTCTTCCAGGCTACCTCGCTACGACATCCCAACCGCCCACAACGCCGACGCATCGACGTTGCCGAAGGTAGGGTGGAAAACGGCGAAGCCTTTTCCACGCGTCACTTCCAGGCTACCTCGCTGGTCGCGACATCCTTATAGCTGGCTTAGGGTCATCCCTTTGGAGGAAATGGGTCGTTTCCGTAGCTGTTCCGCTCGCGAATTTGACCTTGCTTGTTGTGGACCAAGACCTCGCTTTGCTGGTTGGTCGCAATGCCTCGTGCGTGCTCGATAGCTTCTCGTTGGGTATCGAACTGTTTGGTAACTTTACTGTTACCAGCGCCTCGAACAGCCCATTTATCATCATGCGGGACAACATGTTGGTTCTTGCGTGTCATGGTAAATACCTCTGTGTGACTATGGTTGAGAGAGGCGGTTTACACCGCCTCTCTGCTTGGGCTACTGCTTCACGAAGAAGCAGAAAGGGCGCCCGTCTTTGCGGCGTACATCTTTGCCGCTCCGCCAATGTTTGAAGGTCATACAGAACACGGCTCTGTAGCCTGGCGGTGGAGTTGGGGTTCCGCTCATGGCGAATACCTCTTGTCCGAAGTCGTTGACACCACCCGTTGAATGCCCATAATCACGCAGCGCATTTGCTCAAATGCTACGTGATTGAGGGGCAATCTTCAGTCGCGGCCCGTGCTTGCAGGCTTCGCTTTCAAACACGGTCAAGACCCACGGCGGCCTGTAGGAGGGCTTCCGTGGGTTTCTTGTTTCTACATCCTCTAAATCACTATCTGTCGATAGTAAGCGCGTCCTTGCGCTTCATGATTTCAATCAATCCCAACTCAAAGCCCCACCAGTCTGATACTCAATCACACGCGTCTCAAAGAAGTTCTTCTCCTTCTTCAGGTCCATGATCTCGCTCATCCATGGGAACGGGTTGGTAGTACCCGGATACTCTTCCTTCAGGCCAATCTGCGTCAGACGACGGTTGGCGATGAACTTGAGGTAGTCCTCCATCATCGCGGCGTTCATGCCGAGCACGCCACGGGGCATGGTGTCGCGGGCGTATTCGATTTCCAGTTGGGTGCCCTGGAGGATCATCTGGGTCGCTTCGTCCTTCATTTCGGCGTCCCACAGGTGCGGGTTTTCGATCTTGATCTGGTTGATCATGTCGATGCCGAAGTTCAGGTGCATGGACTCGTCACGCAGGATGTACTGGAACTGCTCGGCGGTGCCGGTCATCTTGTTGCGGCGGCCCATGGAGAGGATCTGGGTGAAGCCGCAGTAGAAGAAGATGCCTTCGAGTACGCAGTAGTAGGCGATGAGGTTGCGCAGGAACTGCTTGTCGGTCTCCGGGGTGCCGGTCTGGAAGGTCGGGTCGGAGATGGAACGGGTGTACTTGAGGCCCCAGCTGGCCTTTTTCGCGACGCTCGGGATCTCGTGGTACATGTTGAAGATCTCGCCTTCATCCATGCCCAGCGATTCGATGCAGTACTGGTAGGCGTGGGTATGGATCGCCTCTTCGAAGGCCTGGCGCAGGATGTACTGGCGGCACTCCGGGTTGGTGATCAGGCGGTAGGTGGCGAGCACGAGGTTGTTGGCGACCAGGCTGTCGGCGGTGGAGAAGAAGCCGAGGTTGCGCTTGACGATGCGGCGCTCGTCTTCGCTGAGGCCGTCCTTGCTCTTCCACAGGGCAATGTCGGCGTTCATGTTCACTTCCTGTGGCATCCAGTGGTTGGCGCAACCATCCAGATACTTCTGCCAGGCCCAGTCGTACTTGAAGGGTACGAGCTGATTGAGGTCGGCGCGGGCGTTGATCATGCGCTTCTCGTCGACGCGTACGCGGGCCGATTCGCCTTCCAGTTCGTTGAGGCCTTCCTGGATGTCCAGGTCGTCCAGCGCGCGCTTGGCGCGGGCGATGGCGTCGGAGTCACTGGCGGCAACGGCGCGAGCTTCTTCTACGGAACCGGCGGCGTCGTTGTCCAGCTTGGCGGCGGTCTGGCCTGCCGGCTGCGCAGCAGCTGTGGCCGGCGCGGCGGTGGTGGTGTCTTCTTCGTTGAATTCGTCCCAGCTCAGCATGTGCGATAGCTCCTGATCGGGGACCGGGGCTTGGCCGGTCGGATATGTTTGGTGGCTTTTGGTTTGCACGCAAAAGCGCGGAATTTGGTTTGGTGTTGCGCGCCATCGAGTGGGTAACGGTGGATGTGGAAAGCGACATCCACCCTACGAATCAGCACCACTCGGTGCGCGGGCGGGGCTGGGCGAGTGAGCGCAAGGCGGCTGTCGAGTCGGAACCCCTGAGCGTACAGCTGTACGTGATGGGGTCCGGCTCGGCAGGCAACGCGGCGATCGCCGTCCAGATGCGTCCGCCTCCCTTTGTTACTGGCAGGCTTCGCAGTCGGGGTTATCGATACTGCACGCCAGCGGCACCGGAGCCGGCTTCGGCTCTGCAGCCGGCGCGGCGCTGGCGGAGTTCGCCGCCTCGCTGCCACCACTGGACACGGCGTTCAGCTTGCCGGTGTTGATGGTGGACTTCTCGGTGCTGGTCGCGGCCAGGGCACGGAGGTAGTAGGTGGTCTTCAGGCCACGGTACCAGGCCATGCGGTAGGTCACGTCGAGCTTCTTGCCCGAGGCACCGGCGATGTACAGGTTCAGCGACTGCGCCTGGTCGATCCACTTCTGGCGGCGGCTGGCGGCGTCGACGATCCACTTGGTCTCGACTTCGAAGGCGGTGGCGTACATGTCTTTCAGATCCTGCGGGATGCGCTCGATCTGCTGTACGGAGCCGTCGTAGTACTTGAGGTCGTTGACCATCACCGGGTCCCACAGGCCGCGGGCCTTGAGGTCGTGGACCAGGTACGGGTTGATCACGGTGAACTCGCCGGACAGGTTCGATTTGACGTACAGGTTCTGGTACGTCGGCTCGATGGACTGCGACACGCCAACGATGTTGGAGATGGTCGCGGTCGGGGCGATGGCCATGATGTTGGAGTTGCGGATGCCTTTCTTGACGCGCTCGCGGATCGGCGCCCAGTCCAGGGATTCGGTCAGGTCGACATCGATGTACTTCTGGCCACGGGCCTCGATGAGGATCTGCTGGGAATCCAGCGGCAGGATGCCCTGGGACCACAGCGAGCCCTGGAAGCTGGAGTAGGCGCCACGCTCGTCGGCCAGGTCACAGGAAGCCTGGATGGCGAAGTAGCTGATGGCTTCCATGGACTTGTCGGCGAAGTCGATGGCGGCATCGGAACCGTAGGCGATGTGCTGCAGGTACAGCGCGTCCTGGAAGCCCATGATGCCCAGGCCCACCGGACGGTGCTTGAAGTTGGCGTTCTGCGCCTGCGGCACGCTGTAGTAGTTGATGTCGATGACGTTATCGAGCATGCGTACAGCGGTGCGCACGGTGCGCTCCAGCTTGGCGGCGTCGAGCTTGCCGTCCTTGATGTGGTTGACCAGGTTGATCGAGCCCAGGTTGCAGACGGCGATCTCGTCCTTGTTGGTGTTCAGCGTGATCTCGGTGCAGAGGTTGGAGCTGTGCACCACGCCGACGTGCTGCTGCGGGCTGCGCAGGTTGCACGGGTCCTTGAAGGTCAGCCACGGGTGGCCGGTCTCGAACAGCATCGAGAGCATCTTGCGCCACAGGTCCTTGGCCGGCAGGGTCTTGAACAGCTTGATCTTGCCGTACTTGGTCAGCTCCTCGTAGTACTCGTAACGCTCCTCGAAGGCGCGGCCGGTGAGGTCGTGCAGGTCGGGGACGTCGGACGGGGAGAACAGGGTCCAGGGACCGTCATCGAAGACACGCTTCATGAACAGGTCCGGAATCCAGTTGGCGGTGTTCATGTCGTGGGTACGGCGACGGTCGTCACCGGTGTTCTTGCGCAGCTCGAGGAATTCCTCGATGTCCAGGTGCCAGGTTTCCAGGTAGGCGCAAACCGCGCCCTTGCGCTTGCCGCCCTGGTTGACCGCGACGGCGGTGTCGTTGACCACTTTCAGGAAGGGCACGACGCCCTGGGATTTGCCGTTGGTGCCCTTGATGTAGGCGCCCAGTGCGCGCACCGGGGTCCAGTCGTTGCCCAGGCCGCCGGCGAACTTGGAGAGCAGGGCGTTATCGCGGATGGCGTCGTAGATGCCGCCCAGGTCGTCCGGCACGGTGGTCAGGTAGCACGACGACAGCTGCGGACGCAGGGTACCGGCGTTGAACAGGGTCGGCGTCGAGGCCATGTAGTCGAAGGACGACAACAGGTTGTAGAACTCGATGGCGCGGGCTTCTTTCTGCTCTTCCTCGATGGCCAGGCCCATGGCGACGCGCATGAAGAAGATCTGCGGCAGCTCGAAGCGGACATTGTCCTTGTGGATGAAGTAGCGGTCGTACAGGGTCTGCAGGCCGAGGTAGGTGAACTGCTGGTCACGCTCGTGGTTGAGCGCGGCGCCCAGCTTGGCCAGGTCGTAGCCCTTCAGCTTGGAATCGAGCAGTTCGAACTCGACGCCTTTCTCGATGTAGGCCGGCAGCGCCTTGGCGTACAGGTCGGCCATCTCGTGATGGGTGGCGGCTTCGGCTACGCCGAGGAAGCCCAGGGCTTCGGCACGCAGGGTGTCCATCAGCAGGCGCGCAGTGACCTGGCTGTAGTTCGGCTCGCGCTCGACCAGGGTGCGGGCAGTCATCACCAGGGCGGTGTTGACGTCCTTCTCGGCCACGCCGTCGTAGAGGTTCTTCAGGGTTTCACGCTCGATCAGCGCGCCATCCACTTCGGCCAGGCCTTCGCAGGCTTCGGTGATGATGGTCTGCAGGCGGCCCATGTCCAGCGGCTGCAGGCTGCCATCGGCGCGGGTGACGCGGATGCTCGGGTGCGGCTGGGCGATGTCGCTGCTGTCGCTGGCGCTCTTGCGCTTGACGGCCTGGGCTTCGCGATAGATCACGTAGTCGCGGGCGACCTTCTGCTCGCCGGCACGCATCAGGGCCAGTTCGACCTGGTCCTGGATTTCCTCGATGTGGATGGTGCCACCGGAGGGCATGCGACGACGGAAGGTGGCGCTGACCTGCTCGGTCAGACGCGCGACGGTGTCGTGGATGCGCGAGGAAGCGGCAGCGTTACCGCCTTCCACTGCGAGAAAGGCCTTGGTGATGGCGACGGTGATCTTGTCGTCGGTGTAGGGGACGACGGTACCGTTGCGCTTGATCACGCGCAGCTGGCCCGGGGCGGTAGCCGCCAGATCCGGTGCATCGGCTGACAGCGGGTTCTCGCGAGTGGAAGGGTTCTGCATGGGGGCTCCGGATTCTCTCTTTTAGTCGCGGTTCTGGTTCTGTCTGCGCGGGCTTCGTTGGGCCCGGCGTCGTTACTGCATGAGCCATGCCCCGCAGCGCGGTGCATGGTGGTATCGCAAGGAATAGTCCTGACTCGGCCGCTGACGAGCTAAGTCGTTGCCGGAAGGATAGTCAGGCTGGAAAAACTGTCAACACAATATGTTGTGTTTTGTCTTGGCTCCGGGCACAGCTGCTAGTTCTGCGCTTGGAGTCAGGGAGACGACTGTCGAAGGCTTGCATTAATGCTGGACCTGAGGCTGCCGGCGGTGTTGCAGAGCTATGAGACGCCGGGCGGTAACCCTGCGCTCGAATGTGTCTCGATTGTGTCACCTGGCACGCATAGGCCCAATATCTAGGGGCTACGACGCGCAGGGGCGACAAGATAATGCTGGCTCGGGGCCAATGCAAGGCAGCTGACCGGGATAACCTGTGGATAACGTGTGTGCGGTTTGTGGGTGAAAGCGCGGCGTCCGGCCGCAGGCCGCATGCCTTCGGCGCTCGGCCGAATACCGACGAAATACGTGCCGTCTGGCATATTTTGATGATGGTCAATGACACAACATGTTGTGTTTGCCGTTGCCCGTTTTTTGTGCATCGTTGGGGCTCGGACGTTGGGTACAATGCGCGCTTGTTCGTTTGTGGCCTGATGGTTCGGCAGGGGGCGGGGGATGGAGCAAGAGACGTGGCGGATTCTCATTGTCGAGGACGATCGACGCCTGGCTGAGCTGACGCAGGAGTACCTGCAGGGCAACGGCGGCTTCGAGGTGTCGATCGAGTCGGACGGCGCCTGTGCTGTCGACCGCATCATCGAAGAGCGTCCGGACCTGGTGGTACTCGATCTGATGCTGCCCGGCGAGGATGGCCTGTCGATCTGCCGGCGGGTACGTGATCGCTACGATGGCCCCATCCTCATGCTCACCGCACGGGCCGACGATCTGGATCAGGTGCTTGGGCTGGAAACCGGCGCCGACGATTACGTCTGCAAACCGGTGCGTCCACGCCTGTTGTTGGCGCGCATCCGTGCGCTGCTGCGCCGTCAGCCGCCTGAGGCGTCGACCAATGCCAAGCGCCTGCAGTTCGGCCCGCTGGTGATCGATAGCGCCCTGCGCGAGGCCTGGCTGCGCGAGCAGCAGATCGAACTGACCGGCGCCGAGTTCGACCTGCTCTGGCTGCTGACCTCCAACCCCGGGCGCATCCTTTCCCGTGAAGAGATCTTCGCCGAGCTGCGTGGCATCGAATACGACGGCCAGGACCGCTCCATCGATGTGCGTATCTCGCGCATCCGCCCGAAGATCGGTGACGATCCGGAACACCCACGACTGATCAAGACGGTGCGCGGCAAGGGTTATCTGTTCGTTTCCGAAGCTGCCGTGGCGATGGTGTAGCGCCGCCGCCCATGAACTCGATCTTCCTGCGCATCTATGGCGGCATGCTGGGGGTGCTGGTGCTGGTGGCGCTACTCGGCGCCGGTGGCCTGCACCTGCTCAACCAGTCCCGCGCGGACGATCACCGCGAGCGCCTGGCCAGTGGCACCTTCCGCCTGATGGCGCACAACATGAGCAGCATGACGCCGATCGAGCGGCGCCAGGCGGCGAACCTCTGGGGGCGGCTGCTGGGCATTCCGCTGCGGGTGCGCACACTGGATGACGTTCGCCTGGAAAGTCGCCTGGAGGCGCGCTTGCTGCGTGGGCAGGTGCTGGTCGAGCAGATCCGACCACAGAGCACCACGGTGTTCAGCCTGGTCAGTGCACGGGATCGGCTGGTGCTTACCGGTGAAGTCGAGCAGCTCAGCGAACAGCTGGCGCGCGCCACCATCTATCTGCTGATCGACGAGCTGATCCGCTACCCCGAAGCCGAACAGCCGCAGCGCTTGGCCGAGCTCAAGCAGGCGCGGGGGTTCGGCTTCGATCTGGAATTGCTGACACGCGACAGCGCCAACCTCGATGACGACCAGCGGCGGCGCCTGGACGAGGGCGACACGGTGATGGCGCTCGCTCAGGGCGGCGATGCCATTCGCGTGTTTGCCGCCATCGCCGGCACCGGCTGGATCATGCAGCTCGGCCCGCTGTACCAGATGAATCCCTATCCACCGCAGCTGCTGATCTTGATCGGCTTGCTCGGCCTGTCGCTGATCGGTCTGACGGTGTATCTGTTGGTGCGTCAGCTGGAACAGCGCCTGAGCGTGCTGGAAGGTGCGGCGACCCGTATCGCCGCGGGCAATCTGGAAACCCGCGTGCCGGATGTCGGTACCGATTCGGTCGGGCGCCTGGCGGCGGCGTTCAACGGTATGGCCAGGCATCTGCAGCGTTTGCTGGCGGTGCAGCGGGAGATGGTCAGCGCTGTGGCCCATGAACTGCGCACGCCGGTCGCGCGCCTGCGTTTCGGCCTGGAAATGAGCGCCGAGGCGCAGACCGACGAGGCCCGGCGCAAGTACCTGGAAGGCATGGACGGCGACATCGACGACCTCGATGCGCTGGTCGACGAGATGCTGGTGTACTCGCGGCTGGAACGCGGCTCGCCGACCCTGAACTTCCAGCAGGTCGACCTGCGGGCACTGGTCGATCAGGTGATCGGTGAGCTGGCGCCGTTACGTCCCGATGTCAGCGTCAGGCGTGGCGAATGCACAACGGCCGCCGATGGCAGCTGCTGGGCCGAGGCGGAGCCGCAGTACCTGCGCCGCGCCCTGAGCAACCTGATCAACAACGCCATGCGCCATGCCGAGAGTCGGGTGCAGGTCAGCTTCGCTATCGAAGGGCAAACGGTGCGGCTGGATGTGGACGACGACGGCCCCGGCGTGCCGGAGGCGGATTGGGAAAAGGTCTTCACCCCGTTCCTGCGTCTGGATGACAGCCGCACCCGCGCCTCGGGTGGGCACGGGCTGGGCTTGTCCATCGTGCGGCGGATCATCTATTGGCACAGCGGCCGCTCGCAGTTGAGTCACAGCGAGCTGGGTGGGGCGCGCTTCAGTCTGGTGTGGCCGCGGCACCGGCCGGACTGAGCGTCGCAGCGTCGGGTGAGCTTCCAGGGCTCACCCTGCGCTGCGGTCGCGTCGGTGCCGTCAGCGGATACGGCCTTCCTGCAGTTCCAGCGCTTCCTTGGCGAAGTCGTCGACGTCGATGACCTTGCGTCGAGCGAGTTCCGCCGTTCGCAGCTGCTCAGCTTCGACGGCGTCGATGACACCGGCCGTCAATGCTGCGTCGACCAGGCTCTCGCCGGGGGCGGGTTGTACGGTGCCGGCCTTCACCGCCTTGGCCAGTTTCTTCGCCGTGCCCTGACTGCTGGCAATGGCCTCGAACGCGTGCTTCAGTGAACCGAGGGGCTGCTCTGGATCATGCGGGCGATACATGCCGTCGAGAATGCTTTCCAACGCCGGATCGCCCTCCGGACGGCCGAGCAGGGCGGCGACTTCGGCGTCCAGTACATCCGACGGCCCTTTGTGGCGTGCGCCGAAGGGGAATACCAAGGCATGCAGCAGGTGCCCGAGGATGCGGTTGGGGAAGTTGGCCAGCACGTCACGTAGCGCGCTTTCGGCTTTCTCCAGGCAATCTTCCAGCGCCCAGCGCAGCAGTGGCTCCTGCGCGGTCGGGTGGCCGAGGTCATGGAACTGCTTGAGCGCTGCGGAGGCGAGATAGAGATGGCTGAGTACGTCGCCCAGACGTGCTGACAGCCGTTCGCGGCGCTTGAGTTCGCCACCCAGCAGCATCATCGACAGGTCCGCCAGCATGGCGAACGCCGCGGCGATGCGGTTGAGCGCGCGGAAGTAGGGCTGGGTGACGCTCGTCCCTGGCACTCGCCCCATCAGACCGAAGCTCAGCCCCAGCAGCAGGGTGCTGGCGGTATTGCTGACGGCGAAGCCGATGTGCTGCATCAGCAAGTCGTCGAACTTCACGACTGCCGCTTCGCGATCCGTCTCGTGGACCAGCTCCATCTCACGCAGCACGAACGGGTGGCAGCGGATTGCGCCCTGGCCGAAGATCATCAGGTTGCGCGAAAGGATGTTGGCGCCTTCGACGGTGATGGAGATCGGCGCCGACAGCCACAGCCGTCCCAGGTAATTGTTCGGGCCGAGGATGATGCCCTTGCCGCCGTGAATATCCATGGCATCGGTAATGCACGCGCGGCCGCGCTCGGTGAGGTGGTACTTGAGTATCGCCGACAGCACCGAGGGCTTTTCGCCCAGGTCGACGGCGTTGGCGGTCCAGGTCGACGGCGTTGGCGGTAAGGATGCGCGCGGCATCCATCAGCCAGGCGTTGCCGCCGATGCGCGCCAGTGGCTCCTGAATGCCTTCGAAGGCGGCCAGCGGGACATTGAACTGCTCGCGGACCTGCGCATAGCGGCCACCCACGTAGCTGCAGACCTTGGCGGCGCTGGTGCCGGTCGCGGGCAGGGAAATGGAACGACCGACCGACAGGCAGTTCATCAACATCATCCAGCCTTTGCCGATCATGTCGCGGCCGCCGATGATCGCTTCCAGCGGCACGAAGACGTCCTTGCCCCAGTTCGGCCCGTTCATGAAGGCTGCGCCGAGTGGCAAGTGACGGCGGCCAATGTCGACGCCGGGGGTGTCGGTGGGGATCAGCGCCAGGCTAATGCCCAGTTCTTCCTCATCGCCGAGCAGGTGATCCGGGTCGTAGGTCTTGAAGGCCACACCGAGCAGGGTCGCCACCGGGCCGAGGGTGATGTAGCGCTTCTCCCAGTTCAGGCGCAGGCCGAGCACTTCTTCGCCTTGCCATTGGCCGCGGCAGATCACGCCGCTGTCGTTCATCGCGCCGGCGTCGGAGCCGGCGTAGGGGCCAGTCAGGGCGAAGCAGGGGATATCGGTGCCGTTGGCGAGGCGTGGCAGGTAGTGGTTGCGCTGCTCTTCAGTGCCGTAGTGCATCAGCAGCTCGGCTGGGCCGAGGGAGTTGGGCACCATGACGGTGCTGGCCAGGTCGCCGCTGCGGGTCGCCAGCTTCATCACGATCTGCGAATGGGCATAGGCGGAAAAGCCCTTGCCGCCGTATTCCTTGGGGATGATCAGGGCAAAGAAGCCTTCGGCCTTGATGTACTCCCAGGCGGCCGGCGGCAGGTCCATTCGTTGCGCGATATCCCATTCGCTGACCAGTGCGCAGAGCGTTTCGGTAGGGCCGTCGAGGAAGGCTTGTTCTTCCGCGGTCAGGCGCGCCTTCGGATAGCCGAGCAGGGTGTCCCAGTTCGGGCGGCCGCTGAACAGCTCGCCGTCCCACCACACGGTGCCAGCGTCGATGGCGTCGCGCTCGGTGGCGGAAATCGGCGGTAGCACCTTCTTGAACCAGTCGAACATCGGCCCGCTGAAATACTTGCGGCGAACATCCGCGACTAGCAGCGGCACCGCGACGGCAATCAATGTCAACCAGAGCAGGAATACCACCACGCCGGACGTGTCGGCGGTCGTCATGAAGATCAGGTAGGTGGCGACGATCACCAGCGCCGGCACCGGCGACACGCGCAGGTGGGCGAGTACAGCGATGCCGAGCAGCAGGACCAGTAACCAGAGCAGCGTCATGAGTCTTATCCTTTTAGGTTCGAAAAGCTTCCGTCTTCAGCATAGGCGCTTGCGCCGCTGCGGCGAAGGGACGAGGTGTAGCCGCGGGTTGCGGCGACACCGGGATGGGTCAAGCGCGTGGCTGGGCGTCGCGGGATTGGCGCTCGGCGTCTACTCCGTTCTGGTTGGCGGCGGGTTTTTCCTGCGGGACGCCGGCCACGCTTATTTCCGGCAGGCTGCCACCGATGAACTCCACGCTGCGGGTCGGGAAGGCGAACTGCACGCCCATCTCGCGCATGCCCTCGAGCAGCGCCAGGTTGATCTCCTGCTGGGTGTCCATGTACCGGTTGTAGTCCGAGACCTGCATGATGTAGACGACCTCGAAGGTCAGCTGGCTGTCGTCGAAGCCGAGAAAATGCGCACGGTCGAACTTGGCCACTTCGATGCCGTCGATGATGCGCTTCACCAGTGCCGCGACCTCTTTCACCTTGTCGGTGGGCGTGTTGTAGGTGATGCCGAACTTGAACACGATTCGCCGGGTGTTCATGCGCTTGTAGTTGTGCACGATCTGGCGCAGCAGATCCGCGTTGGCAATCACCACCTGCTCACCGCTGAGTGCGCGGATGCGCGTGGTCTTCAGACCGATGTGCTCGATGTTGCCGGCCACCTCGCCGAACACCACGAAGTCGCCAATCTCGAAGGGCTTGTCCACGCCGATGGAAAGCGAGGCGAAGATGTCGCTCAGTAGCGTCTGCACGGCCAGGGCGATGGCGATACCGCCGACACCGAGGCTGGCGACCATGGCGGTGATGTCGACGCCCAGGTTGGCGAGGATCGACAGCAGCATCATGGTCCAGACCACGATGCGGATCATGATGCCGATGATGGTGGTGGTGACCGGATTGCGTGCCTTGCCGTCGCGGGTCAGGCTTTCCATCCAGAGACGCACGCCGGTGTCCATCCACAGTGCGAACTGGAACGCCAAGGCGATGAACCAGCCGTGGGACATGGTCGATTCCCAGCGTGGCGACAATTCGACCGTCTTCAGGGCGATGAGCAGCGAGAACGCCAGAATCAGCAGGTTGCTGGTGCGTGAAAGCAGTTCGGCGGCGATGCCGAGAAACTTGGTTTTCGCTCCGCTCGCCAGCTTGCTCAGGCGCCGGGTCACGATGCCAAGAATGGTGCGCAGGACCAGAAAACTGACGATGGTGATGCCCAGCACGATCGCCAGGTTGATCCAGAATGTCTCGTTGAGCAGGGCGTCCCAATTCATCCATATCCTCCGGCAAGGGTGCGCTTGATGCGGCAAAGACCACGTTTTTCAGTGGTCCTTGCTGCGCATAAGTTCCCTTGTCGGTGGCCGGCAGGGCGAGCGTGGCAGGCGCTATCGGCGAATGCGCGCTTCAGTTGCGCTGCAGGATGGCGGCAAGCTGATCGTAGCCGCCGGCATTGATGACCTGGCTGTAGCCAAGCTTCTCCAAGACCTCCTGCGCGGCCGACGAGCGCCGGCCGCTGCGGCAGTAGAGCACCACGGGTGTGTCCTTGTCGGGCGCGATATTGCCGATGCGCTGGGCAAGATCTGGTGTCTCGATTCGTCTGGCGCCAGGTAGCGCACCTTCGGCGAATTCTTCGGCGGTCCTGACATCAATCAGAACAGCGTCCGGTTGTTGCATGACCTGCAGCGCGGTGGTTCGGTCGATCTCGCCGGCCGTGGCGCCGAGGCTTAACGCAAGTAAAACGAACAGGGCGGGCGTACGCATCAGGGCTTCCTCATGGGCGCGCCTGAGGCGCGCGCTCAGCTGAATATACGGGTCAGATTGGGCAGGATCAGAATCACTGCCGTGGCGATGACGATCAGGGTCGCCTGCCGGAACTTCTTCTGCTTGAGCATGACATGGCCTTTTATTCTTGTGTGCAGCGAATTGTCGCCTTGCCGAAAGGACCGAGACGGTACGGTGTTTGTGATTTCCATAAATCGTGCGACGGAAACGAGACGTACCGGACGTTCGCCTGGCTATAAATGAGCAAGCAAGTTCCGCACCAGTAAATTGACGGGTCAATGAAGTTGCGCCGGGCTTTTGGTTGTCTTCCTTGAGTAACCCAATCGGAGGGCAACCAATGAACAAGCCGAAGCTATCGCTGATACTGCTGCTCGCTGCCGTTTCGACGGCTGCGTTCGCCCAGCAGGAGAATATGACCCTGCAGCAGGAGCGCGAGCAGATGGGTGCCGACTTGGAGGAAAATCGCCAGCAGATCGGCCGAGATATCAACCATATCCGCGAGCCTGCGGCGACCGGGAACGATGCGCAGGGCCTCAATCGCGGCGGCGTGCAGAGCGATGCCATCAATCCACAGCCCAATGCGCCCGGCGCCGCGAACCGGCCCGCCGGTACCGGTCTGCCGAGCGCCCAGGACAATGTGCAACAGCCGAATCGTGGCTTGGGAACCACTCCTGCTCCGGGTACTACGCAGCCGCAGGCGACTCCGGGTGGTGCCAATGGAAACGCGGGTCAGGGTGGTGTCACACCGCCGGGTGGAATCGGAACAGGTGGCGGTAACGAAGCCGGCGGCGCGGACAGCGGAGGCGCTGCGACTGGCGGTGCGATGGGTGGTGCTGCCGGTCAACGTTAAGTGGTTTGGCATGGCTGTGCAGCGCTGTCGCTGCTCAGTCGCTCAGTCGCTCCAGGCTGGCCGGATCCGGTCGGCCGTTGAAAAAGACCTGTAAGGCCTGTTCGAATAGCGCTGGGTCCGATGCCGCCTGGGCAAATAGCGTCATGCTGGAATGAAATTTCAGGTCATCCGGGCTACCCAGGATCTGTCGAGCGCTGCGAGTGCCGTGTTCGAGCATCGCCTCGGTGCACGCCCGCAGCCTCGCTCCCAGTAAAGGGTGCTGCAGGTAAGCGATTGCTTCATCGCGACCCGAGATGGCGTAGCGCTGTGCCATGGCGCTACGGCCCAGGCCCTGAAGTTGCGGAAAGATGAACCACATCCAGTGCGAATGCTTTCGGCCGCTGCGCAGTTCATTAAGCGCTTGCTCGTAGTGAGCCTGCTGGGCATCGACGAAACGCTGCAGATCATAAGGGTCGCCCATGGGCTTCGTCTCGAAAGAGGAGAGAAGGGCGAATCTGCTACAGCTTTGGTCAGGGCGGCAACCGACGGCGGATGTATGGCAGGCGAGCGTTGGACCTTAAACGCAAAAACCCCTGACTTCGTATGAAGTCAGGGGTTTTGCTTGATTCGAATATGGCGGTGAGGAAGGGATTCGAACCCTTGATACGATTTCTCGTATACACACTTTCCAGGCGTGCTCCTTCAACCGCTCGGACACCTCACCGGATCGACGGAGGTTCATGTCCGTCGAGGCGCGCTAATGTAATCGAACGCACTGCCTTTGGCAAAAACTTTTTTAGCTTATTCATGCGCTTAACAAATCCGGCTTCGCGCAGGTGACGGGCAGCATGTTCCGCTAGACTGCTGTTGCAACCCGGGTCACTGCCTGGGTTATTTTGGAAAGAAGCCGAGCGGAGCGCACCTGTCCCATGCGACGGACAAGCCAATCAGACAACCATACCGATACCCTGTTGGTGCCGACCCGTCGCCGGGTGGCTGTCGCCAGCCTGGAATTGGGTATGTATGTCTGCGAGCTGGACCGACCATGGAGCGAAACGAACTTCGCATTCCAGGGGTTCCCGCTACTGACGCCCGGTGAGATACGTAAGGTTCGCAGCTGTTGTGACTATGTCTATGTCGACGATACGCGGCGAGTCCGTCTGCAGCACGGTGTTCCGGTCGCAACCGCTACGCCGCGTGCGCGCAAACCGCAGGAGCGTACGTATCACGCGCTCTCGACTGAAGTGGAAGAAGCTCGTTCGGCCTACCAGGATGGCTCCCAGCTGATTGAGCAGGTGCTCGCCGATGTCCAGCATGGGCGGGTCATCGATACCCGGGCGTGCCACGGTGCGGTCAAGCGCAATCTGGAAAGCATGCTGCGCAACGAGAGCGCCATGCTCTGGCTGATTCGGCTGAAGAACAAGGATCTGTATACCAGCCTGCATTGCCTGTCCGTTTCGATCATGGCGATGGGGTTCGGCAACCATCTCGGGCTGCAGGATGACAAGCTGCAGTTGCTGGGCATGGCCGGTCTGCTGCATGACGTCGGCAAGATGCGCATTGATCCGCAGATTCTCAACAAGCCGGGCAAGCTGACGTCGCAGGAGTTCGAAGTCATCAAGCGGCACCCGGTCTTCGGCCTGGAAGCGCTTCGGGCGCAGCCGGGAGTTCCTGAGGCAGCGCTGCATGCGGCGTACGGCCACCATGAGCGGCTCGATGGCACCGGCTACCCGTTAGGTTCCGGACCCGCGCAGATTTCCTACATGACGCGCATCATCACCATCGTCGATGCATTCGATGCAATCACCAGCCATCGGGCCTACGATTGCGCGCGACCGGTCCAGGCGGCTTTCGAGATTCTGCGCAGTGGCAGTGGCAGGCAGTTTGACGAGGATCTGGTGCTGGAATTCATCCGCTGGCTGGGCGCGTTCCCGGTCGGCACACTGGTTGAACTGCATACTGGTGAAGTCGCCGTGGTGGTGGAGAAACACAAGCAGTTTCAGCTGCGGCCGCGCGTCGTGGTCCTGCGCGATGCCGCCAAGCAGCGCTGTGCTGCGCGCTATCTGGACCTCGCCCAGGTCACGGTGGACGCAGAGGGCACTCCCTATCGAATTTCCATTGGCTTGCCCGACGGCTCCTTCGGGTTGCATATCGCCGATCCGGAACTGCAATCCATCCTGCATCCACAGACACTCGCATCCTTCGAGCAGGATGCCTGAGCGTCAGCAACCATGACTCTAGCCGGCATTTGAGGTCCCAGGCGTGACCGGTCGGTCGGTCATCGTGCTTTACCTGAACCGGAGTGCTGGGTAACGTCTGCGCACTTCAAAAACAAGGAATCTCGTCATGAGTGAGCTGGTCTCTTACCAATTCGAAGACGGCGTCGCCACGCTGACGCTGTGCAATGGCAAGGTCAATGCGCTCTCGCCTGCGGTATTCGAGGCGCTCAACGCTGCACTGGATCGTGCCGAGCAGGACCGCGCGATCGTGATTCTTACCGGGCAGCCGGGCATTCTTTCCGGTGGCTACGACCTGAAGGTCATGACCTCCAGTCCACAGAACGCCATGGCCCTGGTTGCCACCGGCTCGACCTTTGCGCGGCGGATGCTGGCGCACCCGTTCCCGGTCATCGTCGCCTGCCCAGGGCATGCGATTGCCAAGGGTGCGTTTCTGCTGCTGTCTTCGGATTACCGCATCGGTGTCGAAGGGCCGTTCCATATCGGCCTCAATGAAGTGCAGATCGGCATGACAATGCACCATGCCGGTATCGAACTGGCGCGCGACCGTCTGCGCAAATCCGCATTCCACCGCTCGGTGATCAACGGCGAGATGTTCGATCCGGCGAGCGCGGTCGATGCCGGCTTCCTTGACAAGGTAGTGCCGGCCGGCGAGCTGTTGGCAGTCGCCAAAGCCACAGCCGAGCAGCTGAAGAAGATCAATATGGTGGCGCACAAGAACACCAAACTGAAAGTGCGCAAGGCGCTGTTGGAGACGCTGGACCAGGCGATCGCCCTGGACCAGGAACACTTCGGCTGATTCAGCAGGCCGACTGCACGAGAGAATTTCTGCTCGAGTGCGCACGAGGGCCGGCCCTGCGTTTACACTGCGCGAGTAACGCCCCGCCGATGGCGGGGCGTTTTCATTTCTCATTCAGTGTCGCCTCGCAGGAGAGCCCCGATGTCCGCCCCGCACACCCCGGTAGAACGCGCCGATTTCGACCAGGTCATTGTTCCCACCTTCGCTCCAGCAGCCTTCGTACCGGTGCGTGGCTTGGGCTCGCGAGTATGGGATCAGAGCGGCCGAGAACTGGTGGACTTCGCGGGCGGCATCGCGGTCAACGCGTTGGGCCATGCGCATCCGGCAATGGTGGCGGCGCTGACGGAGCAGGCCGGCAAGCTCTGGCACATCTCCAACATCTATACCAATGAGCCGGCATTGCGCCTGGCGAAAAAGCTGGTCGCAGCGACCTTCGCCGATCGCGCCTTCTTCTGCAATTCTGGCGCCGAAGCCAACGAGGCCGCCTTCAAGCTGGCGCGTCGCTACGCCCATGATGTCTACGGTCCGCAGAAGTTCGAGATCATTTCCGCGCTGAACAGCTTCCACGGCCGGACCCTGTTCACCGTTACGGTGGGCGGGCAGTCGAAGTATTCCGACGGCTTCGGGCCGAAGATCGAAGGCATCACCCATGTGCCCTACAACGATCTCGAGGCGCTCAAGGCGGCGATTTCCGACAAGACCTGCGCGGTGGTGCTCGAGCCGATTCAGGGCGAGAGCGGCATTCTGCCGGGCGAGCAGGCTTATCTGGAAGGTGCGCGCCAGCTGTGCAACGAGCACAACGCGCTGCTGATCTTCGACGAAGTGCAGACCGGCATGGGCCGTACCGGTGAGCTGTTTGCCTACATGCATTACGGCATCACGCCTGACATCCTGACCAATGCGAAGAGTCTCGGCGGCGGCTTCCCGATCGGCGCGATGCTGACGACTAACGAGATCGCTGCGCACCTGAGCGTCGGTACTCACGGCACCACCTACGGCGGCAACCCGCTGGCTTGTGCGGTGGCTGAGGCGGTAGTGGACATCGTCAACACGCCGGAAGTGCTCGAGGGCGTCAAGGCGAAGCATGAGCGCTTCAAGGCCCGCCTGACGCAGATCGGCGAGCGCTACGGTGTGTTCAGCCTGGTGCGTGGCCGTGGCCTGCTGATCGGCTGCGTGCTGAGCGATGCCTGGAAGGGCAAGGCCGGTGCGTTCTGTGCTGCCGCCGAAAAGGAAGCGCTGATGGTGCTGCAGGCGGGCCCCGATGTGGTGCGCCTGGCGCCGAGCCTGGTGATCGACCAAGCTGATATCGACGAAGGGCTGGATCGTCTCGAGCGCGCCGTCGCTGCGCTGACCCAGGCCTGATCATCCCAAGCGCGGCGCTGCTGGCGTCGCGCGTTCTACTAGCGAGAGCATTTAAATGAGCGATAGCCTGCAACTGGTTCTGGAAGATGTTGACGGAACCCAACTGGAAACCTCCTGCACCCGTTTTGCCGTGATCTGGCAGGGTCGCGAGGTATGGATTCAGCAGGTTGGCAACGGTCAGCTGATGATCGGTGTAGACGTCGAGGATGGCGACACCGAGTACGCCAATCTGGTGCTGCGTCCGCTGGCGACCAATCTGGTCAGCCTGCAGCTGGAAATGGAACCGGCCGAAGCCGATGACGACGAGCACGTCCACGGCCCTGACTGCAACCACTGACGATTCCCCGGCATGCTCGCCCTTGGCAAGCTGCTGGAACTGACCCTCGCCGGGCGCGAGCCCTGCGAGAAGGTCCAGCTCACCCCGCGCGGGGTGAAGCTGCACTGGCTGGCCGACGGCGCATTGCTGGTGTCGCCGCCACCTGGCCAGGATCAAGGCCTCGACCTGCTGCTTTCGGCAGGCATTCACGGCAACGAACTCATCCCCATACATGTTCTGGATCGCCTGGTCCGTGCGCTCGCGCGGGACGATGTGCGGCCGCGTGCTCCGCTGTTGCTGCTGTTCGCCAATCCGGCAGCGATGCGCCGAATGGTGCGACAGGTCGAGCACGATCTGAACCGCCTGTTTCGCGGCGAGCATGCGGATGTATGGGGCGGTGAAGCCATCCGTGCGGCGGAGCTCGAAGCGCTGGTTGGCGGTTTTTTCAGCGGGGCCGGACGCCAGCGTCGTCACTATGACCTGCACTCGGCGCTGCGCCCATCACGCCTTGCCCAGTTCGCGATCTGCCCCTGGCGAGAGTGTGAGCAGGTCTCGGCCGAGTCGTTAACTCGTCTGGACCGACTGGCGATCGAGGGTGTGCTGCTGCAGCGCCAGGCCACCTCGACCTTCAGCGCGATGACGTCCACCCGCTACGGCGCCGAGGCGTTCACACTGGAGCTTGCCGAGGGCGCGGGCGAGAGCCTGCCTGTGGCGGTCGTGCAGTTCGAGCGGGGCCTGTACGGCATGATCGAGGGGCGCGAGGCACCAGTCGCTGCACATGCGTTGCCGCAGTTGCTGCAGATTTCTCGCGAAGTCATCAAGCGCAGTCCGCGGTTTCGTTTGTGCGTGCCCAGCGATATCGAGAATTTCGCACCACTTCCGCTCGGCAGCGTGCTGGCCGAGGATGACGGGGCGCGCTGGGTGATCGATGAGCCGGGCGCGCGCATCCTGTTTCCCATGGCTGATGTGGCAGAAGGGCAACGTGCCGCACTTATCGTGGTGCCGCTGGAGCAGACCGAAGGCGAGCGTTGAAGCGTTCGCGGTGGTCTGGGCGGTTGCAATTGGCCGCCTGCGCCCTTATCTAGCCTCACTCCCCCCTGCGTTGTGTGCACTTCTTATGAGTACTGCTCTGTCCATCCGGCAGTTGACCAAGACCTATGGCAACGGCTTCCAGGCCCTCAAGGGCATCGATCTGGACGTGGCCGAAGGCGATTTCTTTGCCTTGCTCGGGCCCAATGGCGCCGGCAAGTCCACCACCATTGGCATCCTCTCTACCCTGGTGAACAAGAGCGGCGGCACGGTCAACGTGTTCGGCCATGACCTGGATCGCGACCCGTCCGGGCTCAAGCGCTGCCTGGGCGTGGTCCCGCAGGAATTCAACTTCAACCAGTTCGAGAAGGCCTTCGACATCCTGGTCACCCAGGCCGGCTACTACGGCATCCCGGCGAAGATTGCCAAGGAGCGCGCCGAGCGCTACCTCAACCAGCTGGGCCTGTGGGACAAGCGCGACGTGTCCTCGCGCATGCTCTCCGGTGGCATGAAGCGCCGTCTGATGATCGCCCGGGCGCTGATCCATCAGCCGCGCCTGTTGATTCTCGACGAGCCCACCGCCGGCGTGGATATCGAGCTGCGCCGTTCGATGTGGTCCTTCCTCACCGAACTCAACCGCGAGGGGATCACCATCATCCTCACCACGCACTACCTGGAAGAGGCCGAGCAGCTGTGCCGCAACATCGGCATCATCGATCACGGCCAGATCGTCAAGAACACCAGCATGCGCGAGCTGCTCACGCAGTTGCATGTGGAAACCTTCCTGCTCGATCTCAAGGAGTCTCAGCTGGTGGCGCCTGAGCTGGGTAACTATCCGTCGCGGCTGGTCGACCATCACACCCTCGAGGTGCAGGTAGAGAAAAGCCAGGGCGTTACCGAGCTGTTCCGCCTGCTCGGCGCCCAGGGTATCGAAGTGCTGAGCCTGCGCAACAAGACCAACCGACTGGAGGAGCTGTTCGTGTCGCTGGTGGAGAACAATCTGAAGGTGAAGTCATGAGCGGTGAGCTGCGTCCCAACCTGGTCGCGCTGCAGACCATCGTCCAGCGCGAGATCCGTCGCTACACGCGCATCTGGCCGCAGACGCTGCTGCCCCCGGCGATCACCATGGTGCTGTACTTCGTCATCTTCGGCAGCCTGATCGGCGCGCGGATCGGCGACATGGACGGCTTCAGCTACATGGACTACATCGTGCCGGGGTTGATCATGATGTCGGTGATCACCAACTCGTACAGCAACGTCGTGTCGAGCTTTTTCAGCACCAAGTTCCAGCGTTCTATCGAGGAACTGCTGGTCTCGCCGGTCTCGCCGCATGTGATCGTCATCGGTTTTGCCCTGGGCGGTATCACCCGCGGGCTGGCGGTGGCGGTGATCGTCACGCTGTTGTCGATGTTCTTCACCGATTTGCAGGTGCATCACCTGGGCGTGACGGTGCTGGTGATCACCCTGACGGCGAGCATCTTCGCCCTGGGGGGCTTCATCAACGCGGTGTTTGCGCGCAATTTCGACGATATCTCGATCATCCCGACCTTCGTCCTGACGCCGCTGACCTACCTGGGCGGGGTGTTCTACTCGATCAACCTGCTGTCGCCGTTCTGGCAAACGCTGTCGCTGGCCAACCCGGTGCTGCACATGGTCAATGCCTTCCGTTACGGCATCCTTGGCGTTTCCGATATTCGTATCGGTGTGGCGATCAGCTTCATGCTGGTGGCGGTGGCGGCGCTCTATCTGGTCTCCGTCGGCCTGCTCAAGAGTGGACGCGGGATGCGCCAGTAGGCTGCGCTCCCTTCGGCGGCTGCGCCAATGCCGCTGAAAAGAACGCCGCGAAGCGCTAAACTTCGCGGCGTTTTTCGTTCAGGTCCTTTCCCCATGCAGCATCCCGCCGAACATTCCCCGCTGGGCAAGTCCAGTGACTACGTCGCCACCTACAGCCCGCACCTGCTGTTTCCGATCCCGCGCGCGCCGAAGTGGGCCGAGCTTGGTCTCACTGCCGAGACGCTGCCCTATCAGGGCGTGGATCTGTGGAATTGCTACGAGCTGTCCTGGCTGCTGCCGTCGGGCAAGCCGGTGGTGGCCATCGGCGAGTTCGAGATTCCGGCCGATTCGCCGAACATCATCGAATCCAAGTCGTTCAAGCTCTATCTCAACTCGCTGAACCAGTCGGTCTTCGCATCGCGTGAGGCGCTGTCGAAGGTGATGGTTGATGACTTGTCCGCGGCCGCCGGCAAGCCGGTAGGGGTGCGCTTGCGCACGCTGGACGAGGTCGCGGCAGAGGGCGTTGCGGCGCTGCCGGGTCGCTGTATCGACGATCTCGACGTGACCATCGAGCACTACGACCATCCGCAGCCGGAGCTGTTGACCTGCGATGCGGGGCGCGTGCTCGAGGAGTCGCTGCACAGCCACCTGCTCAAATCCAATTGCCCGGTAACGGGCCAGCCAGATTGGGGCAGCGTGGTAGTCGAGTACCGCGGCGCGGCGCTGCAGGCGGAGAGTCTGTTGGCCTATCTGGTGAGCTTTCGTCAGCATGCCGATTTTCACGAGCAGTGCGTGGAGCGCATCTTTCTCGATCTGCAGCGCTTACTGCAGCCGGAGAAACTGACCGTCTATGCGCGCTATGTGCGCCGTGGTGGGCTGGATATCAATCCCTATCGCAGTACCGAGGCGATGGTTGTGGACAATCGTCGGCTGGTACGTCAATGACGCAACGGGTCGCGCCCGTAGCGCGACCCGCTACCTGCTTCAGATGCCCATGTTGGCCAGGGTCTGCATGATGTTGCGCAGCGTCATGGCCATGTTTGGATGGCTGACTTCAAAACGTTCTACCGCCAGGTTGACGCCATCCACCAGAGAATCGTTGGCTTCGCCGGTATCCTGAGTCGCCAGTCTGGCCTCGATGTCCTGAGCGATTGTATGTAGCGAAGCCCGTTCCTCATCAGTCAGCGGCGTGTCCTGGGCCAGTTGATTACGCAGTTCTTCGAGCTGCGACTGCAGATCATGTTCCGGCATTTTGCTTCCCTCTCATGGGTTTACGGGCGACTTGGTATGAACCTCGATGATCAAAGGTTAAACCAGCGGCCGCACCTTGTCTGTGCCTTTGCCAAAGGCAGCTTGGCTCAGCGTGAAGATATGAAAGCCAAACGTCCGGCTGACTGCCGAAAATCAGGTGTTCGCTCTATACTGCGCGGTCTGCGTCGGTGCGCCGCATGCACCAATACCTATGGAGAAAAAGTAATGCCCAAGATCGCTACGGCCTGGATCGCCGTGCTCAAGGCCGGTTTCGTCGCCACTGTCGCCATGCTTGGCGCGGCGCCTGCACTGGCCGAAGAAGATCCGTGGGAAGGTGTCAACCGTGCGGTGTTCCGTTTCAACGACACCGTCGACACCTACACCCTCAAGCCTCTGGCCAAGGGTTACCAGAAGGTGACGCCGGAGTTCGTCGAAGACGGCATCGGTAACGTGTTCAGCAACCTCGGTGACGTGATCGTGCTGACCAACGATCTGTTGCAGGGCAAGGTCCGCGACGCCGGCATCGATACCAGCCGTATCCTGTTCAACACCACCTTTGGTGTGCTCGGGTTCTTCGATGTGGCGACCCGCATGGGGCTGCACAAGAACGATGAGGATTTTGGCCAGACCCTCGGCGCCTGGGGTTTGGGAAGCGGGCCTTACGTCGTGCTGCCGCTGTTGGGGCCAAGTACAGTGCGTGATGCCTTTGGCCGTGTGCCGGATTCGTTCCTCGAGCCTTATCCGCACATGGAGCACGTCCCGACGCGCAACGTCACGCGCGGCGTTGACCTGGTGGATACCCGCGCCGGCCTGCTTTCTGCCGAGAAGATGATTCGCGGCGATCGCTACATTTTCGTACGCAACGCCTATCTGCAGAATCGCGAGTTCCGCGTCAAGGATGGCGAGGTCGAAGACGACTTCTGATTTCATGGCCGCATGACTGCGGCCATCTATAAGGTCCGGTCAGGACATGGACAGAATGGCGAGGCCCAGGCTTTGCCGGCCATCGTCGAGCTGGCTGATGCGAACGACTTCGGTCTGTGCGTCGAGGCCTTTCAGTTCACTGTGTTCGGAAGGGATCAGCACGCGAACCCTGTCGCCCATGCGCAGGTCCGTACTGGCCAGCACCTGCATGCCGGTGCTGGATAGATCGATACAGACGCCGCTGAGTTTTGTATCGCCATGTTCCAGTGCAACGGTGGTTTCGATCTGCATGCGGATAAAATCGCGTTTTTCGCTGTAATCCCGGTCTTTCTGGCTCATGGTCTCAACCTTTTATATATGGCTCGCTGGGTTCTTATAGCTCCCCTCAATTCGACCTGTAAAGGCGCCAGCCGGTCGGCTTGAAACCCCGAACGTATGGGAGTACCGTCTGCGCCTTGAAACGTACCCAACCCGACGTTACGCGGGGCCAATGTTTTCGCCAATCATCCTGGCGATACCGCCTGGTAGGAACATGCTTAAACCAAGCGCGACGCTGCTGATCATAGATGACGACGATGTGGTTCGAGCCAGTCTGGCTGCCTATCTGGATGACAGCGGTTTCCGTGTCCTGCAGGCAGCCAATGGCCCGCAGGGTATGGATCTGTTCGATTCGGAGCAGCCCGATCTGGTGATCTGCGACCTGCGCATGCCACAAATGGATGGTCTGGAACTGATCCGGCAGATCAGCGAGCGTCAGATCGACCTCCCGGTGATCGTGGTTTCCGGTGCCGGTGTGATGAGCGATGCTGTCGAGGCGTTGCGCCTGGGCGCCGCCGATTATCTGATCAAACCACTCGAAGACCTGGCGATGCTCGAACACTCGGTGCGTCGCGCGCTGGATCGTTCGCGCCTGCGCCTGGAGAACCGCCGCTATCGCGAGCAGCTGGAAACAGCCAACCGCGACCTGCAAGCCAGCCTGCACCTGTTGCAGGAGGATCAGGATGCGGGTCGTCAGGTGCAGATGAACATGCTGCCGGTGACGCCGTGGAGCGTCGATGGCTTCGACTTCGCCCACCAGATCATTCCCTCGCTGTACCTGTCCGGTGACTTCGTCGACTATTTTCGCGTGGACGAGCGGCGCATCGGCTTCTATCTCGCCGACGTGTCCGGCCATGGTGCTTCATCGGCATTCGTAACCGTACTGCTCAAGTTCATGACCACCCGCCTGCTGTACGAATCGCGCCGCGGCGGGATGCTGCGCGAGTTCAAACCGTCGGAAGTGCTCGATCACATCAACCGTGGTCTGATCAATTGCAAGCTGGGCAAGCACGTGACCATGCTCGGCGGAGTGATCGATCAGGAACATGACGTGCTGCACTACAGCATCGGTGGCCATCTGCCGATGCCGGTGCTCTATACGGGAGACAGCGCGCACTATCTGGAAGGCCGAGGTCTGCCGGTCGGGTTGTTCGTCGAGGCCACCTACCAGAATTTCGAGCTCAAGCTGCCTGAGAGCTTCAGTCTGACATTGCTCTCCGATGGCATTCTGGACCTTTTGCCCGGTGAGACACTCAAAGAAAAAGAGTCCGCGCTGCCCGGCCTTATAACCCAGGCTGGTGGCACGCTGGATGGATTACGTCGAGTCTTCGGGTTGGCCGAACTGGCTGACATGCCCGACGATATCGCCTTGCTGGTGTTGAGCAGGAACCTTGCATGAGTACTGGTAGAATCCAGTTCGCCGAGATGGATGGCACCTTTGTTCTGAAGTTCATTGGTGAAATCCGTCTGACGCTCTGTTCGGCGCTGGATGCAACGATCGAGAAGATCTTCTCGTCGCTCAATTTCTCGTCCATCGTCATTGATCTGACCGAGAGCCGTAGTATCGACAGCACTACGCTGGGCCTGCTGGCCAAGCTGTCGATTCTGTCGCGGCAGAAAGTCGGCATGTTGCCGACGCTGGTCACAACCCACCCGGATATCACTCGACTCTTGCAGTCGATGGGCTTCGATCAGGTATTCAATATCGTCGACACGCCGCTCCCTTGCCCCGAGTGCCTGGCCGATCTGCCTTCGCAGGATCAGTCGGAGGAGGTGGTGAAGGCGAAGGTGTTGGAGGCTCACCGGATTCTGATGAGCCTCAACGAGTCCAATCGCGAGGCCTTCCATGACCTCGTCACCGCTTTGGAGCGGTCCTGATCAGGCCAGTTTGACCAGCAGCGCTTCGAGCTTTTCCTGATCGCGTGCGAACTGACGGATGCCTTCGGCGAGCTTTTCGGTGGCCATGGCATCCTCGTTCAGGCCCCAGCGGAAACTCTTCTCATCCAGACTGATACGCGCCTCTGACTCGCGACCAGGCTGCAGTTTGCGCTCCAGCGTGCCGCTGGCCTCGGCCAGATCACCGAGCAGTTCCGGGCTGATGGTCAGCCGATCGCAACCGGCCAGTGCCTCGATCTGTCCGACGTTGCGGAAGCTCGCGCCCATTACCACCGTCTTGTAACCGTGCGCCTTGTAGTAGTCGTAGATGCGGCTGACCGATTGCACGCCCGGATCTTCCGCGCCCTGGTAGTCACGACCCTCATGCTTCTTGTACCAGTCGTAGATGCGACCAACGAACGGCGAGATCAGGAATACGCCGGCCTCGGCGCACGCTACGGCCTGGGTGAAGGAGAACAGCAGGGTCAGATTGGTCTGGATACCGGCTTTCTCCAGCTGCTCGGCTGCGCGAATGCCTTCCCAGGTCGAAGCGATCTTGATCAACACGCGCTCGCGGCTGATTCCGGCCTGCTCGTACAGACCGATCAGACGTTCACCGCGCTGGACCATGGCCTGGGTATCGAACGACAGTCGTGCGTCGACTTCGGTGGAGATGCGCCCGGGGATCAGCTCCAGGATCTGCTTGCCGACGGCTACGGCGAAAAGATCGCAGGCCAGGCCGATATCGCCCTGGCACTGTTTCATGGCGTTGCCGAGGTGGTCGGCGTAGCGCGGCATGGCCGCTGCTTTGAGCAGTAGCGACGGATTGGTGGTGGCGTCCACCGGCTTCAGGCGGGCAATGGCATCGATGTCACCGGTGTCGGCGACCACTGTGGTGAACTGCTTGAGTTGTTCCAGCTTGGAAGTCATGTAAGAGGGGGCTCCGTCCTATGAGTGGCATGACCTTACCGGAGCCAGACGGCCCGCTCAACGAGCGTGTGGACCCGGATGCGCTTGGCTTTGATTCAATTGCGCGGGCGGCGTTCCTTGCAGGCGAACGGTCAGTGCCCTTCGAGTAGCGTTACCGCCTGATCGAGCAGCGCAAGAGGCTGGCTGGTCTTGTGAATGTCCACCGAAAGCAGCTGGCGGAAGCGCCGCGCGCCGGGGAAGCCCTGGCCCAGACCAAGTACATGCCGAGTGATGTGGTGCATCGCGCCGCCTTCCGCCAGATGCTGCTCGATATACGGCCGCATGTTGCGCAGAGCCTGCGCCCGGCCGATCACCGGCGTATCGCTGCCGAACAACTCGTGATCGACGCGGGCCAGCAGATAGGGGTTGTGGTAGGCCTCGCGACCCAGCATGACGCCATCGAAGGTTTGCAGGTGCGCGCGGCATTCATCCAGCGTCTTGATACCGCCGTTGAGGATGATCTCGAGGTCCGGGAAGTCCTGTTTCAGCTGCGCGGCGATGTCGTAACGCAATGGCGGGACTTCGCGGTTCTGCTTCGGTGACAGACCTTCGAGGATGGCGATGCGCGCGTGCACGGTAAAGCTGCGGCAGCCGGCGTCGCGTACCTGACCGACGAAATCGCACAGCTCGGCATAGCTGTCGCGCCCGTTGATGCCAATGCGGTGCTTGACGGTGACCTCAACGCCCACTGCATCGCGCATGGCCTTGACGCAATCGGCGACCAGTTGCGGATGGCCCATCAGGCAGGCGCCGATCATGTTGTTCTGCACCCGATCGCTGGGGCAGCCAACGTTGAGATTCACCTCGTCATAACCGGCGGCTTCGGCGAGCTTCGCGCAAGCGGCAAGCTCCGCCGGTACGCTACCGCCCAGCTGCAGAGCCAGTGGGTGCTCGCTCTCGTCATGCCGCAAAAACCGCTGCGCATCGCCATGCAGTAGCGCACCGGTGGTGACCATCTCGGTGTAGAGCAGTGCATGTCGCGAGAGTTGGCGCAGGAAGTATCTGCAGTGCCTGTCCGTCCAGTCCATCATCGGCGCGACGGAGAAGCGGCGGGAGGGTGCAGGGCGCGTCGTTTCGGCTATGGCGGATTCGTACATGGGGTTCCAGCAGTGTTGCTGCAGCATTTCCTGAAGGGGCGTTCTCACATCACCCGGCAGCTAGGCAGGGCGCCTGGCTGAGACACGGCGCATGCCCTGTTCGGCCGGGTTGCGCCAAGGGCCCTGTGAAAAACAGGGTGCAAGTTTACACGCAGAACCTGGCGTGTGCGCGGTTGAGGGGCGGGCAAGCAGCGAGGCTGCCCGGGCGATGAGACAGGCGGTCTGATTGCTTGTGGGTTGCGGAGCAGAAACGTCTCCTGGCTGGTTTAGCCAAGCTCATGCCCGAGATAGGCGGACTTATGGCGGCCAGAACTTAACCGATGTGCTTGTTTGGCAGCGTTAGTTGCCACGCTAGCGGGCTACAGTTTTCCTGTTTCTAAAATGTGCGGTTATGGAATTAGATTAAAGTCCATACTGAAATTGATATCGCTTAAACAATAATGCTAAGTGGTTCACATAAATTGCCAGTATCAGATGAGCTCTGTCATAGTGCCTTCAGTACGCCTCGGTTATGTAATGCATGAAAACAGTCCTGATCGTTGACGATCATCCATTCATCTGTCTGGCAGTGCGCATGCTGCTCGAGCGTGATGGTTATAGCGTAGTCGGGGAGGCCGACAACGGCGTCGATGCCATACAGCAGGCCAAGGTACTTCAGCCTGACCTGGTCATTGTCGATATCGGCATCCCGAAGCTGGACGGTTTGTCGGTGATCATGCGTTTACGGCTGTTGAATGATGCGCTCAAGGTCTTGGTGCTGAGCTCGCAGCCGGCAGGACTGTTTTCCACGCGGTGCCGCCAGGCAGGCGCGGCGGGCTACGTTTGCAAGAGCGGAGACCTTGGCGAGCTGAGCAGCGCGATTCAGGCGATAAAGTCCGGCTACGATTATTTTCCGAGCCTGACCGCCAGCTCCGTCAGCCATCGCGATGCTTCGGGGTCGGAAGTCGAGCGATTGAATTCGCTCTCGGACCGGGAAATCACTGTGCTGCGTCTTTTGGCGCTGGGGCACTCGAACAAGCAGATCGGCGAGGATCTGGCGCTCAGCAATAAAACCATCAGCTGCTACAAGACGCGCATCATGGAGAAGCTCAGGGTCCGCACCTTGGTCGATCTGGCGGAAATCGCCAAGCGCAATTCCTTCACCTGACCGCTGCATCAACTAAACAGAGCGAGTGCGCCGCCTGGTCTATTGCGGTGCCGCCTTACTTACCGAGTCGAGCCAATGGTTGCCAACCTTTACGCAGCGGATGGGTCGTCCGGTGATGAATCCGCGAAGCCGCTGCAACTGAGATTACTCGTTGTCGATGACTATCCACCTGGGTTGATGCTGCTTCAGCAGCAGTTCAGCTTTCTTGGCTATCGGGTCGTTGGCGCATCTGATGGTGAAGCAGCTCTTGCCCAATGGTTTGCCGGCGACGTTGACGTTGTGATCACCGACTCTCGAATGCCGGTGATGGATGGTTGTGCCTTGACCGAGGCCATCCGCCAAGCGGAACGAGCGAAGTCGGCGCAGCCGTGCCTGATTATTGGGTTCACCGCAAACGCCGTTGCGGAGGAGCGTGAGCGATGCCTGGCGGCCGGGATGGATGAGTGCTTTTTCAAGCCAATGGATCTGGTCGACATCGACCACTATATAAAGGTGCATATGCAGGGCGTGTCGTCCGATGTGCAGAGCGTTCCAAGCGGCGAACTTGACTCGCAAGCGCTGCGGGAACGACTGAGGCGTTTGCCCGCGGCGGATCCGAAGGCGATGCAGCTGCTGGTCAGTACCTTGTATCGCTACCCAGGCAGATATTCGCAAGCTTGAACAGTTGATGATGGCGCGCGACATCGAAGAGTTGGCCAATTTCGCCCACCGGATCAGGGGAGCGGTTGGTCTGATTGGCGCACAGGATGTGGTCGAGAGTTGCCAAGCGCTGGAAGGTGTCTGTATTGAACAGCTGTCCTTCGATGGCGTACGCCGCGAGGCGGAGTCACTGCTGTACGCATTACGAAAGCTGGACGCCGCTCTCCAGGAACTGCAGCTCGGCGCTGGTTGATTGCCGTTCGCAGTGCGGCAACCGCAAGTCACGTATCCCTAAGGGTTGATTGGCAGCTGACGCTCCTGTCAGGACGCCAGGCGCTCCAGCGCGGGGTTGAGCAGGTTGTCTCCGAAAAACTCCAGATGCGCGCGGGGATAGACCGGCAACGGCCATTCATCGACCTTCTTCGCCAGCTTCTGATAAGCCACAGCGCATTTCGACTTCGGATAGGCTTCGAATACCGCACGGCGCTTGTGCGCTGCAGTGCGAACGCTTTCGTCGAATGGCACGTCGCCGAGATAATCCAGTACGACGCTCAGGAAGCGATCGGTGATCTGGACCATTCTGGAGAACAGCGCGCGACCTTCATGGGGCGTGCGAGTCATGTTCGCCAGCACATGGAAGTGATTGATGCCGTAATTGCGGTTGAGCAATTTGATGAGGTTGTAGGCACCATTGAAAGATGCCGGCTCGTCGGTGATCACCACCAGCACCTGGCGCGAGGCACGAATGAAATTCATCGTCGAGTCGGAAATCCCCGACGCCGTGTCGATGATCAGAACATCGGGCGTGTCACGAATATCGCTGACTGCATGAATCAGGCCTGCTTGCTGGGTGGCGGTCAGATGCGCCATCGACAGGTCGCCGCATGTCCCTGGCAGAAGCCGGACATTTCCCTTGAAGCTCAGCATCGCCTGTTCCGCAGAGCAGGTGCCACGGAGCACGTCGGCAACGGTCTGTTTGCTGGCTAGCCCAAGCAGGACATGGGCATTGGCCAGCGCCAGGTCTGCGTCCAAAATCATGACCCGGCGTCCGAGGGCTGCCAGGCCGAGCGCAAGATTCACGCTAACGTTCGTCTTGCCGCAGCCCCCTCTACCTCCAGTAACAGCGATAACCTGTACAGGGTTCACTGTATTTCTCCTTTGCTCGGGAATGACTCGCCCGGTTTCCGTGAGCGGATTGCTTGGCGACACGGGCCAAGGGCAGATTCCTTGCTACTCGGTCAGGTTCTGCCTACCTGCCGGAATGATCCCAGAGTTTTCTTCCGGCTTAACGGCGAAACGTCCGATGCCGATGTAGGAAATTTCTTATTAAGTGGTGCTGCCTTGAATTAACGTGCGCGCCTCCGCAGAATTTCTTCAGCAAATGTGCGTGTGCTTCGATCTTCAGGCACACATCTCTGGTGGCGCAGCTTGCGCGCCCCCTGCAAACCGAATGGTCATGCACGTAAATCAGTCAGCCATGAAATTGTTCGGCTGGCTTGCTTCGCTGCGACCTGGGTTCCTCATTCGCCGTTTGGCAACGTATGTCAGGCCCATGCTCGATCATTCGAACTGCCCGCCAACTCTTGCGCATCTCTAGTAACCGGGGAAATACCTTCATGCGGTCGAAAACCTTTCTCGGGCTGCGTAAATGGATCTGGCGCGCGTTCGTCCAGAGTGCGCTGATTCCACTGGTTCTAGTGGAGATGGTGCTCATCGCGGTGTATCTGCTGAGTAACAACGCGATTCGCGATACGCAGATCGAGTACCTGAGGCAAAGCGCCGTCGAGGATCTGGAGGCTTCCGCTAATCAGGAAGCCCGCGTCGTCGTCGAGCAGCTTACGCAGGTGCGTGCACTGACCGAGACCTACCGCAATCTCACTACCCGCGCGTTGCTCGACGAGAGCACGCCAGTGCTGCCGCAGCTTGCACTCAGCGACAACGGTGTGCGCTATACGCCAGTAGATGACGGAGGCGCCGCGGTTTTCTATGCGAACTCCACGGCGGCCGAGCAGCAGGACCTACAGAAGGTCGCGAAGCTGTCGGTTCTGGAGCCGCTGATGAAGGAGATGGAGCTTAATAATCCGCTCGTGGCGAGTCTGTACTTCAACAGTTGGGACAGCCTTAACCACATCTACCCCTGGTTTCTGACGCCGGACCAGTATCCGCATGACATGGTGATCCCCAACTACAACTTCTATTACCTGGCCGATGCTACGCATAACCCCGAGCGTAAGGTGGTGTGGACCGACGTCTACGTCGATCCGGCCGGGCACGGCTGGATGATGTCGGCGATCGCACCGGTATACCGTGGCGACTTCCTCGAAGGTGTGGTCGGGATCGATATCACGGTCGGCGGTATTCTCGAGCAGATTGGCCGGTTGCAGGTGCCATGGAATGGCTATGCGATGCTGGTGGGGGCTGGTCTGAATATTCTTGCGATGCCCGAACCCGGTGAAGCCGATTTCGGGCTGGACGAGCTGACCGAGCACTCCTACGACGATGCTGTGCGTCGCGAGATCTTCAAGCCGGACGACTTCAGGCTGGACAAGAATCCGCAGACGGTGGCGCTGGCGAAGGCCATCGATGCAAAGCCCAGTGGTGTCGAATCGGTCGTGCTCAACGGGCGTGCCCACCTTGTGGCATGGTCGGTCATCGAGCCTACCGGTTGGCGCCTGCTGACTGTCGTCGATGAGGAAGACGTGTTCAGCCGGACCAATGCGCTGGCCAGCCGCTACCAGCAGATCGGTTATCTGTTGATCGGTGGTCTCGTGCTGTTCTACCTGGCCTTTTTTGCGTACATGTGGACGCGCGCGCGCAGGCTCAGCCAGCAACTCCTGGCCCCGATTTCCGGCATTTCGCAGATGATGGATCAGATCGGGCAGGGCAACTGGCTGCCTGCCAGGGTGTCCTCCGACATACGCGAACTCGACCAGATGGCCGGGCACGCGTCGCTGGTCGGCATGCAGCTGGAAAACAGCGAAGCGCAGCGCCTGCGTACCCATGAGCGTCTTGAATTGGTTCTGGAGAGTGCCACCGAAAGCCTCTGGGAAATCAATTACCAGACCGGCATGACCCGGCTTCGCGGGCGTTTCTGTCAGCGCTTCGGCCTTTCCAGCGATGTCATCGCGCTCGAGGACTTTTTCCTGCGGGTGCATCCGGACGACGTCGAGCGAGTTCGCCAGGCTCACGTGCATATGGCCAATGGCACGGATGACAGCTATTCGGGCGAATTCCGTTTCGCCGGCCGCGACGGCGAGTATCACTGGCTGCTGAGCCGCGGCAGGGTGCTGGAGCGCGACCCGGTCAGTCGGAAGGCAACATTGGTCGCCGGTACGCATGTCGACATCGATGGGCTCAAGCGTATCGAGGCGGAATTGCGGCAGACGATCCTGGATGCTCAGGTGGCCAACCAGGCGAAGTCTCGCTTCATCTCCAGCATGAGCCACGAATTGCGTACACCTCTGAATGCGATCCAGGGGTTCGCCCAGCTCATGCGCATGAAGCAGGACGTGCGGCCCGATGGCAACGCCGACTTCCTCGATGAGATTCTCAGGGCCAGCCGTCATCTCAATCAGCTGGTTGGCGACATCCTCGACTGGTCAGGCACGCAGTTGCAGTCGACCTCTGTAGAGCTGCAGATGGTCAACGTCAGCAAGCTGATGCAGGAAAGCGCCGAGCTGGTGCGGGCGGAAGTGGCCGAGCGCGGGCTGCAGCTGAACGTCGATCTGCCCGAAAGCACATTGCAGGTTCGCGCCGACCCGCGGCGGCTGCGGCAGGTCCTGCTCAACCTGCTATCCAATGCGATCAAGTACAACAAGCCGGCTGGCCAGGTGACGCTCAGCTATCAGGTGGCGGCGGGTTATATCCGATTGCTGGTGGAGGACACCGGGTTGGGGATCGCAAGCGATCAGCAGAACCGGGTATTCGAGCCGTTCCAGCGCCTCGGCCGCGAGAACACCATGATCCAGGGAACCGGTATCGGCCTGGCGCTCTGTCAGGAGCTGGCAGCGCTTATGCGGGGTCGCATGGGCTTGCACAGCGAACCGGGTATTGGCAGCAGCTTCTGGATCGAGCTACCGCTGCTTGGGAGCGAAGCGCCGCTTGAGGCAGTGATGCGCCAGGGATTACCCCGGGTCTTTTACGTCGAGGACAATCCTGCCAGCCAGTTTCTGGTGCGCACCGCGCTTGCGGACATTGCGCTCGTCGAGGTGGCGAGCAATGGCGTCAGCGCGCTGCAGCAGATACTCGCCGCGCCGCCTGATCTGGTGCTGCTCGATCTCAAATTACCGGAAATGAATGGTGAGGAGCTGTTGAGTCGCTTGCGCCGTGATGTGCGCTGCCAGGGCGTGCCCGTCGTGGTGCTGAGCGCCGTCACTGGCGCCGAAGCCTTGCGAGCGGCAAGCCTGGACTGCCAGGGGCTATTGCGCAAACCGCTGGATATGCAGGAGCTGCGCGGGCTGATCGAGGCGCTGTTGGCGGAGGTGGCTCAAGGTGTTGTCTGATGAGATTCGCCACTCCACAGTAGTCGTCATCGATGACATCACTGCCAGCCTGCGTCTGCTTGAGTCCAGCGTTCGCGCAATCGGCGTGCAACGGATAATGGCTTTCAGCGACTCTGCTGCCGGGCTTGCTTGGTTGCAGCAGAACGATTGGGATCTGCTGTTGCTCGATGTGGACATGCCGGCGCCCAACGGCTTCGACATTCTCCGCAGCCTTTCCGGGCGCGAACACAACCGCATGGTGGTCATGGTCAGCGCGCTCAGTGACAGGGAAAGTCGTTGCTCCAGCCTCAAGCTGGGTGCCAATGATTTCATCAGCAAGCCGCTGGACCTGCCGGAGCTGCTGCTGCGAGTGCGCAACCAGTTGCAGCTGAGCTGGGCCAGCAAGCAGCTGAAGATCGAACGGGAGACATTGGAGCGCAAGGTTTGCGAACGTACCGAGCAGCTGAACGCGAGCTACCAGTCGGTCATCTGCAGTCTGTCGCGTGCCGCGCAATACAAGGATGACGAGACAGGTCAGCACATTATCCGTATTGGTGAGTCGGCAGCGTTGATTGCGGCGGCGCTCGGTCAGCCTGCTGAGTGGGTGGAGCGCATACGCCTGGCTGCTCCGATGCATGACGTCGGCAAGATCGGCATTCCTGATCACATTCTGCTCAAGCCCGGCACGCTTACCGACCTGGAGCGCAAGATCATGCAGCGGCACACCCAGATCGGCCACGCGATCCTGCGTGACGGAGAAGAGTCTCCGTTGCTGGAAATGGCTGCCGAGATTGCCTTGTATCACCATGAGCGCTGGGACGGCACTGGCTATCCGCACGGACTTAAGGGCGAAGAGATTCCTCTGGCGGCGCGGGTGGTGGCGCTGTGTGACGTGTACGACGCGCTGCGCTCCCCGCGGCCTTACAAGGAGTCCTGGTCGAAGGAGAGGGCGCAGGCCTATATCTGTGAGCAGGCGGGTTTGTACTTCGACCCGGCGCTGGTCGACGTGCTGAACGGCATGTTCCAACAGATCGAGGACATGCAGGACAGCCTGGCGGACCCGCTGGCTCAGACGGCATCGGTGGGTGCCGAGCAGGAGTACTCAGAATCAGTTGTCGATGCGTTATCTCCGCGTCGGCGTGCTCGATCCTGACCGCTTCGAAGCTGTACAAAAACTGTGCGGTCACCGAACGAACGTATGTCGTCCGTTGGTCGAATCTCCTATGCTTGAATCAACCTATATTCTTGACATGGATCAAGCCCGAGCACTTGCAGTGCAGGTGCAAAGGCGCAGGTGCGTGAGCGCCGCGAACGATAAAAATAATTTGAGTGCCTGGTGATGGACAGACTGCTGAGCGATAAAAGCAGGATCTTCGAGCATGCCGACCCGCATGCCGTCTCGGACTACGTCAATCAGCACGTGGGGTCGCACTGCATTCGTCTGCCGCGCACGGGCAGCCCGCAGGCGAGTCTGAGCCACTGCAAGTTCGGCAAACTCGACCTCTGCCAGATCAGCTATGGCGGCAGTGTCCATGTCACTTCGCCGGCGCTGGAAACCATCTTTCACCTGCAGCTGTTGCAGCGCGGCCACTGCCTGTGGCGCGGGCGAGGCCAGGAGCACTATTTCACTCCCGGCGAACTGTTGCTGATCAACCCCGACGACCCGGTCGACCTGACTTATTCGGATGATTGCGAAAAGCTCATCGTCAAGTTGCCGGCATCCTTTCTGGAAAAAGCCTGCGGCGAAAACCAATGGCAGGCACCTGCCGACGGCATTCGCTTCAGTGCCAATCGCCATGCACTCAAGGATCTGGATGGCTTCGACAGCCTGGTCAGCCTGATTTGCCGCGAGGCTGGCTCCGAGCAGAGCATCCCGCAAATCCAGGAGCAGTACAGTCGGATCATCGCCAGCAAGCTGCTTTTCAGCCTGGCCAGCAATATCCGACGCGATCCTTTCGGCGACAGCTGCCCTTCGTTCGGGCGGTTGACCGACTACATCGATGAGCATCTGAAAAAAGACATCTCGGTTGAGCAGCTGGCCACACTGGCTAACATGAGCCTGCGCTCGCTTTACCTGCTGTTCGAACGCAAGGTTGGCACCACGCCCAAATCGTATATCCGTCAGCGCAAGCTGGAGCAGATCCACGGTCGACTGAGCGACCCGTCGGCGAAGGTGCGCAACATCACCGAGATCGCCATGGACTACGGCTTCATGCACCTCGGCCGTTTCTCGGAAAGCTACAAGAGCACCTTCGGCGAGCTGCCTTCGGACACGCTGCGCCGCCATCACTGAGTCCCCTTGAGTCGCTGCCATTCCGACGGCAGCGGCTCCTTTTCTTCACTACCACCCTCGCTGTCGAGCTGTTCCGCCCCCTTGCGGGCGGGCTGGCCGCCGGCTGCCTGTGGGTGCGTCAATTTGCCTTCTTGCGTTGTGCAGAAAACGGATAAAGGTCCTGCAGGAAACGGATATTGATGCCGCCTCCAGCGCCGTAGCCTTCATCACGTAGAAACAATAACAACGGAGGCCCCGGTCATGTCCCTGGGAATCGACTACCTTGATTCGCTGCTTGAAGAAGACAAAGAGAAAGGCATCTTTCGCTGCAAGCGTGAGATTTTCACCGCGCCGGAGCTTTTCGAGCTCGAGATGAAGCACATCTTCGAGGGCAACTGGATCTACCTTGCCCACGAGAGCCAGATTCCCGAGAAGAACGACTACTACACCACCACCATGGGGCGGCAGCCGATCTTCATCGCCCGCAACAAGGATGGGGTCCTCAACGCCTTCATCAACGCCTGCAGCCATCGCGGCGCAACGCTCTGCCGTTACAAGCGCGGCAACAAGGCGACCTATACCTGCCCGTTCCATGGCTGGACCTTCAACAACTCGGGCAAGCTGCTCAAGGTGAAGGACCCCAAGGAAGCCGGCTACCCGGAGAGCTTCGACTGCGACGGCTCGCATGACCTGAAGAAGGTCGCGCGCTTCGAGTCCTACCGCGGATTCCTGTTCGGCAGCCTCAATCCCGACGTTTCCTCGCTGGAAGATTTCCTCGGCGAGTCGCGCAAGATCATCGACATGATCGTCGACCAGTCGCCAGAAGGCCTGGAAGTGCTGCGTGGCTCCTCCACCTACGTCTTCGACGGCAACTGGAAGCTGCAGGCCGAAAACGGCGCCGACGGCTACCACGTGACCGCCGTGCACTGGAACTACGCCGCGACCCAGCAGCAGCGCAAGCTGAAAGACGCCGGCGACGACATTCGCGCCATGAGCGCCGGCGGCTGGGGCAAGAAGGGCGGTGGTTTCTACTCCTTCGAGAACGGCCACATGCTGCTCTGGACCCGCTGGGACAACCCGGAAGACCGTCCGCTGTTCTCGCAGCGTGATCGTCTGGTCGAAGAGTTCGGCGAGGCCCGTGCCGACTGGATGATCGGCCACTCGCGCAACCTGTGCCTGTATCCGAACCTGTACCTGATGGACCAGTTCGGCTCGCAGCTGCGTATCGCCCGTCCGATCTCCGTCGACAAGACCGAAGTCACCATCTACTGCATCGCACCGAAGGGCGAGAGCGCCGAGGCCCGCGCCCGTCGCATCCGTCAGTACGAAGACTTCTTCAACGTCTCGGGCATGGCCACGCCGGATGATCTGGAAGAGTTCCGTGCCTGTCAGGAAGGCTTCCAGGGCCGTTCGCTGCAGTGGAACGATATGTCCCGCGGCGCTGCTCACTGGATCGAAGGGGCCGACGAAAGCGCCCAGCAGATCGACCTGCATCCGCTGCTCAGCGGCGTGCGCACCGAAGACGAAGGTCTGTACGTGGTGCAGCACGGCTACTGGCGTGACCAGATGGTCAAGGCCGTGAAGAAAGAGCAGGACCAACTGATCCACGTGGAGGGCGCGTAAATGGCCATTTCCTACGAAGCGGTACGTGACTTCCTCTATCGCGAAGCGCGCTACCTGGACGACAAGGACTGGGACAGCTGGCTCGAGCTCTACGCATCGGACGCCTCCTTCTGGATGCCGGCCTGGGATGACAACGACGAGCTGGTGGAAAACCCGCAGACCGAAATCTCCCTGATCTGGTACGGCAACCGCGGCGGCCTGGAGGATCGCGTGTTCCGCATCCGCACCGAGCGCTCCAGTGCGACGATCCCGGATACCCGTACCTCGCACAACATCACCAACCTGGAAATCGTCGAGCAGGGTGAAGGCTTCTGCAAGGTGCGCTTCAACTGGCACACCATGAGCTTCCGCTACAAGACCGTCGACCACTTCTACGGCACCAGCTTCTACACCCTCGATACGCGCGGTGAGAGCCCGCTGATCAAGGCCAAGAAGGTCGTGCTGAAGAACGACTACGTGCGCCAGGTGATAGACGTTTACCACATCTGAGTCGCCCGGACGGGCGGCGGCCAACCCGCTGCTCGCCCACCTTACGTGTGCGCATGGCCAGGCCATGCGCTGACAACAAGAAAACGCCTGAGCGAGGTGCGCCATGAGCCACAAGATCGCACTGAATTTCGAAGACGGGGTCACCCGCTTCATCGACGCCAAGATCGGCGAAACCGTAGCCGATGCAGCCTATCGTCAGGGCATCAACATTCCCCTCGATTGCCGCGACGGTGCCTGCGGCGCCTGTAAATGCTTCGCCGAAGCCGGTCAGTACGACCTTGGCGAGGAATACATCGAAGACGCGCTGAGCGAAGACGAAGCCGCCCAGGGCTACGTGCTGACCTGCCAGATGCGCGCCGAGAGCGACTGCGTGGTTCGCGTGCCGGCCTCGTCGGACGTCTGCAAGACCGCCCAGGCCAGCTACGAGGCGACCATCAGCAACGTCCGCCAGCTGTCGCAAAGCACCATCGCCCTGTCGATCAAGGGCGAAGCCCTGACCCAGCTGGCCTTCCTGCCGGGGCAGTACGTCAATCTGCAGGTGCCGGGGACCGACCAGACCCGCGCCTATTCCTTCAGTTCGCTGCAGAGGGACGGTGAGGTCAGCTTCCTGATCCGCAATGTCCCGGGCGGGTTGATGAGCAGCTTCCTCAGCGGCATGGCCAAGGCCGGCGACAGCCTGACCCTGGCAGGTCCGCTGGGCAGCTTCTACCTGCGTGAGATCAAGCGTCCGCTGTTGCTGCTGGCTGGCGGTACCGGTCTGGCGCCGTTCACCGCGATGCTGGAGAAGATCGCCGAGCAGGGTAGCGAGCATCCGCTGCACCTGATCTATGGCGTGTCCAACGACTTTGATCTGGTGGAGATGGATCGCCTCGCCGACTTCGCCGCACGCATCCCGAACTTCACCTACAGCGCCTGCGTGTCGAGCACCGACAGTCAGTACCCGCAGAAGGGCTATGTCACCCAGCACATCGAGCCCAAGCACCTCAACGAAGGCGAAGTGGACATCTACCTGTGCGGCCCGCCGCCCATGGTCGAGTCGGTCAACCAGTTCATTCGTGAGCAGGGCTTGCAGCCGGCCAATTTCTACTACGAGAAGTTCGCCGCCAGCGCCTGATCGGCCAACCGTAGGGTGGGCAGCTGCGCAGCATTGCCCACCGAATCCTCGCCATTCCAGAGGTTGGGTAGATGAACAAACGTTTCCAGAACAAAGTCGCGGTGATCACCGGTGCCGCACAGGGCATCGGCCGTCGCGTCGCCGAGCGCATGGGCGAAGAGGGTGGTCGCCTGCTGCTGGTCGACCGTTCCGAACTGGTCCATGAACTGGCCGATGAGCTCGGCGCCAAGGGCGTCGAAGTCCTGACCATGACCGCCGATCTCGAGCAGTTCGCCGACTGTCACAGCGTCATGGACGCCGCCAAGGCGCGCTTCGGGCGCGTTGACATCCTCGTCAACAACGTCGGCGGCACCATCTGGGCCAAGCCGTTCGAGCATTACCAGGAGCACGAGATCGAGGCCGAAGTGCGTCGCTCGCTGTTCCCGACGCTGTGGTGCTGCCACGCCGCGCTGCCGCACATGCTGGAGCAGGGCGCTGGTGCCATCGTCAACGTCTCGTCGATCGCGACCCGCAGCTTGAACCGCGTGCCTTACGGCGCGGCCAAGGGTGGTGTCAATGCATTGACCGCCTGCCTGGCGTTCGAAAATGCCCAGCGTGGCGTTCGCGTCAACGCCACCGCGCCGGGCGGCACCGAGGCGCCGCCACGCCGCATTCCGCGCAACGCCGCCGAGCAGAGCGAGCAGGAGAAGATCTGGTACCAGCAGATCGTCGATCAGACCGTCGATTCATCATTGATGAAGCGCTACGGAACCATCGACGAGCAAGCCGGCGCCATTCTCTTCCTGGCCTCTGATGATGCGTCCTATATCACCGGGGTGACATTGCCGGTGGGAGGCGGTGACCTCGGCTGAGTGATCGATACACCGGCCTTGGCCGGGGGAACGCCAGGGCACGACGCTACTGGTGGTTTCGCCGGCGGTGGCCGACCTGCGACTAACAAAAACAATAGAGAGTCTCGCCATGCGAAAAGTAGACGTACACGAGGTCATCGATAACGCCCGCTTCAACGGGTTTCACTGGCTGGTCGTGTGCCTGTGCGCACTGCTGTTGATCTTCGACGGCTACGATCTGTTCATCTACGGCGTGGTTCTGCCGGTGATCATGAAAGAGTGGGGCCTGACCCCGCTGGAAGCCGGTGCTCTGGGCAGTTACGCGCTGTTCGGCATGATGTTCGGCGCCTTGGTATTCGGCACCCTGGCCGACCGCATCGGCCGCAAGATGGGTATCGCCATCTGCTTCGTGCTGTTCAGCTCGGCCACCGTGCTCAACGGCTTCGCCAGCACCCCAACCGAATTCGGCGTCTTCCGCTTCCTCGCCGGACTCGGCTGCGGCGGGCTGATGCCCAACGTCGTTGCGCTGATGAACGAGTACGCGCCGAAGAAACTGCGCAGCACCCTAGTCGCGGTCATGTTCAGCGGTTATTCGCTGGGCGGCATGTTGTCGGCCGGCCTAGGTATCTACATGCTGCCGCGTTTCGGCTGGGAAGCGATGTTCTTCGCTGCCGCCGTGCCGCTGCTGCTGTTGCCGGTGATCATCTGGTATCTGCCGGAGTCGGTCGGTTTTCTGGTTCGTCAGGGTCGTACCGAACAGGCCCGCGCGCTGCTCAACAAGGTTGATCCGACCCGCCAGCTCGGCGCCAACGACGAACTGGTGATGAGCGACATCAAGGGCAAGAGCGCGTCGGTACTCGAGCTGTTCCGCGACGGTCGTGGCGTGCGCACCGTGTCGATCTGGGTGGCGTTCTTCTGCTGCCTGCTGATGGTCTACGCGCTGGGTTCCTGGCTGCCGAAGCTGATGGCCAACGCCGGCTACAGCCTGGGTTCGAGCCTGTCCTTCCTGCTGGCACTGAACTTCGGCGGCATGGCCGGGGCGATTCTCGGCGGCTGGCTGGGTGACCGCTTCAACCTGTCCAAGGTGGTGGTGGTGTTCTTCGCTATCTCCGTGGTCTCGATCAGCCTGCTGGGTTTCAAGACGCCGATGCCGGTGCTCTACACCCTGATCTTTATCGCTGGTGCCACCGTGATCGGCACCCAGATCCTGCTCTACGCAACCGCCGCACAGTTCTACGGCTTGTCGATCCGCTCCACCGGTCTGGGCTGGGCTTCGGGCATCGGCCGCAACGGTGCCATCGTCGGCCCGCTGCTCGGTGGTGCACTGCTCGGGATCAACCTGCCGCTGCAACTGAACTTCATGGCCTTCGCCGTACCGGGAATCATCGCGGCGCTGGCCATGAGCGTATTCGCCATCTCCAGCAAGCGCAGCACCGTTGCGGCACCGGTGGTGATTTCGGCTGCCAAGGCCTGATCCCCTGAACTGACACTGGTAAATCGGAAATCGATATGAGCCCCATCCTGATTGAAAGCATCCAGGCGATCGTCGTCGACCTGCCGACCATCCGCCCGCACAAGCTGGCCATGCACACCATGCAGCAGCAGACGCTGGTGGTGATCCGCGTGAAGTGCAGCGACGGCATCGAAGGCATCGGCGAGTCCACCACCATTGGCGGGTTGGCCTACGGCAACGAAAGCCCGGAAAGCATCAAGCAGAACATCGACAGTCATCTCGGCCCGCTGCTGGTGGGTCAGGATGCGGCGAATATCAACGCAGCCATGCTGCGTCTGGACAAGGCGGCGAAGGGCAACACCTTCGCCAAGTCCGGCCTCGAAAGCGCGCTGCTGGACGCCCAGGGCAAGCGCCTGGCGCTGCCGGTCAGCGAGCTGCTCGGCGGTCGCGTTCGCGACAGCCTGGAAGTGGCCTGGACCCTGGCCAGTGGCAACACCACCAAGGACATCGAGGAAGCCGAGCACATGCTCGACATCCGCCGCCACCGCATCTTCAAGCTGAAGATCGGTGCGGGCGAAGTGAACGCCGACCTCAAGCACGTCATCGCCATCAAGCAGGCCCTCGGCGAGCGCGCCAGCGTGCGCGTCGACGTCAACCAAGCCTGGGACGAATCGGTAGCGCTGCGCGCCTGCCGCATTCTCGGCGACAACGGTATCGACCTGATCGAACAGCCCATCTCGCGGATCAACCGTGGCGGCCAGGTTCGTCTGAACCAGCGCAGCCCGGCACCGATCATGGCCGATGAGTCGATCGAGAGCGTCGAGGACGCCTTCAGCCTGGCCGCCGATGGTGCCGCCAGCATCTTCGCCCTGAAGATCGCCAAGAACGGTGGCCCGCGCGCCGTGCTGCGCACCGCGCAGATCGCCGAGGCGGCGGGCATCGCACTCTACGGCGGCACCATGCTCGAGGGCGCCATCGGCACCCTGGCGTCGGCGCATGCCTTCGTCACGATCAACAAGCTCACCTGGGCCACCGAGCTGTTCGGCCCGCTGCTGCTCACCGAAGAAATCGTCACCGAGGCGCCGGTCTACCGCGACTTCCAGCTGGAAGTACCGCGCACGCCGGGCCTGGGCCTGACCCTGGATGAAGAGCGCCTGGCGTTCTTCGCTCGCAAGTAACCGGAGGCTGAACAGATGCTGTTCCACGTAAAGATGATCGTAAAACTGCCGGTCGACATGGACCCGGCAAAGGCCGCCAAGCTCAAGGCCGACGAGAAGGAACTCGCTCAAGGCCTGATGCGCGAGGGCAAGTGGCGCCACCTGTGGCGCATCGCCGGCCAGTACGCCAACTACAGCGTGTTCGATGTGGCCAGCGTGCAGGAACTGCACGACACCCTGATGCAACTGCCGCTTTTCCCCTACATGGAGATCGAGGTCAACGCCCTTTGCCGGCACCCCTCGTCGATCCGCGACGACGACCGCTGATTTCTGTTCGAAGCCGGGGTTCGCCCCGGTCAGTTAAACCGTGACCACAATTACAAGATGAGGCCTGTGCCATGACTGTAAAAATCTCCCAAACCAGCGACGTTCAGAACTTCTTCAAGGAAGCCAGCGGCTTCGGCAACGACGCCGGCAGCAGCCGCATGAAGACCGTGATCAACCGCATCTTGGTCGACACTGCGAAAATCGTCGAAGACCTGGAAATCACCCAGGACGAATTCTGGAAGGCCGTGGACTATCTCAACCGCCTGGGCGGTCGCCACGAAGCCGGTCTGCTGGTTGCCGGCCTGGGCCTGGAGCACTTCCTCGACCTGCTGGAAGACGCCAAGGACGAGCAGCAGGGCCTCACCGGCGGCACCCCGCGCACCATCGAGGGCCCGCTGTACGTCGCCGGCGCCCCGATTAGCCAAGCTGAAACGCGCATGGACGACGGCAGCGAGCTGGACGTCGCCACCGTGATGTTCCTGCAGGGCCAGGTCACCGGTCCGGACGGCAAGCCTGTCGCCAACGCTGTGGTCGACCTGTGGCACGCCAACACCAAGGGCAACTACTCCTACTTCGACAAGAGCCAGTCGGAATACAACCTGCGTCGCCGCATCGTCACCGACGAGAACGGCAACTACCGCGCGCGCAGCATCGTGCCGTCCGGCTACGGTTGCTCGCTCGACGGCCCGACCCAGGAAGTACTGGATCATCTTGGTCGTCACGGCCGCCGTCCGGCGCACATCCACTTCTTTATCTCGGCACCGGGTCACCGTCACCTGACCACCCAGATCAACCTGGCTGGCGACGAGTACCTCTGGGACGACTTCGCCTACGCCACCCGCGACGGCCTGGTCGGTGACATCCGCTTCGTCGAAGACGCCGAAGCCGCCCGCGCCCGTGGTATCGAAGGCAGCCGCTTCGCCGAACTGACCTTCGACTTCCAGCTGCAGGCTGCTCCGGCGCCGGAAGCCGAACAGCGCAGCGCCCGCCCGCGCGCTCTGCAGAACGCCTGATGGCACCTCGGGTGTGGATGGATGAAACCATTCACACCCGAGGTGATGGTGCCAGTGGGAGCGCTGTGCGTTTCCAACCCATGTGCACCGCAATGCGGGTCAGCGACACAAGCGATGCGGCTTGCCGGCCGCATCACATAAAACAAGAGTGCTCCGGACACTGTCACGGACACCCAAGCCTTACCTTGCGAGGCGATATGAAAGCTCTGCTCAAAGACTTCTCGCTCTCCGCCGTGGTCGCCGGTTTTATCGCGACCGTGATTTCCTATGCCGGCCCGCTGGTGATCATTTTTCAGGCGGCCAAAGCCGGCAACATGCCGCACGACATACTGTCTTCCTGGGTCTGGACGATCTCTATCGGCAGTGGTGTGCTCGGCATCCTGCTCAGCCTTCGCTACAAAGTGCCGATCATCATCGCCTGGTCCGCGCCGGGTTCGGCATTGCTGGTGACCATGTTGCCCGACATCACCCTGAACGAGGCCATCGGCGCCTATATCGTCACGAGCGTGGTGGTGCTGCTGGTCGGCCTTTCCGGTGCGTTCGATCGCATCATCAATCGTCTGCCGTCCGCCATTGCTGCAGGGATGCTCGCGGGCATCCTGTTCCGCTTCGGTACCGGGCTTTTCGTCTCCATCAAGGAGCAGCCCTGGCTGGTGCTGGCGATGTTCTGTACTTATCTGATCTTCAAGCGCGCCATGCCGCGTTACGCGGTGCTCGCGGTGTTGGTGGTCGGTGTGACGATCACGATCGCATCAGGGGAGCTGCGCAGCGAAGCCCTGGTGATCGGACTGGCAACGCCGGTCTGGATCAACCCTGAATTCAGCTGGCAGGTCATGTTGAATATCGCCTTCCCTCTGATCATGGTGGCGCTGACCGGACAGTTCGTTCCCGGCATGGCGGTACTGCGCAACGCGGGCTACAGCACGCCAGCCAGCCCGTTGATCAGCAGTAGTGCCTTGGGCTCGCTATTGCTGGCGCCGTTCGGCTGTCACGGCCTGAATCTAGCTGCAATCACCGCGGCGATCTGCACCGGTCGAGAAGCACACGAGAACCCGGCGAAACGCTACGTGGCCGGCGTATCCGGCGGCGTCTTCTATCTATTGCTGGGCATATTTGGCGCGACGCTGGTTTCCATCTTCACTGCCTTCCCCGCGGCCCTGATTGCTGCCCTGGCCGGTCTAGCACTGCTTGCGGCCATTGGCGGCGCGTTGAGCGCTGCGATGGCCGTGCCCGATGACCGTGAGGCAGCGCTGATTACATTCCTGGTTACCGCGTCAGGCATGTCGTTCCTTGGCCTGTCTGCTGCGTTCTGGGGGCTGATCTTCGGCATCGCTGCCCATCTTCTACTGCGCTTGCATCCGGCCTGGGCAACAGCGGCGAAGAGGCAACAGACGGCACGCTGATTTCGCGACACCAACGCCACACCCGAGCAACCAAAGCTGCCGTTACCGCTGACGCCACGTCGGAGGGCGGCCGCGTGCACCTGCAAACAACAACAAGAGACGCCAACCATGCAAAAACCTATGATCTCCCGACTCGCCTTGACCATTGCAGCGGCTTCCGCCTTTCCAGCTGTGCAGGCTGCCGAAGGTGGCTTCATCGATGACTCCACCGCCACGTTGCAAGCACGTA